>NZ_PDHB01000004.1:0-196191 GCF_014335085.1 Corynebacterium sp. LK26
AAACCCCCGCCCCGCATCCCCACCAACGGCCCCTACAAAAAAATCACCGCGAGAAAGTTCTCGCGGTGATTTCACTGTGCCAGATGATGGATTCGAACCAACGAAGGCAATGCCGACGGATTTACAATCCGCTCCCTTTGGCCGCTCGGGCAATCTGGCGTGCACTCTTAAACGGTGCGAATGGAATGCTACCCACTACTCTGTCATTTACACAAATCGGCAGGTCGAGAGGATATTTCCCTACCTGGATTCACCCCTCAGCAGAGCTCAGCCCAGAGGAGAGCTCACCTCAGAGCAGTGCTCGCCCCTAGGCCCATCTCGCCGATGGAGCTCAATCCACTACCCCACGCGCTCCACGGTGTAGCGAGCAACGTGACGCAGGGCCTCCTTGGCCGCGCAGTCAGGAAGGTCAGCGATGACGCGGTCGGACTCATCCAGCAGTTCATTGACCTTCTCCATCGCGCGAGCCACACCGTTGGTCTGAGCCAGGAGCTCGAGGGCCTCGTCGACAAGCGCGTCGTCGGAGACTGGGCCGACGAGAATCTCACGGAGGCGGTCAGCGGCTGGGGTGTCCTCCTGCAGCGCGTAGAGAACCGGCAGCGTGAAGACGCCCTCGCGCAAGTCAGTGCCCGGAGTCTTGCCGGACTGATCGGTATTGGAGGAGATGTCGATAATGTCGTCGACAATCTGGAAAACGATACCGATTAGTTCGCCATAGCGGCGCAGTGCGTTGGAAATCTCGGCCGACGCACCGGCGTGATAGGCGCCGAGATAACCGGCCGATGCGATGAGCACACCGGTCTTTTCGGCAATGACCTTCAGGTAGCGCTCGATGCGCTCTTCTATCGGCAGGTCCAAGTCGTTGAGGCACTCTCGCATCTGACCTGTGACAAGAACACCGAAGGTCTCAGCGAAGTGAGCCACGCTCTCGGAGCCGAGCTCTGCCAGCAGGCGGGACGCAGCAGCGAAGAGGTAGTCACCGGCCAGAATGGCGACGGTGTTGTCCCAGCGCGAGTTTGCGGAGGGCACGCCGCGGCGCTTATCCGCTTCATCCATGACGTCGTCGTGGTAGAGCGTCGCCAGGTGCGTCAGCTCCAGCACCGTCGCGGCGGTGATGACCTTATCGCTCTCCGGGTTCTCCCCGAACTGCGCGGCCAGCATGGTAAACATCGGGCGGAAGCGCTTACCACCAGCGTGAGCTAGGTGGGAAACCCGTTCGACTAGGAAGTCCTCGCCGCGCCCCAGCTCGGTAATCAGGAGGTCCTCGCTCTTGCGCATTCCCTCGGTGATTGTTGCTTCCAGCGCCTCATCAACGAAGTGAGAACTAGTGGCGGTGTGCTCACCAGTGCCCTGAGCACTTCCGGAACTAAGCCCGGAGTAGTCTCCAGTACGCATTCGAGACCTGCCTAACTGACGATAAAAGATAAGAAACTGCTAAATAAACTACCTTACGAGCATAGTGGCTAGCAGACCAGTTCCCATATTTGTTTCAACGTCGTTATACGCTGGGGCAATGACCTCAAGCCCGATTTCGCGAGTTTCCCCCACGTTCGACGGCACCGTCGCTCTACCCAGCAGCACTGACGTGCTCATTGTTGGCGCAGGCCCCACCGGCTCCGCAGCCGCAATTCACGCCGCCCGCGCCGGTTTTTCGGTCACTGTGGTCGACTCCCAGCGCTTCCCGCGCGACAAAACTTGTGGCGACGGGCTCACTCCTCGTGCCATCGCTGAGCTACGTCGTCTAGGGCTTGACGACGAGCTCCTGCGCCGCAACCGCAACCGCGGACTCAAGCTGCACGGCTTCGGCGGCTCCATCACCGCACCTTGGCCAGATGATGCCTCCGGCACTTTTCCCGCTGTCGGATCCGCGATGCCGCGAGTTGAGCTCGACACCTTCTTGCTCAATGCCGCCGCCGATGCCGGTGCACAGGTCTTCGATGGGGTCGCTGCGCGGAAGGTAATTCTCGGAGCGCTGAACACTGGCGGCACGCGAGGGCACGGTGTGCGCGCGGTGGAGCTTTCCGACCGCGAGGGCAAGCCTCACACCATCTCGGCCCGTTGGTTGCTCGTGGCCGATGGGGTCCGAAGTACCGTCGGCAAGCAGCTGGGGCGCGCGTGGCATCGGGATAGCGTCTTTGGCGTGGCCGCACGGTCGTATGTCAGCTTCGACAGCGCAGACGTAGCGGATGACTGGATTCACTCGCACCTGGAACTGCGCGACTCCGATGGCCAGACGCACCCGGGCTATGGCTGGATCTTCCCCCTGGGCGAGGGCCGGGCGAATGTGGGGTGTGGGGCGCTGGCGACGTCGGCACGCCCGGCGCGCACGAATGTGAAGAAGTTGCTGCGCGAGTACCACGGACAGGTGCGCGATCAATGGCAGATGAGCGAGCCGGAGCACGTGACGTCGGCGCTGCTGCCGATGGGCGGTGCTGTATCGAATGTGGCGGGGCCCAACTGGGCGTTGCTCGGTGATGCTGCGTGCTTAGTCAACCCGCTCAACGGTGAGGGCATTGACTACGGCATGGAGTCGGCGCGACTGGCAGTGGAGCTGATTAGTTCGATTGGTGCGGGCCGCGATGGGCTGACGCACTCCTGGCCCGCCCTACTTCGCGAGCACTACGGCACCGGCTTCTCGCTGGCTCGCAAGTTGGCGCTGACGCTGACGTACCCGAACTTCCTTCCCACGGTCGGCCCGCTGACCATCGGCGCCCCGTGGGGAAGCCAGCTCATGGGTGTTGCCGCACGCCTGATGGGAAACCTGGTCACGGAACACGACCGCGACGTAGTGGCGCGACTCTGGCGCGCTTCGGGGAGAGCAGCGCTGGCCTCCGATAAGTGCTTCGGACGCCAGCCCTGGCAGTAGGAATCGCTTTACGACGGGCCCTGCGACCCAGCCCGATTGCGAGCTAGCGAGCTACTCCACGGGCTTGGTTGCCGAGTGCAGCGCTGCGATACCGAAGGTGAGATTCTGCCAACCGGCATCCTCCCAGCCAAAGGCATTGATGTCGCGGGCAAGCTGCGGCTGGTTTGGCCAGGCGCGAATCGACTCCGCCAAGTACACGTAGGCCTCCGGGTTCGAGGAGACAACCTTGGCGATCTGCGGCAGTGCCCGCATCAGGTATTCCTTGTAGAAGGTGCTGAACACCGGCATCACGGGGGTGGAGAACTCACAGACTGTTAGCTGGCCTCCGGGCTTGGTCACGCGAGCTAGCTCAGCGAGGCCCGCCTTGTAGTCCACGATGTTGCGCAGACCGAAGCTGATGGTCACCGCGTCGAAGGTGTTGTCCGGGAATGGCAGCTTCATGCCGTCACCGCAGACCTTGGGAACATCGCGGTGTGCACCGGCCTTGAGCATGCCTCGGGAGAAATCACAGGCAACGACGTATGCGCCAGACTTTGCCAACTCCACTGATGAAACAGCCGTACCGGCGGCCAGGTCGAGGACTTTCTGGCCAGGCTGCAGGTTCAGGCGCTTTGCCGTGCGCACGCGCCAGTAGTGGTCAATGCCACCGGTGAGCACGGTATTAGTGATGTCGTAATTCTTCCCCACGCCGTCGAACATCGAGGCGACTTCGCTGGGATTTTTCGTTAAATCAGCCCTAGACACGATGTCCAGATTACGCGACCGACTTCTGACGCGTAGCAGCACCTGCATGGGAGGCATCAATCGCATCTGCTGCGACCTTGCTTGACGTCTCGGCCGCGGAAACCCCAGAAACCTCCTCATAGTGGCGAACCAGGTCTGCACACAGTGCTTCCCAGGTGCGTTCGGTCACGGTGTCGCGGCAGCGGTTGCGCAGCTGCTTGCGTGCCAGCTCATCGTCGACGAGCAGTAGCTTGTCGACCGCCTCAGACAGATCGCGGGTGAAAGTCTTGGGTTCCAGCAGGTAGCCGTTGACGTCGTTGGTAATCAGGTCGCGCGGGCCGCCTGCGTTCGGAGCGATGGCCGGCACACCGGAGGCGTGGGCTTCCTGTACCGCCTGGCAGAAGGTTTCAAAGTCACCGGTGTGGACGAACACGTCCAGACTGGCGAATGCCGCTGCCAACTTATCGCCGGTGAGCTGTCCGGTAAAGACGGCATTCGGCATCTGCTTCTGCAGCTTCTGCAGCTCCGGGCCATTGCCGACAATGACCACCTGGATATCATCGCGGCCGTTCAGCGCTGCCAGCCGCTCCACAGACTTCTCCGCCGCGAGCCTGCCGACATAACCAACAATCGGCTTGCCCTCCGGGCTCCACTGCTTCCTGAGCTCTTCACTACGCTTTGTCGGAGTAAAGCGAACCGCATCAACACCGCGGCCCCAGCGGTAGACATCACGAATCTTGTGATCCTGCAGGTCCTCAATAGTCGGCGACGACGGCGCCAGCGTTCGGGCGCAGGAGTTGTGAATCACGCGCGTCCACAACCATGCGGCCGTGGAGAGCCCCGCCAACTTGTAGTTCTTGGCAAAACCCGCAACGTCCGTCTGATAGATGGCCACAGCCGGGATGCCCAGTGCCTTGGCAGTCAGCGCGCCCGCACCACCGAGCACAAATGGCGAAGCCAAGTGGACAACATCCGGCTTAAACTGCGTCAGCGCCGACGCTACCCGACGGTTCGGCACACCAATCGGTAGCGAATCAATCAACGGCACCATCACAGTGGGCACACGCTCAATGCGGTAGTCGCAGTAGAACTCTGCCTCTTCCTGCCAGTCCCGAGCACCCGGCGCAATCACCAGCGCCTCGTGTCCTTCACGGCGTAAGTGTTCCAACACCCGCAGCACGGAGTTTGTCACTCCATTGATGTTGGGCAAGAAGCTTTCAGCAATGATGGCAACGCGCATGGTGCTAGTTTTCCATCTCGTCGGAAAGCGAAAGTGACCCTCTGTTTACCTTTTGGGGATCTCTTTGTAAACGACGGGTTGCGCGCAACGACAACCACCACAACGGCGCGACGACGAGAAATGCAACCACAGCGATACTGGTCGCCGGGAGAAGTGACAGCGTCCATGTGCGTCCGGCGACGCGGACGACATTGGGATCAGTGCGGTCGTATTCGACGCGGACGCGCTGCCCCTCTTCCAGACCAACGGGATAGAGCAAACCGGTTGGCGGCGACTGAAAATCACCATTCTCGTCGACGAAATCAACCGTGGTGCGAAGGAGCTCGACCGAGCGCACGTTGGCTACGGACTGCCCCATGTTCGACTCGATATTGCGGTCATTAATGAAGCAGCCAACCACCATGGCCAGGCACGACAGCAACAGGCAAATCATTACAAAGAGCAGTACCTGACGAAGGAAGCGCGGCCAATTGGCCAGGGCAGTTTTCCACTGCATGGCGGTCGCGACCTCCTATTTTTCTGTCTCTGCTTGTTTCCAGCTCTGATCGGATGCTGCCGGCCGGCTAGTACTTGTCCAGCACCCCAATCTCCGCATTGTATGCCAGCTTGTGATGCAACTGCCGACGCGTCGCACGCGTGGTCGCCACCTCAATGACGCGGATGCCATCGACGTCGGTATCCGGGTGCAACTGCGCGAGCAGATCTGGGAGGCGGTCAACACGCACGTGCTCGACCCCGTAAGCCTGGCAGATGCCCTCAAAGTCCACGTCCTGCGGCGTGCCGAAGATGCGCTCAAAGCTTCCCCGCAGGGTCGGGCTGCCCGCCTCCAGCGTCTCGAAAATACCGCCACCGGCATCATTGGCCACCACGATGGTGAGGTTTTCCGGCCTCGGCTCCAACGGCCCAATCGCCAGCGCTGCAGAGTCGTGCTGGAACGTCAGGTCACCCATGAGCGCAATCGTCCGCGGCGGGCGAATCTCGTCGGCATGTTCGCGGTCGGATGCCAGCGCAATACCGATTGCCGTCGCCACCGTGCCGTCGATACCCGCGGCACCTCGCCCCGCATACGTGTTCACGCCCGGGAAAGGCAGGCCCGTGTACGACGCATCGCGCACCGGGTTCGACGCGCCCAGCACCACGTTGTCACCCGTGCGCAGGCTGTCCGTCAGAGCCGCCGCCACATGAAATCCGGTCAGCGGTTCCTCCGCTTCAATCGACTCGGTAAGCGTCTCTCGCACGGACTTCACCGCCAACTCGCTGGCGGCCTCACAGATTTTCGTCCACTGCGGGTCCTGCTCCCCCACAGTCTGCACATGCCTAACGACGGCCCTTGCGTTCGCCGTCACATCCGGGAACTCCACCCCAAAACCGTGGTTTTCCGCTTCGGAGACAACGGTCAGCTCGATATCCGGATTGGCCAGCAGCTTAGAGATACCTCGGTGCAGCGTCGGCCTGCCGACCAACACAATCTGCTCCGGCGGAATCTGCGCGAAAGTGCCCGCCGCGAGCGGGTGCACCGGGTGCGCCGGCGCATACGCATTCGGCTCAGCGATGGTTGGCAGATCCTCCAGTTCTGGCAGGTGCGAGGCATTCGAACCCGCAATCACGAGTGTGCGGCGGCTGATGTCAATTGTGGCTGTGCTAGCCGCGTTGGCCGGGCCGGTTGCGGTGGCGGCCACGCCGACGTTGTTGCTGTTGGTAGGCGCAATCGTGGTCCAGGGGCCGCCATCGGCGCGGCCCTCGGGGATGTCGGTGACGGAGTCGTCGTCAGGCACGAGCGGTTCGACAAAACGGACGTTAAGGTGGCCGGCGCCGGATGCCATGGCGGCGACAACGCGATCAATGCGAGCGCGGATCTGCGCGGCGGTGGCCTTCGTGACCGGGGCGGTGCCGTCCAGATCGAACTCGACGACGGAGGCATCAGCGAACAGGCGGTCCTGGACGATGGTCTGGTTCGCGCCAGTGCCGCGATAATGCGCGGGGCGGTCGGCGGTCAGTGCCAGCAGCGGAATGCCCGACGCGGTGGCTTCCACCATGGCGGGCACGAGGTTCGCCACTGCTGTACCGGACGTTGTAATTACCGGGGTCACCTTGCGGGTGCGCGAGGCCAGGCCGAGGGCGAGGAAGGCGGCGGAGCGTTCATCGATACGTACGTGGAGGCGAACCTTCGCCGCGTCGGCGGCCTGGACCAGAGCGCGGGCGAGCGGGGCGGACCGGGAACCCGGGCACACCACGGCATCGACCATGCCGAGACGCAGCAGCTCATCGACGATGAGGCCCGCTACCACTGCGGATGGGGCTTGTGTGGACTGGACGGCGTGAGTGGTTTCGACCGCGCCGGTGTCCGGGTCTTGAGAGGTGTCCTGGTTATTGTTCACACTCAATAGGCTACTTGCCGGGAGTTACTGACTAGGTTTATGTCAGTTTGGAAGCCGTTTTTCGGGCTCAAAGTGTCATAAACCTAGTCACTTTCTTGGCGTTATAGATGGGCATACGCCGCGCGGAGGCGGTCGAACCACCAATCGCGGCGGGGGCCCGGCGCGGCGAGCTCGGCCAGGCGGGAAGGGTCGGGAGCGGGGTTGGTGACGGGCAGTCGGCCATCGATAAGTGGCCGGGGCTCGATGACGTCCTCGATAAACAGCGAGGACGTGGCCAAACCTGCCGCGTTCGGCTCCGGCTGCAGCTCGGTAGCAGGCAGGGCCGCCGCCGTGAACAAACCGGCGGCCATACCAACGCCGGTGTCCAAGGCGCTGGCGACGGTCACCTTCATCTCCAGTTCCTCGGCCAACCGAAGCAAACGGCTTGGCCCGCCAAGCGGCGCAACCTTCATTACGCCCACGTCAGCAGCCTGCTCGCGCGCAACCAAATACGGATCCTCGGCCTTGCGGATCGACTCATCGGCAGCAATCGGGCAAAACTCCCCCACTGTGTCGCGGACCGCGCGGAGCTCGGCGACAGTCGCAACGGGCTGCTCCATGTACTCCAGCGGACCCAACTCATGAGCGGCGCGGATGGCCTGCTCCACCGACCAGCCACGATTCGCATCCACCCGCACCACAGGTTCATAGCCATAGGCTTCCGCCACCGCGGTGCGGACGGCGGCTCCGCGCTCGATGTCGTCGTTAAGCGATTGGCCGCTCTCTGCGACCTTGACCTTAAACGTGCGGCACCCGGGGTAGCGCGCCACGACCTCCGGCACCTGGTCGGGTGCGACGGCGGGGATGGTGGCGTTGACCTCGACAAACTCGCGCTTCGGGGTGGGCAGGCCGACGTATGCGCATTCGATGGCCGAGCGCAACCACGCAGCGGCCTCGGGTGCCTCGTACTCCAGGAAGGGCGCGAACTCTCCCCAGGTGGCGGGGCCGTCGATGAGGAGTGCCTCGCGGGTAGTGACGCCACGGAATTTCACTGCCATGGGCAGCGCGACGACGTGGGCGCGGTTGAGGATGTCGTCGATTGGCGGAAGCTTGATGTTGGGCGCAGCGGACACAGACATACCCCTCATGCTAGAGACCTTTATGCTGGAAGCCATGACTGATACCGCGAAGTACTCGACCGATACCCCTTTCCGCCCCGAGCAGTGGAAGACGGTTGATGGTTTTGAGGATTTGACCGACATCACCTACCACCGGCACGTCGGCGAGGGCCGCGAGAACGGTATTGTGCGTATTGCGTTTGATCGCCCGGAGGTTCGTAACGCATTCCGCCCGCATACCGTCGATGAGCTCTACCGCGCGCTCGACCACGCGCGCCGCACCCCGGATGTCGGCGTAGTGCTGCTGACCGGTAACGGCCCGAGCACCAAGGACGGTGGCTGGGCATTCTGTTCGGGCGGTGACCAGCGCATTCGCGGTCGTTCCGGCTACCAGTACGCAACGTCCCACGAGCATGACGACGCTACCGCGGACGCATCCACCATCGATACCGCGCGCGCCAAGGTCGAGGGAGGTCGCCTGCACATCCTGGAGGTGCAGCGCCTAATTCGCACTATGCCGAAGGTTGTCATTGCCGTGGTCAATGGCTGGGCCGCAGGTGGCGGACACTCCCTGCACGTGGTGTGTGACCTGACGCTGGCATCACGCCAGGAGGCTCGCTTTAAGCAGACCGACGCTGACGTGGGATCTTTCGATGCCGGCTATGGCTCGGCCTACCTGGCGAAGCAGGTTGGTCAGAAGTTTGCCCGCGAAATTTTCTTCCTCGGCCGCTCCTACGACGCTGAGACCATGCACCGCATGGGTGCTGTCAACGAGGTCGCGGACCACGCTGAGCTGGAAGATGTCGCGGTCGAGTGGGGTCGCATGATCAACGGTAAGTCCCCGACAGCGCAGCGCATGCTGAAGTTCGCCTTCAACCTGACCGATGATGGCCTGATGGGTCAGCAGGTCTTCGCGGGTGAGGCTACTCGCCTGGCGTACATGACCGACGAGGCCGTCGAGGGCAAGGAAGCGTTCCTGGAAAAGCGCGACCCGAACTGGGACGAGTTCCCGTTCTATTACTAGGCCTGTTGGGACACTGCTAGGGCTGGCTTAGCGGCGTGAGCCCCCAGCCCTACTGCACCCCAGCCCTACTGAACCTTCGTAACCTCAAAACGCTGCTCCGGGTGAACGTAGGCCTCCTGCGCGCGCACGAGCTCCAGCTCGCCAGAGCCGGACTCGTGCGTGACCTTCAGCAGCTCAAAGATGCTGGCCGCGGTGTTGCCCAACGCGACCGACAGGTCACCGTCAATACCGCGACCGCGCAGCAGGTTGCCCGCAAACAGCGCAGCCGTGACATCGCCGGAGCCGTTGCGCTTTAGCGGCAAGTATGGCGTCGCCACCAGCCATGCGCCCGAGCCGTTGACGGCGAGCATCTCAATCTCGCCCTCCTTGCGCTCCGGACGCAGCACGCTGGTGACCAGCACGGCCTCCGGGCCCATCTCACGAGCAGCATGGGCTGCCGCAATGGTGGACTCCAGGTCGTTGACCTCGCGGCCCGTCAGGTATCCCAGCTCAAACTGGTTCGGCGTAATCACGTCTGCCACCGGCACAACCTTGTCGCGCAGCAGCGGCGGAATGTCATCCGAGACGTGGCAGCCGCTCTTGGCATTTCCCATCACCGGGTCACACGAGTAAATGGCCTTCGGGTTGCGCTGCTTGGCCATCGCCACGGCCTCGATGATGACATCCGCAATATCGCTACCGCCCTGGTAACCGGAGATAATCGCATCGACGTCGTCAAGCTTGCCCAGCTCATCGATACCCTTGATAACCTCGCGCACATCCGTGGCCGGAATCATCGGGCCGCGCCACTGGCCGTAGCCGGTGTGGTTGGAGAAATCGACGGTGTGGACCGGCCACACTTCAAAACCTGCGCGCTGCAGCGGGAAAACGGCAGCGGAGTTACCCACATGGCCGTAGCTCACATGCGACTGGATGGACAGGATCGAGGGCACGCGGTTGAACTCCGCGACGGCTTCAGCTGCCTTTTCGGTAGGGACCTGATTTTCGTTCATTCCTCTATATTGCAACGGATGCGCGAAAATCCCATATTCCCTAGTAGGCGCTGGGGCGACGTCGGCTGGCTTTGAGCTCGGATCTGCGCTGCTTCTGTGCTTTACGACGGGCAACCGAGGCTCGACTCGGTCGAGTCCGCCGGCGCCTCGGAGGCGGTGGCTGCACGGCTTCCCGGATGAGATCGGCCAGGCGACGCCGGGCTTCCGCACGGTTGCGTACCTGGGAGCGCTGCGTGGTGACGGACACGGTGAGTGTCGTGCCATCGAGTCGGTGGCTGAGGTTCTGGAGAGCGCGGCGGCGGTGGACGTCGGAAAGCATGCTGAGCTCGGCAATATCGACCGATAGCTGCACCTTGGAGTCCGTGGTGTTAACGCCCTGACCGCCCGGCCCTCCGGAGCGCGCGAAGCGTTCGGTGAGCTCCGCCGCGGGGATGACGAGGCCCTTGGGGATGCCGGGACCTGGTGGGATGTTCAGGGGTTGCATGGTGGCCAGTGTAGCCAGGGCGCGTTTGTAATCGGGGCGCGTTTTCTCTAATCCGCGGTTAAACAACAAATACTCACCTAAGCTGGCAAATAACATTTATCCACTTATAAAAACAGCAAGAAAAGGCAGGATTGAGACACCATGGCCACTTCTGATTCCCCGTCCATTTTCATCTCCGGCGGCGCGCAGGGCATTGGCCGCGCGGTGGCCGAGAAGTTCCTGGCTGCAGGCTGGACCGTCGGCGTCTACGACATCAATGAGGATGCCCTGGCGAAGCTCAAGGCTGAGCGCCCGGAGGTAATCGTCGGCAAGCTGGACGTGACGGACTTTAAGCAGTGGGAGGACGCGCTTGCGGACTTCACCTCCCACACCGGCGGCAAGCTGACGGTGCTGGACAATAACGCGGGCATCATCGGCGATGGCGATATCACTGACCAGTCACCGGAGATTATCCGCGCGCAGGTGGACATCAACTGCACCGGCCTGACACTGGGCGCGAAGGCGGCGCACCCGTACCTGAAGCGCACTAAGGGGTCTCACCTGGTCAACATGGGTTCGGCTTCGGGCATTTACGGCCAGCCGCACATCGCGCCGTACTCCGCGTCGAAGTTCTACGTCTCTGGTCTGACGCAGGCTCTGGATCTGGAGTGGCGCAAGGACAAGATCCGCGTCGTCGCAATCATGCCGCTGTGGGCGAAGACCAAGCTGGCGGACGTTTCCGCCGGTTCCACCCGTCGTCTTGGCGTGCGCATTACGCCGGACCAGGTTGCGGATGCCGTGTGGAAGGCAACGCACCCGCAGAACTTCATTGAGCGCCAGCGTCACTTCTACTCGGTGTCGGCAGCGGACTTTATCCTGCGCTACCTGGGCAAGATTGGTCCGCAGTTCCTTTCACGCCCGGTTAACGCAATCATCGCGGGTTAAGAGGCAAACTAGACCTATGCTCTTTGATCAACTCCCGCGCGACGATGCCCGCATCACGCCGGGAGTTGTTCATTTGCCGGGGTGGCTTACGCTGGAGCGGCAGGCGGGCATCATCACGCAACTCCGCGACATCGCCCGCGACGTTGCCGGCACTCCCCTGGCCATGACTCGCCCGCAGCTCAAAAGTGGTCAGATGCAGGTCTTTATGCTGCATCTCGGCCGCATGTGGGCCACAAATCCCTACCGCTACGTCACGCACGCAGGCGGCGTTCGCGTCCCGCCCGTGCCTGACAATCTGCTACAGCTCGCCACCGAAGCACTTCGTGCCGCCGCGCTTTACGACGAATCCCTCAACCAGTGGCCCACCACTTTTCGGCCCGACATGGCGTTGGTCAACTACTACCCACCCGGGGCCACCATGGGGATGCACCAGGACCGAAACGAAAACTCCCCTGCCCCGATTGTGTCACTCTCTATCGGCGATGAGGCCCTGTTCCGCATTGGCGGGACTGAAAACCGCAACAAACCCTGGGATGACGTGACTCTCACCAGCGGAGATGTGATTGTGTTTGGTGGTCCGAAGCGGCTTGCGTTTCATGGTGTGCCCAAGACTCGTCGCGGCACTTTGCCGGAGGGGTGCGGGCTTAAAGAAGGCCGCATCAATATCACATTCCGGCAAGTGGAAAACTCACACTAAACCGCGCAAGCCACCGACCGCTAGCCTAGACACATGCAGCGCACCGCTTCCTCCATGCACGCACAGCCTGCCACCGCGCAGACCCCTGCCCCACTCGACTGGCGCAGCCGGGTACGTTTCTTTGTCGGCTCGTTCCCAACTGCCGATCTCGCTATTGCGACTGCTTTCCTGCTGTGCTGCTGGTTGAGCATGACGCCGCTACTTACTTATGGCCCGAGCTTTACTTATGTCACCAATGTGATTCTGTCCGCGATGATTGCCGGGGCCGCAGCGTTTCGTCGTAAAGCAGTGCGCGCATCGTTTGTGGTTACGTACAGTGCCCTAGCGGGTCTCGCCCTGCTGGTGTGGCTATCCCCAGTGAACCTTGGGCTAGACCCCATTATTGTTGCTGCCCCACTATCTCTATGGGCTGTGACCAGGTGGGAACCGAATCGCACCTGGGGCATCGTTGGGCTGTTTTTAGGGTTGATTGGCAGCTTCCTCAACCCGGCAGTTCCTGCCTTCGGCTTTACCCCGGAACGACTGTTGGTCTTCGGTCTGCCGGCGGTGCTCATTACGGCGAGCGCGTACGCAGTGCCCCTGTGGCTCCGAATCAACGCCGAGGAACATGCCGCGGAGTTGGAAAACGTCGTAGCGCGCAACAAACTGGAGTTGTCCCGGGAGCTTCACGACGTCGTGGGGCACGGACTCACCTCTATCAAGGTTCAGGCCCAAACCGCGCTGTACCTGGCGGAGATGGATGACTCCCGAGCGAAATCCGCCGCTGAAAAGACCACGCTGGAAGGTATTGCCCAGACCGCAGAACAATCGTTGCGGGATGTGCATGCGCTTGTCGATGCATTACGTGAAGGCGGCGAGATTAGCGCTGACCCGAATGAGATTCCGCGTCTAGTTTCGGCTGTTTGTCCGCCGGGTCGCGATGTTTCGGTGACTCTGCCGGAGTCTTATGGGGACCTGGCGGATTGGCCACTCGCGAAGCGTTTGACTTTGGTGCGGGCAGTGACGGAGTTGGCCGCGAATATGGCCAAGCACTCATCGGGCGCTGGTCAGCTGGCACTGACAATCGATCCACCTGCCGATGCTGATGACAGCCCGGCGCGGGTTCATTTGGTGACTGCAAACCGGGCTGAGAGCGAAACTTTGGAACCCAGGAAGCGAGCTGGCGCTGGCCTGATTGGTCTGGAAGAACGCGTGGCTCAGCTCGGTGGCGAGATGACTTATGGTGAAAGCGACGGCATGTTCCGCGTCAGTATTCGGCTGTAAGCGGTTCGACCGAAGCAGGGCTGACTGTCAATCCTGTTGAGAAAGACGAGCAATGGATGTAATTCGAGTATTAGTGGCTGAAGATCAGGCTTTGATTCGGCAGTCTTTCGCGCAGCTTATTGATGCCCACCCGCAGATGAAAGTCATTGGTGCCGTGGGCGACGGCGCCGAGGCTGTGCGTCGTGCCTCCGGAGCCGATGTGGTCGTCATGGACATTCGAATGCCCGTGATGGACGGTATCGAGGCCACACGACAGATTGTGCAAGGCGTGCCGTCCGGAGGTGCGGCTCGCGCTTCCACTCCAAAAGTCTTGGTACTGACCACTTTCCGCGAAGAAGACCTGGTGCTCGGCGCTTTAGAAGCTGGGGCCGCAGGCTTTTTGCTCAAAGACTCCAATCCCCGTGAGCTGCTTTCGGCCATCATGCGTATCCACCGTGGTGAAGGAGTCATCGATCCGAAGGTGACGCCGATGGTGTTGCGGCATGTTTCACCGCGCGCACCGCACTCAGGACAGCCAGCGAGAGCGTTCTCGACACATGGCGCTGACTCAGACCCCACTCACACAGGAACCCAATTCACACCCCGCGAACAGGAGATTTTGAACCTCGTCTGCCAAGGGCTTTCCAATGACGAAATTGCTCGCAGGTTGGTTGTCGCCACGACGACAGTGAAAACCCATGTGAAATCCCTGTTGACCAAGACAGGCTCACGCAGTCGCGTGGATCTTGTCATTTGGGCTGCGAAAAACGGGCTGCTGTAGCTTCTCCTCGCTGGTACCGTCATCCTCGCTATCGCCTCCTCCCTAGGGAGGATATTTCCGCCACCTCATCCTCAGGGAGGGCGCGAACCGTGCCAAACACTCCTATTACTTAAGGCATGAACGCACCAACCCCCACCTCAGGCCCTTCCGCAGACGCCGCCGCTCCCCTCCTCCAGCTGCGCGGCATCACTGTCTCCTACGGCAAGAACGAACCTGTCCTGAACGGCCTCGATATGAACGTCCGCGCCGGCGAGGTCTACGGGCTATTGGGACTCAACGGCGCAGGTAAATCCACGTTGATGAGCACGGTGCTTGGGCTAATTCCCTACTCCGGTGAAATCAGCATCGCGGGACACCCGTGGTCCGTTGTCGACCTGGACCGCATCGGCGCCTCCATCAATGGCCCGGCGTTCTACCCACAGCTCTCAGCCACCGACAATCTCAAAGTGCACGCACGTCTGACCGGCACGGACAAGAGCCGTATCGCCGAAGTCCTCGACTTGGTCGGGCTTCATGCTGGTAACAAGCGTGGCCGCGCTTTCTCAACGGGCATGAAGGTTCGTCTTTCCCTGGCGATGGCGCTGCTCACCGACCCCGACATTGTGCTTCTCGACGAGCCCACCAACGGCCTCGACCCCGAAGCTATCGTGGGCCTGCGCACCTTGTTGCGAAATCTTGCCGCTAGCGGCAAGGCCGTCGTGGTGTCCTCCCATCAACTCGGAGAGGTTGAAAAGAGCGTTGACCACCTTGGCGTCCTTGCTGGTGGCCGACTGGTCTACGAAGGCCCGCTGGCTGACTTTGCGGCAGCTGGTCAATCCCTCGAGCAGGCTTTCTTCACCGCAGTAGGTGTTGCCCGATGAGCACTCAACCGCACACTCGCCCCCTGTACACGCGCACTGTTCCTTCTCGCCGCTACTTGCGAGCCGAGCTACTGCGGGCAAAGTGGTCGCTCACCATGTTTCTGCCCATCATCATGGTGGCAATCGCGCTGGTCAGCATGGTCTTTTCTACAGGTGTTGACGCCACCGCCATGGCGAGCGCCCACATCTACTCGCTTATCCTGCTTCCTCCCCTGGCTGCTGTTACGGCCGTCGTCGGCCAAAACCGTGAAGAAAAGCTCCGCCAAGGCGGCCTAATCTGGCGCAATATCTCGAGCACTCGAGTGCTCCTCGCGCGCGCCGCTACTGTCATCGCCTCCGCGGCCCTCGGTCACGCATTGATGGCTGCACTCCTTGCCCGGAGCGTGAGCACCGCATCGCAATTCACGCTCTTTAGCACGTTGTCATTCTTCGTCTTCTGGGCATTCGGCCTTGCCCTATGGCGCCTTGTGCCACGCGCAGCTCTCTTCCTCGCTCCGCTCGCTTCCATCGCTTGGGCCATCGCAGGAACACTGGACGCCATGAGCCCAAACTGGAAAGTTCTCCCGTGGACCTGGGCAATCCGCCCAACGTTACCTATCCACGGAGTGCAGGCTAATTCCATCTCGGCTCCCGCCGACAGCGAGATCTGGAACATCGCCATCCTGCCGCCCGCGTTGCTGCATTTACTCCTCGGGCTAGGTCTATTTGCCATCGCATTGCTTGCGCACGGAAAATCTCTCAGCTTGCCGACGGGCCGGGAACGCAGCACTTCGTCGTTAAGCCATGGCATGAGCGCGACCCTTCCCTGGCGCACCTGGTGGAGTCTCGCAGCGCTGATGCTTGCCGGACTTGCGGTCGTGCGTGTGGTGTGGAACCCGGAGTATGCGCTGGGGCTGCTGAGTTTCGTCTGCGTGCCGACGGCCGCAACCGTGGTGGCCATCATGACATGGACTTCGCAAGCCGATGCCTGGCCAGCACTGATGTATCGGCGTGCGCGACGCAGCATCACGCTCCGACTGTTTGCCTTGGATATGGCGTTTCTCCTGCCGGTGCTGGTGGTTGCGGTGGTTATCAGTGGTGCAGGCGGCGAGACCAATAGCCAGACGGGCATTAACCCCTGGCCGTACCAGGCGATAATCGCGTCTCTTGTGGCCGCGATGATTGTGGCCGTGACCGGCTTAATTGCGCGTCGAAGTGTGGCGGCCGCAATCTTTGTCTCGGTCGCGCTCGGCGGTTGGGCGGTGATGGTTGGCGGTGATGTCCTCAGCGCCTCACCGCTGTGGTGGACCTCGGAATGGGGATGGACCTGGGTGGTACGTGATTACCCCGAGCGGTGGCCGTCGATGGTTCTCGTATCCGCCATTGTGATCGTGGCTTTCGCGGCTTGGGCTCGGGCGACATCGCTAAAGGCCATCCGATCCCAAGATTGACAGCGGTGCCGCGAGCACCCCACCTACTCCTCGATCGCCTCGCGGACCTCTTCGACACTGAGGTTGGAGTCTTCAATCTCCTCGCGGGCCTCCTTGTTCCGGCCACGGCGGACCAGGCGGAAGATGCGCTTGCGGCGGGAAGTCTCTTCACTGATGCGCTCGCGGCCGCGCAACCAGGCAACAAGCATGACAGTAATGAGCAGCAGACCGATGTAGCCCAGGATTGGGTAGACCCAACCGATTAGGTTCTGGAAGCCCATGAAGCTCAAGGCGAAACCGAGCAAGACCAGCGCGACGTAGACAATCTTGAATTTTTCCGGGTGATTTGCGGTGACGCGACGCCCCAGTGCGTAGAACATGCCAAGTGCCGTGTTGAAGATCATGCCAAGGATTACCACGGCCATGGCCTGGCCTAGCCACGGGTGCAGTCGATTAATGACGGTGAGCATTGGCACGGCATCGGTGGCGACGGTACCAACAGTGTGGAACAACGTGATGGTGGTGATCAGCAGCATCGCGGAGTAGATCAAACCACCGGTAAACCCACCGGCTCCAGCGGCGCGGGGATTGAACAGGCTACCGCCAATAACAATCGCCATGGAAACCGCAACCATCAGGTTAAAACCGACATAGTTCACTGCGGCGACAACCCAGTTCGGCAGAGTGGTCGGGACTTCCGCAACGGCAGCTGCCTGCTCCGCGGCTGGGGTGGCATCGGTGAACGCCAGCGTATAAACACTGGCCAGCAGAATAAAGCCGACGATAAACGGCGTGATGGAACCGATCACTGTGGTCACTCGGTCAACATCGAGGAAACCGGCTGCAATGGTAACCAGCACCATGATTACGGCACCGATCCACACGGGGATGCCCCACTGCTGCTCCATGTTGGCACCGGCACCGGCGAACATGACGAACCCTGTGGCGAAGAGCGTGATAATCACGCCAATGTCCAGTACTCGCGAGAAGATGGGGTGCGATACGCGTCGGAAAACTTCGCCGTGCTCGCTGGCCTGAAAGTAGCTTCCCAGCTGCAAAATGATCATCGCCATCAGGCTCATGATCACCGCTGAGAGAACGGCACCCCAGACACCATTGATGCCAAAGGCGACGAAGTATTGCATGATTTCCTGACCCGTCGCAAAGCCCGCGCCGACGACCACGCCGACGAAGGCAAATGCAACGCGCAGTACTTGCTTCACCACAAGGGTTCACTCCTATTCGACTATCTGATTGATATAACCACCTTACTTTTCTCAGTGAGTTTTACTAATCGCGACTGACCGTTCTAAAAAGCTTCGCCTTTAAATTCCGCAGGCCACGCCGGTCGAATGCACTGGGCAGTAGCCGTTCGGATTCTTAAACAAGTACTGCTGATGCTCATCCTCGGCTCGGTAGTACTCCCCTGCCGGAGTCTCCGCGAGTGGCTTAATCTCCGTGGTGATGGCCCCCAGGCCAGCGTCGGCAAGCTTCGGCGCGTAGGCATCGGCGATCTCCTGTGCCCGGCGCGCTTGCTCGGGCGTCGTCGTGTAGATCGCGGAACGGTACTGCGTGCCGACATCATTACCCTGGCGGTAGCCCTGCGTGGGATCGTGGGCTTCGAAGGCCTTGGCGATCAGCTGGTCGAAGCTAATCTGCTCCGGGTCGTAGACGACCTCCACAATCTCGGTGTGGTTGGTGCGTCCGGTGCAGGACTCGCGGTAGGTGGGATTTGGCGTCACGCCACCGGCGAACCCGACCGATGTGCTGAGCACGCCCGGTGTTTCCCAAAACAGCTTCTCAGCGCCCCAGTAACAGCCAATCCCGATGTAGACGACCTCCTGGCCTTCCTCCCATGGGCCGGTGATCGGCGTGCCGAGCACCGCATGCGGCTTCGGATTTTCCAACACCGGGTGCGAGCCGCCCTTGAGCGCCTCATCTTCCGGCACCAGCTCTGCGGACCTGCCAAAAATCCAACCCATCTTCTACGCCTTTCTATCTATGACTGTCTTTGGTCTGCGCAACGCGCCCGAGGCCACGATTGTTCCGACCTCGCCACCAGAAACTACGGCACAACACGGGCTATGGTTTGGGTTGTGCGTACGCTCAGCCTGCTTTCCGTCAATCCCCACGACCCGACCGCCATCCTGCCCGACCTCCGCGCCGCGCTGGACGGTGAGGTCTCTCTTCTTCCCGTTCCGCTTCACGACGGCACGCGCGCCTCAATCTTGCGGAACTCGCAACGCGCAGGTGAGCCGATTGATGAGTCCATCGCGCTTGTTGTCGGCACTTCCGGTTCCACCGGCACACCGAAGGGTGCACAGCTGACGGTGGATAACTTGGTCTCCTCTGCTACCGCTACACATCAGTGGCTCGGCGGTGAAGGACAGTGGATGCTGGCGATGCCGGCCTACCATATCGCTGGCCTGCAGGTTCTCATTCGTTCGCTGCTCGCTGGCACGGATCCGGTGTGTGTGGATGTGACCGACGGTTTTGATGTTGCCGCATTCGCCGACGGCGCCGAGACCCTCACCAGCGATCGCGCCTACACGTCGCTGGCTCCGATGCAGCTGGCCAAGGCTATGGAAGAACCCTTTGGTGCGGCAGCCCTGCGCCTGTTTGATGCCGTCCTTGTCGGCGGCGCAGCTTTGAACCCGCAGGTGGCAGCGCGGGCCGAAGAGCTCGGCATCAACGTCGTAACCACCTATGGTTCCTCCGAGACAGCCGGCGGCTGCGTCTACGACGGACAGCCCATCGAGGGTGCACAGGTCGCCATCGAAAATGGTCGTGTTTGGCTGGGCGGGCCGATGATTGCACACGGTTACCGCAACGCGCCCGGTCACGAGGCTTTCCATAAACCAGGTTGGTTCGCCACCTCCGATGCGGGCGAGATCCGCGATGGCCGACTGGTCATCACGGGCCGCTTGGACACCATCATCGACTCCGGCGGGTTGAAACTGCACCCGGAAGTTCTCGAACGTGAACTGCTCGCCATCGACGGAGTAACAGGTGCCTGCGTGGTGGGCGTGCCGCACCCACGGCTCGGCCAAGCCATCGTCGCAGCGTATGAAGGCACGGCTGAGCTCGGCGATATTATGGACGAGCTCGGCGATGCTGAAGACGCCGGGCGAATCAATCACTGGATGATTCCGAAGGACCTGCGTCGTGTGGAGGCTCTGCCACTGATTGGTCCGGGCAAGGTCGACCGGAAGAAAGTCGCGGCGCTCTTTTAGCTCATTCAGACACGCATTAGTTCAAGGCATTTGGTGTCACGTCCTATTATTAATTCATGTCTGAAGCACCAAAGAGTCCTGCAACGGCGTCGTTAAGCGATTGGCTGGAA
Organism: Corynebacterium sp. LK26; assembly: GCF_014335085.1. Taxonomy (NCBI): domain Bacteria; kingdom Bacillati; phylum Actinomycetota; class Actinomycetes; order Mycobacteriales; family Corynebacteriaceae; genus Corynebacterium; species Corynebacterium sp. LK26. The sequence continues at coordinate 20,061 of NZ_PDHB01000004.1, forward strand.
GGCGCGCGCCCCCATACCTGGGCGAATGCGTTTGCGCCGGTCATCGTCGGTGTCGGAGCGGCATCGACGCACGCGCCGATTATCTGGGGACGTGCGGTGCTCGCGCTGGTTGTCGCGTGGGCGTTGATTGTGGGCGTGAACTTCGCCAACGACTACTCCGATGGCATCCGCGGCACTGACGATGACCGCTCGGGCCCGCTGCGCCTGACGGGTTCTGGTCTGGTCGAGCCGAAGGTTGTGAAGTACGCGGCGTTCGGTTCCTTTGGTGTCGCCGGTCTTGCCGGTGTGGCGCTGTCCCTGATGAGCGCGTGGTGGCTCATTCTGGTCGGTGCACTGTGCATCGCGGCTGCGTGGTTCTACACCGGCGGTAAAAATCCCTACGGTTATCGCGGACTTGGCGAGGTCTCGGTCTTCGTCTTCTTCGGTCTCGTCGCGGTGCTCGGCACGGAATTCACCCAGACGGGCTCGCTGTCTTGGGTCGGCCTGGCCTGCGCAATCGGTATTGGTTCGGTGTCTTCTGCCGTGAACCTGGCGAACAACTTGCGCGACATCCCCACCGACGCCGCCACCGGCAAGATCACGTTGGCAGTTCGCCTGGGCGACTTCCGCACCCGCATCGTCTGGCAGATTCTCTCACTCATGCCCGCGCTGGCCAGCATCTTTATCGCTTTCTGGCGCCCATGGGCGCTGGTGGGTCTGCTCATCGTGCCGCTGTGGGTGAAGGCCTCCGAGCCAATTCGCATGCATCAGAAGGGCAAGGAGCTCATCCCGGTACTGGGGCTTACCGGCAAGATGATGCTTGTCTGGTCCGTCATCACGGCACTCGCGCTCGCTCTCAGCTAAGGGGCACCGATGGATTTCCGCACACTGATGCACAAGGCGCTTGACGACGTCCAGGAGGCCGCAACCCGAGTTGGCGACACAGCAGCCAAGGCTCCAGCTTTCGCCCGCAGCGCTGCTCTGCGTTTGACCAAATCGGGACGCCGCCGACTGGCGCTGGAGCACGGTGCGCTGCATTCGCAGACCCGTGAACCGGGACTCACCGATCTCACGTCAACCGGCGTGGTGCATATCAAGACCGCACCGGTCACGGCCGAGATTGCGGCCAAGGACGACGAGCGGAAGGCCAGCGACAAGCCGGATGCTGTCACCACCGATATTCCGGTGCACTGGTACGAGGTTGAACCTAGCGAACCCGCCAAAGAACCCGTGACCATCGTCTTCGTCCACGGCTTCACCCTGGCTGGTGAGTCCTGGTACCGGCAGTTCAACGCGCTGCGCAAGTCGCACCCGGAAGCACGCCTGTTGACTATGGATCTGCGCGGCCACGGCCAGACCGGAGCGGTTCCGGCTTCACTCTGCACGGTCGAAGGTGCTGCGGCCGATGCGCTGGCCGTGATCGCCGAGCGTGCCACGACCGGAAAACTCATCGTGGTTGGGCATTCGCTAGGCGGTTTGATTGCACTGCACATGGTGCGGGCTGCCGAGGAGAGCATTCGCCGTCGGATAGCAGGCGTAGTGTTGATTTCCACGTCTATCGACAAGCTGGCCGCCCAGGGTGTGCCGCAGATTCTGGCGTCCCCGGTGGCGGATGCGGCGCGCAATGCGATTGAGTCCTCACCGAAGGAGATTCGCAAGTTCCGCGAGGCAATCGCGTCACTGATGGCGCCGTCGTTGGCAGTTGCGGTGTTCGCCCGGCGCACGGACTACGAGATCATCGAGTTCCACGCGGCCATGATTAATGAAACACCGCTGGAAACTTTCGTGGGATATCTCGACGACCTGCAGGATCACGACGAGTTCGCAGCCGGGCCTTACTTGGAGGGCTTGCCAGGAGCGGTACTGGTGGGCACGAAGGACGATGTCACTCCGCGCAAGCAAGCAGACCTAATTATGGAAAAGTGGCCGGACGCCGAACTGGTTGAAGTCGACGGGGCCGGCCACATGTTGCCGCTCGAGGCTCCGGAAGCGGTAAACCGGGCAATCGAGCGAGTGTTAGAGAAGGTGCGCTAGTTTTCCTCGCGGTCCTTAATCTGCTGCGCAATGTATTCCTTGTGCGCGCGGCGGTTCTCCGACCACACTGCAACCGACTCATTGGCCTGGACGCGCAGCTTCGGAAACACAAAAACCGACAGCGGCATCGCAATAATCAACGCAAACACAGCCGTAATTGCGGCCGGAATCTGCACATTAACGAGGTAGATAATCACGAGCAGAATGAAGAACAGCACCAGGAACAGCAGCAGACGCGCAAGGCCGTACCAGAACAGACCCTTCATGGCATTGCCGCGACCAGCATTCTTGGAGCTAGGAGCTGACTGCTTCGGAGCTGCTGAAGCCGGAGCCTGAGTCGACTCCACTTCAGCCTCAGAAGCCAACTTGTCCTGCTCTGCTGGATTGGTCATTAAACCCTCACCTCTACGTGTTACGCCTGTACTGCGCCCCGGGCGTTGTTAGCGTCCATGGCTGTTCGTGTCCAACGTTCCTTTGTACCCTAACGAACTCTGTACGCCGTACCGCATGCAGTGCGATACCCCTCGTGGGCACTACGGGACTCGTTGCGTATTCTAGTCGGTAAATCCAGGAGGTTAGCTATTACATGGGTCGGCTCATTCTGCTGCTGTTCATCATCCTTGTCGTAGTCATGCTGTGGAAGGCATTTGGCCCCGGCAGTCGCGGCAACGGCATGCGACGTATTTCCGCTCCGCAACCGGAACCCCGTCCGCTCGCTCCCGACGATGATCCGGAGTTTCTCTGGAAGCTCAAGAAGGCCGAATTCGATCGCCGTAAACGTGAGCAGGAGCTGCAGGAGCGGCGCGAACGGGAGCAGGACGACAACCCCGATAATCCCGGCGAAACTGACTAAACGTCCTTGCCACGCAGCAACAACTGCTGTAGATATTCCCCGTAGCCACTGGCGCTGAGGGCGTCGGCACGCGCGCTAAGCGCAGCATCGTCAATGAATCCCATGCGCCACGCCACCTCTTCCGGCGAGCCAATCTTTAGCCCCTGCCGCTGCTCAATCGTGCGCACGAAATCACCCGCGGCCATCAGATTGTCCACCGTGCCCGTGTCCAGCCATGCCGTGCCGCGCGGCAGCACCTCTACCTGCAGTTTCCCGCGCTCCAAGTAGGCGCGGTTAACATCCGTGATTTCCAATTCGCCGCGTGACGACGGTTGCAGCGAGCGAGCTATTTCTACAACCTCGGCATCATAGAAGTACAAACCAGGCACCGCGAAATGGCTGCGTGGTTTCTTCGGTTTCTCCTGGATCGCCACGGCTTTGCCGCTTTGGTCGAAGTCCACGACTCCATAGGCTGTGGGATCTGCGACCCAGTAGGCGAAGATCGCTCCGCCATCGACGTTATGGAAGCGGCGCAGCTGCGTGCCCAAGCCAGCACCGTAAAAGATGTTGTCGCCGAGGATGAGGGCAACGGAGTCATCGCCGATGTGGTCCGCACCGATGATGAACGCTTCAGCGAGACCACGGGGCTCGTCTTGGGTGGCAAAGGTGAGGGTGAGGCCCCACTGCGAGCCGTCGCCAAGCAAGCGTTCAAACTGCGGGGCATCATGTGGCGTGGTGATGACGAGGATGTCCCTGATTCCCGCTAGCATCAGCGTGCTCAGCGGGTAGTAGATCATCGGCTTGTCATAGACGGGAACCAGCTGCTTGCTTACGCCAAGTGTGATGGGAAACAGCCGAGAGCCCGTACCACCTGCGAGGATGATGCCCTTCATAGTGCTCGCGCCTTTCTGCCTTACTGCCCGGCCGCTTCGTTGGCGATTGCCCACTCGTCGCGAGCCATGTTCTCAAGATCCTTGCAGTCAAACTCACTGGGGAGCTTATTGCCCTCGGCCTCGAACTGCTCGATAGTCGGAGCCTTCTGATCGCGCTCGGAGAGAATCATGTCCGCGTCGGTGAGACCACCCTTGGCCAGCAGCGCAGCCAGGTCAATTCCGAGAGTCGGGTCCTGGATGCTAACAGCACGCTCTGCCTCCGGGTTGTAACCGGTGGAAGTGAGGTAAGTGAGCACAGAGTCGTCGGCAAGCGAGACGAAGCCATGTCCGATGCCGTTGGGCAGATAGACCACTCGGCGGGTCTTGCTGTCGAGCTCGAAAACCTCGACCTTGCCGAAGGTATCGGAGCCGCGACGCAGGTCAACCGCAATGTCGAGGATGTGGCCCGCGGGACAAGTAACCAGCTTCGCCTGGCCGGGGTGGCCATCTGGCGCGGTGCTGACGTCAGCGAAGTGCAGGCCACGGACAACGCCTGCGGCGGAGACACTCATGTTGGCCTGCTCCGGGAAGAACGGGTAGCCCGTGGCCTCGGCGAATGCGTCGAGGCGATACCACTCGTGGAAACTACCGCGGCTGTCGCCGTGGATGACCGGTTCGAAGGTGAAAACGCCGTCGATAGAAGTGGGCTGGAATGTGCTCTTAGGGCTCATGGGTAACAAGTGTAGACGGGGCGCCCGGGCTGAGGCTGTGGCACGCGTTGAGTGTGCACTGAGTGTGCGTTGAGGGTTCGCTAGGCATGCCCCAGCAGCGAACTACAACTCCTGCTCGCGCTCCGCGTAGCCAGCCTCAGCGGCATCGTAGGCCGCCGCCCACCAGGACTCGTTGGCGCGATACCAGTCGATGGTCTCGGCGAGCCCCGCGGAAAAGTCTTGGTAGCGCGGCTGCCAGCCAAGGCTGCGGATGGATGCGGGGTCAATCGCATAACGACGGTCATGCCCCGGGCGGTCAGTGACATGGACAAAGTCGGACCGCTCACGACCGAAGCCCTCCAGGATGTCTCCGACCACGTCGAGGTTGGAACGCTCGCCATCGGCACCAATCAGGTAGGTCTCCCCCACCTCGCCAGAATCCAAGATTGCCCAGACCGCGTCGTTGTGGTCATCGACGTGAATCCAGTCCCGAACATTCTCGCCAGTGCCGTACACGCGAGGGCTACGACCGCGCAACAGACCACAGATCTGGCGGGGAATCAGCTTCTCCGGATGCTGCCTCGGCCCGTAGTTGTTCGAGCAGTTACTAATCGTCGCAACCAACCCGAAGCTGCGCACCCACGCCCGGACAAAGTGATCCGCTGAAGCCTTGGAGGCCGAGTAGGGGCTGGAGGGTTTGTACGCGGTGGCCGTCGTAAAGCGTGCTGGATCGTCGAGAGCGAGATCGCCGAAGACCTCGTCGGTGGAGATGTGGTGAAGGCGGACGTCGTGGGTGGCGCAAGCCTTGGCCAGATTCACGGTGCCCATGACATTAGTGGTGACGAAGGGATCGGCATCCACCAGCGAATTGTCGTTATGGCTCTCTGCGGCGAAGTGGACGACCACGTCGAAGCGGGGCACGAGGCGATCGATCAGCTCCGCGTCACGAACATCGCCGCGGATGATTTCACAGTCCGCGCCATCCAAGCTCGCAGGGTTCGCGGCATAGGTGAAAGCGTCCAGCACCGTGACATTCACATCGGGCCGTGTAGCCAGAGTGCGGAGAACGAAGTTGGAACCAATAAAGCCGGCACCACCGGTGACGAGAACGCGCATGGAAGCGATTCTAGTTCACCCGGCGATGCCGGCTTTGTACAAGTGTGAAGACTTAGTTCAGACCAGCGTAGGAGTGCAGGCCCGAAACCACCTGGTTGATGAAGAAGAGGTTGAACACCATGGTGGCAAAACCGAAGATGTTGATCCACGCGGCCTTGGTATTACGCCAACCCGAAGTCGCGCGAGCGTGCAGGTACAGGGCGTAGATAATCCAGGTAATCAGCGCCGTGGTCTCCTTCGGGTCCCAGCCCCAGTAACGACCCCATGCGGACTCGGCCCAGATAGCGCCCAGCACAATGCCCAGACCGAACAGTGGGAAGGACCAAATAGCGGTGCGGTAAGCAATCGCATCCAGCTTTTGAGCATCCGGCAGCGGCGCGACCAGTTTGCCCAGGAAGCCCTTTTCCTTGCCCTCGCGGTTGTACATCCGCAGCATGTAGAGAATCGAGGCAACACCGGAAATCAGTGCGATACTGCACCCGATAGAAATAATCGAGACGTGAACCGGAATCCAAATCGACTGCAGTGCCGGCACCACCGGAGCAGCCTCAACATATAGGTTCTTACCACCGTAAAACATCAGCGCCAGAATCGGAGCCAACAGCCACGGCCAGAACACACGCATGGTTTCACGATGCAGTACGCCAGCTGCAATTGCCATAGCAAAGAGGATTGAAACTGATACGTACTCGTAGAGGTTGCCCCACGGGAAACGCTGCACGGCCAGGCCACGCAGCAGCACCGATGCAAAGTGCACGGCCACCCCGACGTAAATCAGCATTTCCGTCACAACGCCGAGTCGGTTCGTCAGCACCTGGTTCTTAGGCTCGCTTGCCGACGACTTCGTCGCCGACTCCCCCGAGTCAGCAACACTAGCGGTGGTAGCTCCCTCACCCGCACCGGCGGCTACCAGCTCGCGTTCCGCAACCTGGCTTTTCGCTTCAGCGGCCGCGATACGACGACTGTAGTAGGCAATGGAAATAACAAAGGCCACAAGATAAAAGGCGAAGGCCGTGAAGTACGACCAGTCCGAAAACTGCGCCAGTGTCTTATTGACGAGCATGTACTTGGCTCCAAAGTGTGGAATTAGCGGAATACTTCTTCAAACCCTAGTCCTAAAGTGGGGCTAAGCAAAAGGGGGCCAGACACGAGGGACGCAAAAAAGTTGCGCGGAGGCGAAATTTTCGCCCCCTCGCGTTCACCCTGTGGCAGGGATGGGCCGGACTTAGTGGTCAGTTAGCTTTTGGTCTCATTGTCCGTGCTGTCCTTATCGGCATTGTCATCCTTGGCAGCATCGTTTCCTTCGCTGTCCTCGTCATCACTGTCGCGCTCCAGGATGTCGTCAACGATGTACTGGAACTCCTCGCCCCAACCTGCCTTGTCTGTGCGGGCAAGGCCACCGAACTCAACGCGAGTGCGGCCATCCTCCAGCGGGAACATGCGCACCCAAACACGCCGGCGCTTAATACCCAGCGACATCACCATGCCCGCCAGTGCGGCCACAGTAGCCACCAGCACCCAGAACTGCGTGGGATCGTGCGAAACCTGCAAGTTGACGAATTCCTTCGCACCGAGGAATTCAATCTTGGTGCCGTCGGCAAGCTCTGTGGATTCGCCCTGCTTGAGGTTGACGCGGGCCTCCTTTTCCAGCTGACCCGAGTGCATCAGGTCGCGGTCGAGCGAGAACAGGCCCTGCGAACGGCCAGTGTCCAAGCCAGCGTCGCCTCGGTAGACGTCGACGGCCACAGCCGGGTCTTGCATCGCCGGGTAAGAGGACTGCAACAGGGCACCCCCTTCACCAGTGAACTCGGCGGTCGGGGCGAACAGGCCCTCAATCGCAATCTGGTTCTGGCGGCGCTCGAACAGGTCCGGGTACATGCCTGCAGGCGGGTCAAAACGCAGAGCACCCGAAGACAGGAAGTACGTCAGGTCATCTGGTCGGAACTGAACAATCGAGGTACGCGACTCACCATTCGGCCAGGTCACCTTGAACGCCGGGGCAAAGCCGTGGCCCTGTAGGTACACGCGGTCACCTGCGATGCGCAGTGGGTGGTTGACCTGCAGCGTGGTCTTCTCCCACTCATCGACAGGCTTGCGCATGTCCTTCTCTTCCGCATAACGGATACGAGAGGTAAACATCTTGGCCTGGCCATTCGGCAGGTAGTCGGCGAAGAAGTCATCGACCTGAATACAGAACGGGTTCAACGTCGTACCGTCAAAGGTGTTGCCAGCGCGCAGCGAGTCAAAGTTCGCCGCAGCAGTATTACAGAACGGAACGCCCACCGCGCTGTTGACGTTGTCGTCAGAAATTTCGGTGCCGGTGTTGGTCAGCAAAATGACCTGACCTTCGTAATAAGTCATGCGACCCCAACCGACGACAATAATCAGCACCGCAATGCCCAGGTGAAACACCAAGTTGCCGAACTCACGCAAGTAACCCTTCTCCGCGGAAAAGGAGCGCGCCCCAGCGCGATCTTCATCTGCTGGAGTCTCGGTCAACGCCCACTTGTTCAGGCGCTCACGCACCCGCTCAGAAACCTCGTCCGCGGAAGCATCGACCACAGCTTCGTCGTGAAGCGGAAGACGCGCTAACCGTTTCGGCGCCTTGGCCGGTGGCGTCTTCATGGCCTTGTAGTGGTCGATAGTGCGCGGAATAATGCAGCCGATCAGGGAAATCAGCAGCAAGGCCACGATGGCGACGAACCAGACGGACGAGAAGACATCGAAAAGCTGCAGCTTATCCATGATCTCGGCGGTCTTGCCATTGGCGGCAAGATACTGGTCGACCTTGTCCTTATTCAGCGAGCGCTGTGGCAACAGGGCGCCCGGAACCGCTGCGAAAGCGAGGATGAACAGCAGAATCAGCGCCGTGCGCATGCTGGTCAACCAGTTCCAGACCTGCTGGAAGGGCTGTCGTACCTTATTCCAATTCACCGACATTGAAAAAATCTTTCATTAAATTGGCGTTACCGTATCAGTAATAAAAGCGGCCTGAACCCAGGCAACAAAAACATCCCACAGTCCCGTGACCAGGGCAATTCCGACCAGCACCAGCGCCACACCACCGATGATCTGAATGGTTCGCGAGTGCTTGCGCAGGAATTCCACTCCGCGCATCGCGCGTGCCGACCCCAGCGCCACCAAAATGAACGGCAGCCCCAGCCCCAGGCAGTAAGCAATAATCAGCGCTACTCCCCTAGCCGCGGTCATTCCCTGTGTACCTGCGGACACCGAAATAATTGCAGTCAGCGTCGGACCCAGACACGGCGTCCACCCCAGCGCGAACACCGCGCCAAGCAGTGGCGCTCCCAGCCACGTGGTCCAGCGCTTCGGCGCCATGCGGGTGTCCTTCTGCAGCGCCGGCACCATGCCCATGAAGGCGAGTCCCATCACGATGGTCACCACGCCACCGACAATCGTCAGCGTGCGCGCCTGCAGACGCAGCGTGGACACGAGCCCGAAAATTGAGGCCGACCCCAGCACGAAAATGACAGTGAAGCCCAGCACGAACAGCAACGCAGCCAGGCCGACGCGGGCAGTTGCGGAACGCTTGCCACGCCCTCCATCGCCGTCACGCTTATCGACGGCGGTTGCGTCCGCAGTGCCCGTCGTCAAGCCCTGGCCCTGCGCCCCCGATGCTCCGGAAATACCGGTGAGATACGAGACGTAACCGGGCACGAGCGGAATGACGCACGGGCTGGCAAACGAGACGAGACCAGCCAGCGCAGCAGCGAGCAGGCCTAATAGGATGGGACCGCCGGTGGCGGCGTCGGCGAACTGCTGGCCGATGCCATCGGCAAGATAAATCGTGTCCATGGCAAGAGTTCCCATGCTGGGGCCTAGCCCTCCGCCTTCACTTCATTAACAGCCTTCATCAGCATGGTGTGATCGACCTCGCGGAGGAAGACCTTGGCCGGGCGGTGCTGCTTGTCCAGAATGATGGTTGTCGGAATCACCGAAGCCGGGATGCCGCCGAGTGCGCTGGCGTTGACGAAGGCCGGGTCATAGATGGACGGGTAGGTGATGCCGTTGTCCTTCACAAAGTCGATGGGAGCCTGGCGGACATTGTCGCGGACGTTGATGCCGAGAACGGTGCCGATACCTTGCTCTTCCATCTGTTCCTGGACATACTGCAGGTCATCCGATTCGGATCGGCACGGTGCGCACCACTGCCCCCAGGCGTTTAGGACCACAATCTGGTCCTTGAAGTCATCGAGGGAGATTTTCTTGTCGTCGTCCTCTAGAGAAGGACCGAACACCTTGCCGACCGGTTTGCGCTCCTCGGGTGCGTAGTCAATGATCTGCTGACCCCCTGGAGAAACAAACTCGAACTGACCGCCGACGGCAACGGCATCGTGTCCCACTGAATCTCCGGGGTTACATGCTGCGAGCGACAGAGACAGAGTTGCTGCCGCTAGCGTTGCTGCAATTCGGGACGATGAGACCTTGGCCACTTGGGGTGCCACCTTCCGGGGGTCAGTGAAACTTCAACAAAACTATCTATTCACCTTACAGGTGACCGGCCGGTTCACTGTAGCGCACGTCGACAATGGTGTCGCCGACGAAGACCAAGGAGGTCACGCTGGCCAGATCGCACTGCCTAGTTGCCGGGTTGTGGGCGAGCTTCAAGTACCGCGCACGACGCTGAGCTGCAATGATGCACAGCTGGTGCGTCACCAGCACCGCTTCCGCTCCTTCGGCGGCCTCGCGGGCTCGCTCGATGGCGTGGAACATACGGTCCGCGATCTCCTCGTAGGGCTCGCCCCAACTGGGCACGCTCGGACGACGCAGCCGTGGCCAGTACTTCGGATTCCACAGTGCGGAGTCAATGCCCTTGATGTGCAAACCCTCAAAGGAGTTGCCAGCCTCCAGCAAATCTTCATCCAGGGTCGGCTTCATGCCGATTATCTCGGTGAAGGGCCGTGAGGTTTCCTGCGTGCGCTGTAGCGGGGAACAGGCGAAGTAGCGGATGTCGTGGCCTTCGAAGGACGAGGCCGTGGCCGCTGCCTGACGCTGACCGCGCTCAGACAAGTGCCAGCCGGGCAGGCGACCGTAGAGAATCTTATCCGGGTTATAAACCTCGCCGTGGCGGACGAGATGTACGACCGTGGTCTTGGCGTGCTTTGTTGCACGCTTAGACGCCTGGTTTTCCGGCTGTGTCGGCTGCGATTCCTGCTGTGCTGCCTGCGAATTGGTCTTGTTCGGCACGTGTCACCTACTCCGGCTTGGCGGTTGCCGCCGCCTCGGCCGCGCGGGCTGCTGCACGCTCGATAATCTCGAAGTCGGCGTCGGTCAGCGCAGCGGAGACGAACCAGGTCTCGTAGCAAGAAGCCGGCGGGTAGACACCATTGGCCAGTAGGGCGTGGAAGAAAGCCGGGTAGCGGAAAGTATCCGCTGCCTGCATCTGCTCAAAGTTATGGCCCTCGCCCTCAGCGAAGCGTGGCGAGAGCATCGTGCCCGCACGCTGAATGTGGTGGGCCACGCCCTGCTTGGTCAGGGCGTCGGACAGAATCGTGGCCAGGCGATCTGCATTGGCTGCGACGGTGTCATAGACATCCTTCGTGGCATTCTCCAGGTTGGCCAGGCCAGCTGCCATAGCGACCGGATTACCGGAGAGTGTGCCTGCCTGGTACACCGGACCGTTCGGAGCCAAGTACTCCATGACGTCGCGGCGACCACCGAAGGCAGCTGCCGGCAGACCACCGGAGACGACCTTGCCGAAGGTGGTCAGGTCACCGGCCACACCATCAATGCCGTACCAGCCGTTGTAGGAAGCGCGGAAGCCAGTCATGACCTCATCGAGAATCAGCAGTGCGCCGTCTGCGTGGCAGACTTCCTTCAACTTCGCGTTGAAGTTGTCCTGCGGTGCGACGGTACCCATGTTGCCCGCTGCCGCCTCAGTGATGACACAGGCAATCTCGCCCGGGTTCTCAGCGAATGCGGCCTTGACGGCCTCAATGTCGTTATAAGGAACAACAATGGTGTCGGCAGCCGATGCACCGGTGACACCCGGCGAATCCGGCAGACCAAAAGTAGCGACACCGGAACCGGCCGATGCCAGCAGCGCGTCCACGTGACCGTGGTAGCAGCCGGCGAACTTGATGATCTTGGAACGGCCAGTGAAACCGCGAGCCAGGCGTACTGCGGACATAGTGGCCTCAGTGCCGGAGTTGATCAGACGCACCTCATCTACCGACGTGCGCTCAACGATGTGACGAGCCAGGTCGGTCTCAGCCGTCGTCGGAGCGCCGAAAGACAAACCGCGAGTGGCGGCGCTCTGAACGGCCTCCACCACTGCCGGGTGCGCGTGGCCCAGAATCATTGGACCCCACGAGCAGACCAAGTCCACATATTCGTTACCATCAACATCCACGAGACGAGAGCCCGCGGCGTGGTCAATGAAACGTGGGGTGCCACCGACGGAACCGAAGGCGCGGACCGGCGAGTTCACGCCACCCGGCGTCACTGCCTGAGCCTGCGTAAAGAACTCTGCCGAACGATCGGTGAGCTCAACGTTTTCTGGGACATGAGGAGCATTAATGTCTTGAGTCACGGTGACCATCGTAGACGGCCACTCGGATGAAGGGCTACCCTGCCCTACCAACGTCCCAGCTTCACCCTGAATAGATGCTTGCGGCGAGAGGACACTCGACGGGATCGCCAGTCGATCCACAAGCTGGAGAAAATCATCAAAAGCGATGCCAGCAGCGGGTGAATCATACCGGTCATACCCAGCAGGATGACCGCAACGTTGTAGAACCACGCAAAGTAGATGTTGGAGTCCATCATCCGCACCACAGCACGTGCGATTTCAATGGCCTCCGGAATCGACAACACGTTGTTCCGCAGTGCCACGACATCGGCGTAATCAACATCAAGATTCTGATTGCCTTCGGTGTTGTCCATCAAAACACCCACGTCAGCGGCACGCAGAGAGTCCCGGATGTCCTTGTCGCCAACCATCACGACAGTCTCGCCGTCACTGTGGACCGAACGCACCGCAATGGCCTTGCGGGAGGCAATGATGCCCGCGAATACTCGTGAGATATTCAGCCGGTCAGCAAAACGACGGGCTACTGGATACGGATCTCGCGTGATCATCATGGTGTCCACGCCCATATCCTCAAGCTGGTCAATGCTCTCGACCGCATCGGGCTTAATGTCCTCACCAATGGTGATGACACCACGGACCTTGCCACGCCACGACACCACCATCGGAGTACCGCCACTGAGCGCAGCCACGGCCATTTTCTCGCTGAGTGCAGTGAGATCACGCGGACGCCAAACACGCCCCTCAACAAAGCGCATCTCCAACTTGTCGTCCGAGTCCTTCACCGGGATCTCTACCTGGCCAACGAACGCACCGTCTTCCGCAATTGCGACGTGTACAGTCTCAATCCAGTGCGGCACCTCGCCACCGCCGGAACCGGCGTCGCGGGATACACGGCACGCGCGCACGATTGCCGCTGATGCCGGGTGGTTGCTCTCCATCATGAGAGCGCCCGCCACACGCAGAACCAGATCCGGATTTTCATTGCGCTCAGCGGCGACACCGAGCACGTGGGTGTCACCCTCGGTCAGCGTTCCAACTCGGTTAAAAATCACCACATCGGCAGCGGCCAGCTTTCGGAAAGTCTCATTGCCACGAATCAAGATTCCGTTACTAGCACCGGCCAGAATCCCGATGCGCTGCACGGTCGACGTAGACATTGCCAATGCCACCGGCGCGATGCCCGAGAGCATAGCCAGCGCCACCGCGAGGGCACCGCTCATCGTGCCAGTCGCCAGCCACCAGCCGCAAAAAGCCACGCCCGCCAACGACAGCGTCCATGGCACCAGCTCTGATGCCGAGTGCACTGCGGTCTGGTGCATCACCGTTTCTTCTCGAACCGCTTGACGAAGCCAGCGCGCTATCGATGACGCCCGGGTCTTGAAACCGGTGCGTTCCACGCGCACCTTGAGCTCCGAATCCAGGTTGATTGCACCGGCCCAAACCTTGGAATTGACCTTGACCTTCTGCGGTTCAACGCCGATACCGAGTAGCTGCGCATCCATCGTGGACGCACCACCGATGACTGAGCCATCAACCGGAATCACCGAGTGCGGTGGAACCACGATGTCATCACCGATATTGAGCTCCGCGACCGTCACCTCCACCCGTTTCGGCTCCGCGGATTTAGCGCTCTTGCGCACGACTGTCACGTTTCGCTCAGCTGGAATGCGCAGGTTGCGCAAGATTTGTCCAGTACGCACCTTGTTGTAGCGCGTAAACATGCGACCTGTTAGCAACAGCACAGTCAGGCCGCACGCAACGTCGAAAAACACCTCTGCCGAGGCGCTTTCCCGGTAGTTGAAAGCAAACCAAGTGGGCGCAGTGGTATATCCAATCTGTCCCGCGGGACCAAAGATAAGCTGCGCTAGCGACCACAGCCACGCCAGCAGGATGGCAATGGAGCTCGCCCCATCCAGCGCCGACATCCGCCGACGCAGGGACGCCGCCATTGCCCGGTGGAACGGCCAACCACCCCACCACACCACAATCGTGGTCAGCACAAGACACATCCACTGCCAACCCGGGAACTGCCAGTTGACGTTCAACGACGTCACCAGCACCGGAATCGATAGGAACAGGCTTCCCCAAAAGCGTTGCTTGGTCACCAGTTCACGCGCCGTGAACAGTACTTCCGCGCCACCGCCGCTTCGGCGCAAGGCCGCTTCACGACGGCGAATGCGCTCCTCCTCATTCTGTTGAGCGGCAGCCGGAACAGCGGGACGGCGATGTTGTGACACATCCAGCCGAGTTGCACGACGCCGAAGCGTGCTGCGCGTGAGGTACGACTCGACCCCAATTTCGCGGAGAGCTTCGATGAACTGATTCGGATCGATGGTATCGGGCGCTGTAATCCACGCGCGTCCGGGCTTGTAGACCACAGAGGCCGTCACATCTGGAAAGGATTCCAAAACATGCTCAGCACGCTCAGCACTCTCGGCGTTTTCCAAGTTTTCCAGGATGAGTGCGAAAGCTGTGTTGGACTGGCCTCTGCGGTGTGCAAGCCGCTGATGGGCACTTTCTTCGTCGATGTCCTGACGGCTTCGTGGCAATGCCTTACGAGCAGCGACCTTGGCATCCACAATCGCTTGTTCAACGCGATTGTCCAGAGAGAAATCAAACTCACCGGTGTCACTCATAGCCTTTGAAACTTTCCGTCTAATCCTGTGGCTGGTTGGCGCGCGTGAGCGCTAATTCACGATAGAGCAACAGTAGTCCACACGCCATCGCCAGGCTGGGCGCGATAACCCATACAGTCAGCGCTCCAGCCATAATGGCAAAGAACATGGCGAGAGCCGTGATAATCACCATGATGAGCAGGCAGTTCCGGGAGAGTTTGAACTCAGTGGCCGTCGGCAAGCAGCCGCTACCAATAAGCGAGCAGACCAGCGTCACACCGGCGACGATGTAGATATCGCGGCCAACGGCGGCGGGAGCCTGCGAATAGTCGCCGGTGACCAGTATCAAGCTCAGGACAATCTGGGCGATGAGCGCGACAAAAAGCACCCACTGCCAGGGCCGACTCGGCAGGGACATCATCGCTTGGACTCCTCAGGCTGCTTGGATTGCTTGGGCTGTGACTGGCCCAGCTGCTGTTGCCGCTTTGGATCAGCGCCATGCTTCGACGCTCTCGGCAGATGCGATTCCGGAGCGGACGGCGTCCACGGTTTCGACGGGCGCTGATGATCGAAGTAGTCCTTGGATTCCTTCGAAGCGGCGAGCACTAGACCCGCTACCGCGGCAGTGGCCGAGGCGATTCGCACAATTCCGCTGATAAGAACGAGGGATGCCGGCACTCCCGATTCTGAAGCCGTAGAAGAGAAGAAGGACATCAGCGCCGACAGTGCCAGGTAAAGCGAGCCGATAACCAGCACGGTGCGAGCACCTTCGCTCCCCTTGCGCATTCGCTCGATAATGGCGAAGAACGCGATGCAAAGCCCCACTGCGAAAAAGAACGCGATAACGATAGTCGCCTTCATGGCAGCATCAATCTGGCCCTCGCTGAAACCCGGGAAATTCTCCTTAGCGGTTGAGGGGCTCATCAGCATTTCCGGATGCAGCCAGTAGGTCACCGTAGCTACCGCAGCGACGAGCAGCTGCAACACGGCCGTAACCCGCCACGCCTGCCTAGCTCCCTCGACCTGCTCGGGAATTGCGGGCTTCTTCTCTTCTTTAGTCATCCGTCCACTTCTCGATATTTACTACTGCACGTTCACCCGAGCGAATTAGAACTGGGCGCGCAGCTTCTTCGCCAAGTCCACCGCTGCGTAGGTCAAAATCTGCTCCGCACCGGCACGGCGAATGCTCAGAACTGCCTCCATCATCGCAGCATCCAGGTCAATCCACCCGTTGGCGGCAGCGGCGTGAATCATCGCGTACTCACCAGAGACCTGGTAAGCGGCAACCGGCACCGGCGACATATCCGCGACCTCGCGCAGAATGTCCAGGTAGCTCATGGCCGGCTTGACCATCACCATGTCCGCACCTTCGTCAACATCGAGCTGCACTTCAAGCAGGGACTCACGACGGTTTGCAGGATCCTGCTGGTAGGTACGGCGATCACCCTGCAGCGAGCTGCCCACAGCTTCACGGAATGGACCGTAGAAGGCGGAGGCGTACTTTGCCGAGTACGCCATGATGGAGACATCCTCATGGCCAGCGGCATCCAAGCCCTCGCGAATGGCGGCAATCTGGCCGTCCATCATGCCCGAAGGGGACACGATATGTGCACCGGCGTCGGCCTGCGCAACGGCCATCTTGACGTAGTTAATCAGCGTGCGGTCATTCTCAACGACCGTGTTGCCGAAGCGATCCGTGCCCAGCACGCCACAGTGGCCGTGGTCAGTGAACTCATCCAGGCAAGTGTCGGCCATGATCAAAATGTCATTCCCGAACTCGTCGCGGAGACGACGCAGAGCGCGGTTGAGAACGCCCTCCGGATTCCAGGACTCAGAGCCCTCGCCGTCCTTGTCCGCATCCAGCGGGACACCGAAGAGGTCAACTGCCGAGATACCTGCCTCAACAGCCTCGCGCACAGCTTCTACCAGGGAGTCCTCGGTATGCTGCACTACCCCGGGCAGGGAGCTGATTGGCTTCGGCTCATCAATCCCATCTGCAACAAACATGGGCAGGATGAGATTCTTCGGAGTCAGTGTCGTCTCCGCCGTCATCGCACGCATCACCGGGTTGGTGCGCAGCCTGCGTGGGCGACGAATCGGGAGAGGAAATCCAAACTGTTCGAGATCGATTTCGCGGGATGATTCAGAAGCTCCAGATGTAGTCATAAAGACAACCTTAATCAAAACGCGAACTCGCTCCGGTACGCCCCTGCTCAGTCCTTGGTTTTACGCGAACGACGACGCTTCTTGCGCGGTGGTGGCAGCTGCCCTGCCGCCCGCAGTTGCGCAACATGCTCTGCCAGCGCATCCACCAGCTCCGGGATGCTTGCGCGCTCCGGCACGACATCTACCCGCAGGCCGTACTCGCGAGCCGTGGCTGCGGCCATCGGCCCGATGCAGGCAATGATGGTGCGAGCATGCGGCTTACCCGCGATGCCGACCAGGTTCTTCACCGTCGACCCCGAGGTAAAGCACACTGCGTCGAAGCCACCGGACTTAATCATGTCGCGGATATCCGCACTCGGTGGCGCTGCCCGCACGGTACGGTAAGCGACCACATCATCAACTTCCCAGCCCAGATCAATCAGACCGTCGACAAGCACGTCAGTGCCGATATCGGCGCGCGGCAGCAGCACGCGGTTGACCGGATCGAGATCCTCGATGTACTCCGGGAACACGTCGACAATGCCCGCGGCATTTTGACGAGTGTCATCCGGAAGCAGCTCCGGAGTGATGCCGAGATCGCGGATGGCAGCGGCGGTGCGATGGCCGACTGCTGCGATGCGGACCCCGGCGAAGGAGCGCGCGTCCAAGCCGAATTCCTGGAACTTCTCCCACACTGCGGTGACGGCGTTGACGGAAGTGAAGACAACCCACTGGTAACGGCCGTCGACAAGCCCCTTGATGGCGCGTTCCATCTGCGCCGGGCTGCGCGGTGGCTCGATTGAGATGGTCGGGACCTCAATCGGGATGGCGCCGTGCCCAACGAGACGGGCACTCATCGGCCCTGCCTGAGCCTTGGCGCGTGGGACCAGCACCTTCCATCCGTAGAGAGCGCGGTTTTCCCACCATGAGTACTTCGAGCGATTGTCCACGCCTTTGCCAAGCGTGACCACCAGCGGACCGGTCAGGTCACCTGAGAGCTGCGCCAAGGTGCCCAGCGTGACGTCGTAGGTGCGCTGCAGACGAGTCGTACCGTTGACAGTCACCGACACCGGCAACGACGACGGCAGGCCGCGTTCGCCGAGCTCAGTTGCAATGGCGGACAGGTCGTCCTGCACGGCCTGCAGCACCAACGGCTGCGGTGCCTGGGCCAGCTCGTCCCAGTCCACATCGGCGCGATCGAGATCGGTCTCCGTGTACGTCGAGCCCAACGCGATACCGGCAAATGCCGGGACGGTGGAGGGCACGGACATGCCAGGGACGATCTGGAACTCAACATCGGCGTGCGAGACCTCGTTGATTTCGGCCAGCAGCGAATCGTTGGTCAGCGGATTGCCTGCCACCAAACGCACCACGTCATTGCCTTTAGCGGCTTCCTCGACGAGCAATTCTGCCATCTTCTTGGGATCGTCGATAGGCGTGCGCAGATCTGCGGCGGTCGGTGGTGCCGGACGCGGCGGCTTACGACGAGATCCCTTGGCCTTGGCTGCGGCGCACATGCGCTCGTACTCTTCCTCGGCTTCCTTCAGCAGCTCGGGAGGAACAGGCACATCGGTTGCGACGAGCTCTCGAACCCCCGGCATGACATCGGCGTCGACGTAGGCGATAGCGGTGTCTGCGAGAATCTCACGGGCGCGAAGCGTCAGCAGGTCGGGATTTCCAGGACCAGCGCCGACGAACAGGATGCGTCCCGTTGCTGAGGGGAGGGAGGTGTTCATCGTTGCGGAGTGATTTCTTTTCTATTGGTTGTTCACTTTTCGTGCCGATGAGTCTCTAAGGAAGAAAGCGGACATGCGCCAACGCATGTGAGGGGCAGGTAGATACCTGAATCTCACATGCGAGCACACGAAGGAAACCCTTATCCCAACGGCATGCATACAGGCCTATTAGCATAAAGGGTTTGAGCCAAATTAACTAACCGGCTACTTTTGAGATTCCCGCAGGGTATCGCCCATTACCTCATGAGCACCCCGTTCGAGCAGGGCCGCCGCAACCTTCCGGCCAAGCTCATCGGCCTTATCCACGTTTGCGGTAGCGGTCTCGAGCAACTGACGCGAACCGTCGAGTGCGAACACCCCCGCCTGCAGGGTGAGTTCACCACTGTCGCTCACGGTTGAGTAGGCCGCGACCGGAGCGGTGCAGCCCGCTTCCAGCTCATTGAGTACCGCGCGCTCAGCGACAGCCCGGGCATGGGACACCGGGTGGTCAATCTTGCGCAGAATATCCACAATTTCGCGGTCAGCAGTGCGGCACTCCAGCGCCAGGGCGCCCTGAGCCGGGGCTGGCATGAGGACATCCACATCCAGGGATTCCGCAATCTCTCCGAGGCGACCCGTGCGCTCCAGCCCAGCGCGAGCCAGAATGACAGCGTCCAAGTCCTCAGAGACGCGCCCCATGCGGGTTTCGATGTTTCCACGCAATGGTACAAGTTCCAGATCGGAGCGCAGCGCACGCAGCTGAGAGACACGACGCGGCGCGGAGGTACCCACACGAGCCCCCTCAGGCAGGTCCATCAGCGGCGTGGCATCGCGGGAAATCAGCGCTTCTCGCGGATCGACGCGCTCCGGCACGGCTGCGACCATCATGTCGTCTTCCGGCAGGGTCGGCAGGTCCTTAAACGAGTGCACGATAATGTCGCACACCCCCTCGCGGAGTGCATGACGCAGCGCCTGGGTGAAGACACCGATGCCAATCTTTTCCACCGGGTCGTGGCGGTTATGGTCACCGGCGGTCTTTACAATCACCAGCTCTGCAGGCTGTCCCAGCTCAATCAGTGCATCACGGACGTGACCGGCCTGTGTCGTGGCCAGTTCCGAGCCCCTGGTACCGATACGAATAGTCGCTGGGTCAGGCATGTTTCCCTCCGGGTGTTAATTTTTGGTGGTTTCAGCAACGCCTTCAATGATGGCACTACTGTCAAGACCATACTGCTCAAATCCCTGCATCCGCCCAATTCGGCCCTCTACCATGAGATCTGCGGGGATATCGGTGTCAGCATACAGGCCAGAGGGGGTGGATAGGGGCAGGTCGAAGAGCTTCTGCAGGGCAAGCGCGTAGTTGCCACCACCCTGCTGGCTAGAAAGCTTCTTGACCTGCACCGTTGGCGCGTGCAAGAGCTTATCGACGACGCGGCGAACCGTGGACTCGACCTCGCGACGTTCCTTTTGAGTAAGACCCGGTGTCTTCGCCTCCAGGCGAGCGAGCTCAGCCGCCGCCACATCCGCCGCGCGCTCACGCAGAGCGCGAACAGTCGGTGCTACCTCGCTTGCGCGCTGCGCCGTGAGGTAGGACTCCAATTCTTCGGCCACAATGTCGCGCGCTGCAGCCTCATCATCACGACCCGGAACCTCCGTGCGAGTCATCTGCAGCAATTCGATGTTGAAGAGTGCGATCCCCTCAAGCCCGGAGACATCCTCCGCGACGTCGCGAGGCATAGACAAATCGACGATGGCGAGCGGGCCGTGGTCGACAACATCTGCAGCTGAGACCACTGGCGTCATGGCTCCGGTGGCACTGACGAGAATGTCCACATCATCGAGGACATCAGCGAAATCATGCAACGCAATAGCAGTAGCGGGGATGCCCGCTTCGATCGAGTGGTTAGCCAGGTTCTGCGCCCGGTCAACGGTGCGGTTGGCAATAATCAGACGATCAATGCCGCAGCGCCCCAGGTAACTGGCGGCCAGCGAACTCATCGCACCGGCGCCGAGGACAAGGGCCGAACGTCCGGCCAGAATATCGGTACCCTCAGCGACGTCAACACCAGAGTTGAACCCAGGATGCAGCGCAGCAATCGCCTCGTCGATGGCCACGGAGACCATCGATGCGCCCGCATTATCGATCAGTGTTTCGCTGTGGACTCGCTTGCCTGTGTGCAGCGCCTTCTGCGCCAAGTCATGCAGCATGCGACCGACGGTGCCGGCTTCGTCCGCTTCCTGGTAAGCATTGCGAAGCTGACCGATAATCTGCTGTTCCCCCAGCACCATCGAGTCAAGACCAGCACACACCGAGAAGGCATGCTCCGCTGCGGCCTGTGCGTACCGCACATAGAGGTGCGGTGTCAGTTCATCGAGTTCGAGCCCAGTACGACCGACAATTTCACGGACCACGGCCGATAGGCCAGAGTGGAAGCCGTTGGCCACCACGTAGTACTCAACGCGGTTACAGGTCGACAACAGCATCGCTTCGCTGATCGCTTCATCCGCGACCAGCCGAGCCAAAATGGCCTCTCGCTCAGTTTCACCGACGGAGACCTTTTCAAGAAGGGTCACCGGTGCAGACCGGTACGACATTCCGACGAGAAGCACACTCACCGCTCAATCACCGCTCTATTGCTCCTTCACAGGCCCCGCTACGGGCTTTTTCACACAGCTATGACTGTTAACGCTAGACAACTCCGCCATCTCGTCACAACAAAGGCATACTTTACTTAGTCTCTACCTCGATGTTCGCAGCACTCCCCTACTTCTTTGCCGCTACTCCACATTCTGCCATGTCTCCGCAGCTCCTAGCAGTTCGGCAGAGTTGTCTCCCGAACTTATTCGGCCTCCGCTATCGCTTCCAGGAGTTCATCATCATCGATTTCCCAGCAAGCGATCTCCTCATCATTGACCAAAATCACCGGCACGCGATCGCCAAATTCCATGGCCAAGTTCGGATCGGTATCGACATCTTCCACCTGGAACTGCGCATTTTGGTCCCGAACTAGCGGCTCAATCTGCGCAATCACTCGGGCGCACGAACCGCACGTCTTCCTACTCATCACCGTCACAGTCACCATAACGGCCAGTCTAAAGGTCGACTGTTTCGCTTTACGACGTCCCCCTCCCCACACTTCCCCTGCAAAAGTGAGTCTTCTTATCCTCGCCCCATCCGCTCCTTGAATCTCAGCGCGCAGCTTTGCCTAAAGAGCGGATACTATTCAACAAGAGCTTCCGATAACGGATGTCGGTTGCATACACCGTGGAAAGAGATTTTCGTGCCGTGAGTGAGTTCAGTGCCGACAACCGCTCCCCCTTCCCCATCGACATGCTGGGTGACCTTGCGTCCTCGCAGGGTAACGTCCGCAACTTCCTCGAGCAGGTAGTTCTCGCTCCGCTCAATGACGAAGCACAGGAGGAAGCTGGTGCTGCAGCGGCTGCCAATGCACTGGAAGCTCTCGGCGAGGTCTACGACGTCGGCGGCGAAGAACTGGCTACGGGATTTCGCAGTGTAGCTGGTGCCGAAGATGCCGCTGGCGGTGCACGTGTGCTCTCGCAGCCCATTCCAGGTGTCGAACGCGATCAGGGCGCAGCCGCTTTCTTCGATGTGGACAACACGCTTGTCCAAGGCGCATCAATCTTCCTCTTTGCCATGGGTTTGGTCGAGCGCGGCTTCATCAAGAAGCGTGATTTGGCCGGCATGATTTGGAAGCAGCTGAAATTCCGAATCTCAGGCGCGGAAAACGCTGCCGACGTAGCTAAGGCCCGTGAACAGGCATTGGAGTTTTTCGCCGGCCACGATGTGGATGAAATGGTCAAACTCGGCGAAGAAATCTTTGAAGAAAAGATCAGCGACCGCGTTTACCAGGGCACCCGCGATCTTGCGGAATTACATATCCAGGCTGGCCAAGAGGTCTGGCTGGTCACCGCTACCCCGGTGCAGCTGGCCCAGGTTATCGCTAAGCACATCGGACTGACCGGCGCCCTTGGCACGGTCGCCGAGGTCAAAGATGGCAAGTTCACTGGCCGCCTGGTAGGCGATATTCTCCACGGCCCGGGCAAGAAGCACGCGGTGGCAGCTCTGGCGGCCTCTTCCGGGTTGGATATGTCTCGCTGCACGGCATACTCAGATTCCGCCAACGATATCCCCATGCTGTCCATGGTAGGCACCGCCGTGGCCATCAACCCGGACCGCAAATTGCGGAATTACGCCCAAAAGATGGGGTGGACTGTCTACGACTACCGTCACTTCCGCTCCGCAACCTTCGCCACGATGCGGTGGCTCTCGATCGGAGCACTGCTGGCAGGAGCTGTCGGGGGCGCGGGACTCGTCGGCAAGCGACTGTGGGACGCGAACAAGGAAAGTTAAACGCTGCTAGGCGCACTCGAGAGTTAGTGACTGCGTTTATGACAAAAATGGCTCGAAAAATGGCATGAAAGTGTCATAAACTCCTACAGTTTCACATTTGCAGCCCGTAATCGGCAGCCCGTGATTAGCCCCCAACGACAAAACCCGCCCTATCTCAACGAGACCGGGCGGGTTCTGCTTTTAAAACGTGTACGCGACGCAGCACGCGCGCTCCTGCGATAACGGCAGGAATGCTGGCTTACTTGCCGAGCTTACGACGCTGCACGCGGGTACGGCGAAGCATCTTGCGGTGCTTCTTCTTCGACATGCGCTTGCGACGCTTCTTAATGACGGAACCCATCGGCTCGACCTCGCTATTCGTTGACGGAAATTTCTTTTCTTGCACAATGGCGGCGTACTCAATGCGGCCTTACAACCGCCGAGATGTCACGCCCTTTTTCCTTCCGCCTTCACAGCTAGATACTTCATGACTTGAAGACGATAGGAAACAGGGGCGCAGCACAGCACCATGTACTAATCGGATTAATCATAGCGGGGACATATGCGTTCAGGTCAAACAGCCCCACTTAAAGGCAGAAAAAATTAACCCGCGTTGTAGAAGGAGGAGTCCAGGTATTCCTTGACTGCGGACTCATGGACGCGGAAAGAACGGCCAACGCGCACTGCCGGCAGCTCGCCAGCGTGAACCAGGCGGTAGACGGTCATCTTGGATACGCGCATGATGTCAGCAACTTCTGCAACGGTCAGAAAGGTGCCTTTATCTGCATTCTGCATTAGTAAATATTCCCTTCAGCGCACGCGACGCGCTGCAGGCTTCCCCTCCTGCAGAAAATCGTGACACGCACGTGCTTTTCATATCCTACCGGTAGGCAAGGTGCCGGTGCGATTTTTGATAAAAAATAGGGGCATTGGCGAATGGTGTGACAGTTGTGACTAACCCATCGTCCCTGCGTATCGGATTAGCTACTGCCGCTGACCATTTCCAATGCCCCAAATATTGGGGTTACTTGTACACCCGCCTCTACTCGGCGAAATGCTTATTTACCCATCTCGTTGGCCTTGTCATAGCAAGCCTGCAGCGCACGATGCACCGCGCGACGAATGCCTTCTTCCTCGAAAACTCGGGTGGCCGCAGCGGTTGTACCGCCCGGAGAGGTGACATCGGCACGCAACGCAGTCGGGTCCGCGCCTTCCTGCATCATCATCTCGGCTGCACCAGCAGCCGTAGCCGACGCCAGACGCTTAGCCTGATCACGCTTGAGGCCCAGATTCACACCCGCGTCGGTCATCGCCTCGACGAACTGGAAGAAGTAAGCCGGACCGGAGCCCGAGACTGCAGTGACTGCAGACATCAGCGACTCATCGACAACCTCAACGCTGCCGACCTTCTTCAACAGTTCGACAACCTCGTCGGTCTGGCTCTCCGTGACAAAGCGGCCCGGCGCGACTGCACAGACCCCCTTGCCCACCAGCATCGGGGTATTCGGCATGACGCGGATCACCGGAGTACCGACAGCACAGACGCTTTCCATCTTGTCCAGCGTGATGCCAGCCGCCATCGACACCACAATGGTGTCGACCTCAGAGTCATCGAGCACGTCGGCAATCTGCTCGAGCATGTCGATAATCAAGTACGGTTTTACGCACAAGAACACCACGTCGGCACCGTCGACGGCCCCTACTGGGTCGTCGGCATCGACAATGCCGTAGGTCTCCTTCAGACCGGCCAGGCTCTCCTTGGTGCGCCCCACCACATAAATCGAGGAGGGCGAGACACCACCGTCGATGAGACCACCGACGAGTGCGCTACCAATCTTTCCGCCACCAATTACAGCAATTCTTGTCATGGACGCTAAGTGTGCCAAAACTGGCCCACACATGCGAATGCAGGGACCGGAAAACTACGCTTCCGACCCCTGCATCAGGTGATGATTATTCTGTTGACCCCACTACAACTGGAAGAGAATCCAGGGGCCAAATGTCAGCGCCAAACCGACAAGTCCTGCGAGAATCGGTGTCAGTTTGTCCTTCTCACGGCGCAGGTAGTTCGCCATTCCCGCGAAGCCACCAGCGACCACGAGAGCCATGATGACAACCACAATCTTTGGCAGCGACGACCAGGCCATGGTGAAGCCCAGGAACACCAATGCACCAGCAATCAGACCCACGAAGACCTGGATTAGCAGCAACGGCACCGAGAGGGAATTGTCCTCGGCGTAGCCATCGCGCGCGACGGCCTTGCCCTTGGAGCTCTTGGATTCTTCACGCTTAACGACGTCCCGGGGCTCCGCCTGCTTCTCGTCAGCTGCGGCCTGGGTCGGTGTGGTCTCGACCTGTGCAGCCTCAGTGGGGGCGTCCTCGGCCTGCTCGATATCGGCCTGTGCGTCTTCTGCCTGTGCAACTTCAGGAGCGACAGCGGCTGCCACTGCCGCCTTGGAAGCGGCACCGGTATCGGCGTCAGCGTCGGCAGCCTCGAAGGTAGCGGTTTCCTGAGCAGCTTCAGCCTCAGCAAATTGTTCACCGTCGACGTCATCCGATTCAGCGGATGCCTCGGACTCTTCGTCGACATTGTCCTGGACAACCGGAATGGAGGCAGTCGGACGGTCGTCGTAAGCGTTGGAACCGGTGAGTACCGCACGAGCGACTGGCCCCGGCTCCCCAAGCTGCTGCGACTCGTCTGCCATGTCACGCAGTTCGGTGAAGGTGTAGGTAATCTCCGAACGCTCGGAGTTGACCATGACCGGACGGGGTTCCATCGGAATTGCCAATGGCACCGCAGGGGCTGCTGGCTGCGCAGTTGGTGTGCTCTGCGCGGCTTGCTCCTGCTGCGGAGCTGCCGGTGCAACCGGTGCAACCGGTTCTTCAGCAACTTCGGCAACCTCGTCAGCTTCGGCCTCAGCGACCTCGGCGTCAGCTACTTCGGCGTCAGCCTCAGCTAATTCCGACTCCTCTTCTTCCTGATCAGCAGCTTCAGCCTCGGCCTCAGCTTGAACCTCATGCTCCGACGAATCCGCCCCTTCAGCAACTACCACTGGCTCAGCGACAGCCTCCGAGTGCTCCGGAGCTTCTACCTCCGGTTCGGTTGCCTGCGCTTCTTCGGCGGCGTTGGCCGCAGCTTCGTCGGCAAGCAAATCACTCGTAGTCGTCTGATCGTCGTCTGCGTTGGAAAGAGCGTGAGCACCACGTCGCGGTTCGTCGGCCTTTACACGAGGGATTGAGCCGGTGAGCTCCTGAACAGACACACCGCCTTCTTCAAGGCTGCGTCGACGGCGGCGCCGCGGTGGTTCAGAGGGGGCTCCCTCCTTCTGCCGCCGCGCCAGCAGTTCGGCAACGGTGAGCTTTTCCTCGCTCATCTCAACCCTTTCCGTATAGGTCACTGTCCAGTCGTCGGAAGATAATGCCCTCACGCAGCGCCCAAGGACAAATCTCGACCTTCTCTAATCCCAATGCTCGCATACTAGCCTCTGCAACGAGAGCACCTGCGACAATTTGGTGAGAACGATTCGCACTAACACCCTCAAGTTCAGCACGGTCAGCCGCCGTCATGCGGGAAATAAACGCAATCAACTGGCGCAAACCAGCGGCAGTCAGAGTGCGCTTAACCCGGGGACCAGCAGCGGAAGGCGCCGCACCGGTCAGGCGAGCGAGAGTGCGGAAAGTCTTCGAGGTGGCGACAGCCAAGTCCGGCTCACCAAGCGTACGCAGATGACGAGCTGGCTCAGCGAGCTCAGCATCAATGTAATCGCGCAGCAGGTCAATCTTCTTGCGCTCCGGCGGATCGGTCTCGAACCACTCGTGGGTCAACCGTCCCGCACCGAGCAGCAGCGAGTACGCGGCCTCCGGATCTTCATCAGTACCCGACGTCAGCTCAAGAGAACCGCCACCGATATCCAGGTTGATTAGACGACCAGCAGACCAGCCGTACCAGCGCCGTACTGCCAAAAAGGTCAGACGAGCCTCATCCTCACCGGAGAGAATCTGCAGCTTAATGCCAGTTTCTTTCTCAACGTGGGCGAGAACCTCGTCCGCATTCGTGGCATCGCGAACAGCTGAAGTGGCGAAGCTAATCATCTCTTCGCACTTCATCTGCTCAACCAATTCCTTGGATTCAGCGACGTAGCCCGTCAGCTTGTCAATGCCCTTCTTGGACAGGTTGTTGTCCTTATCCAGGTACTCGACCAGCTTCATCGTCGACTTGGAATCGCTCATCGGAGTCGGATGTCCGCCCCGGCGGGCGTCCACCATCACCAAGTGGACGGTATTACTACCTACATCTAATACACCTAATCTCACTCTTAGTAGGTTAGACGGTCTACGGTGTATTGGTGTGAATCAACCCCACCCCCGCCCCGGTCGTGGACCGCAACCGTCTCCCGCTGAAGTCGCCTATGACTTTCCCCGCGAGTGGTTCGAGTTCGCCCACCCGGAGGACCCAGAACATATCATCACCTGCGACCTAACCTGGTTGATGAGCTCCTATCAATGCGCTTTCGGCACCTCCGCTTGCCAGGGCATCGACTCCGCGAACGCGGATGTCGGATGCTGTGGCCATGGCGCCTTTATCACCGACGAAGAAGACCGCGAGAGGGTTATTGACGTCGTAAAGCGAATGGAAGGCGACTCCGCAGAGCCCCAGTGGTGGCAGAACCGCCCCGAACAAACTCTGAAGTGGCTTGAAACCTACGAAACCGACCCCTCCGAACCGTTGGAACCGTGGTTAGTGTGGGACGAGCTTGACGACGAAAACGGAGAGCCTGAGCCTGCTCTGAAAACGAAGGTCGTGAAGAATGCCTGCATTTTTGCCAACCGTGACGGATGGCGCAATGGTGCGGGCTGTGCCATCCACCAATGGGCGATGGCCAACGACATTGACCCCGTAAAGGTCAAGCCGGATGTGTGTTGGCAGGTGCCGCTGCGCCGACTGGAGGACTGGGAGGAACGCCCGGACGGCCAGGAGATTCTGCGCACGACCATTACCGAATACGATCGTCGTGCCTGGGGCGATGGCGGCGAGGACTTTGAATGGTTCTGCACGGGCGCGCCGGCCACACATACCGGTGGCGAGCCGGTGTGGCGCACGCACAAGTCCGAGCTAATAGAGCTCATCGGCGAAGAGTGCTACGAAATTCTGGCGGAGCACTGCCGTGCCCGAGAAATAGCGGGCGCGGCCAAGGCTTTCGGGCCGAGTGGCTACCCACTGCTGGCGATTCACCCGGCCACACGCGCAGCGGCCGAGGGGCTGGCGCCGGACGAGGTTTAAGTCGGGGTTTCTCAGACCGACGGCGGAGATTGTCGGCAGCAGTCTGCTGAGCTAGTCCTCGAACTTGTAACCCAAGCCGCGAACGGTGACCAGGAACTCCGGCGAGGAAGGATTGCGCTCGATCTTGGAGCGCAGGCGCTTGATGTGTACGTCCAGCGTCTTGGTGTCGCCGACGTAGTCGGAGCCCCAGACGCGGTCGATGAGCTGGCCACGGGTTAGCACACGACCACGGTTGCGCAGCAAGTACTCCAGCAGGTCGAATTCCTTGAGCGGCATTGCGACATCATCGCCGTCAACGGTGACTACATGGCGCTCGACGTCCAGCACGACCGGGCCGCCGCGCAAGACCTCCTCGTAGATATCCTCGACATCGTCGGAGTCGTCGTGGCGACCGCGGCGCAGCACAGCCCGGATACGGGCAATAAGTTCCCGAGAGGAATACGGCTTGGTCACATAGTCATCCGCACCAATTTCGAGGCCGACGACCTTGTCAATCTCAGTGTCACGGGCGGTCACCATAATCACTGGGACAGAGGACTTTAAGCGGATGTTTTTGCAGACCTCGGTGCCACTCATACCTGGCAGCATGAGGTCCAGCAGCACAATGTCCGGTTCTGCCTTGGAGAATTCTGCAAGTGCTTCCTGGCCGTCAGCGGCCATCCGCACCTCGAATCCTTCGCGCTGCAGCAGAAACGCAAGCGGCTCCGCCAAAGCCGTCTCGTCTTCGACAATAAGTACCTCAGTCACGGATTACTTCATTCCTTCCTTGGAATCCTTGTTCTGGGAATCCTTATCCTTGCCACGGGTTTTGCCCGTACCGCGCTGCGCGTTTTTCTTAGCCGCAATTTTACCCGCAGGCTGGGTGTGGCCGATTGGCAAACGTGCAGATACATCGCCATCATTCGACGCGGAACCGTTCTTTTCCATCAGCGGGAGCTCAATGGTGAAGGTCGATCCTGTGCCCAGCCGACTCCACAGCTTCACGGTTCCCTTGTGATTCGCTGCGACGTGCTTAACAATTGCCAAGCCCAGACCGGTACCGCCTGTCGCCCGCGAGCGTGCCTTATCCGCACGGAAGAAGCGCTCGAAGATACGCTTCTGATTCGCCTGGGAAATGCCGATACCGCGGTCAGTGACGCGGATAGCGACGGTGTCGTTATCCTCCTTGACCGCAGTCACAGATACAGGCGTGGCCTCTGGCGAGTAGTTGATCGCATTTGAAATCAGGTTGGACACCGCGGTGATCAGCAGGCTGCGTTCACCTTCAACCACCAAATCCGGCTCACAGTCAACGGTGATTTCAATACCCGCCTGCTCCGAGAGCATCTGGTTACGACGCACAGCTCCTTGGACAATCTCTTCAACCTTCACGGGAGACATGTCCGGCAGCGGCTCTGCCCCCTGCAGCTTCGACAGCGAGATGAGTTCCGTAATCATGGTCGACATCCGCTTGGACTCCTGCGTCAGGCTCTCACTAAAGTGACGCACGGCAACCGGGTCGTCGGTAGCTTCATTCAGCGCCTCGACCAAGAGGCTGATGGCCCCCACCGGAGTCTTGAGCTCGTGGGAAACGTTAGCCACAAAGTCACGTCGCGCGGCCTCCATACGGGCCTGTTCGGAGACATCCGCCGCATAAATCACCACAAAACGGTCGTCCACCAGTGACAACGGAGTTAGCTGACAGCGGACAATTGTGTCCGGCGCCCCCGCCCGGCGCGACGGCAGCACCAGCGTTAGCTCCTGGTCCTCCTGCGAGTCAAAGACCTTGAGCGCAGCTTCCCAGCCCACGTCATTGAGGCGGCGCTCATAGACCAGCCCTAACTTGTGCGCCATGGAGTTCGACAAAATCAAATCACGTGAGATGTCAACGACCACCACACCCGTCGGAGACTTCTGAATGGCCAGGTGCATGACCTGCGCCATGGTGGTTATTGAACTTTCCTCGTCGCTCTTCTGACGCCGAGCGGCGTTATAGGCACCCGAGACAACTCCACCAAGAATCAGCACAGCTGCCATAACCGCAGCACCTAATAGAGCGGCGATAATGATTTTTGACACGGGTCTTACCCTAAGCTCTTTTCACAATCCGCGCGCGCTGAAAATCAGTGCGCTAGCTAGCTC
Organism: Corynebacterium sp. LK26; assembly: GCF_014335085.1. Taxonomy (NCBI): domain Bacteria; kingdom Bacillati; phylum Actinomycetota; class Actinomycetes; order Mycobacteriales; family Corynebacteriaceae; genus Corynebacterium; species Corynebacterium sp. LK26. Next base: position 50,385 of record NZ_PDHB01000004.1, read on the forward strand.
TAAATAGACCAAGGAGCACAGCCCCACTTGGCTGCGCCCCTTATCGGCCTATCAAACACCTACATTTTTACTTGTTGCCCTGAGCAGCAACAGCAGCAGCACCTGCAGCTGCAGCTTCCGGATCCAGGTAGGTGCCACCCGGGTTCAAAACCTTGCCCTCAGCATCAAAGTCGTAAACCAGCGGGATACCGGTCGGGATGTTCAGAGCGGCAATGTCCTCGTCCGAGATGTTGTCCAGGTGCTTGACCAGTGCACGCAGGGAGTTACCGTGAGCTGCCACCATGACAGTCTCACCGGCCTTCAGACGCGGCAGGATTTCCTCTTCAAAGTAAGGAATGAAACGCTTCACGACGTCCAGGAGGCACTCCGTGCGCGGAACCTCATCCAGGTTGGCGTAACGCGGGTCATTAGCCTGCGAGAACTCGCTGTCATCCGACAGCTCCGGCGGCGGAGTGTCGTAGGAGCGACGCCAGGACATGAACTGGTCCTCGCCGTACTTCTCCTTGGTCTCTGCCTTGTTCAGACCCTGCAGAGCACCGTAGTGGCGCTCGTTCAGACGCCAGTCACGGATAACCGGAATCCACAACAGGTCAGCGGTATCCAGGGCAATGTGTGCGGTGTTAATTGCGCGACGCAGCAGCGACGTGTAGAGAACCTGCGGCTTCAGGCCTGCCTCTACGAGCATCTCACCGGCACGTACTGCCTCAGCGCGGCCCTTGTCGGTCAGTGCAACGTCGACCCAGCCCGTGAACTGGTTGGATGCGTTCCACTCACTCTGGCCATGACGGACAAGAATCAGTTTTCCATTGCTCATACCCCTAATTGTGCCCCAAAACGGGAAAGCCCGCCGTTCGTTGCCCCGCTATGTGGGTTGCTACCCCCGGCTACTCAACCATGTGGCGGAACTGCTCCAGATTGGCCAGGTTTTCCCCACGGTCAACCCGCCACTCCCACTCGCGCTTAATTGCCGATGCAAAGCCGCGTTCGAGGATCTGGTTGAAGTCCCCATCGGCCGTCTCGAGCAGCTGACCGAGGAGGCGGTCGAGGTCATCGTCGGAAATCTGAGCCGGCAGTTGACCAACCAGGTAGATGTCGCCGGCGGCGTCAATGGTGTAACCGATGCCGAACAGCCGACGATTGCGCTGCAGCAACCACTTGTAGACGGCCTCGTGGTTTTCTTCGACAGCGCGACAAACGAAGGCTTCGACACGCAGGGAGTCAGGCGCCGGGATGAGGCCAACGACGGTCTTCAGCTTCTTCTTACCAGGCAGAACCACCACGGCGGCATTGTCTGCAATACCATGCTCGACACCGAGGCGTTCCAGCTGCTCACCGAGGGATTTCAGCTGTACTTGGATGTCCGTGCTCATCGTGAATCATCTCCCTGCTTTTGTGGCTACGGCTCTGGCGGTACTGAAGCTAACGAAACCTACCGGGAGCCGCCCGCATCCCGGATAGAGCCGGGACAATTTTCCTTTTGGAGTTCGGTTCGATGATAGACATCGGCCAACCGATCCACGGTCTTTTGCCAGGAAAACTCCAAGGAGTGCTCGCGCGCCTGGGTGGCCAACTTAATGCGCAGCTCGTCGTCCTCCACCAGGCGACCGAGGGCATCGGCCCAGGCTGCGGGCTCGTGACCGTCGACAAGCAAACCGCTGACCCCATCGTCGACAGCGATGGAGAGCCCGCCAACATTCGCCGCGACAACGGGAGTGCCGGTGGCCTGAGCCTCCATCGCCACCAACCCGAAAGTTTCGTTGTAACTGGGCACGGCGACGATGTCTGCGGCCTGGTAGAGCTTCGCCAGGTCCTGCGGCGGGCGCGGGGGCATGAAACGGACTAGGTGATCGATCCCCTCTTCCGCGGCGAGATTGGTGAACTCGTCGGGCGCGTGCACCCCAGAACCGGACAGGCCACCGCAGATAATCACTCGGACATTAGTGGCGGGATGGCGACGCATGAGCTCGCCAACACCGCGCAGCAATACCTGCGGCCCCTTCAGCCGCTGCAGCCTACCAACGAACAAAATGACCTTAGTGTGCAACGGGATGCCCAGCTCACGACGGGACCGCTCGGTGGCACGATCGCTGCCCGGCGAAAAGAGCTCCACGTCCACTCCGGGCGGCACGACATTGATGCGCCACGGGTCGGCATCGTGGAGATCCGCGAGCTGCTTAGCTTCGGCATCTGTATTGACGATGAGCCGGCACGCATTGTCCACAATCTGCTGCTCACAAATACGACGCGACTCAGGCTCTGGCGTATCCCCCTCCGCCAGATGGAGGTTCTTCACCGCCGCCAGCGTGTGCGCCGTGTGCACAAACGGAATATCAAGCAAATCCGACAGCAACCACCCCACCTGGCCAGAGAGCCAGTAGTGCGAATGAATCAGGTCGTATTCAATCCCCTGTTTGCGGGCGAACTCAATAACCCCGCCAGCAAAAGCCGGCATCTGCGTAGCCAGGTCTGACTTCTCCAGCCCCTCATATGGGCCAGCCACTATGTTGATGACACGGAAATTCTCACTGACCTGAATCACCGGCCCATCGCTGGAACGCGTGGCGCGGGTGAAAACATCCACCTTCACACCGCGTCGCGCCAGCTCCTCGCAGGTGCGCAGCACGTAGACATTCATGCCACCAGCGTCACCGATGCCCGGTTGCTCCAGCGGAGAGGTATGCATGGAGATCATCGCGATGCGGTTCGGCCACGCCGGGGTGTTAGAGGTGGCCGCGTCTGCGCCCGCCGTTGCCGCCGGAAATGTTTCGCTCATACTGCCCAGAGTGCCTATGCCAGGGGCAACCCCGCAAATGAGTACCTCAAATACGTGTATAGGAATTCCGGCATCGCAGTGCGACGTACGGCACAATAGAGGTCGATACCTACTACGTCGTAGGTTATTATCACCTCACGACATAGTCAGGCGATAAACAAAAACCTAGGAGGATCCCATGGCCGATACATCCAGCTCACACGCTGCAAATGACTCTGCCCCAGCTCACGGTTCCACACCCAACGCTGCGGCCTCCAAGGCCTGGCTGAACCTGTATCCGGAGTGGACCCCACCCCACATCGACTACAACTTCGACACCCTCCTAGACGTCTACCGCCACACTCTGAGCAACCACCCGCGCCGCAAGGCATTGACCTTCTTCGGTCGCTCCACCTCCTACGCCGAGCTGGATGCCAAGGTTCGCAGCGTTGCCGCCGGCCTGCGCGCACTTGGCGTACGCAAAGGCGATCGCGTGGCACTGCTCATGCCGAACTGCCCGCAGCACGTCATCGCCTACTGGGCAGTTCTGCACCTCGGCGCTGTTGCCGTAGAGCACAACCCCCTCTACACCGCCCACGAACTGCGCCACCCATTCAACGACCACGGCGCCCGCTTTGCCATCTGCTGGGACAAGATCGTCCCCGTACTTGAAGACCTTCGCAGCAACACCCCGCTCGAGACCATCATCGCGGTCAATATGCTGCAGGACCTGCCGTTTGTCATGCGCACCGCCCTGTCGATCCCGCTGCCGAAACTCCGCGCCGCCCGCGCTAAGCTGCACTCCTCCGCACCGCAGGTCATGGGTTTTGACGCTTTGCTTCACGACGCCGTCGGCGGAGACGGCCACGACCTCCAGGCCGATGAATCCATCATTGCCGATGACACTGCAGTGATGATGTACACCTCTGGCACCACGGGCTCGCCAAAGGGCGCGCAGCTGAGCCACCGCGGGCTGGTCGCCAACATTCTGCAGGGCAAGGCCTGGGTGCCGGGCCTTGGCAAGGAGCGGGAAATCTCCCTCGGCATCCTGCCAATGTTCCATGCCTACGGCCTGACCATTGTCACCAACTTGTCCATGCTGATTGGCGCTGAACTGGTGCTGGTGCCGGCACCGGAGATTCCGCTGATTATGAAGGTGATGAAGAACAATCGCCCGACATGGGTGCCTGGTGTGCCGACTCTCTACGAGAAGATTGTCGAAGCCGCCGAGCGCGATAATGTCGACCTCTCCGGCGTGAAGTTCGCCTTCTGCGGTGCTGCTACCCTGCCGGTTTCCCTTGTGCAGAAGTGGGAGAAACTCACTGGCGGGCGCCTTGTCGAGGGCTACGGCCTCACCGAAACGTCACCGATCATCGTCGGCAACCCGATGGACGGTAACCGCCGCCCCGGCTACGTTGGCCTGCCATTCCCGGACACCGAGGTCGCCATCGTTGACCCCGAAGATCCCACCAAGCTCCGCGCTGACGGCGAGGAGGGCGAGGTCATCGTCCGAGGCCCACAGGTTTTCGCCGGTTATCTCAACCTCCCGGAGGCAACGGAGAAGTCCTTCACCGATGGGCCTGCTGAGCTTCCCGCTGGCGATCGTTGGTACCGCACCGGCGATGTCGGAGTCATGGAGTCGGACGGCTTCATCAAGCTGGTTGCCCGCATCAAGGAGGTCATCATCACAGGTGGCTTCAATGTCTACCCGGCCGAAGTCGAGGAAGTACTGCTCTCCCACCCGGACATCACCGATGCCACGGTCGTCGGCCTCCCGAAGAGTGACGGCTCCGAGATGGTCGTGGCCGCCATCACCCTTGCTGACTACGCCCGACTGGATTCCGACGCCTACCGCGACCACTGCTACGACAACCTGACCCGGTACAAGGTGCCGCGCGCATTCTTCCACCTGGAGGAACTTCCTCGCGACCAGATGGGCAAGGTCCGCCGCCGCGATGTCCGCGACGTGCTGCTCACGCAGCTGGAGCAGAAGGGCCAGAGCGTCGATTCGCTTTCCCACCGCAAGCACCATTAGTTCACGGTGGTTTTGTAGTTGGGATAGGGGCCTGAGTAGAGCGGGCTCCTATCCCTTTAAGGCGGACCCCGGCTCCCCCCCAGACTTAGTGACTAGGTTTATGACAAAAAACTGAGGGTGAATAATATTCACATGTCATAAACCTAGTCACTTTCTCTATCCCCGACCCTGAGAGAAGGCCCGGGAGCGCAAGCTGAGGACTACTCAGCGGCTCCAGCGACTCCAGCGCCCCCCCATCAAGCCCGCCAGCCCCAGCAGTCCCGCCAGCCTCTCCAGTCCGCCCCCCACTGGCCATCAGCCACCCGCCGCGGGCCTAGTCGATGCTCACGCCGACCCACACCGGCTCGGGCACCAGGGTCACGCCGAAGGCCTTTTCCACACCAGCGCGCACATCGCGCGCTAAAGCCACCAAGTCGGCGGCGGTCGTAGGCGTACCATCGCCGGACTCCCCGCGGTTGGTCAGGGCAAGAGTGTGCTTAGTCGACAGTCGCGCGGGCGCACCGTCACCGGGGTAGCCCTTGGGGAACCCGGCGCGCTCGATAAGCCACGCCGCCGAGAGCTTCACGGCTCCCTCGTGGCCGGGGCCAGCGGGGAATGCGGGCATATTCGCGGCCTCATCGGCCCCACGCAGCGCGGCAACCTTTGCACGCACGGCCTCCACCGAGTTCTCCGGAATGATCGGGTTGGTAAAGAAAGAACCCGCCGACCAGGTATCGCGGTCAGCATCTTCGAGCACCATGCCCTTGCCCCAGCGCAGCTCAAGCACCTTTTCGCGCACCAACTCAGCCGGCCTGCGAATCTCGCCAGCCGCAGCCTCGGCCTCGTCGACGCCCAGGCGCCGCGCCAGTTCGCCATAGCGAAGTGGCGCGGACATGCCATCCACACTGAGCTCGAACCGCACGGCCAGCACCACTGCCCGTGCGGTGAACTTCAGGTTCGAGTAGCGGTAGGAAAGGTCGAGAGACTCCGGTTCCACCCACTCGACCGAGCCGGTTGCGCGATCGTAAAGCTGCACCGAGTCCAGGACCTGCGACACCTCAGCACCGTAGGCGCCAACGTTCTGCACCGGAGTGGCTCCGGCCGATCCCGGAATACCCGACAGGCATTCAAGGCCGCCAAAACCTGCGTCGACACTCATCTCCACGACCTCGTCCCAGACCGCACCGGCCTCGGCCTCCACGATTGCCGACACGGACTCCAGCCCGTGTCCGCGAGTGCTCATGGTCACGTTGTCGGCCTCGATCACCACGGCCACCAGCGGCTCGAGTTCATCGGCTACCACCAGGTTGGATCCGCCTCCCACGATGAGGAGGGGCACGTTAGCGTCGTCAAGCGCGCGTACAACATCGACCACAGCGTCCGTCGTGCTACACCGGACGACGGCACGCGGCACCCCGCCGAGGCGGAGCGTCGTCAAATCCGCGAAAGCGGTATGCGTGCTGAGCTCCACCCCCTCTAGCCCCGCAAGCCCATCGATGGCTTCTTCCATGTCGGAGGTCAGGTGAATTGGGTTCGGCGATTGGTCGAGATTTTCCACGCCCCTAGCGTAGTGCAAATTACGTATCATCAAGCGCATGACTACGACTAACACGCACACCGTCAACTTCGACCAGCCGATTGAGAAGGTTTACGAGGCCCTCACCGACGCCGGTTTCTGGGAGAAGGTCGCAAACCGTTTCTCGGCGGCTGACGGCAAGGTGGAAAAGTTCGAGACCACCGACGCTGGCACCACCGTCGTGATTCGCCAGACCGTCTCTGCTGACAAGATTCCGGCGCAGGCACAGAAGTTCGTCAAGTCCGGGGTCGGCATGACGCGCACGTTCGTCATCAGCCCGCTTAACGACGACGGCGCGACCTCCACCGTGACCACAGAAGCTTCGGGCGTACCGGCGTCCTTCAGTGCGTCCCAGAAGCTCACCGCCCAGGGTGAAGGTTCAGTGCTGACCACCAACTCCGAGTTCTCCATCAACGTGCCGCTGCTCGGCGGCAAGCTCGAGGAGAAGGCAGCTCCGTACCTGGAACGCGTCCTCAACGCTGAGACCGCTGTGCTGGCGGACTACGTCGCTAAGTAGGTTGCGCACTGGGGGGGGCACTCCGGGGCGACACCGAGGGGACGGATACCGGGCGAAGATAAGTGGTAGCGACGGAGCCGTCGTTAAGCAAGACTGGGAACCATGAGTTCTGCTAAACGCTCGTCGAGCGTCAAAGTCCTGCCCACCGTCCTCGGTGTCATCATCGTGGTGGCGCTCATTGCGATCGCCGGCGAAATCGGCGTCCGGATGTTCGTGAGCAAGGAGATTTCCGACGGCTACCGCACCTCCGCCGAAGAGCGTGGTGCGACGGTCACTGAAGACCCCAAGGTTTCTTTCGGCACCCGCCCGATACTGCTCGCCTTGGCCACCAAGTCAGTGCCCTCGATGGATCTGTCCACTCCGAACACACTGGAGGTCAAGAACCCGGAGGCGCTGGGTGGCGCACCGGAGATCAACGGTGACCCGGCAGCGGAAGTGCACCTGGAAAACGTGGATCTGAGCAATCGTGCGGATCCGACGGCAGAGTCGCTGCGAGTAGACGTCACAATCCCACCTCAACTGCTGCAGGCGCTAATTAACCGGGAAAGCGGTGTACGCGCTTCCACAATCACGCCGTTGCCGGACGAAGGCCTGTTCAACATTGAATTCGCCTCCGGATTTGCGACCTCCAAGTTCCGCCCGATTGCCAACGGCGGTCATATCGAAATCAACTTGGAGGGCGGCTCAATCCTCGGCTTAAACCTCGATGGCCTGGCCGGCTGGCTGGGAGAAGCGAGCGGTACGCTGTTGAGCTACGACATCGGCCACGGTATGCAGGTGGAGGAAGCGCACGTCACCGGGGAGGGCCTGGCGTTGACGCTGACGGGCGCAAATCTGCCTTTGTCGACCGTGAGCGAACTTACCTTTAGCTAGCAGGTAAGATACCGAGAATGACTCGCTCTCTCATCACCGCAAATAGCGGTACTCCCACCGAGCGCCAGTACATCTTCTCGCTCGGCTGTCCAGACCGTACCGGTATCGTTTCCACCCTGTCGACCTTCCTGTCCGACATAGGTGCGTGGATTACCGAGGCGGACTTCTTCTCCGACCCGGAGACCGGATGGTTTTTCACTCGCCAGGCGGTCCGCGCCGACGCTCTCGACCTGACGGTAGAAGAGCTGCGCGAGAAGTTCGCTGAGCTCGTCGGTGATTGGGGCCCTGAGGTCCGCTGGAAGGTCACCGACAACGCTGTCCCGAAGCGCGCTGTCATCCTGGTGACCAAGGAAGGCCACTGCCTGCAGGATCTGCTCGGCCGCGTCGCACAGTCCGACTATCCGATGGAAATCGCTGCAGTAATTGGTAACCACCGCGATCTGGAGCCACTGGTCGCAGCGTATGACATTCCCTTCCACCACGTGCCCTTCCCCAAGGATGCCGTCGGCAAGCGTAAGGCATTCGATGAGGTCGCCGAGATTGTCGATGCCGAAAACCCGGATGCCATCGTGCTCGCACGTTTCATGCAGATTCTGCCGCCGGATCTGTGCGAGAAGTGGGAAGGCCGCGCAATCAATATCCACCACAGCTTCCTGCCGTCGTTCATGGGCGCGCGCCCGTACCTGCAGGCTTATCGACGTGGTGTGAAGCTCATCGGTGCCACCTGCCACTACGCCACTGAGGACCTCGACGACGGCCCGATTATTGAGCAGGACGTCATGCGTGTCTCCCACAAGTACACCGCTGCGGACATGCAGCGTGAGGGGCGCGATGCGGAGAAGCAGGTCCTCGCCCGCGGTTTGCGCTGGCACCTGGAGGACCGTGTGCAGGTCTACGGCAACCGCACCGTGGTGTTCCAGTAGGTTACCGTGGTGTTCCAGTAGGTTTTCGGGGAGCCAGACCTATCCCTATCCCCTCCCCCAGAAAGAAAGTGTCTGGGTTTATGACAAAATCACCGGGTTTTTCACCCAGAAACTGTCATAAACCCAGACACTTTCTCAGTTGTGCGGGCTAACACCCGCCCTGGACTAACACCCGCCCGGGACTAATAACCGCCCTGTGCGTTCGACAAAATGTCCTTGATCTGTGGGCGAACATCCAGCCAGTAAATCCCCGTGATGACTAGTCCGGCAATCAGCGGGATGCCCAGCATTGCCCAGCCCAGCCACGGCAGGAGTAGGAAGATAGCCGAACCGACCAGCATGCCGGCCCAGACGTTGCGGCTCTTGCGGTCTGCAGCGTCAAAGGCATCCGCGCGGGTGGTGATGACAAGCACCGCACCGAGTAGCGCCAAGATGCCGATGACAAACGGAATGGCGAACTGAAACAGGACGTCCACATAGACGGAAATTGCCATCAGCGGCGAATCCGCAAGACTGGGCAAAGATGGTAACAGGCGCACCGGGGGAACAACTCCTTTAACAGGGATGCATTGCTTTTTACATGCTAACGCACACGGTCTGATGTGCTGGGTTGTGCTGCTAAATAGCCCCAAACACCAAGGTCGACAGGGTGTAAATAGCCAAACCGGCCAGTGATCCGACAACAGTGCCGTTAACGCGAATGAACTGCAGATCGCGACCGACCATCAGTTCAATCTTGTCGGAAGCCTCATCGGCGTCCCAACGCTCGACGGTCTCGGAAATGATCGAGGTAATCTCGCCCGCGTAGTTCTCAGCGATGAAGACGACAGCCGCTTCCAGACGGCGGTCCATTCGTTTGCGCAACTCAGGATCAGACTGGATCCGCTCGCCGTAGCGGGCGGCCGTTTCCGAGACCTTCCGACGGAGCAGGGAGTCCGGGTCGCGGGCAGCGTCGACAAGCTTTGCGGATGTCGATGCCCAAATCTTCGCCGGTGCCTGTGTGACGGTGGCGGACGAAAGAATGTCAGTCTTAATTTCTTCGACCTTGGCGATGGTCTTCTCGTCGTTCTGCAAATCAACGGCGAGCTGCGTGAGGAAGCGGTGGAGCGCCAGGCGCGCGTCGTGCTTAGGGTCATGCTGCACCTGCCAGGTCCAGTCAACCAGCTCGCGATAGACCTTGTCGCCGATGAGATCGTTGACAAAGCTCGGTGCCCAGGAGGGGGCGCGCTCTCCGACAAGTCGGTCGATAAGATTCTGCGAGCCCAGCGACTTCCGGTGCAGCCACTCAGCCATCTGCTGGACAATAGGCTCGGTGCGCCCCTCTTCGATGAGCTGCTCGAGAACCTTACCCGCTGGTGGCCCCCACTCCGGGGCTGCAACTTCGTCGATGACTGCTGACTTCAGCACTGCGGCGGCATCGTCAGGATTAATCGCCTCCAGCACATTTCCGGTGAACTTACCGACCTCTGCGGACACTTTGTCGGCGTTTCCCGGCGCTACCAGCCATTCGCCGATACGCTCAGGAATCTCGGCCTTACGCACCTTGTCCACAATCAAAGCGGGGTTCAGGAAGTTATCACCGACGAACTGCGCCAGGGACTCACCGACTTGGTCCTTCTTGCGGCGGACGATAGCGGTGTGTGGGATAGGAATGCCGAGCGGGTGGCGGAACAGGGCTACGACTGCGAACCAGTCGGCGAGGGCACCGACCATGCCGGCCTCAGAAGCAGCGCGAACGTAGCCCACCCACGCGGGCACAACTTCGCCTGCGGATAGGTGTGAAGACTCAATACCGCGGCATGTGAAATACACAGCGGTTGCGATGACCAGCAGCATCGTAGCGAAGGCCTTGGCCTTACGCAGTTGCGCACGTTTTTCCGATTCAACCTCAGGTGATGGCCCGGGAACTTCGAGACGGTCCGAGACCGAATCGACAGCTGCCGGGAGCTTAGCGGGGTTGTTATCCATGTGTATAGATTAGGCGCCGAAAACGCGAAAATGCCACCGCGCCGCAGTCCGCTGTTGGTGAGAGAAGTACTTCTCAGTACTTCCCTACCTCAGCACACTGTGCACGGTGGCATCAACTGTGGAGGTGCTAGTTCAAAAGGCTAGCGTTGCATCCGACTAGAGGCGAGCCCCTTTAAACTGGGGCGAGCCTTTAGTGGTGAGTGCCGAATTCCTTTCGGTAAGCCTTGTAGTCACGACGACCGATGGAGATGCAGGCCACACCCGCAATAACCATAACCAGTGCGACTACCAGGCCAGCCCACATGAACACGCTGCCGTCGAAGTTCCAACCACCGGTGTAGTCGGTGTAGTTGGCGGCATCCTTAGCCAGGAAACCATTGCTGTGAGAGGCAGCAGTCTGGTCGGCAAAAACGGTCGTTGCGAGACCGAAAATGAAGGTACCCCAAGCCGCCAGAGAGGCGAGCATGAGTCCCATGCCAATCCAGGTAATGCTCTTGTGAAGCGAGGAGTATTCGGCATTCATGCTCTGAGGCACGTAACCGTCGACGAAGTGCTCTTCGCCCTGGTAACGCTTGACTGCATTCGCCATAATCTATGTCCCTTCTGGAAAACTCTAATCGAGAAAGAGTTTAGTCGTCCTTACCGCGGAAGAACGAACGAGCTCGTTCCTTGGTAACGGCGGCAACCGCAGTCAGCGGGATACCGGCCGGGCAGACGTCAGCACATTCACCATAGAGGGAGCACGGACCGAAGGTGCCTTCGACCTCGTCAACCATCTTGCGGGCACGCTTGCCACGCTCTTCCTTACCCAGCGGGACCAGGGAGAGGTGAACCAGCTTTGCGCCGGTGAACAGATGTGCAGCACCGTTCGGGCAAGCTGCGACACAAGCACCACAGCCGATGCAGGCTGCGTGGTCAAGTGCGAACTCAGCGGTCTCGTGGTTCAGGTGCAGAGTATCTGCATCCGGAGCGGTACCAGCGTTGATGGAGACGTAGCCACCCTGCTCGAGGACACGGTCCAGAGCGGAGCGGTCAACGACCATGTCCTTGATGACCGGGTATGCGGCGGAGCGCATCGGCTCGATCTTCAGGGTGTCACCATCGCTGAACTGGTGCAGACGCTGCTGACAGGTCGGGGTGTTCTGGCCCGGGCCGTGCGGACGACCGTTGACGTTCAGACCACAGGTACCACAGATACCCTCACGGCAGTCAGATGCGAACGCGAACGGCTCCTTGCCGGACTCGACGTACTTGGAGTTGACGTGGTCAAGCAGCTCCAGGATCGACATCTCTGCGACGGCGTCGTCAACGTCAACGGATTCAAAGTGTCCCTCGACGTTCGGACCTGCTTGGCGCCAGATTTCAAGGTGCAGTTTCATTACTTGTAGTTCCTTGTCATGAGCGGGACGGCTTCGAAGGTGAGCGGCTCGGCGTGGCGAATGAATTCGTGACCGGACAGATCCCATGCAGGACCATTGTTGCCTCGCTCCCATGCGGAAACGAAGCACCAGTTAGCGTCATCGCGCTCTGCCTCGCCATCTTCGGAGATGTGGTCATCGCGGTAGTGAGCACCGCAGGACTCATCGCGGTCGAGGGCGTCGACACACATGAGCTCACCGAGGTCGATGTAGTCAGCAACACGGTTAGCGTACTCGAGCTGCTGGTTCATCTCATTCGGCTCACCCGGGATAAACAGGTCAGACCAGAATGCCTTACGCAGTTCGCGGATCTCCTCGATACCGCGAGCCAGGTCTTCCTTGTTACGGGCCACACCACAGTCGCGGTAGAGAATCTCACCGAGCTGGCGGTGGAAGTACTCAGCACCGTGCTTACCCTGGATGCTCATCAGCTTGTCCAGGCGAGCCTGAGCGCGGTCCAGTGCTTCCTTGGCCTCCGGGGCATCCTCAGCCAGGCGGTCGGTACCGAGCAGCGGGCCAAGGTAGTTCGGAATGGTGAACGGCAGGGTGAACCAACCGTCGACCGAACCGGACAGCAGGGAGTTTGCACCCAGGCGGTTTGCACCGTGGTAGGTCCAGGATGCCTCGCCACCGGTGAACAGACCCGGGATGGAGGTCATCTGGTTGAAGTCAGACCACAGACCACCCATGGTGAAGTGGCAGGTCGGAGCAATGCGCATCGGAACCTTGTACGGGTCCTCACCGATTGCCTCTTCGTACATCTGAATCAGGTTCGAGTAGCGTTCCTTGATGACCGGCTGGCCCAGGCGCTCAATTGCGTCACGCAGATCCAGGTAGACGGAGTTCTTCAGCGGACCAACACCGTAGCCGGCGTTAATCTGCTGAGAGTTGGCACGGGAAGCGACGTCACGCGGGACGAGGTTACCGAATGCCGGGTAGCGACGCTCCAGGAAGTAGTCGCGCTCGTCCTCCGGGATGTCGTTGGCCGGGCGCTCGTCGCCCTTCTTCTTCGGGGTCCAAATACGTGCGTCGTTACGCAGCGACTCGGACATCAGAATGGTCTTCGACTGCCAGTGCGCGTTGACCGGAAGACCGGTCGGGTGGAACTGGATGAAGGACGGGGATGCGAAGTAAGCACCCTGGTCGTATGCACGCATGATGGCCGAAGCGTTGGAGTTCTTGGCCAGCGTGGACATGTGGTAGACGTTGCCGTAACCGCCGGTAGCCAGAATAACTGCGTGAGCAGTGTGAACGGTCAGCTCACCATTGATGAGGTTACGCATGATGGCACCCTGGCAACGGCCGTCGGCGACGATGATGTCAACCAGCTCGTTGTGGGTGAAGATCTCGACGTTGCCGAGACCAATCTGGCGCTGCAGAGCCGAGGTAGTCGACAGCTGCAGCTGCTGACCCGTCTGACCACGGGTGTAGTACGTACGGGAGACCTGCACACCACCGAAGGAACGGGTTGCCAGGGTACCGCCGTACTCGCGAGCGAACGGAGCACCAATTGCATTCAGGTGGTCGATGACGCGGACGGACTCTACAGCCAGACGCCAGCAGTCGTTCTCGCGGCAGCGGTAGTCGCCGCCCTTAACGGTGTCCTTGACGTGGCGGTAAGCGCCGTCGTTGTCGACCTTCTTACCGCGAGCGGAGTTCACACCACCCTGTGCAGCAATGGAGTGCGCACGGCGCGGAGCGTCGTGGTAGGTGAAAACCTGCACGTCGTAGCCGAGCTCACCGAGGGCAGCAGCGGCAGCGCCGCCAGCCAGGCCGGTACCGACGACCATGACGCGGAACTTACGACGGTTCAGCGGCGAAACCAGGTTGGCGTGATCCTTCTGGTACTGCCAGTGGTCCTTCATGGAGACCTTGTCACCCGGGGAGTTATCGGACAGAACCTTGCCGATCTTGACCCCGTCGACAACGCTTTCCGGCGCGCGGAAGTCCGCAGCGGCGGTTGCTTCAGTGTTAGTCATAGTAAATTTCCTCCTCGACCTACGAGACCAGACCGGTCAGGACGGCGACTGGGATGAAGATGTTGCCGACAACAACCAGCAGCGGCAGCAGGCCGGACAGGAACAGCAGAACCTTGCGCCAGCGCTTACCGGTGATACCGAGGTCGGAAGTAGCAGTCCACAGACCGTGGGACAGGTGCAGCAGCAGAGCGAGCTGCGCAATGATGTACCAAACAACAACACCCGGACGCGAGAAGGACGCAACCACGTTCTGGTACGCCTCACCGTGCTCGAAAGAAGACGGAGCAACGCCAGCACCGATGGTCAGGTCCAGCAGGTGGAAGATGATGAAAGCCAGCAGTACGATGCCGGTGATCACCATCGAACGTGCAGTAAAGGTGTTCCAGCTGGACACCATGCCCTGACGGCGGAACTTGCCGCGGGACTGCTTAGCACGTGCAGCCAGGGTGAGGCCACCGAAAATGTGCAGGACAATAGCTACCAGCAGGACAATGCGGAAAACCCACAAAATGCCCTCGTTCGGAACTGCCGGAGCACCGACAGTGCGCAGGAAGGTCGCGTATGCGTTGAAGTCTTCCGCGCCAGCGAAAATTTTCAGGTTACCCAGCATGTGGACAATAACGAAGAGGCCAAACAGCACGCCAGTGACGGCCATGGTCAGCTTCAGAGCCCATGAGGGGTATTTAGGCTGCTCGCGCAGCGGTTCTACATTAATTTTGCCGTGCGCGATTGCGTCACGGTTTGAACTTTTAACAGTCATGGCACCTCCAGTGTCATATTCACTCTAAAGTCACACAGCGCCTGGTAAACATTTTTCCCCCTTTTGGGTGGGGATTTTCACAGGTTACCTAGGTCTTTTCTCCGCCTTTTCTCAGGTTATCGCATTTTAGCCACTTCTGATGTCGTCGCTGTATAAATCCTCTTCCCCACCATAAAAACGCCCCTACCCCGACTTTTGCCGATTTTTTACCTGCCCAAACCAGCTAATAACGCAACATAAATAGCACGAAAATAAAAAAACCGCCCACTTTTCTCAGGTGGACGGTTTTAATACTCAATAATTATGTTGCGAAATTCTTTATTTTTACCCCTGCCGAATTCCCCAAAGAACCCAAACAGCCACCCCCAACAGGCAATCCCCCCCCCATTGGCACCGTGTACAGCCGAAGCCGTCCGACTAATCCTCGCTCTGATCCGAGTTCGCCATCACCACGGTCAACGGCTCCGGACCAACGATCACCTCATGGCCCGCGACCATAATCGGTCCAACCTGGTGGTCGCCCTCCTCCAGGACGACTTCCACCGTGCGGCCACGCACCGTCACCCGGATACGACAACCATGAATAGTGACTCGGTACGTCAGACCACTCCAGTCTTCCGGCAGACGCGGATCGATACTGTAGCGGCCATCGTGGTCGCGGAAACCACCGAAGCCATAGACCAGGGACTGCCACACTCCACCGGCAGATGCGACGTGGACACCATCGGCAGCGTTGCCATGCAAGTTCGCCAGGTCCACATAGAGTCCGCGGAGGAAAAAGTCCATTGCCTGCTCCTGCAAGCCCAACTCGGCCGCAACAATGGACTGCACAACGGCGGACAGCGAGGAATCACCAGTGGTGAGCGGATCGTAATACATGTAGTCTGCGCGCTTTTGTTCCGTCGTAAAGCGATTGCCCATGAGGAACAGTGCGAGGACGACGTCCGCCTGCTTAATGACTTGGTGACGGTAAATCGTCAGCGGGTGGTAATGCAGCAGCAGCGGGCGCAGCGGGCCAACCTCGGGGTCGTCGAGATTCCAGCGCTTGCGCAGCAGGAACTGGTCATCCTGAGGGTGAATGCCGAGCTTCTCATCGAACGGGATGTACATCGCCTCAGCGGCCTGCTCCCACTCTTCAACCTCGCGCTCGGTGAGGTCGAAGCGGTTGGTCAGTTCGCGATAGGCAGCAGGGCGATCACGCTTCATCTGCTTGACGACGTCCGCAGCAACCCGCAGGTTATACTGCGCCATCACGTTGGTGTACAGGTTGTTGTTCACCACCGTGTTGTACTCATCTGGACCGGTGACGCTGTGAATCTGGAACTCTCGATGCTCGGCATCGAAGAATCCCAGCGACATCCAGAATCTGGCCGTGCCGAGCAGCAGATCCGTGCCCTCCTTGAGCAGGAACTCCTCATCGCCGGAGGCATAGACGTACTTCATCATCGCGTACACGATGTCCGCATCGATGTGGTACTGCGCCGTGCCGGCCTCAAAGTAGGCCGAGGACTCCTGACCATTGATAGTGCGCCACGGGAAGAGGGCACCGTCGTGCGCCAGTTCGTCGGCACGCGCCCACGCGGCTTCGAGCATGTCCCAGCGGAAACGCATGGCATTGCGCGAGAATTGCGGCGACGTATAGGTAAGGAATGGGGTCACGTAGATTTCCGTGTCCCAGAAGTAGTGGCCGCCGTAGCCGGTGCCGGTCATTCCCTTGGCCGGGACGCCTTGGAATTCGGCGCGGGCGGCGGCCTGGATAATCTGCCAAATGTTCCAGCGCACTGCCTGCTGAATCTCCGGCTGATTGTAAATGACCACGTCAGAGCGCTCCCAGAAGCGTTCGAGCCACTCCTCCTGGTTCTCCATCAGCCCCAGCATGCCGATGCGGCCGACGCGGTTCAGGGTGCGCTCACAGCGGAATGCCAGCTCTTCGGCACGCACCTTACGGGAGGAGTGGTACGCGACCAGCTTCTCCAGGCGTATGACAGTGCCGACCGGCGCATCCAGGTTGAACAGGGAGCTGGCCACATCCGGCTCGGTCGACTGCGAAATCTCTACGAACGGCTCCGTGCCGTCGGGAGTGCGGACAGTAAAGGTGTGGTCCATGGAGGTAGCCACGGTCATACCGGAGTTCGCGCAGCGGTAGCCCAGCGTCGAGCGCTGCCCGTGCGCCGATTCCGACTGAAATGCCGGAATGAGAACGCGGTCTTCCAGCGCCTCGGCGCGACGGGGATCCAGTTCGGTGCCCTGCGCCTTAGCGGCATCGTGGTATTCGTCCTCGCCGTCCTGGCGGTTGAGGATCTGCGAGTTAATCATCACCGCAGCATCCGCATCCAGCAGCTCGACTTCCAGACTCATCGCGGCGACATGCTTTTCCTGGAAAGACACCATGCGCTCAGAGGTGACGCGAACGCGCTTGCCACCCGGGGTGCGCCAAATGAACCGACGACGCAGCACGCCCTCGCGGAAATCCAGGCTACGTTCGTAGTCGCTGACCTCAGCATTGCCGAGACGCAGGGGCTCATCGTCAATGTAGAGACGCATTGCCTTAGCGTCCGGAGCATTGACAATCGTCTGCCCCTGGCGGGCTAGGCCGTAGGCGTCCTCGGCGTGCCTAATCGGCCAGGTCTCATGCAGACCGTTGATATAAGTGCCGTGCTCACTGGAGTCACGGCCCTCCGGCGGGTTGCCACGCATGCCGATGTACCCGTTCGACAGCGCAAACAGCGTCTCGCCCAAACCGAGCGGGAGGCCGTTCGGCTTCGTCTCAATCAGACGCCACTCATCGACCGGAGTGATGTCTCGGTCCATGAGTCCCTCGGCATTTACAAGGTGGTGGTGCTTATCCGCACGATCCGCCGGGAAGTTACGACGCTGCTTACGACGAACTGGGGACACCGTCTCCTCCTGTTTTTCAGCCTCTGCGGTCTCCGCGTCGTGACCCTGCCCCTGCGGAATCACACGCTCAGTCTCGTCGACTGCTGCCGTGGTCGAATCGTTGGCCATGATGCCTTCCGGTTTTGTCTCAGCCATTTGTCACGAGCCAGCCTAGACGAGTGCCGCCAAGTCACTGACCACAACGTCGGCGCCCGCTCGGCGCAGCGCTTCCGCACCAGCACCGCGGTCAACACCAATGACCAGACCAAATGCGCCGGCTGCACCCGCTTGCACACCACTGATGGCATCCTCGACCACCACAGCATCGCGCGGCGCCACCCCCAGATTCTTCGCCGCGTACACGAAAGTATCGGCGGCTGGCTTACCCGGCAGGTTGTTCTCATGCGCCACCACGCCGTCAACAATCTCCACGAACCGCTCACGCAGCCCAGCGGCCGTCAGCACCGGCACCGCGTTCTTCGACGAGCTAACCACCGCCAACTGCGGTTTTTCGCTTGCCGACGAGTCCCTCGCGCCCTGTAACTCGTCGAGCAGCGCAACCGACCCCGGGTAGGCCTCAATTCCCCTCTCGACTCGCGCCAAGAAGTCATCATTTTTGCGCTTCCCGAGCCCGACAATCGTCTCGTCTTTCGCTGTGTCCTCATCGCTACCGTGTGGCAGCGAAATGCCGCGAGATTCCAGGATTGCTGCGATGCCCTCATCGCGGCGGCGGCCATCGAGGTAGGTGAAGTAGTCCTCCTCTGTGTAGGCCGAGACACCCTTGTGCTCGAAGTAGTCGCTAAACATGTCCGCCCACGCCTGCTCGTGAACATCGGCAGTAGGGGTAATTACCCCGTCGAGGTCAAAGAGGATTGCGCCCGCGCTATGGAGGAATTCTTTGGCCTTGGCGAGGTTGGTAGCACTGTCGGTCGTGGAATTAGTCATGGGGGGTCGCAGCTCCTTGGACGTTGCAGACTGCATATTCTCAATTAACTTCCCAATCAACGCTAGCAACGTTGCCCCTACCCCGCTTGCGAACCCGGGTATCTCGAATCCGAGAATCATGGTGCGCTTCCCCCAAAAACAAAACTGCCGGCGCGCATGCGGAATTGGCATCAGAGGTTAGCCAATACCACCTACACACCGGCAGTTTGGATATCTATTTTGTTATTTCAGGCTCGGCAGCCGCAGCCCGACCAAGAATTAATCCTGGTCGATGCCCTCGCGCTTCTTGAACTCCAGGCGACGGCGGTGCAGGATCGGCTCGGTGTAACCGGACGGCTGGTTCACACCATCGAGGATGAGCTCCTTGGCGGCCTGGAAACCAATGGACTTGTCGAAGTCCGGAGCCATCGGCAGGTATGCCTCATCGCCCTCGTTCTGGCGGTCAACGACCTCGGCCATGCGCTCCAGCGAATCGATGATCTGCTCCTCGGTGACAACACCGTGCAGCAGCCAGTTAGCCAGAGTCTGGGAGGAAATACGCAGGGTAGCGCGGTCCTCCATCAGGTCAACATCGTTGATGTCCGGCACCTTGGAGCAGCCAACACCCTGCTCAACCCAGCGGATAACGTAGCCCAGGATGGACTGGCAGTTGTTATCCAGCTCGTTGGCCTTGTCCTCATCGGACCAGTCAGCGCCCGGCTCGCCAGCCTTAGCTGCCGCTACCGGGATGGTGAGCAGATCACCGAAGGTGTCGCGGCGACCGTCGGTAAGCAGCTTGTCCTGAACGCCGAAGACGTCAACCTCGTGGTAGTGGGTAGCGTGCAGGACACCACCGGTCGGGGACGGAACCCACGCGGTGGAAGCACCCTGCTTCGGCTGACCGATCTTCTGCTCCAGCAGCTCGGCCATCTGCTCGGTCATGGCCCACATGCCCTTACCAATCTGAGCCTTGCCCTGCAGGCCGTGTGCCAGACCGGAGTCGACGTTGTTGTCCTCGTAAGCCAGCATCCATGGAGCGGTCTTCTGGACAGCCTTGCGGAACATCGGACCAGCCTGGATGGAGGTGTGGATCTCATCACCAGTGCGGTCCATGAAGCCGGTGTTAATGAAGACGACACGCTCGGAAACAGCCTTGATGGCGGCGTCCAGGTTGACGGAGGTACGACGCTCCTCGTCCATCAGGCCGACCTTCAGGGTGTTGTGCGGAAGACCCAGCAGCTTCTCAACGTCTGCGAACAGCTCGTTGGTGAATGCAGCCTCATCCGGGCCGTGCTGCTTCGGCTTCACGATGTAGATCGAACCGGTACGGGAGTTCTTACGTGCGTTGTCCTGGTCCAGGCCCGGGATTGCACACACAGCGGTGACGACGGCATCCATGATGCCCTCGAAAATCTCCTCGCCGTCGCGGTCGAGGATGGCCGGGTTCTGCATCAGGTGGCCGACGTTACGGACCAGGTTCAGGGAACGACCGTGCAGGGTGACCTCGGAACCGTCAAGAGCGGTGTAGGTGCGGTCGTCGTTGATGGTACGGGACAGCTTCTTGCCGCCACGGGTGAACTCGACTGCGAGGTCACCGACGTTCAGGCCCAACCAGTTGGTGTAACCCAGGGTCTTGTCTGCAGCGTCAACTGCGGCGACAGAGTCCTCGAGATCCATGATGTTGGTGACAGCGGCTTCCAGGATGATGTCCTTGACGCCAGCCTTGTCGGTCTTGCCAACCGGGGACTCCGGGGCAATCAGCAGCTGGATGTGCAGACCGTTGTGCTTGAAGTAAATGGACTCCGGCGCGTCCTTGTCACCGGTGTAGCCGACCAGGGTCTCCGGCTCGCGCAGACCGGAGGTAGCGCCGCCTTCCAGGGTTGCCTGCAGGTGACCGTCGACGATGTCGTAAGAGGTGACGTCCGCGTGGGAACCGTCGACCAGCGGCAGAGCCTTGTCCAGGAAGTTACGACCCCATGCGATAACGCGGTCACCGCGGACCTTGTTGTAGCCCGGGGTGTCCTTCTCCGCACCGCCATCTTCAGGAATAGCGTTGGTGCCGTACAGCGCGTCGTAAAGCGAGCCCCAGCGTGCGTTCGCAGCGTTGATGGCGAAACGGGCGTTGAGGACCGGCACAACCAGCTGCGGGCCAGCGGTGGAAGTGATCTCGGTGTCGACGTTAGCGGTAGTGACCTGGAAGTCACCCGGGTTGTCAACGAGGTAGCCAATTTCCTTCAGGAATGCGACGTACTCATCCTGATTCTGCTCGCCCGGGTGTTCCTTGTACCAAGCGTCGAGCTTTTCCTGCAGCTCATCGCGCTTGGCCAGCAGCTCGCGGTTGCGCGGAGTGTACTTAGCGACAATGTCACCGAAGCCGTTCCAGAACGCGTCCTTGTCCTCAATGCCGGCGGCGGGGAGTGCGGTGTCATTAACGAAGTCGTAAAGAACCTTCGCGACCTGCATTCCACCTGCCGAAATACGCTGTGCCATTGCTCTCCTCAAAACTATTGATTGCAATTTGCCCATCCAGCCACGGCCACGTCAGCGGCTCACACTGGATGCGTTGTTCCCCTACTGTATGTGATTCGGCGCACTTATGAACCGCCTTTTTCCATAACCGCCAACCGCCAGCCCGGTATAGCGCCGCTCACATTTGCCATTTCATTCGCTTTACGACGAGCACCCTGCGAACAGACCCCACCCCTCCCCAATGACCATTCGGGCATTCAATCCTGACGCCACAACCAGCCCTCCCCCACCCGCATTGACTGCAGCATCCCCGGCACTCTTTCCTCCAGCCACAGAACACCACACACAATGGGAAAGTGTCGCGCCTCACAGACATTTACTATTGCGACCTGCGTATCAACGGCCAGCGACCAATCACGTCGCTACAGCCTCGGCCTTCAAACCAGACCATAAAAGCGAGATGACAACCGAGACCCTGGCCACTACCCAGGGATGCTCCGGCGGGGTACTGACGGTGTAACGGCAGTGTATTTAGAAGCCCGTTTCCACCTTTACGGCCATAATTTCGGGGGTAGCGAAACACCCCCTAAACCCCAAACACTGTTAACGGCCGGCTTTGATAAATACCAAAATATAAATCACCCCAAAGCGGGGGGAACATTATTCGCGAGCCCGCCATAGGGAAATAACAGTACAAATGTACCGGCCGGTCACAGGCGAAAATTGTTAAAGCCAAGCTACACATCACAATGTTTGCAATCTTCACAAGTGTTATCCGTATTACATACTTGAATTCACATCGGAAGCTGCTTGACGAACGTAGCGCTATGCCCCAAAATGTGAGACATGGCACGCGGAAGCGGACATTGTTTTTGTTCGCGTGTTTGCGTGCAGGGGTACAGCACTCTGCTAGCGCCCCCTGCATTCACGTGACACCGCGGTCACTATCGGGTCAGCCTGTAGATCGGTTCTGTCGGAATTGTTCTTAAGTCAGCACCCGGAGTTCAAAAAGCAAGCAAAAGGAAGTGACTCCGTTTATGTCTAACGTTGGTAAGGCACGTACCGCCGCCGAAATCCAGAAGGATTGGGACGAGAACCCGCGCTGGGAAGGTATCACCCGCGACTACACCGCTGAGCAGGTTGCTGAGCTCCAGGGCTCCGTCGTCGAGGAGAACACCCTCGCTCGCCGCGGCGCTGAGATCCTGTGGGAAGGCGTCAACGTTAAGGACGACTCCTACATCAACGCTCTGGGCGCACTGACCGGTAACATGGCCGTTCAGCAGGCTCGCGCTGGCCTGAAGGCTGTCTACCTCTCCGGTTGGCAGGTTGCTGGTGACGCTAACCTCTCCGGCCACACCTACCCGGACCAGTCCCTGTACCCGGCCAACTCCGTGCCGAACGTCGTTCGCCGCATCAACAACGCTCTGCTCCGCGCAGACGAGATCGCTCGTATCGAGGGCGACGACTCCGTCGACAACTGGCTGCTGCCAATCGTCGCTGACGGTGAGGCTGGCTTCGGTGGCGCTCTGAACGTCTACGAGCTGCAGAAGGCTATGATCAACGCTGGTGCCGCTGGTACCCACTGGGAGGACCAGCTCGCTTCTGAGAAGAAGTGTGGCCACCTGGGCGGCAAGGTCCTGATCCCGACCCAGCAGCACATCCGCACCCTGACCTCTGCTCGCCTGGCTGCTGACGTCTCCAACACCCCGACCGTCATCATCGCCCGCACCGACGCTGAGGCCGCTACCCTCATCACCTCCGATGTTGATGAGCGCGACCAGAAGTTCATCACCGGTGACCGCACCTCCGAGGGCTTCTACCACGTCCAGAACGGCCTGGAGCCGTGCATCGAGCGTGCAAAGTCCTACGCTCCGTACGCTGACATGATCTGGATGGAGACCGGTACTCCGGACCTCGAGCTGGCTAAGAAGTTCGCTGAGGGCGTCAAGGCTGAGTACCCGGACCAGCTCCTGGCTTACAACTGCTCCCCGTCCTTCAACTGGTCCGCTCACCTCGAGAAGGACGAGATCGCCAAGTTCCAGAACGAGCTGGGCAAGATGGGCTTCAAGTTCCAGTTCATCACCCTGGCTGGCTTCCACGCCCTGAACTACGGCATGTTCGACCTGGCTTACGGCTACGCTCGCGAGCAGATGTCCGCATTCGTCGACCTGCAGAACCGCGAGTTCGAGGCTGCCGAGAAGCGCGGCTTCACCGCTGTCAAGCACCAGCGCGAGGTTGGCGCTGGCTACTTCGACCGCATCGCCACCACCGTCGACCCGAACTCCTCCACCACCGCCCTGAAGGGCTCCACCGAGGAGGGTCAGTTCTAAGTCACTCGACTTAGGGCTTAGGTCAAGGACCTAACTTCAACACCCAGCGAGGGTTGCACTTACAGCCCTCGCTGGGTGTTTTTGTGTGTTCATCGACGTGTCGACTCCGGGCCGTCGTGAAGCGTGCAACCTTTCAACGAGCTTGACTATTGCCAGCTACCCCGCAATGCATCTGATTTCATAAATGCCTTCCCACCTGGATTAATGTGGTTACCCCCGTGGCATTTTTACAACATGTGTCACAGTAGTCACACTGGTAACATCTGTATCACCCTTT
Source organism: Corynebacterium sp. LK26 (assembly GCF_014335085.1). Taxonomy (NCBI): domain Bacteria; kingdom Bacillati; phylum Actinomycetota; class Actinomycetes; order Mycobacteriales; family Corynebacteriaceae; genus Corynebacterium; species Corynebacterium sp. LK26. The sequence goes on from NZ_PDHB01000004.1 coordinate 74,042, forward strand.
GTGGTCACGGGTACAGCTTCCTGTGCGTATCCCATGCCCCCGTGGATAGTTTTCGGAGCTTTTCAATCCTTCCTCGCCAACCCTTCGGGATTTCAGTTGCGCGTGGTTGCCACGGGGAATATTCACTTCTCCACGAAAGATACGTTTATGAAATCCGGACTCTTCTCACGCATGTCCAGTACGCTTTCCCCCAAGAACTCAGTCAGGCCCGCCACTGTCATTGCAGTAGCTACTGCCGTAGTTTTCGGATCCGCCTCCGTAGCCTCGGCGCAGGACATGAACAGCCTTCTGCCCGGCGCATCGTCTGACGGCAACGTTGTCGTCACCGACAGCCCACGAATCCAGGTCATTGTCGGGGAAAACAAGGGTGAAGACACCGTCACCGTCGAAATTAAGAACAACTACGACAGCAACTTCTCCTGTTTCGCTCCGGGTGTTTCTACCGATGCGAAGAAGCCAGCTCAACTGCCTAACACGGTGACTGAAGCCGAAATCGTCGCGCAGGCTGTGGATTACTACCGCACCTGGCCAAATGTCCCTTCCGATGGCATCAACGTACCTCTCCTGGGTGTCATCCCCACCAACGGACTGTTGGAATTTGTTCCGGACGGGCTGCTGGGCTCCGCCCTGGGCAAGCAGCTGAACACTCGCGCGCAGCTTTTCCGCGCCTGGGAGCAGGCAAAGTTGGCCGGCCATACTGGCGAGATTCCCGTCTTCGAGCTCAAGCCTTTCGACACTTCCACTCACGAAGTCGTTCTGAATAAGCCAGGTTCTGGCGAGCGAACAGATTTCGAGGCCGCCGCTCTCGTCTACTGCACGGACAACGATGATCCGCATAAGCAGCAGTACGTCTTCGCAGGCTACGAATCCGGCAAGGCTCCCAGGGTCGGCGGCTTCGGCGGTTCACTCGGCTCGCCTGGCCTCCCGTCTCCCTCACTAAAGATGTCGTAGTAAACCACCGCTTTACGACGCCCCCTCCCCGGCCCCTTATCCCTTCGCCTCTAAGGACCTGGATTCCATGACTTTCTCTCTGTCTCGTGTAGCTAAGGCCGCCACTCCTGCAGTGGCTCTAGCCGCCACCGTTACTCTGCTTTCCACCACTCCCGCTCTTGCAGATACCCACAGCAATGTCGTGCCCGGCGCGGATCAATCCTCGATTGTCGTGCACACTGACACGAAGCTGCTGACCGTTACCGTGGATGCAGCTGATGCTGCCGCAACTGAAATTTCCGGAAAGGTCACCAACACCTCAGATAAGAAGTTCACCTGTGCTGGCCCACGTGGCTCCGGCAAGGTCGCAGGCGACGTCACCACGTCAAAGCTGGTGGCGGAGTCTGAGGATTATTACCGCAAGAACACCTTCCGCGAACTGCCCAAGGTGCCAATCCAGATCGGTGGCATCCCCATCATTGGCAACATTCCACTGGGACAGCTGGACCTGGGAATGCTCGGACCGCTCCTACAGGGACTCGGTGGACTGCTTGGCGACCCGAATGCCCAGCGCAACCAGATTGCAAAGGACTACTCCACTGAGCGTGTGAAGGGTCACGCAGGTCTGATTGACGCGTTCACCATTGAGCCTGGTGCATCTCACGACTTCTCCGTCTATCTGAACAACCCGAGCTCAGGTCCGCGCACGGATTTCGATGCTGCCGCCTTCATCATGTGCACCGATGAGAGTAATGCCGCATACGCTTTCACCGGCTACGAGGAGGGAACTCGCACACCAGGCAGCGCATTCTTCGGCTCCCCAGGCCTGCCATCGCCACAGAGCCCGGGCTTCCAGAGCCCAGGCTCACAGGCCCCTGATAACCCCGAAACAGTACCGGCAGCAGAAACTGCCGGTACCGAGGCCGAGGCCTCAGAGTAATTCCGCTGCCCGGGTCTCCTCAGATCTCCCGGTCCCTTCTCCAGGTAGCTGTCCTTGAGTGACCGCTCAGCGGACAGACGTACGACCCTTTCGATAGAAAGCAATGCCATGACCTCTCGCAAGACCCTGCGCATCACCACGGCAGTAGCCTGTGCCTCCGCATTTGCCCTCTTGTCTGCTCCGGCTGCTATGGCAGACAGCGCAACTGCGACCCATACCGACAGCCAATCCATTTACAGCCGCACTGTCAGCAACACGACACCGGCTCCAGGTGAAATCATCACCTACGCCCAAACCTTCACCACAACCTCTGGAAATGACTACATCTACGATTGGAAGAACAACGTAGACTCCTGCCTCGAGTACCAGTCGGGTTCTGCAACACTCCAGATCGGCAACGCTTCCGCAATCACACTCCCCGAGGACAAAGTGACTGCTACGCCAGGTGCCACCGCCATCAGGTCCAATGATGCCTCCGGCTACTGGACCTTTAACAAGGACGCCCCGCACACGTTTACTCTGCAGTACAAGGTGAGTGACGCATGCGCACAGGGCAAGGAACTCACTTCTGGGTTTTACTACAAGTACGGAAGCTTTCTGAGCTCAAAGACCTACGGCAGTGACAAGTTCAATGGCGGCCCAGGAATTACCGTTGTCGACGCTAACCGCGTCCGCACGTCCGTAGAGCTGGTTGACACTCCGGACACAGCAGTGGTGGATCGCCCGCTCACCTTGAAAGCAAAGGTTACTGCCAGTGCAAACGACGGCGTGGACGCTCCTTCCCTGGCAGGTAAGAAGGTGAGCTTCGTCAGTGGCAGCCGCACCCTCTGCACTGCCGATATCGCTGCCATCACCGGCACAGCCACGTGCGATTGGACCCCAACCAACACCGGAAACTTCGAAGTCAAGGCAGTCCTCGAGGACTCCGCTGAGATCCTCGGCAGCAGCTCGGCCGCCAGGTCCATCACCGTTACCGTCGCCCCGCCCGAGGCTCCCTCGGAGCTAAAGGCCGAACCCGCCAACGCTTTTGCCAAGGCACAAACAGTCATCAGCGGAAAGGCTGAGCCGGGCACCACTATCGAAGCACTGGGCCCTGGCGGCGCCCGCTGCGTAGCTAAGGCCGACGACGAGGGTGCGTTCTCATGCAACCTCGGATTCCTACCGGCTGTCCCGGGCACTGTCTCCGTCACCGCAGCCCGTGGTGACGCAAAGTCGGAACCACGCCAGATTTTGGTCAACACGCAACCTAGCTTCTTTGATTCCTTGAGCTCGCCTGGCCTGCCGAAGTTCGAGTTTCCGACCTCCGGCAACTAAGCGTGCCTGAGAACCTCAGCACCTACACACGCAAGCAAAGGTTGCAACGGTTTTCTACACAAGTTCAGCAAAGCCCGCGATATGCTGGGCAGTATGTCGAAAACCTATGTCGGATCCCGCCTCCGCCAGCTACGCCGCGAGCGCGACCTCAGCCAGGCTGCGCTCGCGCAGGCGTTGGGCCTCTCGGCTAGTTACGTCAACCAGATTGAGCACGACGTCCGCCCGCTGACTGTGCCCGTGCTGCTCCGCATCACGGACACATTCGGCGTTGACGCGACTTTCTTCTCCCGCGATGACGACTCCCGTCTCCTCGCTGAGGTTCAGGACGTGGTGATGGACAAGGAGATCGCTAAGTCCCCCATGGATCTGCAGGAGATCTCGGAAATGGTTCGCGACCACCCTGATATCGCCCGCATCATGGTGGACATCCACCGCCGCTACCGCAACGTCACCGACAAGCTCTCCCTGGCCACCGAGGAGCGCAACTTCGGCAACAGCACCGACACCGCCTCCGGCTCACAGGCGCTGACCATGCCACATGAGGAGGTCCGCGACTACTTCTACGCCCGCCAGAACTACATCGCTTCGGTCGACACCGCCGCTGAGGAGCTGGCCCGCGAGCTGCGCATCACCGACGAGACCACCGATGTGGTCTCTGTGCTGGCCGACAGGCTGTCCAACGACCATGGGATTCGGATTGCGCTGGAATCGTCGTTAGGCGATGTGCAGCACAGCCTTGATCGGCGGACGAAGACGCTCTACCTCGCGCGGCACCTCTCGCCGGGACAGCGGGCCTTCCGCATGGCCACGGAGCTGGGGTTTTTGGAGCAGGGCGAGACCATTTCCGAAGCCGTCGCGTCCGGGCATTTCATGTCGGAAGAGTCGCGGAAGCTGGCGCAGCGCGGAGTCGCGACGTACTACGCGGCGGCCCTGATTCTGCCGTATGAGTCGTTCCATGCGATGGCTGAGTCGAAACGCTACGACATCGAGCTGTTGTCGCGCACTTACGGCGTGGGCTACGAGACCATCTGCCACCGACTGTCCACGATGCAACGCCCCAGCTTGCGCGGTATTCCATGGACATTCGTGCGCGTCGACCGCGCGGGTAACATGTCCAAACGCCAATCCGCCACGGGCTTCCACTTCACGCATTCGGGCGGTACCTGCCCGCTGTGGAACGTCTACGAGACTTTCTCCTACCCCGGCAAAGTCATGCGGCAGGTCGCACTCATGCCGGATGGTCGGCCGTACATGTGGATTTCGCGGACCGTGGAGCATCACGCGGCCCGTTTCGGCAAGCCAGGTAAGGTTTTTGCCATCGGTTTGGGCTGCGAGGCCCGTCACGCTGAGCGCACCGTGTACGCCGATGGTCTCGATCTCGCGGACCTCGACGCCGCCACTCCGATCGGTGCCGGCTGCAGGGTCTGCTCCCGCGAGGCCTGTCCGCAGCGCGCGTTCCCGCCGATCCATCGCGATATCGACATCAACATGCACCGCTCCACCGTCTCGCCGTACTAGTTCGCTTTACGACGGGCGCAGGGCCGGCCTGTTTGCGGGGGGCTTGGTTCGCGCAGGATGCCCCCCCCCAAAAAAAAAGGAAGACCCCAAAAAGAAAGTGCTTAAGTTTATGACACTTTCGCACCGATTTTCACGGTCAAACTGTCATAAACTTAAGCACTAACTCGTATTTGCCTGAACCGGAACCAGCCCAGTGAGAGCCAGGACCAGCGAAAACTGGCCCCAGGCCAAAGCCACAACCTCTTACAGGTTGATCATCTTGCCCATAACGCCCTCAGCTGCTTCCTTCATAGCCTCGGACATGGTCGGGTGAATGTGGACGGCGCGGCCGATTTCCTCAGTGGTCAGCTCGTACTTCTCAGCCAGAACCAGCTGCGGCATGAGCTCCGAAACGTTGGCGCCCACCATGTGACCACCCAGCAGCTCGCCGTACTCAGCATCTGCAATGAGCTTCACGAAACCAGCCGGCTCCGCCAGACCCTGGGCCTTACCGTTGGCAGAGAACGGGAAGGTGGAAACCTTAATCTCGCGGCCGTTCTCCTCTGCCCACTTCTTGGCCTGCGCCTCGGTCTTACCGAAGGAACCAACCTGCGGGTTACAGAAGGTTGCGCGCGGCATCATGTTGTAGTCCGGGATGGTCTCGGTCTCGTGTCCCGCCATGTGCTCAGCTGCGATAACGCCCTGTGCCTCAGCGACGTGTGCCAGCTGCAGCTTCATGGTGACGTCACCGATGGCGTAGATGTTGTCGACGTTGGTGCGCATGTACTCGTCGATGACAATCTCGCCGCGCTCGCCCAGCTCAACACCGGCCTTGTCCAGGCCGATGCCCTCGGTGCGCGGTGCGAAGCCGATGGAGACCATAACGCGGTCGACGGTCAGAGTCTGCTCGTCGCCGCCATCCTTGGCCTCGACCTTGACCTCAACCGAGTCACCATTGTCCACGATGGAGGTGGTCTTGTGCCCGGTCATGAGCTTGACGCCCAGCTTCTTGTATTCCTTGGCAATAACCTTGGAGACGTCTGCGTCCTCGTTCGGCAGAACGTTGTCCATGAACTCGACGATGGTGACGTCCACGCCGTAGTTAGCCAAGACGTATGCGAACTCCATACCGATGGCGCCAGCGCCGACGATAACCATGGAGTCCGGCAGCTCGTCGGAGAGAATCTGCTCTTCGTAGGAAACGATGTTGCCGCCGACCTCAACGCCCGGCAGGGAACGGACGACAGAGCCGGTTGCAATAATCGCCTTGTCGAAGGTAATTTCCTTGCCCTTGTCATCGCCATCAGTGATGGCCATGGAGGTCGGGCCAGTGAATTCACCGAAACCGTTGATTTCGGTGATCTTGTTCTTCTTCATCAGGAAATGAACACCCTTGACGATGCCCGCGGACACCTTGCGCGAACGCGCGTGTGCGGCACCGAAGTCAAAGGAGACATCGCCGGAGATACCGAAGGTCTTAGCCTCATGGTTGAAAATGTGCGCCACCTCGGCGTTCTTCAACAGAGACTTGGATGGAATACAGCCAACGTTGAGGCAGACACCGCCCCAGTATTGCTTCTCCACCACAGCGGTCTTCAGACCCAGCTGGGATGCACGGATTGCTGCGACGTATCCGCCAGGACCGCCGCCGAGTACTACAAGATCAAAATGTTCAGCCACGTGCACAAGTCTACGCACGACTTGTCTTTACTTCACGCGCGAGTCCCGGTTTTACCTACTGCGGTCGGCTACGGTGGTGGGCATGGGCACCGACACGGACACCGACTTGGGCAACAATCTCTCCTTCCTCTCCACTGATCTTGTCCCCGATTGGCTGGACGATATCGACGGCTCCCAGGCGCTGGCGTGGGCTCGCGCGCAGTCGAAGGCCACCGTCGCAGGTGTCGATTCGCTTGCCGACGACACCAGCGACCGCACCAACCTGGAACAACGCATCCTGGCTGCGCTCAACACCGATGCCCGGATCGCATACCCGGTGCGGCGCGGCGAGTACCTCTATAACTTCTGGCGGGATGCCGAGCATCCTCGGGGCCTGTGGCGGCGCACCTCGTTGCAGAGCTATCTGGCTGGCCAGGAGGATCCGCAGGCGACCGAGTGGGAAAATCTCATCGACCTCGATGCGCTGGCGAAAGCCGAGGGAGAAAACTGGGTCTGGAAGGGCACGGTGTGCCGTTATCCGGAGTATGACCGCGCGTTGATTCTGCTCTCTCGCGGCGGGGCCGATGCCACTGTGGTGCGGGAGTTTGACCTCGTCAACTGCACTTTTGTGGAGGATGAGCCGTTCTACCTCCCGGAGGCGAAGTCCGATGTCTGTTGGTTGGGTCGTGACGAAATTCTCGTTGGCAGTGACTTTGGTCCGGGGTCACTGACGGATTCGGGCTACCCGCGGCAGGTGCGGAGGTGGCGGCGCGGCATGCCGTCGTCAAGCGCGGATGTGGTTTTCTCGGGCCACAGTGATGATGTGGCCGTGGGCGGCTGGTTCGACGCGACGGAGGGTTTTGAGCGGCTGTTTGTCGAGCGTGCGCATGATTTTTATAATTCGCAGCGGTTCGTGGCAGCGGAGCGTCCGGGCAAGTTGGCGGCGCAGCAGAATGGGGACTTTTCCCTGCAGATCCTGGAGGTACCGCAGGACTGCCGGACGAGTGTCCATAGGCAGTGGTTGGTGCTGATGCCGCGCACGGAGTTCAATGGCATTCCGGCTGGTGGCGTGGCCGTTGTGGAGCTCGATAAGTGGCTGGCGGGCTCGCGTGAGGTGGAGGTGATTTTCACCCCTAATGCGCACACCTCGTTCCAGCAGCTGGCGTGGACGAAGAACTTCCTGGTGCTGACGCTGTTGGAGGATGTCGCGACGAAGTTGGTCGTCATGCGGGAGGGCTCGTGGGAGCCGGTGGAGGCTTTCGGCGAGTTACCTGCGCAGGCCACTGTGAGCGTGATTGATACGGCCTCTGAACGCGACGATGAGATCTGGTTGGTGTCGACCTCGGCAACGCAGCCGGCAACCCTCTGGTACGGGCAAGTCGGCAACCCGCTCACGGAAGTGCGGCGTGCTCCGGCGCTCTTCGACAGTGAGGGGATGGAGACGCGGCAGCACTGGGCGACCTCGGCCGATGGCACGCGGATTCCGTATCGCATCACCGGCCGCTTCGACGCAGGCGCTAGTGCAGAGACAACCACAGCCACACCCACTCCGAACCCAGCCCCTACCCTCGTGCACGCCTACGGCGGTTTCGAGGTCTCACTGGTCCCGCAGTACTCGGCGATTCGTGGCCTGACCTGGCTCGAGCGAGGCGGGTACTTCGTGGAGGCCAACCTGCGTGGCGGTGGCGAATTCGGCCCGACCTGGCACTCCTCGGTGGTCAAGACTGAGCGGATGAGGGTCTATGAGGATCATCAGGCCGTGCTGCGCGACCTGGTTGCACGCGGCTACTGCACGCGCGAGCAGCTGGGCGTGCGCGGTGGTTCCAACGGCGGGCTGCTGACCGCTGTCTGCCTAACCTCCTACCCGGAGTTGGTGGGCGCAGTGGTGTCCCAGGTGCCACTGGCGGACATGATGCGCTATCACAAGCTGTCCGCGGGAGCCTCCTGGATGGCCGAATATGGAAACCCGGACGACCCCACCGAGCGGGCTGCGATTGCGCAGTATTCGCCGGTCCAGCGCGTCGTCAAGCGAGAGCAGCGCGCCTACCCACCAGCGTTGATTACGACGTCTACCAGGGACGACCGCGTCCACCCAGCACATGCGCGGAGCCTGGCGTGGCTGCTGGAGGAAGCGGGACAGCCGGTGGATTATCACGAAAATACCGAAGGAGGGCACGCCGGTGCGGCGGATAATTCGCAGGTCGCGTTCGTCGAGGCACTCATATCTACGTGGCTGTGGAACAAGCTCAAGTAAGGTAACAGCCGTGAGTAGCGCTGATTTCACTAATCCTTATACCGGTATTGCGTTCAACCTGGGTTTCCGGGTGAACAAATACGAGCTGGACCTCGACTATCGGGTCGGGCCGAATCGTCTGAAGGCGACGGCGACTCTGCATATCGAAATCAATGCTTGGACCTCACACATCACGCTCGACTTTGCGGATGCGCTGGGGGCCGATTCGGTGGATGCGATTTCCGATTCGCAGGCACACTCAATCGATGTAAAGCGCTGGCGCCATTCGGGACGCAAGCTGCGCGTCACCTTTGACCGCGAGTTGGCTCCCGACGAGACGCTGCGGCTGATTGTCACTTACTCGGGCACGCCACGTCCGGTGCGCTCGAAGTGGGGCGAAATTGGCTGGGAGGAACTCGAAAACGGCGCACTCGTGGCATCGCAGCCGGTGGGCGCGGCGTCGTGGTACCCCTGCGATGACGATCCCGAGGTCAAGGCGTTCTACGAGTTCACAATGGTCACCGACGCTCCCTACGAGGTCGTCGCACCAGGGCTTGCCGACGCTCCGGTGAACGTGGGCGGATCGCGCCGCCGCTGGCGGTTTATCACCGAGGAGCCCATGGCCTCCTACCTGGCCACCATCAATGTCGGCCAGTTTAAGAAGGTCGAGCTGCCGTGCCAGACCTCGACCGTAGTGGCCTGGGTGCCCTCTGAGTTGGTGGCAAATGCCCGCCACGACTTCCGCGACCAGGGACGCATGCTCGATGAATTCGCCAAGCTCTTTGGCCCTTACCCCTTCCGTGCCTACCAGGTGGTCATTTGTGAAGACGACCTGGAGATCCCCATCGAGGCACAGGGTCTGTCCATCTTCGGAGCCAACCACGCCGACGGCAAGGACACGTGGAATCGACTGATTGCCCACGAGTTGTCACACCAGTGGTTCGGCAACAGTGTCGGCATTTCGCAGTGGCGCGATATCTGGCTCAACGAGGGTTTTGCCTGCTATTCCGAGTGGGTGTGGTCCGAGGTCAGCGGCGGTGCCAGCGCGGATGTGCACGCCCGCAAGCACTACCTGGACCTGCTTGAAGATGATCAGGACATCGTCATCGCCAACCCAGGGCCCAAGCTGATGTTCGACGACCGTCTGTACAAGCGCGGCGCGCTGACTGTGCACGCTCTGCGTCTGCTGCTGGGAGACGAGGTGTTCTTCGACCTGGTGCGCAAGTGGACCACCACCAACCGCCACAGTGTGGTCGATGCAGTGGACTTCCGCGCACTGGCCAACCGCGTATGCCGTGAGCGTGGCATCACCACCTCGCACCTGGATGTCATCTTTGACTCCTGGCTGTCACGCAGCTCCTTGCCGGACTTCCCCACCGACCCAACGCGTTCCCCTGCTGACCAGGGCATCGACGATAATGGTGCTCCAATCGTGGACGAGGAACTGGCCGCTCAGTTTGAAAAGCTCGGCTACTCGAAGGCCAAGGACTAGAGAGCTAGAGGCACGTCAATGTCCGGTTTCAAATGGTTGTCGCTGGCCACGATTGTCGCGGCGATAGGCAGCTTCGCGGTGCTGATTATTTCGGCCCGCGCACTTCCCAATGCTATAAACCTGCAGTTCGTGGCGTTTTGGGGACTGTTCTTCGCGCTCACGGGTGTTCTCGGCGGGTTGATGCAGGAGACCACGCGCGCGATTGGTGCTGCGGAAGCGCGGAACCGGAAGCGGGAGCGGCCCCGTGAACAGACCCCAGAGCAGAAGCCGGAGCAGGAACAGGAGCAGACAGCTACCGAAACGGGTCAAACTCTCGGCGCTCGTCCCATCACGGTTTCGCTGGGCGTCGCCGCAGTTACTTTCATCACCATGGCAGTGACGGGTCCGCTGTGGGCCCCACTGGTCGTGCAGGATGACGCCGGCACTGCAATTCTGCTCATGGCCTCTGGCCTTGCTCTGTACTCGATGCAGGCCACCACCTCGGGTCTGCTCAGCGGCCGCCAGCTGTGGGGCCCCTACGCCGCCCTAATCATGATCGACATTCTCGTGCGCGTAGCACTGGCACTCGTCGCCTGGTACTTCGGCTGGGGTCTGCTGGCCTGGCTGATTATTACGGTGTTCGGGACAGTCAGTTGGCTTATTCTCGCGCTGTTTTCCTCGGCAACCCGCTCGGTCATGTTCGCGCGTGCCGACGTCCCGGTGCGCCGCTTCATCACTCTCATGGTCACGGCCATGGGCGCATCTGGCGCATCTGCTGTGCTGGTCACAGGTTTTCCGACAATCGTCAAGATTGCCGGCGAAGCGGTCACCACTGGCGCCGGGATAGCCGAGTCACTTACCCCGCCGCATGCCAACAACTTCACCGCAGCAGTGACCATTGCGGGAATCGCCTACGCCGTAACGCTGACCCGCGCTCCACTGCTCATGCCCTTGGAGAAGTTCCAAAACGCCATCATTGTGAGCTTTGTCCGGCATCGCTCCGAGGGCGTGCTGGCAGCGCTGGCCAAGCCGTTGGGGGCGCTGGCTGCTTTCGGCACCTTCGGGGCGGGCCTGGCATGGCTCATCGGCCCGTGGATCATGACTCTCATCCTGGACGATAGCTATCACGTGTCCGGGCCGGTGCTCGCGGCGCTGACGCTCGGTGCGACGTTGACCGCCATGTTGATGATTACCGGCTCGGTCACCTTGGCAGTGGAGAAGCACCATATGTATCTGATCGGTTGGTTGGCTGCGACCACGATCGCCGTTGCCATTCTTTTCCTCCCTGGGCACCTGTCGGTACGCACGGTCGCCGCTATCGCCGTAGGCTCTGCAGTAGGTGTTGCCATTCACCTGCTTGCGCTGCGCACACTTTCCCCACGTGCTGCCAGGTCAGCCGTATCGGAGGCTTTTGCGGTGGAATAACACCACCCGCATCCGATGCCGTCCCAAAAAGCACCGTCCATATCTCCCTGCAACTCCCAAGGTTCGAGACTCACATGTCCACCATCACTGACCTCACGGTTCTCATGACCGTCTACCACCGCGTCGTCCCCGACCAGCTCGATACTGCGCTGCAGTCGCTGTGGAACCAGACGCGTCCGGCCGCGCACGTCATTGTGGTCATCGATGGCCCGATTGGGCAGGAACTCGACCGGGTCGTCGTCAAGCATGAGCAGGCGCATTCGGAGATGACCGTGCTGCGTTGTGCGGAAAATGGCGGCTCGGGAGTGGCTTCGCAGGCGGGTCTTCAGCTGGTGGAGACCCCATGGGTGGCGCGGCTGGATGCGGACGATATTGCGCGTGCGGACCGATTTGAAAAGCAGTGGGACACGCTGACCGCTGACCCGGAGTTGGATGTATTGGGCAGTGCAATGGCGGAGTTCGAGGGCACGCCGGACAATGTGGTGCGCGTGCGGACTCTGCCGCAGACGCACGCCGAAATTGCGCGTTATATCAAGATCAATTCGCCTGTAAATAACCCCTCCTCGATGCTGCGCACGGCGAAGGTGCGTGAGGTCGGCGGATATCGCGACATCCGTCTGATGGAGGACTATGACCTTTGGGTGCGTCTCATGGCCGCTGGCGCGAAGTTTAAGAATCTGCCCGAGCCGCTGGTGTACTTCCGCGCCGACGGCATGTTCGAGCGACGAACCTCGCGCGGCATCATCCGCGGTGAACGCCAGCTCCAGCGCACGCTGGTAGCTGAGGGACTGATTTCCCGGCCGCGGGCGGTATTTAACTTGGCGGTGCGGACACTTTTCCGACTTTTGCCAACTCAGCTCATGTCACGCGCATATCGACGATTGTTTGTGCGGTAGGCTTCGGAGCGATGACTGACAACATGGATTTCTCGGACACCTGGCTGATTGTGCCGTGCTACAACGAGGGCCAGGTTATTCGTGAGGTTCTCGAGCACGCTCGCGAGACCTTCCCCAACATTGTCGCGGTCAACGACGGCTCTTCGGATAACTCCAGCCTGGAGATCCACAGGGCCGGCGCTCACCTGGTCAACCACCCTGTCAATTTGGGTCAAGGTGCCGCTATCCAGACCGGCGTGGAATACGCTCGCGCGCAGGCTGGATCGAAGTACTTTGTCACCTTCGACGCCGATGGCCAGCACCAGGTCAAGGACGTCGTCGCTATGGTGCAGCGACTGCGCACCGAACCAATCGACATCATTGTGGGAACCCGTTTCGGCCGCCCCCGCGCCGAGGATGACCAGGTGCCGCTGATTAAGCGAATTGTCCTCAAGACGGTGGTCATGTTGTCACCACGCACGCGCCGGCTCGGGCTTACCGACGCCCACAACGGCCTACGCGCCTTCAACCGCACGGTGGCAGAGCAACTGAACCTGCGCATGAACGGCATGAGCCATGCCTCCGAATTTGTCGAGGTCATGGACAGCACAGGTTGGCGTACCGCTGAGCAGCCGGTGGATATCCTCTACACGGAATACTCCATGTCCAAAGGGCAATCCTTGTTCAACGGTGTCAATATCCTTGCCGACTCCCTGATTTCGAAGAGGCTGCCATGACCGCATCCATCGTTCAAATTATTTTGCTGCTGGCGATGGTGGGCCTGGTGGCTTACTTCGTCGCTAACCGTCGTAAAGCGCGCGCCAAGGCGGGCGTGAAACTGGGATTCGTCGTTTTCGTCATCGCGTGCCTGTGGGCAATCGTGCGTCCCGACGATCTGACCGTGGTGGCCAACTGGATTGGTGTGACCCGGGGCACCGATTTGCTGCTCTACGTACTGGTGTTGGCGTTCGTGTTTACCACGGTGTCGTCCTACATTCGCTTCCGCGAACAGGAGCTACGCTACGCGCGACTGGCTCGTGCAGTGGCCTTGAAGACCGCTGTGCGTCCGGAAGAAGAAATTGTGATTTCGGGCAGCCAGAACAGCAGCCAAAAAGACAGCGCGACGAACGCCGAGAACAACGCTCCGTCCGACTAGTCGGCACGCTAAGCGCATGTGAATCTGAGGCTGTGGTTCCATAGAAGCCATGAGCGAAGAAAATAAGGACAACATCGCCGCTGACAACAGCAGCGATTCGCAGCAGCCCTCGGCAGACGCAGCGCCGCAGGGGACACAGCAGGAACCCCAGCAGGCTTCTCAGCCGGTACCCACTGAACAGGACTTGGAGTCCTGGTCTGCCGACAGTGATGGAAAAACCAAGTCGTGGTACTCGATTCCGAACGCCGCATGGGCGCTAGCTGTCGTCGCATTGATCGTTGTCGGCGCAGCGGGCTTCTTCGCTGGCTCGCGTTCGGCTAGCTTCAACGGCGTGAGCACCGTCAACATGGCGGGCGTTGCACCAGGCAAGGGGGAAATTGCGCCTGTACCTGGCCCGAATGGCTCTTTCGATGCCAGCATCTACGGCCCAAAGGCGGGAGCGCAGCTGAAGTCCCCGGAGGATATGGACAATGTCCACCGCCGCAATGAAAATGATCCTTTTGCTCTCGGTGCAGTGGATGCGCCGGTCGTAATCTCAATCTACTCGGACTTCGAATGCCCGTTCTGCGCGAAGTTCGCAAACGAAACCGAGTCTGCCCTCGTGGAAAAGTACGTCAATGAGGGACTGGTCCGCCTGGAGTGGAACGATATGGCCATCAATGGTGAGAAGGCCATCAAGGACGCTGAGGCCGGCCGTGCCGCGGCAGCTCAGGGCAAGTTCTGGGAGTTCTCCCGTGCGCTGTTTAAGAAGGCCGGCGAAAAGGGCCAGGGCCACCCGGAGTTCACTGAAAAGGAACTGATTGCCGTCGCTCGTGAGGCCGGTGTGCCGGACATGAAGCGCTTTGAAAAGGAACTTAAGGACGGCAAGTGGACCGAGGCGGTCGAGAATGCCACCCAGTTCGGTTCGATGCTGGGCATTTCCGGTACTCCGGGCTTCCTCGTTGGTACTCAGTTCGTCTCGGGCGCACAGCCTCTCGACGTGTTCGAGGACAATATCGAGCTGGCTCTCATCCACGCCAAGCGCGCGGAGGAAGCTGGCAAGTAACCTGGCTGACTCACGGCTAACCTACGCGGACGACTGCGCGAAGCCGCCCGCGTAAGCTGCGCTAGCCCTGATTCCGGAAGTACTCCACAGTACGAGCAACACCTTCCTGAATACTCATAGCTGGCTCCCAGCCGAGTACCTCACGCGCCCGCGTGGGATCCAACGCCGACCGCGCCACATCACCAGTGCGCGGCGGTGCAAACTCTGGATTATCCTCGGCATCCGCAGCCTGCGCCACCAACGAGTGCAGCTGCCGATCCGAGGTTTCTACGCCGGTGCCAATATTAAAGCGCATTCCACCACCGACCTCGCCGGATGCGCGGTAGAAAGCATCCACCACATCGTCGACATAGACATAGTCGCGGGTATTTCCGCCGTCGCCGAATACCTTGGTTGGCTCTCCCGCCAGCAGTCGCTGAGCGAAAATAGCCACCACACCGGCCTCGCCGTGCGGATCCTGCCGCGGGCCGTACACATTCGCCGGCGCGATGTGCGAGCATTCGAGCCCGTAAAGATTGCGGAACATATTCAAGTACAGTTCGCCCGTTGCCTTTGAGGCGGCATAGGGGCTCATCGGATTGACCGGCACATTTTCCGTCACCGGAAGCTCCTCCGGCGTGCCGTAGATGGAACCGCCCGACGATGTAAACACAACCTTGCGGACACCGTGCTTTCGGGCCGCATCGGCAAGTTTGATTGTGCCAATGATGTTCAGCGTCGCATCTCGCACCGGGTCGGCCACGGAAATCCGCACATCAATCTGCGCTGCGAGGTGGAAAATAACCTCCGGGCCGCTTTGCTCGAGCAGCTCGTCCCAGTCCACCTCCAGCACATCGGCGGTTATGAACTCAAAATCGTCGTTAAGCGATGCCTGCTGGAGGTTTTCCAGCTTTCCGTGGGAGAGATCGTCCAGCGCCGTGACCGCGTATCCTTCGGCCAGCAACCGGTCAACCAGCGTCGAACCGATAAATCCCGCACCGCCCGTCACCAGCGCGCGCGGTTTCGCGCTTGCCGACGATTCTGTCATCGCGGTGGCCGGTGATTCGTTCTTGTGCTTCTCCATAGGAAGAACTATAGGCGCTTAGTAAGGAAAACCGCTTATACGTGTGCCAACCTCACATTGACGGGGTTGATTAGTCTTCCGAGGAATGCGAGATTACTCAGCGCGCTGTGGCAGGTTGACAGTGGAATTGAAGAAAATAACCAAGCCCATCAAGATGGCGATGACCATACCGCCACCGAGCATGACCGGGTAGGTCATCCAGGAGATGGACTCGGAGAGCTTGGTCAGAATTGCCGGGAATGCGAAGCCGATGTAGGTCAGACAGTAGAAGATACCGGTCAGACCAGCCATATCGCGCGGGCCAGCGATGCGCTGTACCTCGTTGAGGCCGGTAAACATGGACAGACCGTAGCCGGCACCCAACACCAGCGCTGCAATGAACGCCGTCACTGCGGTGGGGTTGGTGGACATCCAGGCCGCCAAGCCCATACCGATAACCACAATGCCAATTGCGATTAGCGAACCGCGGGCGTTGTGCTCGGTCACAAAGCGGGGACCAATCTGCTGAATACCAAAACCGCAGAGCAGCGCAAACAGTGTGACCATCGCGGAGTAGAACACTGGCTGGGAGACGTGGTCCTGAAGCAGAGACGGAATGATTGCGTAGGCAACACCGGCTGCACCGAAGACCCACGGCGCTCCCATCGCGGCGACGAGCAGGAAGCGACGGTTAGTTACCGATGGGGTACGTAGAGACTCCCAGAGGGTCTCGCGCGGAGCATTACTGCCGCCCAGGTGCGGCGACTGGCGGGTCTCCGGCACGGCCAACAGACCGAAGATTGTCGGGATAGAAATCAGGATGTGGATGATATAAGCCAGCTGCCCCGGCAGCGGTGCGAACTGCGCCAGCGTGCCGGCAATTCCCGCACCCAGACCAAAGCCCAAGGTCAGCGCCATGGACTGACGCTTCGCACCCGAGGTTGACTTGGCCTTGGGGTCAAAGCGCGGATCAGAGAGCTCTTTTACCCACGAGCCGCCCACGGCCATGACAATGCCGACTGCCAAGCCAGAGATAAAGCGACCAGTGAGAATAAGCGGGGCGGTAGTCTCGCCCAACGCAATAAGAGTCGACCCCAGAATCGAGAGAACCGGCGCGGCGAGCATCACCGGCTTACGGCCGATACGGTCCGAGATTGGGCCGGAAATCAGCAGTGCCGGCGCGATACCGAGGGCGTAGACCAGCAATAGAAGGTCAATAAACACCGGCGCCAGGTCGGCATTTTCGCGGTACATCACCATCAGCGGCGTGAATTCGTTGCCACCCCACGCGACGGCGAAAACTGCAATTGCGGCAAGCAACCACAGCGGCGTGCCCTTATTGGATTTGGCCCTGCCGTGAGGTACCTCATTTTCATTGCCGTTAGTTCCTGCGTGAGAAGACATGTCGTTTACTTTACGACGGTCCCCAGCGCCTTACGCGCAATGGTGGAAATTGAGTTACGGGGGCTAACCACAAAAGATGTGTCGGGGTGGTTTCGGCGCTTGGCGCTACCACCGCCCCAAAATGCCCCTGAAACCTGGGGCCCACACCCCCGTCTCGGGGTGACTTGTTGCCAACCTTGTTTCCCTGCCCCATCCGGGGGCAGTGCCCTTTTCGACACTACATCGTTATTGTTCCGTTACTTCTTCTGTATCTTGAGCCACTTTTGCCACACCATTCACACAACTTCTGAATATATAATTACAAATTAGTTCAATGTGGGGGTAGTCGAACAGCCATAAAACGCAGATTTCCCCTATTTAAGACAATCTCGCACATAGACGGCCGCCAGGTCGCGCAAATCGATCCAGAAACAACCCGTCGTTAAGTAGTGCCCAACCCACCCCCTTTGCACACCCCCGAATCCGCCTTTTTCAGGCATGCGTATAAATAAATCGGTCACAAACAAAGGAAATCTACCGCCATTCACCGACCCCCATTACCCCCGTTGTTCACTTTTTGTCACCGCTCGCTGAAGTTCAAACGCTGGTCGCTACCGGTCTGGCTGTGTAAGAATTCGACACCGTCAAACAATCTGTCCATTCCCCAAACGCTGGCTGAGAAAAACCTGGGGCGATTTCTGCGCGACCGCTGAGATCACCAAGGTCCTCGATGGCCGTGCGGACGGGTATGTAAAGAAAGTCTTGTTTTTTTATGACTACTTCGATCATCGCGAATGATCCCAAGCAGCGCCGTCAGGTGCTCACGGGAACTCTCGTGGGTACGACCATCGAGTTTTATGACTTCCTGATTTACGCTCAGGCCGCAGCTATCGTGCTTGCTCCGCACTTCATCGAGCCTGCTGCACAGTCGAATCCACAGGTGGCCCAGGTCCTCGCTTGGGCAACCCTGGGTATTTCCTTCCTCTTCCGCCCGCTTGGCGCGATCGTCGCTGGCCATATCGGTGACCGTTACGGCCGCAAGATGATTCTGGTCTTCACCCTCATCGGCATGGGTGCGGCTACTTTCTGCATCGGCCTGCTACCGACCTATGAATCAATCGGCATCGCCGCACCTATCCTGCTGGTTCTCCTCCGTGTTTTCCAGGGTATTTCCGCTGGCGGTGAATGGGGCGGTGCAGCCCTGATGTCCGTGGAGTACGCACCGAAGGAAAAGCGCGGTCTCTACGGCGCATTCCCGCAGGCCGGTGTTCCGCTGGGTCTGACCCTCGCGACCGGCACCATGCTGATTGTTATGGCAATCGTCGGCGAGGAAGCCTACATGGACTGGGGCTGGCGTGTGCCGTTCCTGCTGTCCTTCATCTTGGTTCTGATCGGTTACATGATTCGCCGTTCCGTTGACGAGTCCCCGGTCTTCCAGGCTATGCAGACTGAGTCTGCCGAGCGTTCCGCTCCGCTGCCGGAGCTCTTCCGCAACCACTGGGGCAAGGTCATCCAGGGTGCTCTGATCTTCGCTGCTCAGCAGGCTACCGGTTACCTCGTGATCGCATTCTTCGGCGCTTACGCACAGAAGACACTGGGCTACCCCGCAACCGTCGCATGGACCGGTACTCTCGTCGCTGGTATTTGCTGGACCATCTTCATGTTCATCGCCGGTGCTTGGTCCGACCGCATCGGCCGCGCTAAGACCTTCATCATCGGCTACGTCGTGATTATGATTTGGGAGGCCGTCATGTGGAGCATCCTGGACCAGGGTCCGTTCCTGTACATCATGACCGTCGCAGTTCTCACCCTGCCACTGGCCCTGACCTTCGGCCCGCAGCCAGCCATGTACTCCGAGATGTTCCCGGCTGAGGTCCGCTACTCGGGCGCTTCCATCGCTTACGCCATCGGCGCCGTCCTCGGTGGCGCATTCGCTCCGATGATTGCCCAGATGATCATGGACGCCACCGGCAACCCGTTCTACATCTCCATCTACCTGATGGCCATGGCTATCCCGGCACTGATTGCCCTGTTCCTGCTGCCGAAGGGTCTCGAAGACCGAGACCTGATCGAGCACCCGGAAACTAACCTCGACGAAGTTAAGTCGCGCGTCTAGTTCCCACAGCTAAGGGATCTGCCCCACCGAGGGTCTGATTACGCAAGCCGTCGTCAAGCATTGCACAACGCAGCATTTGCTTGACGACGGCTTTTGCGTTTCCACCTTCTTTTTCTCCCGATAACCCGCTTTCTCTTTCCTCGGTCCCGATTTCCTCATGAGTTTCTCAGTCGAAAGCGACTGACAAGCCCCAGATATCCCATTAACGTTGGGTTATGGCACAGAATTCTTCCAGCTCCACGCGAATCCCCCGCCGGCGCTCGACCGACGCTCCGAAGACACTCCCCTCCCGTCCGGAACCGGAAGTGGCACGCGCACTGCAAAAGGTCCTGGACGGCTATTTCCCCGAGGCGCGCGCTGATGTCCGCGCCCTTTTAGAAGACCCCACCCTGCGGCCCACCTCTGGGCTGACCGTGGAGGAGGCCAGGCAGCACACCACCGAGGCGTTGTCCAAGGTGCTTAAGACCGGCATGCCCTATGGTGCTTTCCGCACTGACCAGGGAGGCACAGGAGATACCGGCGGGACACTCTCCGGGATTGAAATGCTCGGCCACACCGACTTGTCGTTGATGGTGAAGTCCGGAGTGCAGTGGGGCCTTTTCGGCGGCGCTGTCAGCAATCTGGGGACTGAGCGTCACAGCGAGTTGGTGCGTGACCTCATTGAGCTGCGGGCTCTCGGCTGCTTTGCGATGACCGAACGCGGCCACGGCTCGGACGTGCAATCACTCGAAACCACGGCACATTACGACCCCGAGACGGAAGAATTCATCCTCAATTCGCCGACAGCTTCCTCTGAGAAATGGTTTTTGGGCAACGCCGCGCGCGATGGGCGCTGGGCTGCGGTTTTTTGCCAGCTCTACACACCAGGACAAGAAGAATCCCATGGTGTGCACTGCATTGTTGCCCGGATCCGCAATGATGACGGTTCGCCTGTCGACGGGGTTGCGATTGGCGACCACGGCACCAAAGGTGGCCTCTTGGGCGTGGACAACGGCACTCTCATGTTCGACCATTACCGCGTGCCGCGGGAGAACCTGCTTAACCGTTTCGCAGATGTCTCGGCCGCTGGCGAGTACAGCAGCGATATTGGCAGCCCCAATGCACGGTTTTTCACGATGCTCGGTGCCCTCGTGCGCGGCCGCGTGACAGTCGGTGCGGCCGCTGGTGCGGCAACCCGCACCGCACTGACCATCGGCACCAAGTACGCACACTTGCGGCGCCAATTTGCTCCCGACGATTCGCTGCCGGAAAAGAAACTCATTGAGCACCGCCAGCACCGAATCCGACTACTCCCCCGCATTGCGCGTTCGTACGGTCTGCAATTTGCCACCAACCTGCTGATCAAGCGGATTCACGACCTCGAAGCGGAAGGGCTGGACCGTGCGAATCTAACCCCGGAGCAGGCTCGCGATCTACGTGAAGCGGAGGCACATGCCGCCGCATTGAAGGTCGCCAACACCGCGCATGCCACCGATGCCATCCAGGAGATGCGTGAGGCCACCGGTGGAGCTGGCTACATGGCGGAGAACCTGTTGACCATTCTCAAAGAGGACTCTGACGTATTCACTACCTTTGAGGGCGACAACGTGGTGATGTTGCAGCTGGTCACCAAGGAACTTTTGGGTGGTTTTGCCCGGGAGGTACAGAGTTTTTCCAACCTGGAAATGGTGCGCTTCGGCCTCGACAATTTCAGTGGCATTTTGCGCCGTCGCACCGGTGCGGACGCCGTCGTTCAGAACCTCTTGGATGCGCTGACTGACGCTGATGAGTCCTCGCTCTTTGACCCCGCCAGCCAGATGCAATTGCTCATCGAGCGCGAGAATCGACTTCTCAAGTCCCTTGCTCGCAGGCTGCGCCCGGCGCGGAAACTGCCTGTGGAAAAGGCCGCGAAGCTGGTGGACAAGGTCCAGGACCACATGATTTCCTGCGCGTGGGCGCATATCGATCGCATGATTTTGGAAGCGTTCTTTGAAGCTGAATCCACACTCACAGATGAGCGCTCTCAAGAGGTGCTCGAGCAGGTTCGCGATGTGTTCTTCCTGTCGGTGGTCTGCGATAACGCCGGCTGGTTCTTGGAGCAGTCACTGCTCACCGGTACTCGCACCAAGGGCGCGCGGGCGGGCTTGGCCGATCTTGTTGATTCCCTTGGCCCCTGGTCTGAGGTGCTTGTCGACGCCTTCGGTGTCCCCAGCACCATGCTGGATATCCCCATGATGGAGCCTTACGACGCGATGACACCGAAAGCTAAGGCAAACCCGGCTAGTTAGCGTGTTGGCCGGTTGGCCGCTGTGGTGGCTGCTGTGGCGGTGACTGGTGTGAGGTAGCTACGGCCTGGATGCGCAGGTTGGCTACTGCGCCAAGAAACCTTCCAACCCAGCCACAGTGGCCTCTGCCAAGCGCTGACGGCCTTCGTTGGAGGTCAAGAGGGCAATGTCGCTGCTATCACGCATGTTGCCGTATTCGACCAGTGCCTTTGGTTTCGTCGATAGGTTGAGTCCGGTGAGGTCAGCGCGCGGATTCAGCCCCTGGCTACCGAGGTAGTTGGATGGAGCAAAACCGGCTGCGACAAAAGCATCGCGCAGCGCGGTTGCCAGCGCGGTAGATCCCTGCTCGTCATTATTGGCGAGCGGCTGCGAAATCGCAGACACATGGAATCCGCGGTTGCCCTCTCCAGCACCATCTGCGTGAAGGCTCACCACGGCATCGGCGTTGGAGGCATTTTCCTTCTCTGCACGGGCATCGATGCAATCTGCACGACCGGTGTCATCGACGCGGCTGAGCAGCACCTGAGCACCGCGCTGTTCGAGCAGCTGCTTAATTTCCTGCGCCATCAGCCAATTGAACTCATGCTCCGGGAAGCCGTCATTGGAAGCGGTACCGGAGGTATTACATGGCTTCTGGCCACCGCGGCCGTCAGTGACCATCATGTCCGCTGGTGGTGGGGTGCCGGCGTGTCCCGGGTCGAGGTAGATGACCTTGCCGGCTACAGCGCTGGAGCCGTCGGCACGCGAAGTAGCGCGATTAGCTTGCTGTTGTTGTGCATCGCCAGAAGCGACTGCGTCGGGGTTAGCAGAATCAGACATTGCAGACTCCTCATTCGGCGGAGTGGGGTTCGGCATCTGCATAGCCTCTTCTTCAGCTGCCAACGACGTTTGCGTTTCTGTCGACGCAGCTTGCTGAGCGCTTCCTGCTTTGGAAGCCTCCGTGTCGATGGTGCAAGCTACAAGACCGGCTGGCAAAATTGCCGCAGCCACCAAAGCCACAGCTAGTCGTCTTGCTGATCGCTGCACTGCTAGTCCCTGGTGTCCGGGCTGCCGCATAGTGCGTTCTCCTAGTTTCCGCGTACCTGCTATGTGCTGAGTAACAGTAGCAAACACTCGATTGAGAGTCGCCGGCTCCGAGATTTCCTCCCCCTTCGTTTCGGGGAATCACCGCACGTCGGGACGTGTGCAGGATTTTTCAGGACTTATCACCGAGGGGTTTAGTGATTCCCCTTCGCCTGTGCTGCCAAACCCGTAAGCATTAAGTCCACAAGCTTTTCTTGCACACCGGGAAAGTACTGCTCGACCGCTGCAGAGTTAGGAAGGGGACGCGACACCACAGCGAGCCCAAGGTGGAAATCAAGCGGTGCAACGTCCTCCGGGCATAGCCCAGCTGCTTTTGCCTTATCCAGCAGTCGCGTATAGCTCTGACGCAACTCCGTCATTCGCTTTTCGATAATGCCATCAATCTTTTTCGCCTCGCTCCCCAAACTGGTATTGAGATCGCTGAATAATGCCTGGGCAAGTGCCGCAACACTTAATTTCGCGATCGCGTGGACTGCTTCGTGCCAAGCGCCGTCCGGATCGTCGTCAAACTGAGCTACGGCTGCCTCAGTAACCCTGTCGATATCAGCTGCAACACGAGCACTGACTGCGCCGAGAAGCTCAATCCTGCTGGGAAAGTGCCTGCTTGCCGTAGCTAAACCGACACCGGCCTCCCTGGCAATCGCACGCATGGATACACCGGCTCCTTGCTCTATCAAGAGTTTTCGCGCTGCTTCCACGATGGCATCACTGTTCATCACTGCATCTTGTCTCACACTTGCATCCTAACAAACGGAACACTATGCTCCACTTTGTAAGTGAAACACTCTGCTCCAGTTA
The DNA here is from genome assembly GCF_014335085.1 of Corynebacterium sp. LK26. Classification (NCBI taxonomy): domain Bacteria; kingdom Bacillati; phylum Actinomycetota; class Actinomycetes; order Mycobacteriales; family Corynebacteriaceae; genus Corynebacterium; species Corynebacterium sp. LK26. The sequence goes on from NZ_PDHB01000004.1 coordinate 97,273, forward strand.
GGAGATAGGCCATGTCAACAGCTACGACTGAGACGAAAAAAAGCCTCACCCGCCCCCAAAGCAGTAGCCGTGATCTTCGGTATTCCGCTCGTCATCGGGCTCATGCTCTTCGCGTTCCTGGCACCGACATTTGCCTCCGGCCCGAACGATGTCCCCATTGCGCTGACTGCCCCCGCCCCAATATCCGAACAAATCACCCAAGCCATCGAACACAAAGCTGGCGACGATGCTCCTGATATCCAGGTGATGGACACCCCTGACGCCGTACGCGAGTCAATCCTCAATCGCGAAACTGTTGGCGGCATCGTCATCTCCCCGACGGGCGCTACCGCCTACACCGCTTCAGGCAACGGCGCACCTTACTCGCAGCTTATCGACGGCATTGCGACGACCCTCGAGTCTCAAAACATCCCTGTAGAGCGGGAGGATTTGGCTCCAACCACACAGGATGACCCACAAGCTTCCGGTGTCGCGCTCCTCGGCTTGCCGCTGGCTTTCGGCGGTATCATCTCGGCAGTTATAGCCACCTTCCTCTTCCGAGGTAAGAAGTGGACGAAATTGGGTGTCCTCGCTGGCATCGCAGTCTTCGGAGCCCTCGTGGCAACGTGGATGCTCCACTCTGTCTACGGCACGCTTTCGGGCAGCTTCGGCATGGAATGGCTGGCTATTTCTCTGGGAATCCTGGCTACCTCAATGCTTACCGCCGGGCTTGCGGCCATTATTGGCACTCCCGGTGTGGGCATCGGCGCCATTTTGACGATTTTCTTGGCGAACCCGCTCTCTGGACTGTCCACCGGCCCCTGGCTGCTTCCGGCCGGTTGGTCCACCCTTGGCCAGTGGATGCCCATTGGGGCGACTGGCTACCTAGTCAGGTCACTGTCATTTTTCGATGGCAACGGTGCTGGGGCAGCGTGGTGGGTTCTCATCGTCTGGGTTGCCGCTGGATTCGCTCTCCTCATGTTTGACCGATCCAAAAAATAAAAAACGGGACCCTTTTTAAAGGATCCCGTTTCAAACCGAGCCGCCTGCGAGAATCGAACTCGCGACCTTCTCATTACGAGTGAGACGCTCTACCGACTGAGCTAAGGCGGCACGCACATTGCGCCGAGCTTTCAAGCAAGCAGAAATAACCCTGCACAAAATGTACAAGCGGTAATACTACTGTACTGCCCCCATCGCTACCAAAATGGGGCCTGCAGTCCGCTGCATTAGGCGCGGCTACCGGCTTACCTACGACCAACCTGCCCCGCGATCTGCAATTTAGCCATCAATTCATCCATCAAGACCGTCAACTTCACTGCAGTCACGAGCATGCCGCGCACCTCGGTGACAGCATCGATGGAGGCCAATATCGCCTCCGGCGGAAGGCGTCGGGCTAGCTCCGTGGCTGTCCGACGACGGTCTGGATTTATGAGGTAGACCGCGCCATCGCCAAACTCAGAACCAGCACCAAAGCCCGAATCCCCCGAAGCAGTCTCACCACCACGTTCCGCCCCAAACGCCAGCACCAGGGCGTCACGGTAAAGCCCCATAATGTCGGTCAACGACAGGTCGATCAGATCTGACTCCGCGCGCCTGCGCCGCCGCTTCTGATTTTCCTCCAGCTCCTTGATAACCCCCTTAGAGCCGCGCAGTGCCGCCTGCGCACCCTTGCCGGACGCACCTACGCCCAGTGAGCGCTCGAGGTTCTCCAGCTCCTCAGCCTCTAGTGGCTCCATCCGCCGCTTGACCTCGCCTGCTACTTCGTTGGCCAGCTCACGCGCCGCCACGTATGACTTCGCCGGATCGAACACAGCCTCCACGAAATCCAGGGCCTTACCCCGCCAAGCACGCGAGCCCTCATCGGAGACAAAGCCACGCGCACGCCCAATGTGACCGTTGGACACCGTCGCGGCCCAGACCGCTTGCTCGTCGGTAAGCTCTGGCCGCTCGGCGCGCAGGAGGTTTGTGACATCGTCGATATGCGGCGTCGGCACATAGACATGGCGGCAGCGCGAACGGAGCGTAACGGAGAAATCCTCCGCGTTTGTCGTTGGTGCGCACATGATGATGACGGTGCGCAGAGGCGGCTCTTCCACCACCTTGAGCAGCGCATTTGAGGCGGATTCGTTGAGACGGTCGGCGTCTTCGATGATCAGCACGCGGCAATCCGCCGTCGTGGGCATCTTGTAAGCCCAGGGCCGCAGCTCGTCCCTCACCGTCGCCACCGAGATAATGGTGCCCTCCGGGCGCACGATTTTGATGTCGCCATGCGTTCCCGCCAGCGCCGTCCGGCAGCCCTCGCACTCACCGCATCCGGGGTTGTCATGCCTCGTGCACAGCAGCGCCGCCGCAAACGCCGTCGCCGTCACCGACCGCCCCGACCCCGCAGGACCAGTGAACAGCCAGGCGTGCGTCATGTCCGAGTCGCGTGGCACATCGCTTAACGACGACCCCGCGTCCCCACCTTCCGGCGAAACCTCCGCCCCATCGCCTGCCAGCGGTTGACCATTGGCAAAGCGATAATGCGCAGCGCGCACAGCAGCCTGCAGCCGCTGACGAACCCCACCGGTTTCGGGCATACGAGAAAACACGCTGCGCTCTGTCATGGGCTCTGTCATGGCCACAACTCTAGCGCGCCCCACAAGACTCTTGTGAGGTAACTACTCCCTGCAATCCGGGGTTGCCACTAAGGTAGTAGTCATGCAACGGCTCTGGCGAAATCTGAAATGGCTAAGCGGGACAATGTGGCCTGCTTATGCCTCATTTATCTTCGTCTGCAACCTTGTCGGAGCCATGATTGTCGGCTTGTTCCTCGGCATGCTGTTGCCACTGAACCAAGAAACTCACTTGCCACGGTTGGCCAATGGTGTCATTTATGCCCTGGCTGGGTACCTGGTTCTGGCGATTATCGCGGGCATCGGCACCACGTGGATCCTGTTCAAACCGCTGGTGAAATGGCAGCGTCATCCGGATATGCACGATCCGCGGCGGGTGCGATATCTGGTCATGCGCGTGCCCGTCTACCAGGCACTTTTGGGTACCGTCATCTGGTCTTTGGGCGTGATTGTCTTCAGCGGAGTCGCGTTCGCCTATGACAGCAAGATTGGCATGATGGTGCTGCTCACCTCGGTGCTCGGTGGCGCCATGGTGGCGCTGTTGACCTATCTGATTGCGGAGCGCATGGTGCGTCCAGTCGCCGTGGAGGCGCTGGCGCGTCGGGCTCCGGATTCCTCGCTGGAGCCACCGATTGGTCACCGCCTGCGCCAGACATGGGTGTTGACCAGCGGTGTTCCAGTGGTGGCAATCCTGCTTGTGCTGATTGGTCAGCGCCGTGGCCTATTCACAGATGACGCGGCAGATTTGCTGCCCACCATCACCGCGCTGGCAATTCTGGCTCTGATTACCGGCTATTTCGGCACGATGCTGGCCAGCATGTCCATCGTTGACCCGATTCGGGATCTCACGGGCGCAATCAACAAGGTTCGCCAGGGCCAGGTGGAAACACGCGTGCCTATTTACGACGGCTCCGAGATGGGCGTTCTCCAAGCGGGCTTCAATGAAATGATGCGTGGCTTGCAGGAGCGTCAGCGGGTCCGTGACCTCTTTGGCCGTTACGTCGGCTCTGAGGTCGCCCGTAAGGCTCTGGAAGAAAAGCCAACTTTGGGCGGCGAGAATCGCCTCGTCGCGGTGCTGTTTGTGGATGTAATTGGTTCAACCAACTTCGCGGAGAAGAACTCGCCAGAGGTCGTTGTCCGCGAACTCAATGCGTTCTTCGACCACGTTGTCGACTGTGTGCACCGCAATAAGGGCATTATCAACAAGTTCCAGGGTGACGCAGCTCTGGCTGTCTTCGGCGCTCCCCTGCCCCTCGACGACACGGCTGGTCACGCCCTCACCGCCGCCCGTGAACTGCGCGAGGAACTGCTCGACCTCCAACTCAGCGCTGGCATTGGCGTCTCCGCCGGTCATGTCGTCGCGGGCCACATCGGTGCTCGTGACCGTTTTGAGTACACGGTCATTGGTGACGCGGTTAACCAGGCCGCTCGTCTGACCGAGTTGGCTAAGGACACCCCGGGCCGCGTGCTCGCCACGGCTTCCACTATCCGCCTGGCCAACGAGGACGAGCAGGCTCGCTGGACCACCCTGAAGTCCGTGGAGCTGCGCGGCCGCACGCACATGACGCAGCTTGCGCGCCCGGTGCGCCCGACGCTTGCCGACGAGGCCTAGGGGGCAGCGGACTCGTCGGTCTCGCCAACCTGCGTACCCTCCCGCAAATCCTTTACGTTGGAGGAATGACTGACAGCCGCTCCAGCTCTAGCACCAGCCCCAGACCTCGCATGCTCGTCCCCGATGCCGCTCGCGGATTCGCTCTCCTCGGCATCGCAATCGCGAACATTGCCACTGCCTGGCTGGTTGCAGATCCCGAACTGCCCGCAGCATTCTTCGGAGGCGTCATAAACGACAGCATCGCCGACAAGGCCACCGTGCTGTTTACCGCTGTGACCGCACATAGCCGCGGGCTGCCGATGTTCGCAACGCTGCTCGGCTTCGGTGTCGGACTCATTGTCCGCAGTTTGGCCAGGAGGAACTTTCCACGGTCGCGGGCGCGGGTGGTCGTCGTAAAGCGATATGCGTTCCTGGGGCTGTTCGGCATCGCGCACATGCTGTTTCTGTTCTTTGGCGACATCATGTTTCTCTACGGCATCTGCGGCATCATCCTGGGGCTGCTTATGGGGCTTAGCAACAAGGTGCTGACTATCCTCGCATGGATTGCGCTGACAGTTAATGCGGTATTGAGCCTGCTGTTTTTGGTTTTCACAATTGCGATGCCCGACGTCGGGTTGGACGGTTCCGACATGACCGAGCTCGTCAACGGCGGTGCGATTGAAACAAGTTACCTGGATATGCTCGCCGCGAATCTCGAGGCCCTGACAATGAGCATCACTACTCTGCCGCTACAGCTGTTCCTCTACCTGCCGGTGATGATGATTGGCTTCGTGTGGGCGCGCAAAGGCGTGCTTGACGACGTTGACGCGCACCGTCCCCTGCTTATTCGGTGGCTCGTGGTGGCCGTGATTGTCGCCTTCGGTGTCGGTATCCCTATGGGGTTGGCAGCGATTGGAGTTCTTCCAGCCGGACAGCACATGGCCTTCTTGGTAATTAATAACTTTGCCGGAGTGTTCGCCGGTCCTGGCATCCTAGCCGGGCTGGCGTTGGCGCTGCAGCCGCTCCAGCGACGCCTGAACGAGGGCGCCGCTGTACCAGGTTGGCTGGTGCCGATTGTGGCGCTCGGCAAGCGTTCGATGACCGGCTACCTGATGCAGTCGGTGATCTTCTTTGTGCTGGTGTACCCGTTTATGCTGGATATCCCGCGCGACATGGGCGCGTTCGTGCAAACGCTCATCGCTGTAGGCGTCTGGTTGGTGACACTGTTGGCCGCGTGGGCGATGGAGCGTCGCGGCATGCAGGGGCCGTTTGAGAAGGTGCATCGCCGGCTGTCGTACGGGCCGACGATGCGGGCGGAGGTGGCCGGGGTCGGTGGCCCCAAGCCAACTCCGCAGGAGGCGCCGGGCGCACCAGCTCCGCAGGGGGCGCCGGGCGCTTAAGTGCTCTGCACCCATTTCGCCCCTGCCGCGGCTAACGGTCAATGCGCTACTTGCCCTTACGCGTTGCCTTCACCACTCGCTTGGTGGTGCGCTTGACTGCCTTCCTGGTGGTCTTCTTCGCAGCCTTCTTCGTGGTCTTGCGAGTCGACTTCTTCGCAGCCTTCTTAGTGCCACCATCGGCGGCTTCCTTCGCGCGGCGCTCAGACAGCAGCTCGCAGGCGCGGGCATCGGTCAGAGTCTCAGGCGTATCCCCCTTGCGCAGCGAAGCATTGGTGACACCATCGGTGACGTACGGACCGAATCGGCCATCCTTCACCGACATCGGGCGACCGGAGACATCGTTGTCGCCCAGCTGCTTCAGCGGCGGCTTCGCAGCAGCGCGACCGCGGCGCTTCGGCTCAGCGTAGATACGACGCGCCTCGTCCAATGTCACGGTGAAAATCTGCTCTTCGTTAGCCAGTGAACGCGAGTCCGTGCCCTTCTTCAGGTACGGACCGTAACGGCCATTCTGAGCAGTAATAACCTCGTTATCGACCGGGTCGACACCGACCTCGCGCGGCAGGCTCATCAGCTTCAGAGCCTCTTCCAGCGTGACAGTCGACGGCTCCATGGAGGAAAACAGCGAGGCCGTCTTCGGCTTCAGAGTTTCCTCGATGATTTCCGCGGTGCGCTTTTCCTTCTGCTTGGCAGCGGTCTTGGTTTCCCAGTTCTTCTTTCGCTTGCCCTCGGCAGCGCGCTGAGCGTCCTCTTCGGCGCGCTCAGCTGCGATGATCTCCTCAGCCTTGGCTACGACACCTTCGCGCTCTTCATCGGTAACCAGCTCGGTGACGTAGGGGCCGTAGCGGCCATCACGAGCAACAATCATGCGACCATTGGCCGGGTTAATGCCCAGCTCACGTCCGCCCTGCGGCATCGCCAGCAGCTTCTCGGCAGCGGCCAGATCCAGCTCGTCCGGAGTCATGGCCTCCGGGATGTTGGCGCGCTGCACCTCGTCGGCACCGTTTTCACCGGCCCCCGGGCGCGTACGCTCCAGGTACGGCCCATAGCGGCCAACGCGAACGATGATCGGGTTGCCCTCGGCATCGTCGAAAAGGTGGAGCGAATTGACCTTCCGAGCATCAATCGATTCCAAGTTCACATCGATGATGCTCTTCAGACCACCGTGGGTCGCAATAGCGTCGGCTCCCTTGTGGCGGTGATCCTTGTCATCGCCGAAGTAGAAACCGGTCAGCCAGGTCGTGCGATCCTTATTGCCCGCAGCAATGCCGTCGAGCTCATCCTCCAGCTCGGAGGTGAAGTCGTAGTTGACCAGATCGGAGAACGCTTCCTCCATCAGCCCCACCACGGCAAAGGCCACCCACGAGGGCACCAGAGCGTTGCCGCGAGGGTAGACGTAGCCGCGATCCTGAATGGTCTTGATAATCGACGCGTAGGTCGACGGACGCCCAATTCCCAAGTCCTCCATCTTCTTCACCAAGCTGGCCTCGGTGAAGCGCGCAGGCGGGTTGGTGGAGTGGCTGTCGGCACTGAAGTCCGTGGCCGTCAGGCCCTGGCCTTCCGTCAACTGTGGCAGCCGCTTCTCAGCGTTGTCGGCGACCTTGCGGCCGTCGGAAAGCGCGGAGACCTCGACGTATGCCTTGAGGAAGCCCGGGAAGCGAATCGTGCGTCCAGTGGAGGCGAACTCGACGGCGTGCGTGTCGGTGGCGCCGGCGATGGTGACCTTCATGGACGTGCCGCGTGCGTCGGCCATCTGCGAGGCGACCGTACGCTGCCAAATCAGTTCGTAGAGCTTGAACTCCTCGGCATCCAGCGATCCCGCCAGCTGCCCCGGCGTTGCGAACGTCTCGCCAGCCGGACGAATTGCCTCGTGAGCTTCCTGCGAGTTCTTCACCTTGCGCGAGTACTGGCGCGGCGCATCGGCGACGTACTCCGAGCCGTAGAGCTCCAGCGCCTGCTTACGCGCGGCGTCAATACCGGCCTTGGACAGCGTCGTGGAGTCGGTACGCATGTAAGTAATGTGACCGTTTTCGTACAGACGCTGCGCCACACGCATCGTGCGCTCAGAGGTGTAATGCAGCTTGCGGCCCGCCTCCTGCTGCAGCGTAGAAGTCATGAACGGCGGGTACGGGCGGCGCGTGTACGGCTTCTCCTCCACCGACGCGACCTTGAGCTCAGAGCCCACGAGGTCCGCCGCCAGGGTTTCGGCGAGCTGCTTATCGACGACCCGGATGCCATCGGACTTCTTCAGCTGGCCACGGTCATCGAAGTCTCGGCCCTGCGCTACGCGCTGACCATCAACGCTGGTCAGGGTTGCAACGAATTCCTTCGGCTGGTTGGCGTCAGCAGAAGTCGAGCCGGTGTCCAGAGTGGCGGCGACATCCCAGTACTCAGCGGAGATAAACGCCATGCGCTCGCGCTCACGCTCGACGATGACACGCGTTGCCACCGACTGCACACGGCCTGCCGACAGGCGCGGCATGACCTTCTTCCACAGCACCGGGGAGACCTCGTAGCCGTAGAGGCGGTCGAGGATACGGCGACCTTCCTGGGCATCAACCAGGTTCTGGTCCAGCTCACGGGTGTTGGCGGCGGCCTCCAAGATGGCTTGCTTGGTGATCTCATGGAACACCATGCGGCGCACCGGCACCTTGGGCTTCAGAACCTCCAGCAAGTGCCAGGCAATAGCCTCGCCCTCACGGTCGGGGTCCGTTGCGAGATAGAGTTCGTCGACTTCCTTGAGCTTGGCCTTCAGGTCGGCGACTTTCTTCTTCTTATCAGCGCTGACGACATACAACGGAGCGAATCCGTTGTCGACATTCACGCCCAGACGAGCCCAGGGCTCCTTCTTGTAACGAGCCGGAACATCGGCTGCGCCACGGGGCAAGTCGCGAATGTGGCCCACCGACGCCTCCACGATGTAATCATCGCCGAGATACGGCTGAATCTTGCGAGCTTTCGTCGCCGACTCGACAATTACAAGGCGCTTGAGGCCGTCTGAATTCGCCATAGAAGTTTTTCTATCCTGCAACGTTGAATGTTTTTGACTGTTTAGATTCTTGTTTTCGTTTAAATCTTGGGGTTCTTGGCCGGACTCTGGCTGGGCTTCAGCTGTGAGAAGCCCGCAATCGGTTCCAACCGGTTCCGATCAGTGCAAATCAGTTCCCGGCCGCGTTCTCCCCGGAAGATTATCTGGAAAGAATATGAAGAATATAAGGAATACCGTACACACAATCTAGTTTGTCGCGTGGATTCCTCAAGTATCGGGCGGATTTTGGGTGTGACTGAAGGGGCTGCTGTGGGGGATCCCGGTGGCCGGCAGTTGCCGACCCGACGGCTGCTGTGCGGCTGGCCATGATCATCCCCGTGGCTGTCAGTGGCTGGCCACGACAGGCCGCAGCGGGCGCAGCCGCCGCAGCGGCCGCGTGATCGCGGGCTGCAAATGTGAAACTGTATGAGTTTATGACACTTTCAAGCCATTTTTCGGGCCATTTTTGTCATAAACGTAGTCAGTAACTCGGATTGACCCACTGCCACCAGAAATGCAAAAATCCCACGCAGAAATTACTTTCCGCGTGGGAGAATCAAGGCTCACCCCATGAACACAACATGGGCCTTGAAAAGCCAAAAAATTCCGCGCGCCAAACCAGACAAAAGCCCAGTTCAACCTGGAAATGATTGACTTACAGAGGCTTCACATCCAGAGCCTGCGGACCCTTCTGGCCCTCACCAATCTCAAACTCGACTGCCTGGTTCTCTTCCAGCGTCTTGAAACCAGTGCCCTGGATCTCGGAGTAGTGAACGAACACGTCGTTGCCACCGTCAGCTGGGGCGATAAACCCGAAGCCCTTCTCCGAGTTGAACCACTTCACAGTACCCTGTGCCATTACAAAACTTCCCAACTTCAGGATTCGATAAAACAAGTATTCGCCACGCACATCCGGCCACACACGATGGGGTAAACACGGCCAAAGCACCCTTTCGCCTCGTGCGAGTTTTTGCTGGGTGCCCGTTGGCGGGCGATACACTCAAAAAGTCTGCCACGTTTGGGGCGCGAGCGCCGATTAGGAACAGCTTCTTGCCACCCCCGTAAACCCGTGTTCGGAGTCCGGAGAAACTGGGGTGTCGAATAGCGAGAATGTGGCTGATAGGAAGCGTCGTCAAGCATATGAAGTGCGCGTTTACAGGAAAGGGTGGTGTCGGTGGAGTCGTTTGGGCGGGAGCTGCTGGGGCCGGTTATTCGTGCGCATCCGCGGGCGACAGTGACGCACATTGCGGACCTTCCTGCGCGCGCTGGCGTGACTGCGCCTTGGCCTGAGTGGGTGCCAAGTTGGCTGAGAGAAGTGCTGGTAGATCGCGGAATTGAGAACCTGTGGACTCATCAGGCGATAACCGCGAACCTCGCCCGCGAGGGCGTGCACTGCGTCGTCGCGACGGGCACGGCGTCGGGTAAATCGCTCGGCTACCTGCTGCCCGTGCTCACAGAACTGTCCGCCACCCCCGCGGCCACCGCGCTGTACCTCTCCCCGACCAAGGCGCTGGGCGCCGATCAGCTGGACACTGCACGCGCGATGGCACCGGCGTCACTGAGTTCGCTGATTTCGCTTTACGACGGCGACACCCCACAAGACGCCCGGCGCGCCATCCGCGACCACGCCCGTTGGGTGTTTACCAACCCCGATATGCTGCATGTTTCGGTGCTCGGCAACCATGTTCGGTGGACGCGGATGCTGCGCAACCTGCGCTATATCGTCGTCGACGAATGCCATGCCTATCGAGGCGTGTTCGGCGCCAACGTCTCTCAGATTCTGCGTCGCCTCCTGCGGCTATCCCGCGAGTACGGCGCCTCGCCGACCGTGATTTTTGCCTCTGCGACGACCAACGACCCCGCTGACCAGGCTCGTCGCCTCATCGGCGAGCCTGTCGAGGCCATCACCGAAGACGGCGCCCCGGTCGGCGAGCGAACGATCGCCCTGTGGGAACCCGGCCTGCTCCCCGACCTCCAAGGCGAGAACGGCGCACCCGTGCGCCGCCCCGCCCCGACCGAGGCCGCGGATATCATGGCCGACCTGCTTGTCGAGGGCGCCCGCACCCTGACCTTCACCCGTTCGCGAAGCAGTGCTGAGAAGGTAGCGCTCGGCGTGCGTGAGCGCCTGGAGAAGCGCCACCGCAGCGATATCGCCGAGCGCATCGAGTCTTACCGCGCCGGCTACCTGGCCGAAGAGCGCCGCGACATCGAGCGCATGCTCGATGACGGCACCCTGCTAGGTGTGGCCACCACCAATGCATTGGAGCTGGGCATTGACGTCGGTGGCCTCGACGCGGTGGTGCAGGCCGGTTTCCCGGGCACGGTCGCTTCATTCTGGCAGCAGGCCGGCCGCGCGGGTCGTCGTGGCCAGGGCGCGCTGGTGGTGCTGGTGGCTCGTGATGACCCCATGGACACGTACTTGGTCCACAACCCGTCCGCACTGCTGGGCAGGCCGGTGGAAAAGACCGTCTTCGATCCCCGCAACCCACATGTGGTGTGGTCACACCTCTACTGCGCGGCTGTGGAGAAACCCGTCACCACCAGCCAGCTTCAAGCGTGGGGAACCATGCCCGTAGCCGAAGACATGGTGGCCGCAGGCTGGTTGCGCAAGCGCACCTGGGAAGGACAAGAACCTGTCTACTACCCGACCGACCGCGATGAGGGACCGCGCATTGCCACTGCCCACGATGCCGTGAACGTCCGTGGCGGCGATGGTCAGGAAGTGGCTATCGTCGACCAGACCGATGGTCGCCTGCTTGGCACCATCGATCTTGGCCGTGCGATGCAGCAGGTCCACGACGGTGCCGTCTACTTGCACCGCGGTGAGTCCTATCTTGTCGACCAGCTGGACTTCGACAGCCTCGTCGCCCTGGTCCACCCCGAGCAGCCGCGCTATTCCACCAGCTCGCGCATGGACACCACCATCCGCATCCTCGATGTTGACGATATGCGCCACTACCAGGGCTTACAGGTCGCTTCCTGCCAGGTCGAGGTCTTTCACCAGGTCACCTCCTATCTTCGTCGTCTGGATACCGGCGAGATTCTCGACAGTGTTGAACTTGACTACCCTCCGCAGCGTTTGGTCACGCGCGCCGTGGCTTACACAATGCCCGAGTCCACCCTGCGCTCGTGGGGCGTGGGCTCCGACATCGCGCCGGGGGCTCTCCACGCAGCCGAGCACGCGGCTATCGGCATGCTGCCGCTGATTGCCACCTGCGACCGCTGGGATATCGGCGGTGTTTCCACGGTCATGCACGCCGATACCCAGCAGCCCACCGTTTTTGTTTACGACGGGCACCCTGGTGGTGCGGGGTTTGCCGACCGCGGCTACGAGGCCTTCGCTCAGTGGGTTCGCGCGACCCGCGATGCCGTCGCCGCCTGCGAGTGCGAATCCGGCTGCCCGTCGTGCATCCAGTCGCCCAAGTGCGGCAATGGCAACGATCCGTTGGACAAGGCCGGCGCAATCAAGGTGCTCAGTGGGGTGTCGCGTGCGCTTAACGACGGCCAGTAGCAGCATCCTCCACCGCTTCCGGCCCTGCTCTGGACGTTGCTTTTCTCTCCTTTCGTTGGACGCTGACCTGCACGTCCTCCCCATCAATCTCGCAAGCCACAAGGCGTGCGTGGTTAGCTTTTGCGATTGACCCCGCAGCTTTGCAGGCGTCGTCGCTCTCTTGCGCAGCCACGGCGCCGGCCACCGCGGCCAGATCCGCTGCTACCGCTGCCTGCCGCGCCTGCACCACCCTCACCCCGGCCGTAACTCCGACCAAAGTCAGAACGACGAAAGCGGCGATGAACAGTGCGGCTGCGACCGTGGTGGAACCTTCTTCTTCGCGGAGAAGGCGGGCTGTCACGTTTCTCATGACGATGCCGCTCTTTCCCGCAGTGCGACCGCGCGTGCTTCCAGCGAAAATGGCCCCGCTGAGCGCCGAATGGTCACGCGCACGGTACCGGAGGTTTCCGATATCGCGACCTGCCCATCCGCGTCGGCGCGGAGCTCGGCTACTGTCTCCGCATCGCCCCGCGCCTCAGCCCGTGCGATGGCTCCGGCTGCGTCGGTAAGCCCTAGGTACATTGCGATGGTGACCAGCCCGGACAGAGCCGTGGCCATGACCGTGACCAGTGCCGCGAGACCGAAAGCGGTTTCTACCGTGGTTTGGCCTTCGTCGCCGACGCACAGGCGATGAAGCGTAGAGCGGATGCGGCTAGACATCGGTGTTGAGCGCCCTTTCGATGATGTCGGTGAGCGCCTGGGTGATATCGCCGCCGGTCACGACGGTGTAGAGCAGGGCTCCGAAAGCGGCGGCCGCAATAGTTCCGAGAGCATATTCCACGGTTGACATGCCGTTTTCCTCAGTTGCCAGAGCGTGCAGACGCTTGTGCAAATACGAGCGCAGCTGGGACTGCGCAGCGGTCAGCGGATTGGTTGAAGAGTTGGTTGGAAGGTTGGTCGGATGGTTGGAGTTTTGAGCGGTCATGAGTGTTTCCCCCTGTGTGGATGTCGAGTGACAGGTCAGTTGTGAGGTGTGATGTGCATTGATGCGGGTTGATCCGTGTTGATGCGGGTTGATGCGTGTTGGATTGCGGCGCGGCAGGCGGACCACGCGCACAACCGAAGCCACAGCTGAGAGCGCAACCAGCACTGCATCCGGCGCGTGCCAGCGCGCGAGGCTGGGCGCAGAAGTGTCCACGCTTCATGACGGCATCAGTCCTGCAAACATTTCGTCGGCAAGCCCAGCGATGGTGGGCACCAAACCCAGCACCACAAACGCGGGTAGAAAGCACAACGCCAGCGGCCCGGCAATGAGGACACCAGCCTTTTCGGCGACGGCTTGCGCCGCATCGTGCGCTTGACTGCGGTACGTGGCAGCGGTGTCCTCCAAGGCCTGCGCCAGAACGGTGCCGGATTCGCTTGCGCGGCGCCCAGCCGTCGCCAGAGGCACGAGCGCGGGTGTGGCAGCAAGGCTGTCCCAAGCTGAGTGCGCGCCCACGGACAACCTGGCGGAACACTGTCGAAGGGGCTCGGCCAGCTCAGGGTTTGCACCATCGGCAGCTGCTGCCATGGCCTGCGACAACGGCATACCGGAGCTCAAACAAGCGCCAATGATGTCGAGGGCCGCTGCGGCATCGAGCAGCACAGCCGGGCTGATGCGCTCACCGCCAATGACAGTTCGCACACGTTCCCGCACCTGTGCGGCAATTTGCGCCACCCGATTGGCCACCTGCCGGCGTACGCCTCCTCGCGTACGAACATCCGATTCGGCTACCAACTCGGGCAGTCGGCTGCGAACGGGATTGAACGTCGGCAAGCAGAGGTAGACGGCGATGAGAAGTGCGGCGGCAATCATTGTCCGGCCTCCGCACGATCGATGATGGCGACCGCCCATTCGATGCCCGCGCACACCAGCCCGACACCGATGACCAGCACAATTCCTCCGATACCGCGACTGAGGAACTCGAATGGGGACGCTCCGAAAGCTTGCCCCATGACCAAACCGAACACCGGCAGTGATGCCAAGATGGCGATCGTCATGCGCGGTCCCGCCAGCGCGGCAGACGTCTGTGAGCGATGCGCCTGACGAGCCTGCAGATCACCCCGCGCGCAGTCCAGCAACCCAGCCAAACTCAGACCGTGTTGCTGCGCCACCGTCCACATACGCCCAATCCGGCGCAGTTGCTCCGAAGATTCTTCGCCCTCCCACGGGTCGGCGAAGTGCGCGCGATGCGCCGCGTGCGCGAGATGATCAGCCAACACAGTCTCATCCTCTGACCTGCGCAATTCCGCTGCTGCCGCGTTGAGCGCTCGTGAAGCCGCCGCTCCTACGCGCAACTGCGCGGTCAAGGTCTCCAGCGCTACCGCAGCGCTGTCCGCTTCCCGACGTTCACAGCGCCTCTCCCCCACAGCGCGCACTACTGCCGCTGCGGTGCGGCCCAGCAACAGCCCGGCTACAACGCCTGGAATCCCGGCGAGCCACAGCAACACGAGTGCTGGGCCTGCAACGATGAGGATTGATAGTCCTGCAGTTCGATTCGCACTGCCAGTGGTTGCTGCGCTCGACACCGTGGAACCAGCACCAAGTCCAACCATGCGCTGCAACCACTTCAGCCCGCTGGACACCTCGCGGGCACGGCCTGCCAGTGCTCGCGAGCGCACCGCCGCCGAGCTGTCCGGCCAGATAGCGACTGCCGCAGCCGCTCCCCCAATGAGCATCGCCACGCTAAACTCTTCCCCCATAGCTGTTAATCTCCCCGTCTAATCCCCTGACTTTTCCTCTAGTCATTCCATCGGGTATTCCACCGGTTATTCCCCGCCGACCAGCAACTTCTGCAACGCTTCCCAACCCGGCCCAGGCCCATCCCGAGCAGTCCAGACCTCCACCACCTCCGGTGGGTTACCGCGTAGCAGCCCGATCTGTGCCAGCCGGCGAACATCAGCGCGTTCGACCACCAACACCACCTGCACCGCAGAGACCAACTGCGCATGCAGCCCGGCGCGACTAAGGCCACCGATCAACCCCAAAGCCTCAAAGCGCGCGACGACATCCCCAATCCGGTTGGCGTGAATTGTCCCTGCCCCACCGCGATGCCCCGTGTTCAACGCAGCCAGCAGATCCACCACTTCGGCGCCACGAATCTCACCGACGACAATGCGGTCGGGACGCATGCGCAACGCCTGCTTCAGCAACTCCTGCTGCCCAATCGCACCGGCCCCCTCCAAGTTGGCGGCTCTGGTCACCAGCTTCACCACATGGGGATGCTGCGGTTGCAACTCCGGAGTGTCCTCGATGCACACAATGCGCTGGTCAGGATTAACTTCTGAGAGCATCGCCGCCAATAGCGTCGTCTTTCCCGCACCCGTGCCTCCGGCGACAATAAACGACAGCTGTCCCGCCACGATTCCCCGCAACACCGGCAGAATCTCCGGTGGAAACAGCCCGATATCGCACAACTCCGCAAGCCCGCGACGAGCCGGACGAAGCACTCGCAGGCTAATCTGAGTGCCGGTCGCTGACGGTGGGGAAAGCACCGCATGAACTCGCACACCACAGCCGCCGACACCACCAGGAATATGGCCGTCGGCCCAAGGTTGCGCGTCGTCAAGCCTTCGTCCGCACCGCGACGCGAGCCGCACCGCATACGCGCGCACCTCGCCCTCGTCCGCGAAGGAAATCTCGGCCCGCTCCAGTCCGTTGCCGGCGTCGACCCAGACCTCGCCGGGCGCGGTGACCAGCACATCGCTGACACCCGGGCGGCGCAACAGCGCATCCAACACGCCCGCGCCCACTGTTTCCTCACGAATCGTGCGTAGAATCTCCAGCACCTTCACATCGGAGACAACCCCCGAGGTCTCTGCGCGAATGATGTCGGCGACCTCGCTATGCGATGCCACCCCAGGCCGCTCCGCAAGCGCCGTCCGCACCGCCGCCAACAGCCTGACATCATCCATCGCCACCACCGCCGACAAGGGCAAACATCGCTCCCAATCCCCGCGTCAGCTTGCCGACGGCCCCAGCGAGCCCGCCCACATCTATCTCGTGAGCTACTTTCTTGCAGTACTCAATCTCACCAGCAATGGGCAGATCGAGCGCGTACTCAATCTCTTCGACACTGATATCGCGGTGCTGCTGGTGCCGAACCGCGAGACTTGGCGTGAATCCTGCCTGTGCACAGACTCTGGCCAGGTGTCCACCGGCTGCGATAGCTCGGACAGAGGCGGGCAGGATGATGACGGTGTCATCGGCAAGCGCGCCGAGAGTGGTGACGTACTCCACTTGCTTCGGGCAGTCCACGATGACCGTAATTCCGGCATGAATAAGGCAACTAATGGTGCTGGCAATGTGCCGGACATCGTCGGGCCTGTCGGTTCTGCCGGGTCTGTCGGCGCTGTCGAATTTGTTGTTCGCCGAGGCGTGGTTGTAAGCCGTCTCGGGCGTGCGACTGCGAGTCCACGTCAACACTTTCAGCGCGGGCGATCGCGGGCAGGATGGCAGTGCTTCGTAGAGTGCCGCCCCGTCAAGACGGCCATCAGCAGCCGAGAAGTCTTGCCACCTCAGTCCCGGTTCCGTTTCCATCCCGAGCACCAGATCAATACCTCCCGCCAGCGCATCTGCGTCCACCAAGCAGATGGGCCTTTCGCGGGAAAGAACCAATGCACTCGCTGCCGCCGTAATGGAAGCACCGGCACCGCCGACCGCAGGAACCACCATCAGGCACGTTGCCGTGGAATCGGTTGTAGTTGCTGGCACGTTCGGTGCGGGTTCTGTACCTGGTGCTGTAATCACGTCTGCGCTCGCAGGTGACGCTGGGGTGCGTTGGTGGTTCAGGAGGCTCGAGCCGTGTTGGAAATCGGAGAGCCTCGGACCATCCGGGCGTACCTCGGCTCGGCCGAGAAGTTCGACAATATCGACGTTATCCGCGGGCAAACTAGCGCTGTAAACAGGAGCTAAAACCTTCGCCACCTGCGTATCTTCCGCCTCAGTATCACTGCGGACCAGAAAGATTGCTCCCTCACAATGAGGCCGCCCGGCTAATCTTCGGGCTGCCGACGCATCAACGAACACCGCTGGTGCCCGACGCCACAGGGCCGATGAAACTCCCGCTCCGGTCGATGCGGGCACTGACGCTGTGGCTGATACTGGTGGTGATGCTGGCGACGATGTCAATGCTTGTGCGGCCACTGGCGCTGTAGCCACAGGTGGCACGGTCTCTTGCACACAGTCACGACCGGTAGCAGCGACTATGAGTGCAACCTCTTCACGCAGCGCTTCATCATCGACAGCGTTGACTACTGGATTTGCTGGAGCCCCGGTTCGCTGAGCCATGGACAGTTGCTTGATTGCCATGGCCATAGCGTGCACTAAAAGGCGGATTCAATGATGCTCGCAAGGAGCCAAAACCTCGCTGTCTGTGGATAATTTTCAGACTGTGGATAACTGCAGAACGCCATGTCGCCTTTGCCTTATGGCTACTGCGCGGCCTGGCCAATGCAAGTTAGTGACTGCGTTTATGTCAAAAATGGCACGAAAAAAGGCCTGAAAGTGTCATAGACTCGCACAGTTTCACATTTGCAGCCCGCATTTTTACTACATGCCCCTCAACATTGGGCCAAAAAAGGGGCGACGCCCCGCGCCGGGGGGGGATTGGCGCGAGGCGTCTTTAACCGGCTCGGGGGGGGGATTGAGCCGGGGCGGCCTCGCAGTCTGTTTCTAAAAAGAACTAGAAGGGGCCAGCCACGTCCAAGTATTACATATCACGAGGAATCTGCAAATACCTTTTAAAGGATTTAATGCCCAATATGTTCGATGTCACGATATTCGATGTCACGTCTCCCCGAGCCCGACATCCCACGTCTCCCCGAGCCCGACATCCATGGGTAAGCTCGGAGTCTATGAACACCGGCGAGAACAAGGCTTCAACAACGCCGCAGCCGCGCGCTTCTACGGACACGAGCAGCTCTAAAGATGCCCAAATCGCTGCAGGCCTCCACGCCACCGCTGACTCTCGCGTCGCTGCGTTCTTTGACCTGGATAAAACCATTATTGCCAAGAGCTCGGCATATGCGTTCAACAAGCAATTCCTCGAGCGCGGCATCATTTCGCCGACAGACATGCTGCAAATGGCGCTCAGCCATGCCCTATACATGTCGCAGGGGCACGATGAGGCGCAAATGGAGGCCACCCGCGAGCAGTTTTCCGCCCTTATCGCTGGTCACAGCGCCAGGGAGCTGCGCCAGGTCGCCATCGAAACCCTAGAGCAGAACATCACGCCGTACATCTACGCCGAGGCATTGGAGCTCATTCGTGAACACCGCGCACAGGGGCATCAGGTGTTCATTATCTCGGCATCGGCTCGGCAGATTGTTGAGCCCATTGCGCAGGCGCTCGGTGTCTACAACGTGGTGGCCACCGAGCTGGAGGTCCGCGATGGGCTCTTCACGGGTGAAACGGAGTTCTTCTGCCGGGGCGAAAACAAGGCTGTGCAGATGCGTCGGATAGCGGAAAAGCGCCAGTTCGACCTGGCCGAATGCTTTGCGTACTCGGATTCCATCACTGATGAGCCCATGCTGTCTGCAGTCGGCCATCCCGTTGTGGTCAATCCCGATCGCGCTCTGCGCAAGATTGCGACGGAACGTGAGTGGCCTGTGCGCCAATTTCGGAATCCCGTCCCGCTGTTTCGCGCGCCGTCGAAACGCAATGCTGCAATTCTTGCCGGCGTCACACTGGCGCTTGGCGCGGGTGCGACGCTATTGGCACTGCGCAAAAACGACGACGAGCCAAAGGCCGACTAACCCATCATCCGGCAGCCGGCCCGCCTACACCGCTTCGGCGATACCGCGCGCTTCCACGGCACCGGCCTTCAGCCCCTCCAGGTGCAGGAGAATCCACGCACGCAGGCCATCGGCGCTTCCCGACGCGAACCCCTCTGCGGCCTCGAAATACTCCTGGCGGTGGCGAGTCCAGTAGACCTCAGGCACGGCCAAGCCACGCGGATCCAGGCCGGTTGCGACAGTTGTCAGTCGCGAGGCGGCGCGGGCGATGATGCCGTTGTGGTACTCGAAGGGGCGCAGAGTCAGCAGCTCACCGTGCACAATCGCCGAGAGCACACCAGCGTGAATCTGGCTGCGGCCAGTGATGAAGTCACCGAGCACGTGCAGACGCTGCTCCTTCATCGCAGACGAGAGCTTGTCGTCACCGACCGGACGGCCGGCCTTCATCCGCGCCTCGGAACCGTCTTCAGTCTCACCTGCGGGCGATGCGTTCAACGCAAACTTGGCCAGCACTTGCTGCGGAGCGCGCTGCCACACGCGGGTGGTCTCACCAATTGACTCCGGGGAAATGGTGTCGGCAACCCGCAGGGCTGCTGCGAGTACGGGATCGGTGATGTTGCCGTCGTCGGGAAGCGATGGCTCGCCGCCTTCTAGCCACGCCGATGCCCGCGCGCCACGCAGGACCGACTCGGAGCCGGTGACGTTGTGCTTGCGCAGGTTGGCCTTGTGCCTATGGACGGCCTGGATAGCCTTGGCCGCGACATCAGCCGCGTGTGCAACGCCGTCGAGCTGCCACAGGGGCGCGAGGGGGTCCTTGGGGTCAAGCTGCGGGATAGCAGCGGCGGGAGCACTGTCAGCGCGACCGGCACCCGATTCAGATGCCTTCGCCTGCGCTGCCTCACGCTCTGCGCGCTTCTTCGCCGACACGGAGGACACACCCAGGCTCATGCCAGCTAGGCCACCCTTTCCGACACCGGCGCCATTGCCGTCACCATTGCCAGCACCGGCACCAACTCCATCGGCTCCACGCACGTTCTCAGGCTGATTGTTCATATCCCACACCCTAATTCTTCACCGCTAAGTAAGTGACAAACTTATATAGAAATGGTCAAAGATGAGAAAAACTTCAACGAGTTCTTGGCTTTTTCGCCCTTATGGCGCGCCCTACCCACAATCAGAGGTAGTATGGCAGTTTGTAACTGCAGTTTTAAAGTTTCAAACCATCTTTTCCAACCATCTGCGTAGGAGGAAGTACACGTGAGCAACGACGATACGAAGGGTCTCTTTACCGACGGCACCGAACCGCGTGTTACCGCTATCCCGCTGAGTGATGTGGATAGCAACGCATCGGGTGATGCTAGCGTCGGCCAGCTCGTGTCTAATGCTTCTTCGCAGATTTCCGCTCTGGTTCGCTCTGAGATTGAGCTGGCCAAGGCCGAAATTGCTGGCGAGGCTAAGAAGGGCGCAGTTGGCGGTGGCTTCTTCGCGGTTGCCGGCGTCGTCGCGCTGTACTCCTCGTTCTTCTTTTTCTTCTTCCTCGGCTGGCTGCTGGATGTTTGGCTGCCAACCTGGGCTGCATTCCTCATCGTTTTCGTTCTGATGCTGGTCATCGCCGGTGTGGCAGCACTGCTGGGCCTGAAGAAGGTCAAGTCGATCCGCAAGCCGGAGAAGACCATCGAGTCGATGCAGGAGCTGAAGGGGGTCGTGCCGTCGGGGTCGGCGAAGAAGTCTTCGCAGTCGAACGGTATGTACACCTAAAGGCTTGAAAGAAATTGGGCGGGACTTGTTGGTCTCGCCCTTTTGTCTTATTCAGTCCCGGTTTAAGCCCTTCGGATAAGGTATTTTCCCCTCATGACCTCCCTCAGCGATTCTCTCACTGGCCCCTGGCGTCATCGTCTCATTCACGTCCGCGGCCAGCGCCTACACATCGCCGAGTGCGGCCGCCCCTCCGATCCGCTCGTGTTGTTTATTCACGGCTCGACTGGCGGTTGGTTTGAATGGCGCGAGGTTTTGCCACTGCTTAACGACGACTCGGGAGACCCCCTCCCCGTGCACGCCGTGGCTATCTCTATGCGTGGCTACGGTCAGTCCGACCGAACACCGCAAGGCTACGATCCGTTTGAGGCGGCCCAGGACATCGCCTCATCGATTCGCTCGTTGGGGCACTCGACCGCGCTGCTGGTCTGTCAGGGGTTCGGCACCTGGGTGGCGTGGACGTTGGCTTCGCGGCAGCCCAATCTTGTCTCCGGAATTATTGGTTGTGGTGCTGCACATCCGAAAGTGTGGCTGAACCAGTTGAAGAGCCCGTGGTCGGAGGACTTCCGCAGTAGCCTGGCTCCCCTGCTGCGCCGTTCGTGGTGGGACTCGCGGCCACGGGTACCGCAGTTGCGTCGCAATAAGTTCAGCACGCAGGCGGCTGAGGCTCGCCAGCAGCGGCTTATTGACCGCATCGTGCGCGAGTCCATGTCCACCACCGGGCAGGGGTTTGCCGAGACCCCCGAGGGAAAACAGACCGCGGAACTCATGGCTGACAGCCTGGCCAGTGGTGCACTCCGCCCTGCACTGGCTCACATGAATTGGTGGACGCGGCCGGCTCCGGCCGCTTTCCGCAAGTGGTTGAGTGCGATGGAGGGCCCGTCGAAAAACGATGAGCACACGGTGCTGCTCGTCGGCGAGCAGGACACTCGTACCCCACGTGCGCTAGTGGAGCTCAGCTCCACCCACGTGCGCGTTGTGCCGGATTGTGGGCACTTCCTGCCGGCAGAGAAACCTCAGGCTGTGGTGCAGGCAATCAGGGATCACCTGCACTGGTTGCCGGAGGGGTCTTAGACTCAGGCTCGGCTGGGGTTAGCCGGAACTCTCCTGCGGTTGCGGCTGGGGCTGACCTGCCCATAGACACACAACTTTCCGCTTACCCTGCCACGCACTGCTGCGTGCCGATCGCCCCGTAGTTATCCATCGCCTCATCAATGTGTGGCTGGACCTCGGCGTGCGTCAGCGCGTAACCAGTCTGGTCATTATTCACACCGGCACCGAAGACCAAGCCCAGAATCTGACCCTGCGGCGTAATCAGTGGGCCGCCCGAGTTGCCGTGGCGCACATCTGCCTTCAGAACATAGGACTGACGCTCGTGCCGAGTCGACGAATAAATATCCGGGCCTCGAATAATGATGTTCTCCGTCACGCGCGCAGGTGTGGCCTTAAAGGGCCCGGACTCGGGAAAGCCCAGCACTACCGCGTCATCGCCCGGACGAGCTTCCTGATCCGCCCACTGCATGGGCTCCAGGGGTAGGTCGGTGGTTCGGAGCAGGGCGACGTCGTCAAGCGGATCGTAGTGCACGACGTTCGCGTCAGCCATGCCGACCACGGTTTCCAGTCGAACAGTGGTGGCACCGGCGACCACGTGCGCGTTTGTCAGAATCAGATCCGGCGCGATGACAAAGCCAGTACCCTGCAGCAAGCGTTCACACTGCGGGGCCTCGCCCAAGACGCGGACGATGGACGGTCGAATACTGTCGACGACACCTTGTGAAATCACATTGGGGTCGGCGGGTTCATCGGGGACGTTCTGCTTGTAGCCGAATGGCGGAGCGATGGCGGGCATTCCATCATCGCGAAGCTGACGGAGGATGCCACTGAAGCCGTCGCTCCATTCGTCGGGCGCGACCTGGTCAATGAGGTTCATGCCCTTGGACTCACGTACCCAGTCGGCGAACTGCCCGGGCACGGCGGTGGCCAGGGGTACGGCGATCATCCATGTCACTACCAGCGCAGTCACGGACTGCACGATGGCACCGAGGCTCGAATCCAGGCCGACGGCCAACGGCGAGCGAATGGTATTCCGCAGCGACTGCCCTGCCACTGTTCCCACCGCATGACCAATCAACGCCAACAGAATCACCGCGCCGAGGCCCAAGAGAACCTTTCCCGACTGGTTCTCGACCTGCGCCATAGCTAGCGGCGCCAAGGGCACACCAATGACCAAGCCCAGGACAACGCCCAAAATGGCCATAATCGACGAGACGGCGCCCTGCTGCCAGCCGACGATAAGCGTGAAAATGAAAATCGCCAGCAGCGCAACGTCAAACACAGCGATTGCAGGCATCATCGTCGGCCTCCCTTCAGTACGGACAGTTTTTCACCATTAGCGGAACGCGCGAGCACCGGCAAAAGTTTCTGCACGTTGGTGTCGTCCCACGGTTCTGACCAGCCGGCCACGTCTAGCAAGTAGGACAGCACGCCGCCGGTAAAGCCCCAAACGACGAAGTCACCAACCTTAAATGCCGGTCCTGTCCAGCCGTGATAGCCCAGCATCATGCGGTTGTCCGGATTCGTCAGATGGCTAATTGGCACATTGAGCACCGATTCCGTCTCTGCAGGGTCGACCACACGCAGCGGATGCGGTGCATGCCAATACGCCAACACCGGATTCACCGCGAAGCCAGTCCGCGAAATGTCAATCGAGTCCAGCACCCGCACCGGTGTCACCGTCTCTCGGTTCAGGCCGGTTTCTTCCTCGGCTTCACGCAGCGCGGTATCGATTTCATCCACGTCCTCGGGATCGACACGACCGCCCGGAAAAGCCATCTGGCCTGCATGCTTACGCAGGGTTGTCGCCCTGTGCGTAAGTACCACGCTGGCATCCTCCGGCCGTTGGTGCGCCTCCGCATCACCGCTGATCAGCACCAACACCGCCGACCGCGCCGGATTCCGCAACGGTTTCTCCTGCGTCGAGGAGTCTCGCCGCAACTTCGCAAACGCACGCTTCACGCTTGACGACGAAGCGGAGCGACCGGCCACCTGCTGCTCCGAGTGGCCTGTTGTGGCGTGGCTGGCGCTGCTGGCGTGACCTGCCGCGTCGTGATCAGCACTGACCAGGTGCGGCGGCAAACTATTGGTCAACCACTTCGGCAGATACAGCCCCGAGCTTGCGTCACGATTCCACGACTGTCCCTGAGTCACTTCAATGCACCTCGCACGAGATCAGTAATCTGCTGCGCATCGGTGAATTCACCAGGATGAATGGCCGCCACCGTGCCATCTGCCTTAAACACCACGGTGATGGGCACAACTCGCGGTAGATTCAACGCTGGTCCGACCACGTCGACCGTGTCCGAGTAGGTCGGTAGCTTCACTCCGATTTCCTGCAGGAAGGCTTGGCCACGCCCCGCCTCGCGAGCCGCATGCACCGTCGCCACCTGCACATCTGGGTTGTCCTTGGCCCATTGCTCGATAAGCGGTAGCTCTTGGCGACACGGCGCACAGTTCCACGCCCAGACATTAAGCACCGTCGGCTTGCCCGCGACGACCTGCCCCATGTCCACCAGTTCCACTTGCCCAGCCTCGTTGTCCTGGCCTGCTGAGTCTCCCGACTCCGCCAACAGCGGCAAGCGCACACCGGTCAGTGAGCCACTACCCGCTACCGCCGCGATCTCATCCTTTGACATCGCTGGCGCTGCCGGTGCACCATCCACTTCACCATCACTGCCAGCGCCATCCGCACCGACACTCACACCAGATCCGGTCCCACCACCGTCGGCCTCGTCATTGCCACCAGTGGTATTCACAATCGCGAAAATCACCAGACCCACAATGCTAATTCCCGCGATGAGCAGCGTAATCAGCGATGCCGAACGGTTAACGTCCGCCTGCCGATCCTCATAGTGGCCACCATTGTGACTATGACCGCCCTGCTCATTCACGAAAAGTGCTCCTCGACTAGTCCTGTGTCGCTGTGGTGATGCGCGCGCTATCCCCGTCGTCAAGCGCGGAAAGTTCCTCCCCACTGTAGCCGTCATTAAGACCGGCCAGGTAGAGAAGCCATTCCCTGTCGTCTGACTTAATCAACTTCTCCGCAGTCTCCGGCTCCGCCGGCCCCGCGACGCCATACGACGGGCAATCTGCCGCCAAGAAGCACGCCCCGCACGCCGCCCGACGCGAATGACACACCCGGCGACCGTGGAAAATCAGCCGGTGCGAAAACCACGTCCACTCCGCGCGCGGTAGCACCTCCATCATCTCGTGCTCCACGCGCACCGGATCTTCCTGCTCTGTGAGACCCATGCGCCGCACCAGACGCCCAAAATGCGTATCGACCGTCAAACCCGGCACCCCAAAAGCATTCCCCAGCACCACATTTGCCGTCTTTCGCCCCACGCCCGGCAGCTTCACCAGCTCCTCCAACGTGCCCGGCACCTCGCCGCCGTGCTGCTCCATCACCCCCTGCGCAAAACCGATGATGTTCGCAGCCTTATTCCTGTAGAAACCCGTCGGCCGAACGAGCTCCTCGACCTCCTCCTGATTCGCAACCGCCAAATCGGCAGGGCTGGGGTACCTAGCGAACAGCGCCGGCGTGGTCATATTCACCCGCACGTCCGTACACTGCGCCGACAGAATCGTCGCCACCGCGAGCTCATACGGATTACGAAAGTCCAGCTCACAGTGAGCATTCGGGTATGCCACCGCCAGCGTGCGGTTAATCCGCCGCGCGCGCCGCACCATACCCAGGCGCGTCTCCTTCCCCCGCGCCGCCGGATGCGCCCCCACCGCCCGACGCCTCTTCGACGTCAGGGATCCCTGCGGGTGCGTGGGCTGGGGTTTGTTTATCTGGTGCGTGCTTAACGACGATGCCTTGCCAGTCGTATCCATGGTCGTAGTGTATCGGCTACCCCGGATTGCAATTCGCGTGCGCACCTTTCGCGGGCCGAATCCTTAGTTTCATCCGGGATGCGGATAAGACCGGTAGCAGCTCGGGCATATTCGGTCAAAAACCAAAAAGCCATGCCCCACCACATCTTGGAACACCGTTAGCGAATTATTAGTTATAAATACACAGTTCAGCGGCTTTTCACCAGAATTCCCCACAGGCGCAGTGGCTCTTTTGCTACAGTGGTGCTTATCACATCTTGGTGACGGCGTAGTTTTGGGATGCATCTGTAGAGGCGATTTGTCGTGAAATTCGCCCAGGGATGAACCTGCCTTGAAAGCTGGCAGCGGCGTTACCGGGAAAGACCGAAAGTAGTGGGACTAGTGGGACGGGGTAGTTTCTCTTCCTGTTTGGCCACTGCAATCTGTAGTCGAGTGCTAATTTGGCGGCTGCTGGCCTGTATTTACGGTGGTTAGTGGCCAAAGACAGGAGAATTTTACCGTGGATGACGTCAAGGAGATTCTCTCCCGGGCCGGTGTATTTCAGGGAGTCGACCAGGAGGCTGTGCAGGCCTTGCTCGGCGAGCTCGAGACGGTTCGCTTCCCGCGTGGAACCACCATCTTCAATGAGGGTGAGCCGGGCGATCGGCTCTACATCATTATTGATGGCAAGGTGAAGCTGGCTCGTCGCTCAGCCGACGGTCGTGAAAACCTGTTGACCATCATGGGCCCGTCCGACATGTTCGGCGAGCTCTCCATCTTCGACCCGGGCCCGCGCACCTCTTCGGCGGTCTGCGTCACCGAGGTTTCCGCCGCATCCATGAGTGCCGATCAGCTGCAGGAATGGGTTGGTTCACACCCGGATGTTCCAGCTCAGCTGCTGCGCATGCTGGCCCGCCGTCTGCGCCGCACCAACAATTCACTGGCTGACCTCATTTTCACCGACGTCCCAGGTCGCGTTGCTAAGTCCCTGCTTCAGCTGGCCAATCGCTTCGGTGTTCAGGAAGGTTCTGCTCTCCGCGTGAACCACGACCTGACTCAGGAGGAAATCGCACAGCTCGTCGGCGCCTCCCGGGAAACCGTGAACAAGGCTCTGGCAGAGTTCGCCCACCGCGGCTGGATTCGCCTTGAGGGCAAGTCCGTGCTCATCTCCGATACGGAGCGTTTGGCTCGACGCGCACGTTAGCTTGTTGCGCACGTTAGCTTGTGGCGCACGTGGCGCTGCCCAAACGACTCACATCCCGCAGCCTCTGCTTTTGGATCCTCGGTTCCCGTAGGAGCACATGAAACGCATGAGGCTCGCGGGATTTTTGTTGTCTTCCCCCGCTGGCCTGGCATGCTGACCTGGTATGCCGGCCTGCCATGCCGGCCAAGTTTGGCGCACTTATCGACGCTTTTCTGCCACTTATCGATGCTTTCCCGGCACCTATCGATGCACCATTCACCGATTTCTCCTTGCATCAATCACTTATCGATGCGCTGTTCACTTATGCGCGCGCTATAGCTCATCGACAAGTGGATACCTCATCGATAAGTGATTGAGCTGGCCCCGACGAGGCCAACCCACCCAACCGGCACTAGCCCACCCCAACCAGCACTACCCCAAACAAAAAGCGCGCAACCCGCAAAATTGCAGGTCACACGCTCTTTTCATGCGGCGACTCAAACTCAGCTCCAGCCAAGCCTCAATTAAGCCCAGCCCAGACCAGCCCAGCAACCGGCCAAAGCCAAAGCCAAAACCCAAGCCGAAGCCCAGCAACTACTCCCCGTGATCGCGCAGGTAGCGCAGGGTCACACGCGTCGACTGCTCAGCAGCATGACGCAGCACCGGATCGACATCGGTGTAAATCTCATCCACAATCTGGTCCACCGTAGCTTCGTCACCCAGCTTGGCAACGGCATCCTTCACCTGCTGCAGGCGCAGCTTACGACGCTCAATGTACTTCTGCGTCATTACAGTAATGTCCGGCAGGTCAGCACCATGACCAGGCAGCAGACGAACACCCTTGCCGCGCGAATCCAGCATTTTCAGGGTTTCCATGTACTTACCCAGGTCGCCGTCGGTCTCCGAAATCATAGTGGTGTGGCGACCAGCGATTGTGTCACCGGTAACGATGCCTTCAACATCATCCTCGCCATCACCAGTGTGGATGAAGTAGCAGACAGAATCAGCGGTGTGACCAGGGGTTGCCACGACCTCAATCTGCGGAGTCACTCCGTCGAGGACGATACGTTCGCCGTCGACAAGCGGATCCTGACCTCCCGCGCAGTACTGAGACTCCAGCTCACGAATCGGCGCGCCGGTGAGCTGACGGAAACGTGCGGCGCCATCAGCATGGTCGCCATGACGGTGCGTCAGCAGAATCAACGCAACGTCGCCGGCATAGCGCTGGAGGACGTTCAGGTGTCCCTCGTCCTCCGGACCCGGATCGATGACAATGCTGCGGCTATCCCCCTCAGCCTTAATAACGTAGGAGTTCGTACCCTCCAGCGAAGAGTAGCTGGGGTTCGGGCACAGAACGACGCCCACAGACTGAGAAATCTGACGCAGTTGGCTATACGCAGGATGCTCCATGTCCTCTATCCTACGTGGTTGCGCAATCCGGGGAGCGCGCTACGCCCTCCAATTCGGCTCATTTGGGTGTAAGCACGCTTTACGACGCCCCGGAGAACGCAACATCCCCACTGGTCACGGCAACAAATACAGCAGCTACTGGGTTACTTCAACGATGATTTCAACTTCCACGGGAGCGTCCAGCGGAAGCTGATTCACACCCACTGCCGAGCGAGCGTGCTGGCCGCGTTCGCCGAAGACGTCGCCGAAGAGTTCCGAGGCTCCATTGATAACGCCCGGCTGACCAGTGAATCCGGCGGCGGAATTGACGAAGCCGACGACCTTCACGATGCGGGTGACATTGTCTAGGCCAACCTCAGCATCGACTGCGGCCAAAGCGTTAAGAGCGCAGGTGCGGGCGGCCTCCTTGGCCTCCTCAGCAGTGACTTCTGCGCCGACGTGGCCGACGTGGGTGAGCTCGCCGTTAACGAATGGGAGCTGACCGGAGGTGAAAACAAGGTTGCCCGTGCGCGTTGCGGGTACGTAGGCCGCAACTGGCGCGGCAACTGCAGGCAGGGTAAGCCCCAGGCCCTCGAGGGCCTGGGAAGGAGTGCGAGATTCAGAGTTGCTCATTTAAGTTAAGCCTTTCCACGGCGACTGGGGGCCGGGCGAATAAAGCCGGCCAAAGAAAGATGGCAGCCAACCGTGAGTCAGCTGCCAATCGAAAGCACAACCGCCGTTGTTAGTTAGGTGCTAGACACCGAGGTAATTAGTCAGCCTTCGGGCGCTTGAAGTAACCGACGTGGTTTTCGCCGGTCGGGCCGGGGAGAACAGTGACGAGTTCCCAGCCGTCCTCACCAAAGTTGTCCAGGATGGCCTTGGTGTTGTGAATGAGCAGCGGTGCGGTGAAGTATTCCCATTTAGTAGTCATGGAAGCTACTTTATCTGTCCCCCAGCCTCGCGCGCTGGGGGTTCAGTTTTACTTCGGTCTAAGTTCGGTTTTTACTTAGCCAGCTTTGCCTTGCGCTGAGCTGCGTACTGCTCAGCGTAGAAGTCGGCCCACGAAGTAATTTCCGGGTGCTCACGCAGCATTGCGCGGCGCTGACGCTCGGTCAGGCCACCCCAGACGCCGAACTCGACGCGGTTATCCAGAGCGTCGGCACGGCACTGCAGAACCACTGGGCAGTGGCGGCAGATAACTGCGGCTTCGCGCTGTGCGGCGCCGCGAACGAACAACTTATCCGGGTCAATATCGCGACACTTAGCGCGCGGGACCCACTCCTGGCGATCGCGGAAGCTCTCTACACCGAGCTCGTATTCTGGCGTAGTAGCAGTGCGGTTGCGATCTGGAATCGTGGCGGTCATTGTAGCCTCCTCGTGCCTGCGATTTTCGTTATTTCGAAATAGTTTCAACTAAATAGTGCTGAAATTTTGTTGTAAGTCTATTCACACCACCCAAATAATGTCGATTGGGTCACACTAGAAGGGTGGACGTGGCGCAGCTCTAAATATAACGATGCAGGTGGGGCAACTTTTTCCAACAAAAGCACGGGGGTGATTTGCGTCACTATGAAAATCTTTTTCCGGAAACCACTACACGACGAGTTGCGCGGTGTTGTAAGGGCATTCGTAGCGCCCCCTCCCCCGCTCGCCAGGCGTTTTACTGGACTCCCCGGGCATGTCACTAGGTGGATTTTCGAAAACCCACTTCGGCTCAATCCGCCCTACCTTGTAGTGTGATTGCTGTGAATAAAGGTTCGACGCTGTTCAAGCTCTCCGTTGCCACTGTGTTGGCAGCGTTGATTATGGCCAGCGCCCTCTTTCCTCTTGTGGGCGGCTCGGCCTACCTCGTTGCGCGCACGGCTGATGAATTCGCGTCGGCGTCGCGGTCGGTGATTTCTAAGGACGCACCAGGGGTCACCACTATTACGGATCGTAATGATCAGCCAATTGCGTGGCTCTATGATCAGCGGCGGTTTAATGTGCCGTCGGAACGCATCTCGCCAGCTATGAAGGATGCGCTGGTCAGCGTGGAGGATAGGCGCTTTTATGAGCACTCTGGTGTGGACTGGAAGGGTACTGCTCGTGCGGCGGTAAAGAACTTCATGTCTCAGTCGGTGCAGGAAGGCGCCTCCACGATTGAGCAGCAGTTGATTAAGAACCACACGCTGCTCGTGGACGCGCAGTCGGAGTCGGAGCGCCGCGCTGCCACTGCCACGGATTATGGTCGCAAGATCCGCGAGATTCGCATCGCGTTGGATCTGGAAGATGAGCTGACGAAAGACGAGATTCTGACCAAGTATTTAAACTTGGTCCCCTTCGGCAATGGCGCTTTCGGCGTCGAAGCTGCAGCTCAGACCTACTTCGGCATTCCCGCGTCCGATCTGAATGTCCCGCAGGCCGCTCTGCTCGCGGGCATGGTTCAGCAATCTTCCGGGCTCGATCCGTATACAAATCCGGAAGGTGCGCATGCACGGCGTAACGACGTGCTTGCGGCTATGGAATCCACGGGGGCAATTGGCCCGCAGGAGGCTCAGGACGCCAAGGCAGCTGATCTCGGTATTCTTCCGGAGCCTCAGCGCCTGCCGCAGGGTTGCATCGCGGCGGGCGATCGCGGTTTCTTCTGTGACTATGTGGTCTCCTACTTGGAGAACCACGGTATTGAGACCGAGAAGCTCAAGCGCGGTGGCTTCCATGTGAAGACCACACTGGACCCGCGTGTGCAGGACAGCGTGCAGGAGTCTCTGCGTCAGCAGGCCTCACCGACTGCGGATGGCGCAGCCGAGGTTATGAGTTTGCTTGAGCCTGGGGATGACTCCAGGAAGTTGCTCGCGATGGCGTCGTCACGCGTATACGGCCTCGATGCGGAACAAATGCAGACCGTGCAGCCGCAGCCATTTACGCCGGTGGGCAATGGCGCGGGCTCGATTTTTAAGATTTTCGCGGCGACGTCGGCGGTGGAAAAGGGGCTGGGTATTGACACCAACTTCCCGGTGCCGCGTCGTTATGAGGCCTCCGGGCTGGGCACCGGTGGCGCAGAGGGCTGCCCGCCGGGCCTGTACTGCGTGGAGAACGTAGGTAGTTTCCCGCCGTCGATGTCGCTACGTGAGACGCTCGCACGGTCGCCGAATACTCCTTTTATTCAGATTTCGGAGCTGGTCGGCGTCGATGGCGTGATGGACATGGCGGTACGCCTGGGCATGCGCTCATACACGGAGCCGGGCAGTTTTGATGGTGAGTCCTCGGTGGCGGACTATGTCTCGGAGCATAAGCTCGGCTCGTTCGTGCTGGGTCCGACGCCGGTGAATAACCTTGAGCTGTCCAATGTCGCTGCCACCCTGGCCAGCAATGGCCGCTGGTGCGAGCCCTCTCCGATTGAGTCGATCACGGATTCCAAGGGCAATGCGGTCAAGCTGAATGTGCCACCGTGCGAGCAGGCAGTGGAGCCGGGTGTCGCGCACGCGATTGCTAATGCGCTCAGCAATGACGCCACCGATGGCACCGCGAAGGATGCCGCGAAAGAGCTGAATTGGGAAGGTCCAGTCGCGGCTAAGACCGGTACCACCGAGTCGAACCAGTCCGCGGCATTCCTGGGCTTCACCGGCGGCCTGGCCGGATCGGTGTACGCCTACAACGACACCCCGACTGTCACGGAGCTGTGCACGTCGCCGCTGCGCCAGTGCCCGAACGGCAACCTCTTTGGTGGTCGCGAGCCCGCGCGGACATGGTTCGGCGCAGTCGGCCCGGTCATCGAGGACTATGGCGGAAAGAACCTCCCACCACTGGATTCGGACTACGGACTGGGTACCTCTATCACCCAAATGCCGAATGTGGTGGGCATGCAGAAGGCCGAGGCCCGGGAGACCCTTAAGAAGGCCGGCTACAAGGTAGAGGAACGCACAGTCTCCCTCACCGGCGAGTCGCGCGGAATCGTGGTCGGGTTGGATCAGCCGCCGCTACTACTCAAGGGTGGCACCGTCACGATTCGCGTGGCCGATGGCACCCGCCGTCCGACCCCGCCACCAGCGCCATCACCGCGGCCGGATTCGACGACGACCCGGCCGGATCCGCTACCGCAGTTCCCTCGTCCCAACACTCCGCCAGCGCCGAGCTTGCGGGATCTGATTCCACTGCTGCCGTTCTAGTTCACCCTAGAAGGCAGCTCCAACGCTTATCGCCGAAAAGGGAAAACGGCGAAAGGCCGCATTAGCCCTGCAGGGCAGCCTTAACGGCCTCGGAAAGCCGCTTGCCATCGACCTGGCCAGCGGCCTTTTCCTTAGCCACCTTCATAACCTGGCCCATGATCTTCATGCTCGGCGTGCCATCGCCAGCAACCTCGGCCACGGATTCCGCGACGAGGTTCTTCACGGCGTCGTCGTCAAGCTGTTCCGGCTGGTAGCGGGCGAAAACCTCTGCTTCGGCGAGCTCGGCGTCGGCAAGTTCCTGGCGGCCGTTCTCGGCATACATCTCAGCGGACTCGCGACGCTTCTTGACCTCCCGTTCAATCACACGCAGCACCTCGTCATCGGTGAGCTCGTGCTTGGAGCCGGAAACCTCCTCGGTCTGGATGGCGGCCTTCAGCATGCGCAGCGCCGCAACGGTTTCCTTGTCGCGGGCCTTCATTGCGGCGGTCATATCGGAGACAATTGTGTTCTTCAGTTCACTCATACGCCCTAGATTACCGCTGTAGTTGATAGTGTCTCTGTCATGACATCGCGCGCTTTTTCCAACCGAATTCTGCGGTCTGCCGCAGCTCTCGCCACGCTTGGCTTGACGACGTTCCTCTACGCGAACCAAATCGAATTGCGCGCATTTAAACTCCACCGTGTGCAAGTTCCCGTGCTGGCACCCGGCACGCTCGCCCGGGTGGGAAAGCGCGAGGGTGAGCCTTTCCGGATTCTGCATGTCTCCGACTTCCACATGCTCCCCGACCAGAAGTTGAAGCAGAAGTGGGTTGCCAGCCTCGATGCTCTGAACCCTGACCTGGTGATTAATACCGGCGACAACCTGGGCAGTGATAAGGCCGTTCCCAGTGTCCTCGCAGCGCTCGGTCCCCTGCTGAACCGTCCGGGCGCATTCGTGTTTGGCACGAATGACTACTTCGCGCCGCGGCCTGTCAATCCGCTGAAGTACCTGACAGGCAAGAAGCGCAAGCCCTCACGCGTCGAACTGCCGTGGCGCGGCATGCGCGCTGCGTTTATCGAACACGGTTGGCAGGATGCCACCCATGCCCGGCTGGAGTTTGTGGCGGGTGACGTGAAGGTGGCGCTGTCCGGTGTGGATGACCCTCATCACGAGTTGGAGGACTATTCGCAGATTGCCGGCGCCCCGAATGCGGATGCCGACATCGCTATCGGCCTGTCGCACTCGCCAGAGCCCCACGTGTTGGATGCTTTTGCGGAAGACGGCTACGAACTGGTGCTTTCTGGTCACACACACGGTGGCCAGGTCTGTCTGCCCGGAGGGAAGGCCATTGTGACCAACTGCGGTATCGACCGCTCGCGGGCCTCGGGGCTGTCGCGCTGGACCGAGAAGACGTGGCTGCATGTCTCCAATGGCCTTGGCACTTCCCCTTACGCTCCGGTGCGCTTGTTCTGCCGCCCATCCGCGACCTTGATTGAGGTTGTGGAGCGGGATTCGTAGTTCGTAGTCCGTCGGGGTGCAGTTCGTAGTTTGTAAGGGCGCGGCGGAGACCGCGGCTTGTCCCCACAGCCCGTTAAGCAGGCGTTTTGCATTCTGACTCAGCGTCGGGCTAAAGTAAGTCCTCGCAAGCACAGCACTGAGACGTATGTTCCCAGTTTGTGTCTGTGGCCTCGGGGTATGGCGCAGCTTGGTAGCGCGCTTCGTTCGGGACGAAGAGGCCGTGGGTTCAAATCCCGCTACCCCGACCAAGTAGAAACCCTCTCTCACCTGGAGTTATCCAAGTGAGGGAGGGTTTTGTCATTGGCTTCTGGGCCTACTTTTCGCCGCCGTTCAGGGTTGATAGCCAAAGAGCGTGTCTGACTCTCAAGATAGCGACTAGTCAGACCCCAACCGCGGCAGCACCACAGCCCGGGGTTACGGGGTTACGTGGCAAAACTGTCAACCCGAAAACTCAGGGGCTGCAAATGTGAAACTGTCTGAGTTTATGACACTTTCAAGCCATTTTTCGGGCCATTTTTGTCATAAACGCAGTCAGTAACTCGCATCAATCCAACACCACCTGTCATAAACGCAGTCAGTAACTCGGTTCGACACCCCGTCCATCACTCGTACCTATGTATTTTCACTACTGGATCCGCAGAGCCTTTCCCCGCTCCCCCAAATGCCCCTTTCACCCCGCGTGGAGCAATTTCGTGGCTGTTAGTCTGTAGAAGTACGAACCTTTTTAACAGCAATGTGAAAGTAGCCCCCAAGTGACGCACCTGGCAACAGCTCTGGCATCAGCCAGCTCCTTTACAGCCAGTCCGCCGTCGGCGACCGCACCACCAGACCAGACATTGGCCTCTGAGTTTGCGTCCGGCGGCGTATCGGCAACATTGAATTCTTTAGATTCCGTTCTTTCTGCCCCGGCAACGATTACCGCCCAAGCAAGCAGCTCCGCCGAGCACGCAACAACGCTCGCAGCTCAAGCAGTCCAAGCCACCCAAGCAGCTCAAGCAGCCCAAGCTGCCCAAACCTCCACCAACAGCCTGACCCTCCTTTCGGTCCCGCTGTTGGTCGCGGTTGCCCTGGCGCTGACCCCGCTGTTTGTGAAGCTCCTTGGTCGTCACGCAGGCTGGCCCATCGTCGCGTTTTTTCTCGCGTCGGTGGTCCAGCTTTCGCGTGTAACGGGCGATATTCTCGACGGCACCACCTTCACCTGGTCCCGCGTCTGGTCCCCGGAACTGAACGCGGCGTTTGCGCTGAAGCTCGATCCCCTCTCCATGGTGTTCAGCTTCTTGGCGCTGTTGGTGGGCTCGATAGTCTTCATCTACTCCACCGCGTATTTGCCGCCGAAGAAATCCGCGATGAGCTTCTACGTCCTGATGACGGCGTTCATGCTGGCGGTTTTGCTCCTCGTGCTTGCCGACGACATCATGCTCCTCTTCATCGGGTGGGAACTGGTCTCGATGGCGTCGTTCCTGCTCATTGCGAGGTCGGGCTCGTCGGGCGAGCTGGGCTCGTTGCGCACACTCCTGCTGACCTTCACCGGTGGCCTGCTGCTTCTGGCCGCCCTCGGCGGTGCGGTGTGGCTAACCGGTTCCACGAATCTCACCGAGGTTTTGGCTTCGCCTGAGTGGGAGGCCAACCCGGCAGCGCGCAGCCTCATTGCCGCGCTGGTGGCCCTGGGCGCTTTCACGAAGGCAGCTCAGTTCCCCTTCCACGCCTGGCTTCCAGAGGCCATGGCGGCGGCAACTCCCGTCTCGGCTTTCTTGCACGCTGCGGCCGTCGTCAAGGCAGGCGTTTACCTGCTGATGCGTTTTTCCACGGTCTTCGCGGACGTGCGCGTGTGGCAGTTGCTGCTGATCGTCATGGGTATGTGGACGGCTGTTGCCACGGCCTACTTTGCGCTGCAGCAGACTGACCTGAAGAAGCTGATTGCGTACTCGACGGTCTCGCAGTTGGGTTGGATTGTCGCCACGATTGGTGTGGGCACGAAGTTCGCGATTATGGCTGCGGTTGTGCACACCATTGCGCACGCGATGTTTAAGTCTTCGCTGTTCATGATGGCTGGTGTGGTTGATCACCAGGCAGGCACGCGCGATATTCGTCGCCTCGGTCCGCTGTGGAAGCAGATGCCGTGGAGCTTTGGCTCGATGATTTTCGGTGCGGCATCGATGGCGGCAATTCCGCCGTTCTTCGGCTTCATGTCGAAGGAAGGCATGCTGACCGCATTCGAAGGTGCGCCGCTCAGCAACACCGGTGTCGTCATTCTGCTGACGGTGGCGGCGATTGGTGCGATTGGTACTTTCGCGTACTCGGCACGTTTGGTGTTCGGTGCATTTGTGGATGGTCCGCGCAACGTGGACCACATCACTGAGGCTCCAATTTCGCTGTGGCTCCCGGCTGCCATCCCTGGCGTGCTTAGCCTTCCAGCCGCCTTCGCTGCCGGCGCTATTTTGAACCGCCCGCTGGACCGCGTGGCCGATACGGTCGGTCAGCTTCCGGCTGGCACGACTCAGGAATCGCACTTGAGCCTGTGGCACGGCGTGAATGTGCCGCTGATCATCTCTGTGGTTGTGCTGGCTGTCGGCGTGGGCTTCATCTTCACTCGTGCCCGCGTAGGCGCCGTCATGGCAGACCGCAAGCTCTTCCCGTTCACTGGTGTGGAGGCAATCAACGCGTCGCTGAGCGTCTCGCAGCGTGTGGGGCGCGCGATGGGCAAGGTGGCGCGTTCGCATCAGCCATCGCGTCACCTGTTGCCGCTGCTTGGTTTGCTCGCGGTGTACGCCCTGGTTATTGCAATCGCTCCGGGTGTCGGGGGCGCTCCGGTGCTGCCGAAGATCGACGGCATCGATCACCTGACCGATCTGATTCCGCTGGTTGTTGTCGTGATTGGCGTGTGGGCCACGCTTCGGGCGAAGAACCGTTTGCAGGCGGCTGTGCTGCTCGGCGTCACCGGTGTTGGTGTCACGCTGCAGATTCTCCTGCTGGGCGCACCGGATGTGGCATTGACGCAGTTCATGGTGGAAATCCTGACTGTCGTGCTGATGATGCTGGTGCTGCGCTTCCAGCCGCGTGCGTTCTCTGAGACCTCGAAGAACCGCCGTGCCTCGGCGGCGGTTGTGGCAGTTGCCGTGGGCTTGGCTACGTTCGGCGCGGTGTGGTTCCTCACTGGCCGTCGTCAGATGCCTGAGGTCGCGCAGTGGTACATCGATAACACTGAGAAGGTCACGGGCGAGACCAACATTGTCAACGTGATCCTGGTTGAGTTCCGTGCTTTCGATACGATGGGTGAGCTGGCGGTTCTCGGTATGGCGGGTGTCGCGATGGCGGCGGTTGTCACGTCGATGCCTCGCTTCCCGCACCTGCTCGATCAGCCTTCCCCGCTTGCGGAGCCCGCTCTGAACTCCATCATGATGCGCTGGCTGGTCCGCTGGTTGGCTCCGCTTCTGTTCGCCCTGTCCGCTGTGGTTCTCTACCGCGGCGGTACCGCTCCGGGCGGCGGCTTCAACGCGGCGCTGATTGGTGCCGCTGCCGTCATGCTGATTTACCTGTCCAAGGACCGCGACGAGCTGGTCTTCGGCAAGAAGATCCCGGTGGCGCTCAGTGCTGCGGGTGTCATCACGGCTATCGGCACGGGCTTCGTCGGATTCGCCAAGGGGTCGTTCTTGGCACCGCTTTACGGCGAGTTCCTGGGGCAGCACCTCACCACGGCATTGCTTTTCGACGTCGGCGTGTACCTGGCCGTCATCGGCATTGTGGCAACCGCGCTGAATCTCCTGGGCGGCCCGAACCGTCCTGGTGTGACCGGGTCGGACGATGTGATGCAGGATCTCTACTCAGACCGCTCGAGCTTGCGGGTGCCGCCGGAGATGGGCGTGT
The DNA here is from genome assembly GCF_014335085.1 of Corynebacterium sp. LK26. Classification (NCBI taxonomy): domain Bacteria; kingdom Bacillati; phylum Actinomycetota; class Actinomycetes; order Mycobacteriales; family Corynebacteriaceae; genus Corynebacterium; species Corynebacterium sp. LK26. The sequence continues at coordinate 134,856 of NZ_PDHB01000004.1, forward strand.
TCGCCTCAGAAGCGGAGAGCGCCTCCGCCCCCGCCCCAGCTCATGCCACCGTTGAGGAGGCTAAGAAGTGATTATCGCCATCATGGCTGCCGTCCTCGCAGGCGGTGGCACGTACCTGGTGCTACAGCGCGGCATGCTGCGCACCATCATCGGCATGACTCTGATTTCCCATGCCGCCAACCTGATTATTTTGTCCACGGGTGTCGGCGCCTGGCGCGGCGAACCGCTGCTGGGCAACGAGACCACTGCGGGCGCTGGCGCTGCCGAGCAGATGGCTGACCCGCTGCCGCAGGCATTCGTGCTGACGGCCATCGTGATTACCATGGCCGTCACCGCGTTCATGCTGGCTCTGTCTGGTTTGGGCCGCGATGACGACACTCGTATCCATGAGGACCGCGAGGCTATGCGACAGCTGTCGACGGCTGGTCGTCGTGCAGGTAAGCACATTCCGGCTGACTCGGACTCCACGGTCACCGGCACCCCGGGAGTCACTCCGGCTCCGGATAAGTTCCCGCGCGAGACCCCATACGGCGGTGACGAGAAATGGTAGAAGCCTCTGCAATGTCCCCTTCAACTCTGTCTTCGCTACTGCCGCTGTTTGCGGCACTGCCGCTGATTCTGTCGGCGGTCGCAGCCATTCTGCCGAAGCTGTGGATGCGCGCGACGATGGGCATCGCCGTTCCGGCACTGTCGTCGCTGGCTGCGTTTTGGGTGATGTTCTACGTCGCTGACAACGGCCCGGTCGGCCACGGTGTGGGCGCGTTCCCCGGTGGTATCTCGATTCCTTTCTTGGCGGACACGTTCTCCATGCTGATGCTGGGTGTGGCCGCGGCTGTGGTTGCCATCGGTAACTGGTTCGCCCACGTCGCGGGCGAAAACACTTCGCGGTTCTTCCCCTCCCTGACACTGATGATGTTGTCCGGTATGTCGGGTGCTTTCCTGACTGCCGATTTGTTCAACTTCTTCGTGTTCATGGAGGTCATGCTGCTCCCCTCCTACGGCCTAATTGCGGTCACCGGTACCTGGCACCGCCTGGCTGCTGGCCGTAACTTCGTGCTGGTCAACCTCTTGACCTCCACGGTGTTGCTGATTGGTGTCGCGCTGATCTACGGCTCGGCGGGCAATGTGAACATCGCAATGCTGGCCGACATGGCCAGCAAGGGCGGCCCTGGCGGCACGGGTGTGGTCGCGCTCGGCATTGTCATCATCGCACTGTGTGTGAAGGCTGGTTTGGTTCCGGCGCACACGTGGTTGCCGAGGACGTACCCGTCGACAAGCCCTGCGGTGATGGCGCTGTTCTCTGCGGTGCATACGAAGGTTGCTGTGTACATGCTGTTCCGCATCTACGTCGTGATTGTGGGCATGAACCCCTCCTGGCACTGGCCGATCATTATCATCATGGCAATCTCGATGCTGGTCGGCGCGTTTGCTGGCCTCGCTGAGAACACCATGCGTGAGGTGCTCGCCTACCAGATGGTCACGGGTATGCCGTTCATTCTGATTGTGCTGGCGTTCACGGATGCTAACGACGGCGGCGGCGCCAAGGCGGCACTGGCTGCGGGTATTTTCTACGCGATCCACCACATGGTGACTGTCGGTGCCCTCATTCTGGGCTCCGGTGCGGTGGAAGAGACCTACGGTACGGGTACGCTCTCCAGGCTTTCTGGGCTTGCCCGCCGCGACCAAGCAGTCGCTTGGGTGATGGCAGCGATGAGCTTCTCCATTGTTGGCTTCCCGCCATTTTCCGGTGTGTGGGGCAAGGTGGGCATTGTCTTCGCCTCTGCTGCTACTGGCGATGCCCGTTCGATTATTGCAATCACCGCAATCATCGTGGCCTCGCTGGGCTCGCTGCTGGCCATGATTCGGCTGTGGCGCGCGGTCTTCTGGGGCCGCCCCATGCAGGGCGTGGATGATTCCGTTCGCGTTCCGGGCGCGCTGGTTGCGCCGTCCGCCATGCTGGCAATTATTTCTGTGGCAATGTTTGTCGCAGTCGGCGCCGTCACTTGGGCGACCACCGGTGCGGCTGATGCGCTGCTGAATATTGATGGCTACCGCGAGGCCACTCTCGGCGGGGTCGAAAACGCCATCGGAGGTATTTACTGATGAAGTTCCTGCATGTTATCCGCTATTCCCTCTGGCTGGTCTGGCAGGTTATTGTGGCTGCGACGGACGTGGTGCGCGATACGCTGCGCCCGCACCAGAAGCAGCAGCCGGTGCTCATTGGGCTGCCGCTGCGTGTGACGTCTGACCTTGAGGTCACTCTCTTTGCCGAGTCCATCACCATGACTCCTGGCACGCTGGTCTGCGGTGTCCGTGAGACCGATGTGGGGCGGTTGTTCATCATCCACGCAATCTTCGGTGCCGACCTGGACGCGCTGTACGACTCCCTCTACGACATGGAGGAGCACCTCGTTCCCAGCCTCCGCGATGTCCCCCGCCCGAAGGCGTTCGTCTTCGAGGAGTACAACGCGGACAAGTTCATTGACCCGGATGCCGTCGTCGGCGTTGCCGCTGAGGTCGACCATGGTCTGCCGCTGCCGGATGGCATTGCCTCCAAAGGCGAAGACAAAGGAGCACGCTCATGAATGACACATTGATCGATCCCACCGCAGTACAGGTAATTAGCGGCATTGGCATTGCTCTATGTTCAGTGGCGCTGCTTGTGGGCGTGGTGCTGATCTTCCGAGTCAAGGGCAATGTCTCACGCGCAGTGCTTTCCGACGCTGCCTTCTACCCCATGGTGGGAGTGTTCCTCACAACTGCCATGCTGCGGACTACGGCCATCACTTTCGATATTGCAATGCTGGCGGGTCTGCTTGGCATTTTGTCGACCGTGGGCCTGGCCCGAGTTATTTCCCGTGGCCGCCGCTAAGACCGATTAAGGACGAATCGCAATATGAGTATCGCTTCAATTCTTGTAACTATATTGTTTGCCGTGCTGGTCATTGGCGGATCTTTGTACCTGCTCCTGGCGGGCGTGGCCATGTGGCGCTCTAAAGATGCCCTGAGCCGGTTGAACCAGCTTTCCGCCGGAATCATGGTGGGCATCCCCGCACTGGTGATTGCCAACTTGGTCCTAGAGGCCGACCAGGGCGATCTGACGTGGGGCAAAACCCTCACCGCCATTCTGGCCATTGTAGCCGTCCTGGTCGTCGCCACCGTCGCCTCCGAGGTACTTGGACGCGCGGTGCTGGGTGCCCGTGATGGCTCCGCTGAGGACTACGTGCCGGAGCGGTAGCTAGCGGCACGGGAAGCGTCCCGCATACGCCGCTTCCGGCCGGTTTCAGAGCAGCCTCTCAGTGCTCTCCAAGACCCCCTTTGGGCCACCCACCCTACCCAAAAGGGGGTATGTTTCCCCACACTTTTGGCCTCCCGCAATGTGATGTACCTCTCATGGGATATGGGTCGCTCGTTAATCCCGTTTATGCCCCTAAATTGAATGGCAGTTTTTGCCGTTAACTAAACTTTGGTTTCCCTTAGTTAGGGAACCCTTGGTTATCATTTTTGTTGAATTCGCCGTTTGCCTGCACCTTTGTGACACCAAGAACAAAACAATCAATGCAATCCCGGTAAATATTAGGAAAACAACACTTTTGTCATCCGATATTCAGGCAGAGGCCGGGGTCGTCCCGATCGACTCAAAACCGCCCTCTTTCCAATATTTTTAGACGAATTTGAGCGAGCTTCAGGGGACACAACCGACCGGAAGCGGACCGAGGCACTTATTTTTTCATTGCAGCCCCTTGCCCCATCGGTTAACTTAATTTCTGTGAGTTCGCCAAGAGCGACTCAAAATCTTTACCCCCGAGAACCTAAGGATTTTCTCATGTCCTGCTCTGCAGAAGATATCGCAACCATCCTCGAAGCCCTTCCGGCCGTCACCGTCGAGAGCCCGCTGCCGGCTTTCGAGCAGCTGGCTGGCAACGACATCAACTTCGCAAACGTTGGTGGCGACCTGAACCTGCCGTTCGGTAACGACTTCCTGGACATCACCTCCAACGACGACTACTCCACCCACGACTCCCACGACAAGGAGGTTTCCGACTTCCTGAACCCGCACACTGAGGTCGACCAGTCCAAGGACTTCGACTTCCTGAACCCGACCATTTCTGGCATCGGCAAGTAAGCTCCCGGGCTGCACGGCAGGACAATAGCTCCGCCAATCCTTGACACAATAAACCGCCAGTCTCTAATAAAGACTGCGGTTTATTGTTCAGTTAAAACCGATATTCTTCATTTCGTTACTGTCTAAAAGGAACACCAAAAATGGACGTCACTCCTATCGTTGAGGTTCTGGAAGCAATGCCTTCCGGCCCGACCGTCAACGTCACCTTCGAGATTAACCCGACCATCGATGGTGATCTGACCCTCCTGGAAACCGGTGACTGGAACGCTCCGTTCGGCCGCGACTTCATGGACATCAACATCACGAACGACCAGTCCACCACGAATGACAACTCCACTCACGTCAGCGGTGTCGAGGCTGACAGCGCCGACGAGTCACTCGCAAAGGGCGAAGAAGCTGCCGAGTCCGCCGAAGAGGCTGACGAGGCTGCAGCTGCTCCGAAGTCGCTTTTCAACGGCTCCCCGAGCCTGCCGGGCATCGGGGTCTAAAACAGCTCACACTTAGGGTTGTTCCTTAGCCGCCCCAAACCGGGTCGGCGTGCAGGCAACCACCAAGCCCGTGGCTGTCATGCACAGACAGAAGTTTTAAATAAGCGTTAGCCCTGCAGATGGTCAAACCACCTGCAGGGCTAACGCTTTTTGTACTTACTTCGTTGCCTTGAAGCGCTTTTCCACCTCAGCACCGAGCCAGGAATCAACGTTGGTCCAGTACTGGTAGACACGCTGCTCCACCTCTGGGGAAACGCCCTGCATGGCACCGACGATGTTGTCTGCCAAGCGATCGCGCTCGGCATCGTCCATCACGTTGCGAACAAGGTCGCCTGCCTGCGAGAAGTCATCATCCTCAGGGTGCTGCACGTAGGCGCCGGCGTAGAACTCTTCGCCCACGCTTTCCCACTGGCCAAAGGTGCCAGCGTCAACCTGCCCCGCGTGACCGGAGTGCACTGGGCAGCCAGCGGCCTTGGCCTCAGCCGCGGTATCGGCCTCCGGGCCGCGTCCGGCGGCGTTGGAGCCATGAACCGGCAGGTTCGGGTCCGCGTAGTGGTAGGTGCCATAGCCATCCTGCGAGAAGGAATTCACTGGGCAGCGCGGCTGGTTCACCGGCAGCTGGTCATGGTTGACACCAAGACGGTAGCGGTGCGCATCAGCGTAGGAGAACACACGAGCCAGCAGCATCTTATCCGGGGAGAAGCCAACACCCGGCACGGTATTCGACGGCGCGAATGCGGCCTGCTCAATCTCGGCGAAGAAATTGCCCGGATTGCGGTTCAGGGTGAAGTGACCGACCGGAATCAGCGGGTAGTCCTTCTGCGACCAGGTCTTGGTCAGGTCGAACGGGTTCACCTTGTAGCTGGCGGCCTCGTCGTAAGGCATAATCTGCACCTTGACATCCCAGGTTGGGTAGTCGCCGCGCTCAATCGCCTCGAAGAGATCCTGGCGAGCGTGCTCGGTGTTTTCGCCTACCAGCTCAGCGGCCTCATCATCCGTCAGGAAGTCCCAGCCCTGGCGAGTCTTAAAGTGGTACTTAACCCAGAAACGCTCACCTTCAGCATTAATCCACTGGTAGGTGTGGGAACCGAAGCCGTCCATATGACGGAAGTCCTTCGGAATACCACGGTCACCCATCAAGTACGTGACCTGGTGAGCGGACTCCGGAGAGGCAGTCCAGAAATCCCACTGCATATTGGCATCGCGCAGGCCCGTATCCGGCAGGCGCTTCTGAGAGTGGATGAAATCCGGGAACTTAATGCCATCGCGGATGAAGAACACTGGAGTGTTGTTGCCCACGATGTCGAGGTTGCCCTCTTCGGTATAGAACTTCAGCGAAAAGCCACGCACGTCACGCCAACCATCCGGGGAGCCCTGCTCACCAGCGACAGTGGAGAATCGCGCCAGCATCGGAGTGACAGTGTTCGGCTGGAAGACGGCAGCCTTGGTGTACTTGGAGACATCCTCGGTGACGGTCAGCTCACCGAAAGCACCTGCGCCCTTAGCGTGAACAACGCGCTCCGGAATGCGCTCACGGTTGAAGTGCGCGAGTTTTTCCAGCAGGTGGACGTCGTGGAGGTTAATACCTCCCTGTAGGCCATTGGTTTGCGAGTGCTGCTCTGTAGGAACCGGCGCACCGTTGAGACGAGTGGTCGGACCATTGGAGCCTTCATAGAGATTCGACATGGGGGCGTTTCCTCCTAAAGACAAGGGCTAGATAACAGTCACAACATGCCCTGACGTTTTCCACCCTACACGAAGTTTCATATTGTTCCTATTAGTTGTCCGTGATTGATATGAGGCCTTAATTATTAGTCCGATTAGGTTCGCTGTATCAGCGACAAACAATCGGTCTCAAAAAGGGCAGAATTTTCCTCCACGAAAACCACACACAATGACCGTCGAAAAGCACTTACTGCGCTTTCAAGCAATACCTATCAGCAGTGAATAAAAGGTATAGCCAGCACTACCACTGCCCGCGTGGGTTGAGGGTAGGATTTTTCGCGTACCACGCTGTCAATTTGGATTTTGATCGGATACTTCTGCAGACATGAAAAAACAAGGGAGGGGCGCAAAAGCGCTCACAATCTTCAAGTACACGCTGGCGTTGCTGGCGACCATTGCGCTTCTCAAGATCGCATTCTTCCCCGCTAACGACGAGGACTTTGCGCAAGCAACCGGTGATTTCTCCCAACCCACCACGGAGCTATCCCCTCAGCGAATCAATAACACGCAGAAGCTGTCTGCCACCATCGTCCCGGACGAGCCCACCGTGATTCGCGCCAACGCGTCTGGTGAAATCACTGACGCCTTTGTCAACAGCGGTGGCAACGCCGTAGAGGGGCAAAACCTGCTCCAGGTGAAGAAGACCTCGGTGTCCGAGACTGCCAGCACCTCCGGCGGCGCGGATTCCGATGATGAAAGCGCCGCAGCCACTGCGCCCGAAACCACCGTAACCTGGGGAAACATCACCGCTAAGGCTTCTGGCACTGTGCAGTGGGATATCGTCATTGGCCAGACGGTCGAGATTGGCCAGGAAATTGGCACCATTTCGCCGAATAGCTTCCACGCCGTAGCACCTATCAAGCCGAGCCAGCTGTACACGCTGGGAGACTCGATTAACAATGGCCGCCTCGCTATCACCGATGGCCCGGCACCGTTTTTGTGTGATTCGGTGAAGACGGTCACGGGAAGTGGCGCGGGCTCGCAAGGCGCTGGCGCTGGCGCTGGTGCCGGAGACGGCGCTGGCATGGGTGCCGCCGCTGCCGGTAATTCCTCGGGCGGCCCACAGCTGCGCTGCGATATTCCCGCAGATCAGACCGTCTACGAAGGTGTTCCCGCAACGCTGATTCTTGGCAGCGGCACGACCTCGGAGGTTCCAGCACTGCCAGTGACCGCCGTGGAGGGACGCTTCCGCGAAGGTGTTGTCTACGCGCCGGCTAAGGATGGCGGCAAGCCCACCAAGATCAAGGTCGAGCTGGGCGCCAATGATGGCACTTTCATTGAGATTAAACGCGGCCTTAAGGAAGGCCAGCAGGTTTTGGAGTACGTGCCTTCCTACAAGAACGAGTTCGCTGGCGACGGCAGCGGCGACGGCACTGGCACCGGTGCTGGTGATGGCAGTGACACTGGCTTCGATGAGTCCGGCGATGACGCTGGCTCTGAAAAGTAGGCCCGCGCCATGCTTAGTTTGACCGCAGTCACTCGAACAGTGACGCTGCCCAACGGCGAGGAGCTGCCTATTTTGAAAGGCATCGACCTCGAAGTGCCACGCGGTGAGCACCTCAGCATTGTCGGCCAGTCCGGTTCGGGTAAGTCAACGCTGCTGAACATCATTGGCATGCTCGATTTGCCGGATTCTGGCACGTACACGTTCGACGGCACTGATATTTCCACCTTGTCGGATAGGAAACGCGCTGCGCTCCGGGGCGATAATTTAGGATTTGTCTTCCAGCAGTTCAACCTCTTCCCTTCCCGCACCACGCTGGAAAACGTTGAGGTTCCGCTGATGTACGACCGGGGCGAGAAGTTCTGGAATCGCACCGAGCTCGCCGCCGCGATGCTGGAGCGCGTCGGTCTGGGCGATCGTCTAGAGGCCACGCCCTCGCAGCTTTCCGGTGGTGAACAGCAGCGTGTGGCGATTGCCCGTGCGCTCGTGCGCCAACCGCAGCTCATTCTTGCCGATGAGCCCACTGGTGCGCTCGACGTCGACACCGGCAAGATCGTCATGGATCTGCTCGAAGAAGTCGCCACGGAAAACAATGCTGCGCTGATTGTGATTACGCACGATTTAGAGGTCGCCGAGCGCGGCGATCGGGCACTTGAGCTTCGCGACGGTCAGTTGCACGCCGACTCCGTCCTGCTATCTGCCGCCAACGCTATGCACGGCTTCGAGGAGGTTGCTGATGACGACGAATAAAGAAACAGAATCGAAGTCACGGCCTTCCTTCCTCTATGCAGCAACGCCTTATCTCGGCGCTCTGCTGGAAGCGTGGCATGAGCTGCGCATTAACCGTGGCCGCATCATGCTGTCGCTGGTCAGTGTGGCCGCCGCAGTGTGGGCGATGACCACAGTCATTGCGCTTGGCAATATTCTCACCAGCTCTCAGGATGCGGTAACCGCGCAGAGCACGGGTATCGCCGGCACGGTCACGTTGACTGCCGGAGCGGGTAGTTCCGGTTCTGAGGATAGTGGAGACTTCGGCGATGGCGGCTTCGGCGGTGACAGCAGCGCCGGCACAATGGCCGATAGCTTCGGCAGCTTCGGCGGCGCGGGCGTCGGCGGAAACGGACCGGACGATTTGAGCGTCATCAATCCGGACGGGTCCATCAACGACGCTTTTTCCGCTGCCACGCATCGCCTGGTAGAGACCACCCATGCCAACTTGTGGTCGCGAGTTCGCATGCAGCCAGCCACACCTGAGCACAATATGGATGACTGCGCACCGGATGATTACGAGTGTTTTTCGCCAGGCACCCCCGAGCTGATCGCCGCTGACCCGGGCTGGTTCGATATCTACGCCCGCACCATCGTGCAGGGACGTCGCCTTGAAGATGCCGATGGCCAGCGCTTGATGAACCCCGTGGTGGTCAACGACCAATTCTACGAAAGCCTGGGAAACCCAGCACTAGCCGACCATCCAACCTTCACCTTGAAGGAAACCGGCAACACCACTTTCACCGTGGTGGGAGTGTATAAGTCCCTCGGATCGTGGGACGCCCCGAGCATTGTCACGCACTACGATTCTTTCCTCAATGCCAGCTACGAGGGGCCGGTGGGTGAGCCGCAACTTCTCGTCGCAACGCCTGAGGAGTCCGCGAAGGAAAACCAGAAGGCGCTGCACAATATTTTCCAGGCGGAGCTCGGCCCCAGCTGGAAGGTGAATACCTCCCTGTCGGAGAAGGACACGGAGATTTCCCAGGAGATGAATAACACCATCACTACGGCGCTGGGCATTATCGGCGGCATCGTGATCGCGCTTGGCGCGTTGGGGCTGCTCACAGTCTCGATTGTCACCATCGGCCACCGTGTCCGTGAGATTGGTATTCGTCGCGCAATGGGCGCGTCGGCAGGCCGGATTTTTATCTCTGTGTTCCTGGAGTCGATTGTCGCCACGACGGTGGCGGGCGTGGTTGGCGTGATTGCCTCGATCATCACGGTCAAGCAGCTGCCGCTGGATAAGATGCTGGCGTTGCCGCTGGAGACCGGTGCCGTGGCCTACCCCGTCACGGCCGCGGTAATCGGCGTGTTGGTCGCGACATTCGTGGGCGCGCTGGCGGGTATTATCCCGGCCACCATCGCAGTCCGCGTCAAGCCCATCGACGCCATCCGCTTCTAACACTTCAGCCCCTAGTTCGCCTGGCTGCGTCGCCGCCTGCTTTTTGCAGGTGAGGCCACGTGCAGCCAGGCGAATTATCTTTAGGTTTTAAGTTGCTAAGCTATGTCCATGACTCCCGCACGCCTCGTCTCTAATGACGAATACATCACGCAGCTGGCGCTGAAAGCCGGTCGCGGTGATCAGGCTGCGCTGACGGAGTTCGTACGGCTGACCCAGAAGGACGTGTGGCGTCTGGTCGCACACCTGGGTGGCGTCGATGCCGCGGATGATTTAACGCAGGAGACGTATCTGCGTGTGATGGGGGCGCTCCCCCGTTTTGCGGCGCGTTCTTCTGCCCGCACGTGGCTATTGTCGCTGGCCCGGCGTGTGTGGGTGGATTCGGTTCGCCATGATTCGGCGCGGCCGAAGAAGTCTGCGGTGGAAGTGGAAAACGCTGCCGAGCAGTTTACGACTGACGAGTCGTGGTCGGAGCTCGCTGATGCCCGCGTGCTGCTGGAGCAGCTGCCGGAGGAACGCCGCGAGGCACTCATTCTGACGCAGGTGCTGGGGTACTCCTACGCAGAGGCCGCGGAAATCGCAGGGTGTCGTGTGGGAACCATTCGCTCCCGTGTCGCTCGTGCGCGCCGGGATTTGGTTGCCGCGCTTGACGACGGCGATAGTGCCACCGGCGACTCTGCTGCTGTTTAGCTCCCTCCGGCCAGCGCACCCAGCTGGCCGATCTAGGTTGTCTCCCCGCGAAGCTGACTAGCTGACTAACGGTCCAGCTCGATTTTGTAAGTCGAGGCGATATCAGCATGCCCGATGGCATCCCGCATATCACGCTCCGCGTTTTTCAGGGCAGCTACAACAGCGGGGAGGCTCGCGTGCGGCGACATTGCCACAGTCACTTCCAAGGTAGGAATTCCATTATCGCGGTAGACCCGCGAATCCGCCTGATTAATGTGTGCGTTGCGCTCTAGATCGGTGCACACCGCATCGGCAACGTCGGCGACCGGCAGCGAGATCTCTCCCAGTTTTTCTTGTGATTCCGCTGCGGCGACGGTGCTGAACCGGTGCGAGCGCAGATTAGCGACCACCAAGATACAGCCGACGACCGCTAGAACCGCTGTGACCACACCGAGGACGGGAACATACCAGCTTTGCTCAGGTATTTTTCCCCAGGAGTCCATCCGTCCGGAGTCATGAAGCCACTGTGCGGGGGCGACGTCGAAGTAGCTCGCAATTGCCCATGTTGCTACCAGCAGTAGCAGTGCTGAGAAAAGAAACAGCACAATTCGGTCGAATACGCTTACTGATGTTTTCACTTGTCATCACCTTCGTATTCGCCGCGAACTCCGGAAGCAAGTGCCGTGCCATTGTGGAGTTCTTGGTAGTCAGACTTGTGCATCCACACTGGCAGGTTGCCATCGTCATCGACGCGTACATACCGACGCGGGGCAGGAAGAAACACTGCGATGAGCTGTCCCAGCCCATAGATTGCAGCTAGGATTCCGACGAGAAGCAGCACCCACGACGCGGCTGAGTCCAGTGGGTTGCTGAACCAGTCGAATACCGGCTGTAACCATGAGGTGCCACCCGAGCCATTGGCACTGATAATTGCTTCTCTACCTGCAACTACGGCCACTGCGATTATCAACAGACCAGCGAAAACTCCTAGCCCGCGGACCTTTGGCGATTGACGCGGGTCACGTCCCTGGCGAGTTTCGACCGACTCGTCCGAGACCATCGCGGCCGAAGCCGTCTCAGTCGGCGTCATAGGGTGTCACCTCAATCTTTTTCAGTGGACGTGGCTCTGGAATGCTTACCGCCACGGTGCGTGGTTGCGGCACGGATACCGGGCGCAGCTGCTCCTTTCGCGGTGCGCGAACTTGTTTCAGCCGAGTTGGACGCGGCACGTTAACCGGACGCAGTAGCGCTGGTCTTGGCGCCTTGACATTAATTGTGCGTGGCGACGGCACGCGTACTGGACGCAGATTTGGCTGCCGGGGCACGCTCACCTGTACCAAGGACGACGGCTTTGGCGCTGTGACCTTTCGCAGCTGTATGGGCCGTGGAATTGGTGTGCGACGCACCTGTTTCGGCTTCGGTGCCGAGGTGCGAACCACTGGCAGCGGCGGCGGCGTAACAATGCGACGGGCCGGTTGCGGCTTTGGTGCCTTAATAGCCACAGCTGGTTGTGGCTTCGGCGGCGTGATGAAGCGCACCGATTGTGGAGCAGGTGCTGGGACACTGCGTACTCGTTCCGGACGCGGCGGAGTAATGCTGCGTACCGGCTGCGGTGTCACCGATGGAATGCTACGCACTGACTGTGGCTGCGGTACTGAAATACTGCGCACTGGCTGCGGCGTCGGCACGGCGATGGACTGCACTTCTGGGACCCGCCGCACCTGCGGAGCGGTCACTACCTGCTGGTTCACCCGGACAGGTGTCAACTGCGGGTGATCTGAAAAGTACGCTAAGTCCTGTCGGGTGACACGCACGTGCCCGGGTTCGACGCTGTCGATGTCAACATCGACGGTGACATTTTCAAGACCGGCCATATCAGCGAGCCAGGTGGCAACGCTGGAACGAATGCGCACCGCAATTTCCGCTGTCGGCGCCGGCCATGATGCAACGGCGCGAACTGCGACTCGAACTGCACTAACGACGTTTGTAGTGGCAGAACTAGGGGCAATCTCACTGTCGATTGAGACAATTGGATAGTCGCGCCCTAGCACACGGGATTGGTCGAGGGTGCCGGGAACCGCGCGCACGGCCATCTCTACGATGCGGCGGATTGCCTTTTCGCTTACGACGGTGGTGCCACGCGTTGCTGGAACGTGGATAGTCACCGTCGGCGGCCTCCTCGGTTGAACTTACGGTTGAGCTCGGGCGCGTCGATTTTGCCATCGAGTACCGCACCGGCTGCACCGGCCAGACCTCCGAAGGCAATAACCGCAAGAAAGCCCGTAAAACCACCAATCATTGCGGCGAAGCACAGGACAACGGCAATCGTCGCGAAGGTCTTTGTGTAATTATCGAACATGAAATTCCCCTTTTTACGGGCTTACCTGCCCATCCTGCCCGGCTTCGACGCGCAATAGTTGTTAACTACTGAACGCGTGGCTGCTCCTTGGACTCGTTAGCAGCCGCGATGGCCTTGCGCTGCTCTTCGCGCTGCTTAGCGGCCTCTTCTTCGCGCTCCTGCGGGGTCTGGTAGTCGGTGTGAACATCGGAAACATCGACATTGACTTCAGTGACCTCGAGTCCGGTCATACGCTCAACGGAGCTAATGATGTTCTGGCGGATAGCCTCAGCCAGCTCATGGATGGCAACGCCGTACTCAGCAATGATGGTGACGTCGACAGCAGCCTGGCGCTCGCCGACCTCAACAGCAATTCCCTGGGATACGTTGGCGCTACCGCCGGAGACAAACTCACGGACGGAGCCAGCGAAGCGATCCATGCCGCCACCAAGGTCGTAAACACCGGAGACCTCGCGGGTAGCGATGCCTGCAATCTTGGAGACGACGCTGTCGTCGATAGAAGTGTGGCCGTGGCCGGTTCCCTTATTCGCGGAGTCCGGGCCAGCCTGAGTTGCCGGGGTGTTCTTAGCAGTGTTCTTTGCGTTGTCAGCCATGATATGCCGTTCCTGTTCTCAGTGATGTAGACGAAATGTCTGGACAACGCCGATGCTATAACTGCCGCAGGCAACCTGCAGTGCGAGCTGGGCACATGGCTGTGCGAGAGTCCGTCTAGTACGGCTTTCGTTATAAAAAATTCTTAGAAAACCGGATCGCAGATTTGATTTGTTTTTGTCCACAGCCTTCCGGGTATTTTTGTATTTTTGGATTACTCCTGCGTGACGGCAGTTTTTACCTGCCATTCACGGTTCTGATGTTACGAGCGGCCCCCACTTGCCTGCAGAATGCTAACAAATCCAACAACTTTGTATAACAAGGTGCAATTTGCGGCACTATTCCATATTTCGACGGTGGATCAGTACCGCCCCTGATTGGAACTCGTGCGCGCCACGATTTGGTTGCCGCGCTTGACGACGGCGACAGTGCCAGCGGCACCTCTGCTGCTGGTTAGTGCAGCTGTTTAGACCCGCTCCCCCCCCGATAGGCGTTGCCCTTTTTGCCACCCCATTTTTGGAGCACTATCGCACATGATTGCTCAGTTGAGCGTAGGTTCTGCCTTAACTGATAGTTTTATACATTTCCTTATATTCGCGATACGAAACGGGTATATAAACTGCCCGGCACGCATAAGTTCCATCTTTTTCGACGAGATTAGCTTTGTTTTTCGGCATCTTTAGGATGATTGGACGCTTACCATGCGCGTTCGTATTCGCCCTCTAGGAAATCAACCAGAGGAAATGCTTTTCAATGTGCGGCCTGGAAACGCCAGAACCAGTTTTTGGGCCGCCACCGACCAACTCACTGAGGAGCAGATTTCCCCATGAATAGACCTTCATGGATTTTCACTGTCACTGCCGTTATCACGGCTACAACCGGACTACCGGCCTACGCTGCCACCATCAACCAAGGTGATCCAGTTGTTATCGTTCACGCTAATGGGCCACAAGCCAGTGTCTGCACAGCTGGCTACGTCGACAAAACCAACTCTCAGATCTACACAGCAGGTCATTGTGGACAAGAAGGAGACACAGTGACGGATGGGACCTTCCAGAAAATTGGAGTATTCCAACCGTCTCCCACCTATGACCATTCACTAGATACGGGAAACGATATCGGAGTTGTTTCGCTTGATGACCCCGCTACTGCCGGTGAGAATTCGTATTCGGGTGACTCCATAATATCCCCGACAGATGTTCAAACTGGTGAGACAGTCTGCATTTACGGAAACACTACGGGGAAAGTGACCTGCGGTTTAGCCGCTGACCGAGAGGCATACCAAACCGAGGACAGTGCTCTACAGGTTCAAAATGTGCACGCTCAACGCGGCGATTCCGGTGGCCCAGTATGGGTACCGGAAAAAGGCGCCGTCGGGGTTGTATCGACTACCTGGAACATCATCGATGGGAACGGACAACAGCTTGGCTCTTACATCACCGCGAACTCACCCTGGTAAGAGGGCTTTGGTGATGTAGGGCTTCCTAGTAGGTGGGAAGCGAGCCTAATTCTTTTTGCCGCCATATGGGGTCTGTGCAGGCAACTGCACAGACCCCATTTTTGTTATTAGGACTGCTGGCGACGAGTCCAGAACCAACCACAGGCTGCGATTACCGCACCGAACAGTGTCCAGAGCAGGACTCCGTTTCCACCGGTCTTTGGCAGCTTGCCGGTCTTGGTGTCGGTCACCTGCATGATCATGAGTTCGCCGGAGCCTTCGGCCTTAATCAGCGGGCTACTGCCACCCACCACCGAGATGGTGTATTCCTTAGTCTCCTGGTCAATTGAGATTTCAAACGCCACTGGCTCAGGCAGCAGGTTAAGCCCTGCCGGCGACTTAGTCTCTACCAGGTAGAAAGTACCAGTTTCGTTAATCTCAATTGACTTCTGATCTGGGGTGATGGTGTAGACCGGTCCTCCACTGAAATCCGGCTGACCACCTGCCGAGGGGTAGATATCGAAGGTCGCACCACCAAGCCCCGGTAGAACCTTGACTCCCTCGCCATCGACATATTCCGCCTTTTCCAAGGTCAGCTTGCCTGGCTTGGTGTCCGGCGCTTCGTAGTTATCGACCACGCAGGAAATGGAAGATAGGACCTTATTGGATTCCGACATCTTCACCCGGAAGCCGAACTCGCCGACGTTTTCGACCTTCAGTGGTGAGGTCTTCCCGCCTCGGGTTTGAGTACACACCGCGTTGAAATCACCGGTGGAATCTAACGTGTCACCGCGACGGAACAGGGTGTAGCCCTGCTTCTGCGTTTCGGTGAGAACCAGCGATTGCTCACGTTCGCTTTCAATGTTCCACGATGCAGTACCCTTGTCGGATTCGGATCCGGAGGTCACCTTCATCGACTGATGGACCAGCGGACCGGACCCGGTGCCGATGACATTGTCATTTGCGGCAAGGGTAAATTCCCAGCCAGGGGCACCGTCTTCGAGAACCTTGCCGTTTTCATCGACAATGCGCTTCTTGACCTTCACAACTCCGTTACAGCGAGAAGCAAGTTGTTCACCAATCTGCTTCATCTGCGCGGCGAGCTTGGAGTACTGCTCGACTCGGATGGTGTCACCGGTGCCAGAAATATCCTCACCCATGGTCTTGACCCCACGCGGACCATAGGTCCACTTGGATTGATCACGCGTAATCTCGATATTCCTGCCTTGTGGGGTTCGCTCCCAAACCTTGAAACCACCATTCTTATACGCAATCTCGAAGTTAGCAGTAGTATCATCGCCCACATAACTTGCTGCATCTACGTACTTATTCGTGAACTGCCAATAAAGTCCGGGCTCTGAAATGCTTGTGCCACTCTTCCACCAACGTACATTCTTTAGTACGAGATCCTGAGTAACAGTTGTGCGCTGAGCATACTTTCCACCTACAGTCAGGTCGACCATAATCGGGACGATGCGAGTTCCGGCCGCTTTCAGCTCATTAGCTGCATCAATTGCCTGGTTAAGGGCGGATTCTTGAACAAATTCGCCACCAAGTTTTAATCCGGGCGCTTTCGAGGAATATGTCGGCATACCGTCGGTGATGAAGTACACCACGTCATAGTTTCCTGCCGCGACCTGCTTGAGGCCTGCCTCCCAGTTGGTCGAGCCGTCGCCTTGCCAATTAGCGACAATGCTCTTTGCCCGGTTTACACCTTGTTCTGATTGCAACGAGATGTAAGGAGGGTTCTGCCCATAGGTTGAGCCGTTTGCAGCACGTGGCGCTCCACCCGCGAAGTTGTAGATACCCAGTTCTGCAGGGGTTCCAGCCAGCGAATCAATCAAAGCATTTGCCGCCCGCTTCGACTCGGTAAAGCCATTTGAATCAGCGTAATTCAGTGAGGTGGACAGGTCGGCCACCACAGCAATGCGCAGGCCACAGCGCTGCGGCATCGGCGGATTAGCGACACGTCCGTGAACCCACTGAGCTCCATCCGGCGGAGAGATAATCTCCGGTGGTTTTGGTGTGCTCTTTTTCTCTCCGTACACATCGAGCGTCACCTTCAGGTTCTTGTTCTGTGAAAGATTATTGGTGAAGGTAAACACTGCATCTTTAGGCACGAGAGCAGAGTCAACCGGCTTGCCGTCCTTTACCGGTACGACATCCATAGTGATGAACCCATTGCCGATGTTGACGTTGCGCTTCAGCAAAGTCACACCTGGTTCAATTTGGTCCAGCGTGAGGTTGTACTTCTGCGGATCCAAGAAAGTCGCGTCAGTTTCGATACGCACCGTTGCGTACTTCATGTGAGATTCCTCAGTCACCTTAGCCGTAAAAGCATTGGGCTGCTTCGGATCTACTGGGTCAGCTTGCACTGCAAACTCGTGACCGATGGCATCAAAGTGCCGCCCATCGACAGCCGGTGGCTTGGGGTCTTCAGAATTTGAGCAGTCTTTAACTTCACCGCTTAGATTGAAAGTCCACTCGGTACGCGCATTCGGAGCAAGCTTAAAACCTGGCTGCGCTACAGCAGTGACCTTTACGGTTCCTGGCTTGTTCTGCTCATAGACATGAGGTCCGGCAGGTGCCTTGTTTGCGTTGAGGTAGTAATCAACTCCCTTGGTGTCCGGGATATTGATATAAGCCTTCTCCACACACTCCGGTGCAGTTGCAGGGTCGACAAGAGTTGGGTCCGCAGGAGTTACCGCTCCTGGTTCCGGTTCCGGTTCCGGGGTCTCTGGCTCGGTGGGCTCAGTCGGCTCTGTTGGATCTGTCGGCTGGGTAGGCTCCGTCGGGTCCGTTGACGGATCTGTTGGCTCACTTGGATCGGTGGGCTCAGTGGAGCCGTCAGGAGTACCACGAAGGGTTATGGCCACGTCGCCAGTTCCTTTCGGGGTAGTGTAGTGAAGGCTGAGCGTGACTTTGTCGCCCAACTTTACCGTTTGATTCAACCCCTTATGTACGAATTCGAGTGGCGCCTGTCGAGCACTATCGTTACGAGTGATCTGCGGGTCGATTGCCCTGCCATTGATTTTCAAACTATAGCCCTGAATCCATCCTTTCCCACCAACGTTGAATTGCAGGCTGTCAATAGTCGCATCCCTATCGATTGTGAACTCGTATTCAGGAGTGGGGCGAGCATCAATATTCTTAAACTCATACTTCGGCGGAGACGTCGGAATGACCTCCGTCTGCGCCTGCGCCTGCGGCGCGTTGGGCGCAAACGCCTGACCGCTGACAACGAGAGCTACCGCTAGCAAAGCAGCCAAGAACATGCGAAGCACAGTTCGCAGTGAATCCGGCAAGCGGAATGTTGTCGAAAACATTAGTTCTTCCTACTTTCTGAGTTCTTCCTGCTAGCGGCGATAATGACGAATCCTCCACCAATCAGGGCTGCGGCGAGAGCTACCAGCCCTGCCACCTGTACACCGGTAAGCGCCAGCGAGCCGGAACTTCCGCTGCTTCCGGAGCTCGACGAGGATCCAGAAGAGTCCGAAGGTGTCGAGGTCCCCGGCTCATCAGGTGGCGTGGAGGTAGTCGACGGGGTCGTCGAGGTTCCCGGTTCACCCGGTGTTGTCGGCGTCGTTGGCGGGGTCTTCGGCGGAGTCGATGTGCCCGGCGTCGTCGGTGGAGTCTTCGGCGGTGTTGCCGGCGGCGTCGTTGGTGGGGTCTTCGGCGGAGTTGTCGGAGGTGTCGACGGTGGTGGCGTCTCCCCCGGCTTATGCGACTTCGCCACAATGACTCCCTCTACAGGAGTGGAGTCATAATCCAGCCCATAGAACGGCACCGATACTAGGAAGGGATTAATCTCCCGGTAGCTGTCGTTCGGAGCTGTCGAGGTAACGAGGTAAATACCCTGCGGCAAATCGCTGAACTTCACGGAGCCGTTTTCATCAGTGACCTGGCTAAAGTGGAGATCTTTCGGCCACGTAGCAAGCTCAGCGGCAGTGGCTTTTTCAACCTTCTCGCGGTCCTGCGGGCTAGACGGCGAGATTCCCTTGAGACGCTCCAGATGGACGGTCACACCAGAAATAGAACCCGAAGCCGGCGAATTATCATCGTCCGGGTTTCCTGGGCTCAAGGTAATGCGCACAATGTCCGTGCCGCTCGTTGCTGAAACGCCCGGGGCATCCTGATGCCCAACAATTCTGGCCGCGTTGGCGTCATTCGCGCCAACTGCACCCATTACTGACACCAGAGCGCAGGCAGCTAAGAACGCAGCTATCCGGTTCCAGGTGGATGTCAAATATTTATTCATTGTCGTTTTCCCACCACGAAGTGTTGTTATTATCCTCGGATGCCGATTCGCTGCCGCCAGCGAGTCCATCGCTGTCTGCGTCGCCATCAGCAGTCTCGACGTCTGCATTCTCAGCGTCGTCGTCAAGCTCTTCGGCGATGTCGTCGATGTCGTCAGAGTCGTCGGCGTCGAGGCGCTGGCGCCAGAGCCACCACGCAAAGCCCGTGCCAAGCACAAGTACCGCTACAAGCAGGGCGTACATCCACCACTGCCATCCAGCTCCGTGCGTTTGGTCGAAGATTTTGCTTTCCGACGGATCCATCGGCACTTGGTGCCCACGCACTAGCAAACGATGCGTGTTAATTCCGTAAGGAGTGCAAGTGATGAGGGTGATGTAGTCCTGGCCTTCAACGGGACGAAGATCGTCGGTCTCATGTGGAAGTACAACCTTGATTTGATCAATCTCGTACTTCAGCTTGTGACCAGCGACCTGGATATAGAAGGCGTCTCCCTCTTTTGCTTTCCGCAGGTTATCGAAGAGCGTTACGTTAGTAAGTCCGGTGTGACCGGTAATGATGGAGTGGGTTCCAACACCGCCGACTGGAAGATCGGATCCGTATAGGTGTCCGAGCCCCTTGGCGAGCACCTCATCGCTGGTGCCGTGGTAAATCGGCAGGTCGGCCTGAATCTCTGGGAAGATCAGACGCGCCATCACGTCGGTAGCGTTTAGCTGATCGAGATAAGCGGCGTACTCGGGGTTGTGGTCATTAACTTCGTTAAGCCACGGGTCCAGAATCGGGCCGGTGGTTTGGCGCTCATTGTAAGAATGAGCGCGTTCCCACTGTTCATCTTTAACTTCTTGGGGTACGGACTTTTCCAACTTGGCGAACTCTTTGGCCGCCTTAGAGGTGCCGTAATTGTTCAATGCCGTGGAGACAACCGGGTACAGCATCACAAGTAAACCCACAATCACCAGAATTGCGGGGAGAACCATGCTGTTCTTTTTCGCCTGCTCAGGCTGATCAGGCTGCTCAGCTGATGCGTCCCGCGTCAGAGTCGACGCAGAGTGTTTACCCACGGAGGAACTCCCAAGAAGTCAATCAAAAAGGGATGTGGCCTTTCTCTTTCTCACCGGCGTAGAGATGCCTGCTGTTGAAAAAGAGCACATCGAAAGGCCGCAACAGTAATTTCAGTGATGCGCAAACTACAGGAATGGCGTGCGCTGTTGAACGCACGCTATTCCCTCAACACTGGAGCTAAAGCGCTCCAGTGGCCGAGCCTTTACTCGGATTTAGTTCTTGGAACCGCGGCGGGCGAACCATGCACCAGCTGCGACGATAGCTGCACCGATAGCAGCCAGGATGCCAACACCGGCACCACCGGTCATCGGCAGGTTCGGGGTGGTGTCGTCGGAGTTAACAACCTCACCCGGGTTAGCGCCGACCTGGACGGATGCCAGCTCGTAAACACGCTCCGGGGCAGTCTGCTTAGCAACCAGCTTGAACTCGAGTGCCTCCGGCAGCAGCTCCTTACCCTTCGGAGCCTTGGTCTCAATCAGGCAGTAGTGGGACTGTTCGCCTTCGACAACCTCAGCGTTGTCTTCGAAGTCGTTGACGTGAAGACCGGTAATCTTGACGATACCGTCCTGGCCAGAGACGAAGGTGGTCTTCACCTCGTCACCCTGCTGGCCGTTAACCGGAGTCCAGGAGTCCTTCTTGGTGGTGTCAATGTCGGAGCACTTCTGGCCAGCAGCCTGGCGGACAATCTGGAACTCGGCACCTTCCAGAGCGTTGCGGTCGCCATCAACCTTCTTGAACTGCACGCCACCCCAGTAGGTCTTGACCTTCGGAGTCTCCTTCGGAGTGCTGTTCTCGGAACCGTCCGGGTTGTTCTGGAAGACCAAACCGGTGTTCGGCGCGATGTCGGTAGCTTCCTTGAACTGCGGCTTCAGCGTGGTGGTGATGGTAACGACGACCTTGTCACCAGCACCAAGAGTCTTTGCAACGTCTGGCTTCAGGTTGACATCGACATTGTTGCCCTCGAAGAACTTACCGTCGCGGTCGTCGGTTTCGGACAGAGCCCGCTCCGTACCATCTGCCTTGACAACCTTGACATCAACCTTGGTGACTTCCAGCTTCGGGTCAATCTGGTCAGTGATCTGGAACTGGGTACGCTCCGTGTTCGGCTTCAGCTGGCGAGCGGTACCCGTGACGGTGTAGACCAGCGCTTTGTCGCCGGCGTTCTGGTCCTTGTCCTTAACGGTCTTGGTCGGCTCTTCATCCTTGTAGTTCTTCGGGAATGCGTGAACGTCGTAGTTCCAGGTGGTGCCCTGAGTCTCGTCGCCTACCTTGCCATTGCTGGTCATCGGAACGAAAGCGATGAACGGAACAGCCGGGTCATAGCCTTCCTTCGGACCGGTCTCAACAACCAGGTAAGCGCCAAGAGCCAGATCCTGGCCAACGTTCCACTTGCCGTCCTGGTCGGTCGTGCCGGTTGCGACCTGCGTCAGGGTACCGTTGTCAATCAGAGCCTGAGTCGCCTGGGTACCAGTAGCGAACTCGCCAGCCTTCAGCTTCGAAGCAGCCAGCAGACCCTCGTTGGTGGTGACATCGATGGGGGTAGCGCCATCTGCAGTCTTGTTGATCTTGTAAACGGTGAAGCCGACGCCTTCAAGCTTCTGGCCACCGTTTTTCTGAACATCCTCGACGTCAGCTGCGGTACCAGACGGCTGGCCTTCGCTGGTCGGGTTACCGAACTTGTGAATGGTGAGTGAGCCCTTGGCGTCCTTATTTACCAACGGGGAGTCGCCGGCAGCCTGGTTGATGGCAGTGTCCTGAGCAATTGCAGCCGGGGCGGAGACGCCCATCGACAGACCGACGATGGCAGCGAAGGTTACCGAGCGGGCGGTACGAGAGAACTTATTCACGAAAACAGGTCCTTTACAGAAGTCCAAAATGAAGCGACACGCTTCAATACGTCGCGCGATTCACTCCAGACGGCGACACCAACGTTCCCCGACTTGCCAAAACTGAGATTTTCCTTAAGGGAAAGACCAGTCTGTCTAACCTTTTAAGCCTAAGCGTTATGAACTTTAATGTTTATATGTTCAAACATTGCAGCTCTAGCCCATTGCTCGCCCGGTTAACAGCGCTCAGTGAACCGCTTATAAATAACTTAACCTGTTCAGCACTTCGTTGACACCCGACACAGAAACGCCACCAAGCCGAGCACCCGAAAAACCTATGCAAACGTAAGAATCGCAAGAGATTAATATCTTTTTATCGAGGTCACAGCGGTTTTTTCCAATCGAGGCCAAAACCCTCTCAATTTCCACACAATCAAACCCACCCCAAAAATGGGGGTAAACAATTGCCCTATAGCGATGGCCCCTATGTGCAACCACTATCACCGCAGCGCACGCCGGGAAAATGAGGACTTATCAACCTTCTCGTGCTTGCTGTCACATCATCGTCGGCAAGCGAAAGCAAAAACCTTTGGGACAAGGACGCCCCGCGGCGCACCACCCTGTGCTAGGACCCGTAAAAGCACAGAGGCAGTAAGCGACACGGGGCGCCCTGCCGCGTCAGTAGGGACGTTTAGAGAACCGCCCAGTAGTGAACATCGTTGTAGCCGTTGAGCTTGAGGACGTCACCAATCTGATCGACCTTCTTCTTGCCCTCAGGGGTCATGCCATCCGGCATGATCTGCACGTCAGCGCTGTGATCGCCGGTGAAGGTGATGTTGACGTAGTCCTTGCCATCGCGGTGCTCAAGCTCGAAGACGTAGCGGTTGACGGCCAGCTTGCCCGAGTGGAGGAACCCACCCTTGCCCGGAGCGACAACTGCAGTGTCAGCAGAGTTTGCAGGTGCAGCTACTGCCTGTGCGGCGGTAGCAACCGGAGCTGCAAGCACGAGTGCGCCCACACCCCAGACACCGAGTTTCTTCAACATGCTCATAGGTACTTCCTTATCTTCTGTGTTTCTGCAGGGTTTCTGCAGATTTGTTCTGTGTTTTTCTGCGACTGCCGGCGCCGCCGTTGTTCGACGGCGTTCAACAGCCGTAGCCAATGAAATTGGTCAATGAATCGAGGCTGTGCCCTAGCGCCCTAGTGCGCTAGGGCACTGGATTAGCGCACTGGAGTGGCCTCGACGATGATGTTGTCGGCGTAACCTAAAGTGCCGCCGACGAACTCGCCTCCGCAGGTAATGAGGACCAAGCGGTTCTCACCAACTGCATCGTTGACGACCTCAGGCATCTGAGCGCCCTTGACCACCTGGATCGGATCCTTGCTGACGGTGAAGTCTCGGCTTTCGCCATCCACCTTCACCGTGACAGTGTCACCAGCCTTCAAGTCAGCGAAACGTGCAGCATAACCATCACCCTGATCCACCTCATTGACGTGACCAGTAATGACGGACGATCCAGCAGCACCTTTCTCACCGGGAATCGCTGAGGCGGAATACCAGCCCAGGCGAGAAACATCGGTCGGAGGAATCAGAGATCCCTGATCAGTCAGCTGAACGAAATCAATCGGAGCCGACTTACCATCAATGAGCATCTCCATCTCGTGCACAGCTCCCCGAGAACCCTGTGCTGGAGTAGGAAGATTCTCCTGCGCGCCATCGAGCGTCGAATCATTGCGATTGATCTGGGCAATCACCAGCAGAGCGATAACGCCGATTAATGCGATAGCGGCGATATACACCCGTGGCTGCTTCCACCAAGGCACGTCCTGCAGGTCTTCTACTTGGCCGTCGACCTGGTCTTTGTCCTGGTCAAACGGATCAACGTGGTCGAGTGCGCCGGTTTCGGTTTCCGGTTCGAATCCTGGTGTGTTGCCAGGTTCCTTGCCGGTCTCGTCCGAGCCAAACTGATCAGTCATGGGATCTCCTTAGTTCGTGGCTACCGTCGGCAGAGCGTGAGTAGCCAAACCGGTCGGGCCAGACGGAACCGAACTAATTGCACGTCGTTCCGAGTTCGGAGCCAACGGCTTTCCGTGATTCTTCTGCTTGTCCTGGCCAGTGCCACCGATGATGGTGACGTTGGTGTTGTTCTGCTCCGAGTGCTGATTAATCACAGTGGTCGGGGTGGCAGAGTCGCTGGTAGGTGCAGAGGAATCGTCGTTAGGCGTGTTCTGCTCGCCCTCATCCTTCGGCTGCTCAGATGGCGTGTTCTCCGGGGTCTTGCCGTTCGTGACAGTCTGCTCCGCAGAGTTGATGTCCTTGTGAACAGCAACTTCCTTGCCATTGGCATCGGTCAGAGTCTCGAAGGCAACCTGAGAAGCGCAGTCGCCGTCGGTGATGATGATCGGAACATCAACCGTGCCGGCGGATGCCGTCGGCACAAAGTGCAGGCGGCTCCTAGCGCCAGTGGACTTGCCCGTCTCCTTGCACATCAGCTCACCGGTCAACGTGTACTTCGTGCCCGGCTTCAGGCCAGTGAAGTGCACGGTGTCGATGACGACAGCACCCTTCTCGACCAGACCCTTGCCGGCAATACCGGCAGTAGTCGTGATAGCTGGGTTGTCCTCAGATTGAGCTGGGGTGCTCGGGTGGTTCGGCTTGCTCGGCTTGCTCGGCTTGCTCGGCTGAGCGGGCTTAGTCGGCTTGCTCGGCTGAGCGGGCTTAGTCGGCTTGCTCGGCTGAGCGGGCTTAGTCGGCTTGCTCGGCTTGCTCGGCTTTTCGGACTCGGACGTAGACGGAGTTGTCGTCTCAGACGGCTCTTCCGGCTGTGTCGTCTCCGGCTGCTCGGACGGCTCATCGTCGCTCGGCGTTGCCGGAACCGTGGACGTGGTCGGCTCAGTCGAGCTGGTCTCCGGTGCGGTCGTCTCCTCGGACGGAGTTTCGCTTTCCTCAGTCGGGGTGTCTTCCGGCTTCTCCGGAACGTCGCCGGTCACGGTCTGGCTAGCGTCGTTGATATCTGCGTGGTCAGCGATCTCATTGACCTGACCAGCGCTTTCCTTACCAGTCGAGTCGACCTCATCAGAGGTCAGGTGCTCGAATACGACAGCCTCGGCAACAGGAGTCTGAACAGAGTCAGACACCTCAAGAGTGACAGTCACAGTACCGCTTGCCGACGTCGGCTTGAACGTCGCCTCGCCATGACCAATCACAGAGCCATCAGCCTTATTAACAAGTTCACCGGAGAGGGTGTAGTTCTTACCAGGCACCAGGCCCTCGAAATGTACGGTGTCGACAACCTTGGCATTAGCCTCAATGCGGTTGCCCTGAAGCTCAGCTACCGTGCGTAGCTCCGGCTCCAGCGGCGTATCAGCGGGCTCGCTCGGCTTGGACGGTTCGGTAGTCTCAGTCGGCTCGCTCGGCTCCGTGGTCTGCGACTCAGTGCTGTCAGTCGGCTCGGTCGGTTCCGTCGGAGCGGCCGGCTTCGTGGACTCGGAGGTGTTAGGAGTAGTCGTCGAAGAGCTCGGCTGCTCTTCGCTTTCCGACGTCGTCGGAGTCTCAGACTCACTGGTCTCAGAAGTAGCGGTCTCGCTGGACGACGGCTCCGTTGTTTCTTCGGTCGTCTCCTCGGTCGTCTCTTCGCTCGTCGGGGTCTCTTCGGAGGTCGACGGCTGCTCCGGCTTTTCGCCGTGAACGGTCTGAGCTGCGTCGTTGATGTCCTCGTGGGTAGCGATTTCTACCCGCTGACCATAGGTGTTGTCCTGGCCATCGGCGGTGACCTCTGTCGAGGTCAGCTTTTCAAATGCAACAGCAGCGGTAACCGGCTCATCTACATCATCGGAGACGGTAATCATGACAGCCTGCTCACCCGAAGAGGTCTCCGGAGTGAATTCGACGCTGCCGGTCCCCAAGATGCGATCAGCATTGGTCTTGTCCACCAGGGTGGCGTCCAGGCGGTAGTTCTTACCCGGAACAAGGTCGGTGAACTTCACGATGTCCTTAACCACAGCGCCCGCAACAATCTTGTTGCCGTTCAGGCGAGCCTGCGTGGAGATCGACGGCTTACGCGTCTTCGGCTTTTCTGGCTCAGACGGCTTGGTCGACTCGGACGGAGTCGTGGTCTCCGCAGGCGTGGTCGGAGTAGTCGGCTTTTCCGGTTCGGTTGGCTGCTCCGGTTCAGACGGCTTCGTCGGCTCTGCCGGAACTTCACCGGAAGACGGAGTGACATTGTCAATCACAATGATGTCTTGTTTCTTACCATTGTTGAAAATGTAGCCAGTGCGGTTCGTGCCATCGACAGTGCCCTGACCGACGTTAGCCGGACCAGTGAGGTAGTCGTAGACAGCCTTCGTCGATGGGTTGTGAATGCCCTGGGAGAAGTCAATGCCATCGGAGAAGTGCCACAGAGCGAATTGAGTTGCGTTATTGGCGTCCAGCACTTTCAGACGTCCTTTAACTCCAGCCGCCTTCCCCAGTTCATCCAAACCAACAGCTGGAGAACCGTGGTGCGCAATCCAGTTGAGCTTCCGGTATCGGTCAAAGTCGTTCCGCAGCTTGTTATTGGTATCTGTACTGCGCGAGAACTGACTGAAGTTCTGTACACGACCGGTGTCATAAAGATCACCGGCGACGCTGGCCTCAATGCAGTAACCCATTTTGTGGCTACCAAATGGAGTTGCCGCCTCGTCAAATGCCGCAATGAGTGGCCCAAAATCACGGACATTTCCATTGGCTTCAACACCCTTAACTGTTCCAGGAACACTCAAAATCTTCTGGATCGTCAGGGTTTCGCCAGTGTCTTCTGCCTCCTGCGCATGCGCAATTATTGGAGATTTAGCGAAGAAAAGAGCGAGCACAGCCACGAAGCTAAAAAGCGCCAACCAGCGCTTCTCGTTTGTAAAACGACCGAACATGAGCCCTCCCCCTTCCTTCGATTTCAGTGCGTTATACACCTTTCGCTACCTTTCCAGCCTTCAATTAACAATCAATGACCACGCATAAGCGTCTCCAGCCCCCATCACAGGTAGCCCAGTTGACATCGCCTTCTAATTCTCATTTATAGCGTTGGCCGTCCCCGAATATAACAAATACATTTTATGTTTGTTGAGCCATTTAATTGCCACCCCTATTGTCTTTTATTTCAATGTCAATAATTGTTGTTTGCATATTTTTTCTGGGGTGGACATTTGGACACCACACACATGCCGAAGTTCCACCTTTCGCCACGACACCTAGCCATTCAACCCATAAAATCACGATTAACCTGCGCATATGAAGTTTTTTCAATGAATCCCCGCCCATTAATTTGGGTTAGAATGTCTCCCATGTCACGATTTTCATAATTGTGAGTTACGGCACAAATGACACCCCACCCCCACCTAATGAAAATGCAAGCCAATAAATCTCTAAGAGCAAAAATGATGTCTCAAGACTATTTACAAAAGAATCCCCGGACATCATTTAATAAGCCACATAATTGTGTGCTAATTGCGGCTGCATAAATAATCGCCTCTCCGCCCCAACCTCTCCATCCGCGGTTAATAGACAAAAATGGGTCTGATTCACGGCATTCCAACAGATCACGTTATGTAAAACGCGACTGAATAGGGGACTGCAAATGTGAAACTGTGCGAGTTTATGACGCTTTCAGGACATTTTTCGGGCCATTTTTGACATAAACGCAGTCAGTAACTCGGATCGACCCAACGTCGCCAGCTATAAACACAAAAAAGCGCCTCCCCACTCCGCAAGGAGTGAGAAGGCGCTCGTGCGCTGTTACGTATTAATAGCCGCGAGAGCTAATAGCTGCGCAGTGTCATTGTAGTGCAGTGCCTAAGTCAGCTTAAACGGCCTTAGATAGCCTTTGCACCGGTGAGGTCCAGGTCGACTGGCAGGTTGTCACCCGCACCGTCCTCGGCCAGCAGGCCACCCTGGTTGTTGCCGCCGGTCTGGGCACCCTGCTCCTGGCCGCCAGTCTGGAGGCCACCCTGGTTCTTACCACCGGTCTGCAGGCCCTGCTCCTGGCCGCCAGTCTGAAGGCCGTTCTGGTTCTTACCGCCAGTCTGGAGACCCTGCTCCTGGCCACCGTTCTGCAGACCCTGGTCGCCACCGACGTTTTGCAGGCTCTGGTCCTGGCCACCGGTCTGGAAACCGGACTGACGCTCACCAATCTGGCCCTTGTCGTTAACCTGGTCGCCGCCGACCTTGTCGCCCTTGTCCAGCTTGTCGCCGCCAATCTGGTCTCCGCCGTTCAGCTGATCGCCGCCAGCGTTCTGGAGACCCTGGTTGCCGCCAACGTTCTGCAGAGCGTTGTCCTGATCGCCACCGACGTTCTGCAGACCCAGGTTGCCGCCCTCAGTCAGAGAGTGGAAGTTCGGGAACAGTGAGTCGACCTGAACCAGTGGGCCCTCCGGGAAGTTCACGTTGAACTCAGGTACCGGCAGCGGAGCCGGTGCTGGCAAGGAGGAAATCAGTTCGCAGATATTGCACAGGTTATCCATGATGATCCTTTAGAAAAATGAAGTGTAGATAAATGGTGTGGCGCGATGCCCAGAGCTGAAGGTAAAGGGCTTCTCGCCTTCTCCTTTGCGGCCACTGCCGTGCTCACACGAAAACCGTACCGGTGATGAAAAACGGTCACAATATAGAAATTCGACCCACTTCAGCCAGGAAATTGGAAACAGAATAACGGCAAAATTTAACCTGCACTTATGCCCAAACGTCGCATGTCACGGGTCACATTGCTAGCCGTTTGGTCACCCCAAACCAGGCTCGCCTTTTCCAGCAGAAAAGCCTCGGCACCTAATGAACTGCTCCCCATTAGTTGGACTGAGAAATCAGTTACCGACTAGTGGGGAGTAGTTGTCATTGAGAGCACGAAGTTCGCTAAGTGAATATCAGCGCGAGCAGTTGGTTGAACTATTTGAGCAAGGCATGGGTTATACAGCCGCTGCCAATGCCCTTGGTGTCTCCAAGTATGCCGCCCGTATGCTCTGTCGTCGGTTTAAGCTGCATGCAGGCTATGTCTTGTGGAGAAACCGACTAAGCAGCAGTACTCGTTCGAGATCAAGAAGGAAGTTGTCCAACGCCACCTTGCTGGCGAGACAGCGATGGATCTTGCACGTGAATTTGGCCTGTCATCACAGCAGCTGGTCCGCGGGTGGTCGTGGAAATGGCGCAAAGACGGCGATGACGCGTTGAAACCAAAGCCGAAGGGCAGACCCAAAGGATCGGTCACGCCGAAGCCGCTGTCGGAGGAAGACAAGCTGCGTCGCGAAAACGAACGGTTGCGGGCCGAAAATGCCTATCTAAAAAAAATGCGGGACTTGAGGAATCAGGGACGCGCCTGAAAGTCCAGGCGATTGTCATCCTCAAGTCTCACCACCGCTTGGAGTACCTCCTAGAGGCAGCAGGTATGCCACGGTCGACGTTCTTCTACCACCAGAAACGACTCAGTAAGCCAGATAAGCACGCCGAGCTCAAGCAAGCGATTCGGGAAAGCTTCGAGCGTAACAAGCATCGCTACGGCTACCGACGAGTGCTACTTGACCTGCGTAACCAGGGGTGGGTGGTCAACCACAAACTCGTCTACAAACTCATGCGCCAGATGGGGCTTCGAGCCAAGATCCGCCAACGTAGACCTTATGTTTCCTACACCGGGACGATCAGCCACATTGCCGACAACAAGCTTGACCACAAATTCACCCCGGATCAGCCAAATACCGTCTTTGTCAGCGACGTCACCGAGTTCAGGGTTGCAGGCCGCAAGGTCTACCTGTCACCGGTGATGGACTTGTTCGACCGCTCAATCGTTGCCCACACCGTGGCTACATCGCCGTCGACAGCGTTGACCACCGATTCTTTGCCCAAGGTGATCGCGGCGTGGGCACCTGAACCCGGGTGGATGATGCACACCGATCAAGGTTTCCAGTACCAGCATGCCTCCTGGCGTGACCTGATCGGCGACAACGGCGGTGTTCAGTCGATGTCGCGTAAAGCCAACTGTTACGACAACGCGGTCATGGAGAACTTCTTCGGCCACGTGAAAACCGAGATGTACCACGGAGAAGTCTTCGACACGGTCGCAGAGTTCAACCAGGCGATCGATGAGTACATCCAGTGGTACAACACCGAACGCGTCCAACAACGACTCAAGGGCCTGACCCCGATGCAATATCGAAATCAGACCCTTGAAGCCCTAACCGCCTAGAGTTAAACCAGTCCAACTTTCGGGGACCAGTTCACCTCGGATCCCCGCGGGGCTTTTTCTGCCCCTCACCCTTTCACTTTTGCTTTAGGTAAGGGTAAGTTAACTCCCACTATGACCTCGAACCCAGTTACCCTGAACACTCCGACGAACACTTCCGCCTACCGCGCGGCCTTTTCTGACCACCTACTCTTGGCCGCCCCTTCTGAACCGCACCATCGAATCATCCGCGCCACTGTTTATGACGTCAGCGCCCCGGCAGAAAACCTGCAGAGGATTGTCATCCGCTCCCCCGAGCTAGTCGGCTTTCAGCTTTCCGGCCCGGACGAATTCTTTGGCCTCTTTATGCCGGCTAAGCCCGGCGAGAATCTCCATTTACCCCTCCACGGAGGTGGCGCCAATATCCGCGCAAGCGTTACAGCCATGCCGGAGACCCAACGCCCAAATTTACGTTGGTACACCGTACGCTCACTCGATCCCGAGTGCGGACAGATAACTTTCGACGTGGCGACACATGGCGTCAAAAATCCAAAGGATGAGCACGTCGGACCAGGGCTCGCCTGGGCTCTTGCAACTCGTGTTGGCGACCAGGTAGGCATCTGGACATGCCAGGGCCTCTGGCACCGCGCGCAAAGTTCACAAACACTTATCGCAGACCCATCTGCCGTACCTTCCGTTCGCGCCATTTTGGATTACGCGGATGCGTTTGCCCCGGAACAGTTGCGCGACATACACCTCGTAGTGGTCGCCGAGAACCATGGTGACCTCGAGCCATCCCTCGTCGCCGACTGGGAGAGCAAGCTGGGCAGCCTAGAAGTGCTGTTTAGCGCTACAACGGACTTCAGCACGGCAGTGATGTCCCACCTACAGCAACTGGACCGTGCCGAACACCCCGCAACACAGTCGAAGTACGTCTGGGTCGCGGGTGAAGGACAGCTCTGCAAGGAAGTACGGCGCCACGCAATTCACACCTGGGGCCTCAATAGCGAATCCGTGCAGTGGTGCCCCTATTGGTTCCTAGGCAGGGCACGGCCTTAATTAGCCACAATCCCTCGCGGCACAATAATCGGAGCCATACCGCGGGGATCTTCCCACACCTCGGCATTCAGGCCATATGCCTCGCGCAACACATCCACCGTCAGAGCCTCCTTTGGAGAACCCTCGGCGATCTTTTCCCCTTCCTTCATGACGATCATCTCGTCGCTAAAAGCTCCCGCCAGGCCAAGATCATGAAGTACGGTAATCACCGTCTTGCCCTCTTGAGCGAGCTCCCGCACGATACTTAGAATCTCTATCGCATGTGCCGGATCTAGGTAGGTAGTCGGTTCGTCCAACAGCACAATTGGCGTATCCTGCGCCAACACCATCGCCATCCAGACCCGCTGCCGCTGGCCGCCAGAAAGCTCCGCCACGTCGCGGGCAACAAGATGGTCAACCTTCGTCTTCTTCAGCGCCTCGCGCACTTTTTCTTTATCTTCTGACGCCGTCGCTCCCCCACCCCAGAGCGATCGACGATAAGGGTGCCGTCCGCGCTCCACAAGTTCTCCAACGGTCAATCCCGCCGGACACAGCGGGTGTTGTGGCAAAAGCGCAATTAGTTGGGCGGCTTCGCGCGACCGCAAACTATGCACGTCCTTTTTCTCTACAAGAACCCGTCCTTCGGCGGGAGCAAGCAGCCGAGAAAGCGTCTTGAGCAACGTCGACTTGCCACAACCATTGGGGCCTAAGAGCGTGGTGACCTTCCCGGGCTCTGCAGTGAAAGACACGTCCTTAACAATGCTTGGGCCGTCGTTGTAGCCCACGGTGACGTGATCAACTTGAACGTTCATTGAACCATTCCTTTCAGAGTTCCGCGACGGGCCGCCAACCACACAAGCAACACCAACGCGGGGCCACCGATGATGGCGGTAACCAAACCCACAGGGGATGTAAATGGCAGTGCGCCCGCCACGACGGCGCACGCAGCTAATAGAGCAGCGCCTGCAAAAGTAGAGCACAACGGATGGGGCGTGGGCGTTCCGGCCACCAGCTTGGCCAGCTGAGGAGCCAATAGTGCCACGAATCCAATTGGGCCGACAAAGGAAACCACCACCGCGACAATGCCCGTTGCGGCAATGAGCAAAATAGCGCGCACCCTCGTGACATTTACCCCAAGTGTGGACGCGGTGGCGTCATCATGAGAAAGAAGAGGGACATCGCGCGTAACACAAAGGCCTAAAACTACGAAGGGCAACAGGCCCAACACCATAGGAAACAAAGCTTCCATACGCACAAAGCCGGTAGACCCAGCGAGCCAAGTTTGGGCATCCGTGGCACGAGTTAAGTCAGCCCGGAGCAGGAGATACTGCACTAAAGACTGCGTGAGGAAAGACAGTGCCAGGCCGATGACCACTACGCGCTGCGACGTCCCGAAGCCACCGAGTAGAACGAGCAAACCAACGATCACTAGTGCGCCAAGCAAAGCGAGTGCAGCACGCCACCAGAACGTCGGCACCCCCTCACTCCATGCAGGGCGGGTAACTACGGTGCCCGCCACAACCAAAACCGCCGCGCCGCCGGATACACCGAGAATGTCCGGGCTGGCCAGCGGATTGCGGGCCATGGTCTGAGTCCACGCACCTGCCAGCCCTAGAGCCGCGCCGACCAGAACGGTAGCGATTGCTACAGGCAGGCGGAGATCCCACACCACGTTGATTGCTTGCTGTGTGCCCCCACCGGTGAGAACCTCGATGACTTCCATCGGGCTGAGCTTCACCGCTCCTTGCCCCAGGATTAAGCAGTAACAAAGAGCCGCTATGAGGGCGAACCCTGCCGAAGCCGCCAGGACGCGTCTGCTTCGTGAACGCTTAATACTACGGATAGACGTCATATCGCTCATATCGTCAGCTCCGAGTCATTCGAGGTCGGTGAACTCTTCTTACGTCGCACCGCCAGAATCATCACTGGGGCACCGACAATAGCTAAGACAATGGACATTTCCAGCTCGTTAGGCTGCAGGACGAAGCGGCCCACAATATCGGCTAGCAACACAGCCGCGCCACCAACAATGCCGGTCGGCAGCAAGAGGCGAGTCAGGGACGGGCCGGTAAACGGGCGTAGTAGGTGTGGCACGGCGAAGCCCACGAATGTCACAAGCCCCACAGTGGCTGTCGCCGAGCCGGCGAGGATGATCACCGCTGCGGCAGCCAACAAGCGGGTTCTCGTGGGCGAGCTGCCAAGGGAACGGGCGGAGTCCTCTCCCATCGCAAGTAGATCCAGCGGGCGTGCTGCAAGCGCACCACATAGAGCACCTAGTGCTAGACCTAAAGCAGCTAAGGCCACGTCTTCCATACCCCGCCCAGCTGTAGAGCCAACGGTCCAGCGGCGGAGCCCTTCCAGGGTGTCGGAAGAATAGAGGCTCAGCATATTCGTGGCCGCTTGCAGGGCGAAGGTAACTCCCACGCCCACGAGTACCAGAGTTAGCGGGTTACGCGATACGCGGGAAATCAACAGCACGATTAAGGCAGCGACGGCCGCCCCGACGAGCCCTACAAGTGTCCGCTCCCCGACCGTCGTTGCCCAGCCCAAGGTCAGTGCCGCAGCGACTGCGAAACTTGCTCCAGCGTTCACGCCGATAATGCCGGGATCTGCCAGGGGGTTGCGGGTCCAGCTCTGAGCAATGGCACCCGCCATAGCCAGGGCTGCGCCTGTGATCACAGCCAAGAGGGTGCGCGGAACGCGCAAGTCCCAAATGATGCCGGATTGCGTAGATGGGTGCGGACCATGCATGAGGATGCTGGTCACTTCGCCAATGGAAAGATCTTTGGAACCCAAGTACAGGGAGGCAAGCAGCAGCAAAGCCAAGCCAACGAGTGCGGCCGAAGTAAGCAAACGCCGGGAAAACACCAAAGAATGTCGAGTTCTTGAAACGGACACTTTCAATTAAATTGCGTCAGAGAACTTGTCGACTGCCCAGGGGATGGTCAATGGGTTCGGCATACTCATTGCATTGCCCACGTTTTCGTCCATCCAGCGGACCTTGCCTTCGCGAACAACGTCCAGCTTGCTGAATGTTGGATCCTTCTTCAAGGTATCGGCGGCACCCTGGTAATCAAGGATGAAGAGGTAATCGACGTTGTTGAGGTCGCTGTAGTTCTCAGGTGCGATGTCGCGGTAGAACTCGCCCCCGTTACCTTCGAGCTCCTTCGGGATCTCGAAGCCCAGACTCTTGATAAACTGCCCGCGACCGTCACCGGAGGTGTACAGGCCGATCTTTCCCTGATAAGGCATGACGATAGCCGCACGCTTGCCTTTGAGCTCAGGGTGCTGCTGTTGGAAATCATCGAAGGCCTTCTGCGTTTCTTCGACGAGTTTGTCGCCTTCTTCTTGCTTGTCTACAGCGCCGGCGATCTGGTTGACCTGATCCCGCCAGGGGATCTGCCAGTCCGTGGCACCGTCTGGCTTAACGGTGGTTGGGGCGATGTCATTAAGCGCCTTCTTCGCCTGCGCGTCTACGGCAGAGTTCACCGCAATGATCTTGTCCGGATCAGCGGCGGAGATCTTCTCCAGGATTTCAGCAGTGAATCCGTTGGCAGTACCGTAAACCACTTCAGGCTTGTT
This sequence comes from Corynebacterium sp. LK26, assembly GCF_014335085.1. NCBI lineage: Bacteria > Bacillati > Actinomycetota > Actinomycetes > Mycobacteriales > Corynebacteriaceae > Corynebacterium > Corynebacterium sp. LK26. The sequence goes on from NZ_PDHB01000004.1 coordinate 169,805, forward strand.
GTCGCCGAGCTTTTCGGTAGCCCATGGGCCGACGCCAGATGCATCAACATCTCCCTCAGCACCCCAGGGCGCTACGAGGACTGGTTGGATGCCTAGAGCGAGCAAGGTATCGCTGTCTCCCAGGCCAACTGCGGCGATGCGCTCGTCCCCGGTGCCCTCATTTTTTGACGCCGCCGCGTCGTCGCCTCGGGAGCAACCAGACAGAACAAGAGTGGATGCTGCCAAGACAGCGGCGGTCTTCAGCGCCGCTCGACGGGTCAGCGAATTGTTTCGAAACATGTGAAAACCTAACGCGTAAGGAACTCTTTGAAACGCTGTAAAGTACCCGTAGCCCCAAGAGACTGATGGCCTCTTTCGGCTACGGCCAACACAGCAATCGAGCCTATATTACACAGGTAAGGCTAACCACACAACAGGCTACCCTAAATTAGTCCGCTTCCTGCTCGGCCGCTACCGACTCCATCGCCGCCCTGGCCACCGTCGCCACGCTGGCCACCGTCGCCACGCTGGCCACCCTAGCCACCCTGGCCACTGTCACCGCCCTGGCCACCCTAGCCACCCTGGCTCTCAATGCCGAGATGCTCGCGCTATTGCAACTCGTGGCACCAACTGTCGGAAAAGTTGCACTTCGAAGGTCGAAATGTCGCTAGAACGGGAATCTGTCAGCACAGGCGCGCCTCCGAATTTTGCGACAATTCCCTGACCTGCAGTTTTGCGGAGCTGCAAATCAGTGTCTTTAACGCATTCCCGTTCTAGCGACATTCACCCCTGCTAGCGCCCCAAATACGGCGCCGTCGGCCACGCATCCCCGGTCTAGCGACATCTGCACATCCTCACGCCGCCAAATAGGGCGCCGGCGCCTCCCGTGACGCAATCCCCCCCCCAGCACTGCGCTCGCACAATCTCACATTCCGCTGGCGCTGCAGCCAAGCGGAAAGCGTGGGCGTCAATAAGAAAAAACAGGCCCCCTACCGCAACAATGTGAACTACTCCCCATTAGTTGGACTGAGAAATCAGTTACCGACTAGTGGGGAGTAGTTGTCATTGAGAGCACGAAGTTCACTAAGTGCCAAGGCTTAACTTTTTGCGCTCTCAAGTACTGCGCTCAACTACTGGTCAGCGACCAACAACTCCGCAATCTGGATGGTATTCAGAGCAGCGCCCTTACGCAGATTGTCGCCAGAGACAACCAGCACCAGGCCACGCCCCTCCGGAACCGACTGATCGACACGGATACGACCCACCAGGGACTCATCCACGCCAGCGGCGGCAAGCGGATTCGGAACGTCGACGACCTTCACGCCCGGCGCGGACTCCAGCAGTTCGGTTGCCTTCTCTACAGACAGAGCATTCTCAAACTCAGCGTGAATCACCAGCGTGTGGCCAGTGAACACCGGAACGCGCACACAAGTACCAGCAACAGCCAGCTCAGGGATAGACAGAATCTTGCGGGACTCATTGCGGAGCTTCTGCTCCTCATCGGTCTCCAGCGAACCATCATCAACAAAGTTGCCGGCCACCGGCAGCGCGTTGAAAGCAATCGGTGCGACGTACGGACCAAAGTCCTCCGCAACCAGAGCCGAACCATCAGTGGTCAGCTGCTCCAGGTTGTCGATGTTCTCGCGCACCTGGCCAGCCAGAGTATTCACGCCAGCAAGGCCCGAACCCGAGACGGCCTGGTAGGAGGACACACGCAGACGCTGCAACCCGGCCTCGTCGTGAAGCGGCTTGAGCACCGGCATCGCGGCCATCGTGGTGCAGTTCGGATTAGCGACAATTCCCTTCGGGATGTCCTGCAAAGCATCCGGGTTGACCTCGGAGACCACCAACGGGACCTCCGGATCCTTACGCCACGCCGACGAGTTATCAACAACAACAGCGCCAGCAGCCGCAAAACGCGGAGCCTGCTCCTTCGACAGCGTGCCGCCAGCGGAGAACACCGCGACATCAATGCCCTTCAGATCCTCGTCAGAAGTAGCCGCGACATCCTCGACAACAATCTTCTCGCCGCGGAACTCCAACTCCTTGCCCGCACTACGAGCAGAAGCGAAGAAACGAACCTTATCGGCCGGGAAATTACGCTCCGCCAACAGGGTGCGCATCACACGACCAACCTGGCCAGTGGCACCAACAACAGCAATCGTGGTCATGAAAACTCCTTAACGTCCCGTACCAGCGTAAACAACAGCCTCAGTGTCTCCACCGAGATTGAAAGCGTCGTGCAGGGCCTTCACAGACTTGTCGACATCCTGGCCATTAACCAGCACCGAGATACGAATCTCAGAAGTGGAAATCAGATCGATATTCACACCCTCATCAGCGAGCGCCTCACAGAACGTCGCAGTCACACCCGGGTGGGACTTCATGCCAGCACCGACCAAGGAGACCTTGCCCACGTGATCGTCGTAAAGCACGTCCTTCCAGTCGTTGTCAGCCTGCAGCTTCTTCAGCAACGCCATCGCCTTCGGAGCATCCTCGCGCGGGCACGTGAAAGTAATGTCAGTGCGGTTATCCGCGACGGTGGAGACGTTCTGCAGCACCATATCGATGTTGATCTCCGCATCCGCAACAGCACGGAACATCTTCGCCGCCTGGCCCGGATCATCCGGAATGCCCAGCACGGTCACCTTCGCCTCCGAGCGGTCATGCGCCACACCGGTCAACACTGCTTCTTCCATAGGGATATCCTCCATCGATCCATCAACAAGGGTGCCAAGTTCATTGCTATACGACGAACGCACACGCAACGGAACATTAAACGCGCGGGCGTATTCGACACTTCGCAGCTGCAAAATCTTCGCGCCAACCGCGGCCATCTCCAGCATCTCCTCGAAGGAAATGTTGTCCAAACGCTGTGCGTCCGGCACAATGCGCGGATCCGCGGTGTACACGCCGTCCACGTCGGAGTAAATCTCGCAGACGTCCGCCTCTAGGGCTGCCGCGAGGGCAACCGCAGTGGTATCCGAGCCACCACGGCCCAGCGTAGTGACGTCCTTGGTCTCGCGGTTTACACCCTGGAAACCGGCCACTAGGCAGATATGGCCCTCATCGAGAGCCTCACGGACACGGCCCGGAGTGACCTCGACGATGCGGGCGTTACCGTGGCGCTCCGTGGTGATCACGCCGGCCTGCGAACCGGTGAAAGACTGGGCCGAGGCACCGAGGCTTGCAATCGCCATAGCGACCAGTGCATTGGAAATACGCTCACCGGCGGTCAGGAGCATATCCATCTCGCGTCCCGGCGGGACCGGGTTGACCTGCTCAGCGAGGTCCAGAAGCTCATCGGTGGTGTCGCCCATTGCCGAGCAGACAACCACGACGTCATTGCCCTGCTTTTTGGTTTCCACAATTCGTTCTGCAACACGACGAATGCGTTCGGCGCTCTCCAGGGATGAACCACCGTACTTCTGCACAACCAGTGCCATGGTCGGCAACCTCCAAAAACTAGGCAACTATATGCACGTAACTATTATTGACTCAATTTACTTGAGTCGCATTCGTAATTACATAGTGGGTTACCAAAACGTAGCTTGCGGGGGTTGCGTGGAGGGTTTGGATCGGGTTGCGTAGGGGTTGCGGGGTTATTGGGCATGGGTTGGGTGCGGATCGGACGCTGCTGCGGGCTGCAAATGTGAAACTGACTAAGTTTATGACAAAAATATGCCCTGAAACTTGTCAAAACTGACATAAACCTAGTCAGTAACTCTCGGTACTGTGCCAAGAACTCCGGGCTCAGCCAGCTCCACTCCGGGCTCCCCGGCCCGAGCTCAGTCAGCATATCGGCCGAACCAGCTAATTCCCGAGGCGCTGCGGGCACCAACCACTGCCCCGCCCAACCCCTGCGAAGTGGACATGACAAGTGTTGCATGCCTAGCATTCCCTACGTGAACAATGACCTTCTCGCTGCGATACTGGCACTGCTGTCCGCACTCAGCATCGCGTGGGGAACCGTCATCCGCCACAACCTCTCCGGAACACTGGAAGAGGGCACCAGCACACTTCGCGGAGTGGCGAAGACCCTGAAGCTGCCGCGCTGGTGGCTGGGCTCGGGCCTGGCGATTGCCGGGTATGTATTTCAGGTCGCGGCGTTGGCATTCGGCACGTTGCTCCTGGTGCAGCCGTTGCTGGTCATGAAGCTGATGCTCACGCTCCCGCTGGCGGCGAAGGTCAATGGTCGGCGGATTTCGCGGTCAGAGATGATTTGGTCCGTGGCGCTTACTTTTGCGGTGGCGACGCTGGTGTTGCTCGGCAAGCCGACTGCCGGCTCCACCGATATCCCCACCTACCTGTGGGGATGGGCTCTTGCCGCCGGTGGCGTGGTCACCTGCGGACTGTACGCCGCTGCAGTTCAGTGGCCCAATACCGGCACGGGTAGCGGCTCCAACGCAGGTAGCGGCTCCAACACGAGTGACAGCCCAGCCATCGCAGACCGCTCCAGCGCCGACAACAGCACAGGTAGTACCTCAGCCACGAAACAGCGCGGAGTGCTACGCCAGAACCCGAAGGCCCTGCTGCTCGGCACGGCAACCGGCTGGCTGTACGGCTTCGTCGCGCTGCTGTCTAAGTCGGTGGTCGATACCTATGTCAACGACGGACTCGTCCAGCTCCTGCTCTCCTGGGAACTCTGGCTGCTGGTGGCACTGGCGGTTATTGGCGTCGGCCTGCAGCAGGCGGCTTTTAACGCGGGACCGTTGCAGGCTTCGCTACCAGCTATGACCGTCGTGGAGCCGATTGTTGCCTTCAGCTTGGGATACATCGTTCTTGGTGAACGCTTCCAGGCAGTTGGTGTGCAGTGGGTGGCGCTGTTTATCGCACTGGCGACCATGATTTCTGCCACTATTGCCCTGGCGGCTCGGCCGGCAGAAGCCACCGCCACAGCCTCCACAAGCGCCCCAAGCACCGAAAACACCGCAGACACCGCGACCACCGACACCACAAGCACCGCAACCACCGACGCCCCAAGCACCGAAATCACCACCACAGACTCCACCGATGCCACCGCTCGGTAAGTAGAGTTCAGCTCTCCCGGGTTGCATGACCTAAATTGGTATGTGCACTTATTAAGTCGTTAGCGATTTGTCGGCCTGGCTATCCCCTGCCCGGGAACTATCCCTGGTGAGAAAGACCCGTGGCCGCTATGCACAAGGTCACCAAAGGTAGGACTCGATGGGGCGTCATTCCCATTCCAAGCGGGCAACTTCCAAGCGGGCAACCAACACCAAAGCAAAGCCCCAAAAAGGCAAGAAGCTCAACTCGAACACCATCATCGCCCTGCTGTTGATCATTGGTGGTTTGGGAGTGCTGCTGTACCCGGTTGTCGCAACGCAGTGGAACAATTTCCTGCAGGCCCGCGCCGCAGATGAGTACTCCAAGCTGGAGAAATCCGCTCCTCCTGAGGTCTTGGACACCGCCTGGAACGAGGCCCACGAGTACAACGCCAGTCTCGGCGAGGTCAATCCGGGCGATGCCTGGACCACCTCCGATGACGAGTCTTCCCCGGAGTACCAGCGCTATCGCCACTACCTCGACGTGCTTGGCGAGACCGACGCGCTCGGCCGCATCGTCATCCCGTCCATCAACTCTGACCTGCCCATTTTCCACGGCACGTCGGAAAAATCGCTTTCGCGCGGGGTCGGTCACCTCTACGGCACCGACTTCCCGGTCGGCGGCGTGGGCGAGGGTGAAGGTCGTCACGCGTCGCTGTCGGCGCATACGGGTCTGCAGAATGCGACGCTGTGGGACAACCTCGACAAGGTCAAGAAGGGCGACGCGTTCTACATCGCAGTCGCGGGTCACAAGTTGAAGTATGAGGTCCACGACGTAGCCGTCGTAAAGCCGGATGAAACCGATGCTTTACGACGCGTCCCCGGAGAAGACCTGATCACCCTGATTACGTGCACGCCTTACGGCATTAACACGCACCGCCTGCTGGTGACGGGGCACCAGGTGCCGATGGATCCTGACGAGGAATCCGTGTTCGACGGCAGCGGTTCGCAGTGGCAGTGGTGGATGTGGGCCATCCTGGCAGCAGCGGCGGTGATTATTGCGCTGCTGATTTGGTGGCTGCGGAAGCTCTCGCGCGACGGCAAGAGCGAACCGGAGGCCGAGCGCGAGAGCGACGAGGCGGAGGAAGACGAGGCGGAGGATTAGGCCCCCTTACGAGGTGGCCATCACCTTCGTCTCCCCGATTGCGTCCTTGATGTCGTTGATTCCCTTTTCAAAGATGCGCTGGAGGCCCAGTGCCAGGATCAGCGACGGGATGATGAACAGCGCCAACATGAACATCAGCTTCCAGTAGTCGGCCTCGTAGATACCGGCGATGGAGCTGCGGAACATGTCAATCGCGTAGGTACCCGGCAGCCACGGGCTAATGTTCTGGACCCACTGCGGCACCAGAGGCAGCGGATACGCGCCACCTGCGGCCGAGACCTGCATCACCAGCAACAGCACGCAGATGGCCTTGCCGGCGTTGTCGAAGGTGAAGACGAACGAGAAGATAATCATCATAAACACCAGCGAGATTACCCAGCCGGCCAGCAGCATCAGGAATCGGTGCGCGGGCTCGATGCCCACGTACACCTGGAGTCCCAACACCATCAGCGTGGACTGAACCAGACCAACGCTTGCGAAGGTGGCGAACCGGCCGAAGTACTTCTCGACGCGGGTGTAGTCATCGGCCTGTACAGCGTTGATTTGCGCGTCGCTGGCCTCGTCGGCCTCAGCGTCAGCATCATCGCCGACCTCAGCGGCTGCATCGCCCTGCGCATCATCGACTGCATCGCTGACCACATTCTCGGCCTCATCATCGCCGACCTTCTGACCGCCGCGGCTACGGACCGTGGTGCGGATCAGCACCGACGACAGCAGCGCACCGATCCACAGCGCGAGGGTCGCATAGAACGGCGCCATACCCGCACCGAAGCTCTGGACTGGGAAGACGGGGTCTTCCTCGACCTGCACCGGCGCGGCCAACTGCGCTGCCAGGGCACTTGGGTCATCACCGACGGCCTCAGCAATTCGCGAGAGGTCCCCGGTGTCCTTCGCCTCTTCCAGCGCGTTGTGAATCTCGTCGAAGCGAGCGGCCAGATCATCAAAACGGTTGCTCAGACCCATCGTGGCGGCGCTGGTCTTACGCAGCGTGTCCACCGGCGAGCCGGAAATCGTACCGCGGATGCCGCGAATGTCCTCGCCAATGACCTCGATGTCGTTGCTCAGACGCGACACCGGCTCCGACAGCGCGTCGATCTGCGGGCGCAGGTTCTGCTCGTAGGAGTTTTTGGCATTTTCCACAGCGGCAATCGCAGCCGTGAAAGCGTCCTTCGCCTGGCTTATCGACGATCCCGTATCCCGGCCACCACGCAAATCCGCCGCCACGGCGGAGAAACTCTCCTGCAGCCCACGGGTGCGAGCAATCGAGGTGTTCAGATCGGAAATCGCGCGGTCATAGCCCGGCTTAGCGACACCCGGAACCACTGCCCCAACGGTGTCCTCCAGGCGGTCACGCATCGCAGTCAGACCGTCGGCCTGCTGGCCAAATTTGGCCGCCATCGCATCAAAGGTATCTGCGGTCGCGCCGCTGGTGGCCTGGGTGCCGTCGACAAGCTCGTTGACGCGATTGCGCACGCCTTCGTAGCTCGACTGCGTTGCGTCAAGCGCCGTGCTAACCGAGTCGCGAACATTGCCGACCGCGGCATCCAGATCGCCGGCGACATTGCCGTCCCCCGAACCATTGCGCAGAATGTCCATCCGCGCACCAGCGTTTTCCAAAATGGAATCCGCGGTCTCCACCAGCGGCACGGTGGTCTCCACCAGCGTAGACAGCGAACGAGCAGTCTGCGCACCGGAGCGCAGCCGCGCGGCGGTGTCATCAACGCGGTTTTGCACGCGCGTCAGTGCCTGCTTGGAGTCCGAGGTGTTCAGGTACTCATCCAGCGAGGTGATCGCGCCCAGCCCAACACTGGCGACGACCTGCGTGAAGTTCTTGTCAATCTCCTGAATAACGCCACTCGCGCCCTTACTCGTAATGATTGACGAAAGCGCGTTCTTCTTCTCATTCGTATAGAGCGTCAGCTTAGGCGCCTTGGTGCCCCGGACGTAGAAGGTCATCAGTTCGGTACTGAAGTTCTCCGGAAGCACGATTGCCGCGTAGTAGTCACCGGACTTAGTGCCGTCGATGGCGTCCTCAGAATCCGTAATCTGCCAGTCGATGTCGTGATTACGGCTCAGCTTCGACAGCACCTCATTGCCCAAGTTGACGTCAATCGCACCGATATCCGTGCGATGACCACGGTCATTACTGGCGACCGCAATCTTCAGCTTTTCGGTGTTCTCAAACGGCTCCCAGCTGGCCAGCACGTTAAAGCAGGTGAACAGCAGCGGAATCAGCACCAGGCCGAAAACCATGATGCCGGTCATCGTGTTCTGGCGGATCACCCGAAAGTCATTCCGCACAATTTCAAGAACGTTTCTCATTAGGCTTCACCTTCTGGGGAAGTCTTCACGCTTGCCGACGACACCTTCGCCTGTGGCTCAAACGAATCACCAGCATTTTCCAGCGAGTACGCATGCGGATGGGAAGTTTGGTGCTCCATGTAGGCGCGCAGCTCCTCCTCCGACATCTCGCTGAGCTCCTGGGCGTGAATCACAGACTGCTTGACGTACTCGCGCACCGCGATGTAGGCGAGGCAGAGCAGCACAAACAGGCAAGCCAGACCGAAGAACAGGGCCTTCTGATCCGGGTAGTTACGGGCCAAAATACCCAGCACCACCAGGGCGGCCACGGCGATGCCAATGGCCATGCGCATGAACAGCGTGTAGCTGCCACGCAGATTCTCCATCCGCTCGTCGACTCGCGATTGGTACTCCTCGCGGTTACGCAGCGCAAAGACGAGGTCACTGAGCTTGTATCCGCTACCGACCAGGTGGACTTCTTCGTTGTTGACCAGTCCGCCCTCTTCAAGCTGGTGGTTAACCAAGACATTGACCGAGGACAGGCTGCGGCGCAGCCAGTAACCGACCACGTAGGCGACCACTGCCATGGCCATCAAGGTGAGCATGTTCTTCAGGTAGTAATTCGAGTAGAAACCACCAATGGTCTCGCGGAGAGCATCAATGCCGTAGGTCAACGGCAAGAACGGATTCAGCGCCTGGAAGAAGTCCGGGGTCATCTCAATTGGATAGAGACCGGCGGCGCCAGGAATCTGAATAAACGCGAGCACTACTGCAATACCACGTCCCACGTGGCCAAACGCCGACACCAAACTGTAAATAATGGCGAGATAACACAACTCCACCACGACACAGGTGAGGACGAACGCAACCGCGCTGACATGCTGCACACCAATGACGATGTCACCGATAGAGACAATCAGCGCCTGGAAAGTAGCGATGATGCCCAACAGCAATGTGCGCCCCATGTACGCCTGGCCCACCGTGATTTCCTTGAAACCTTCCGCGTCGACTTCCACGCGGAAAATCACAATCAGAATGAACGCACCAATCCACAGCGACAGGTTGGTAAACAGCGCCGCCATACCCGAGCCGTAGTGATCCACCGGGAACACGGCCTCGGTCTTAACCTCAGCCGGATCGCTCAGGAACTGCGAGATACCCTCAGGATCGAGGTCGTTGACCATGTTCATGGCTTCGCGCTCTTCGGTGGTGCCCAGGGTAAGGACATCGAGACGCGCGGTTTCCAGACCATCGCGCACACCATCAAGGTCGGCCTTGAAGCTCTCGAGGACCTGATCCGCAGCAGAAAGCTGCCCACTCGTAGCGTCGAGAAGCGCGGACGTTTCCTTGACGGTGTCCTTTTGCGCGCCCAGCGCCGCCGCGTACGAACCCACGCGCGCGTTGAGCTGATTAAGCGCCTTGCTCAACTGCGGAAGTGCGTCCTGGGACGCCTGACGAATCTGATCCGAGGCGGCCTTGCCGTCCTTAGTGGCCTGCGCCAATGCCTCGCTGGTGGCGTTGAGGGAGTCGAGAGTTCCCTGCGCCGAGCCGGAGACGTTCTTCAGTCCCTCCACCAGCTCTTTATTGGTGGCGTTGCTCTCGTCGAGCGCATCGATGGTGCGCTGGATTGCCTGCTTATCCGGGCCGTTGAGCGGGTTGGCCTCCAGCAGGGAATTCAGCCCACCAATGACCTGATCCGCCTGGTTGACGATGTCCTCCGCCGCAGCCGTCGCAGAATCCGAACGGGAAATTGCGCCCTGCAGATTGCCAGTCATCGCGCCAATCGCGGCGTTGGCGTTGCCGGTGCCCTCCACCAGAGCGGTGCTGCCCTGCAAGTAGGCGTCGTTGAGATCCGCGGAGAAATTCAGGACCTCATTATTGAGCTCACCAGTAATCGCCTGCACCTGCGTCAACGCATCCTGGGCGTCATCGAGGGCCGTGTCCACGCTGCCGAGAGTCTTCTTGATCTGCGCAATCGTCGGCTGCAGATCGCCAATCTGCTCCTGGATAGCACCGACTTCATCGCGGCTATTGGCAACCGCATCGGCGACATCCTGGAAAGCGTCAGCGGAATTGAGACGAGCCGCATCGAACCGCCCCTGCAGCAGGCCGCCAGCTTCCTTAACCTCCTCGGTGACCGCCTTCGCAATCTCCTTATTAAAGGAAGCGGAAATCTGACCATCAATACCGGACGCGCCCTGCGCCGTGATGTGCGGCGAGATCGCGTTGATCTTCTGGTTAGCGCGGTATTTCAGCTTTGCTGGATGCCCCTGCCCTTGAATCAGGTCAACCATTTCCTGCGAGAAATTCGGCGGAATGGTGATTTCGGCATAGACCCTGCCGCGCTTTAGGTCCCGGTCTGCCTTCTCGGCATCGGGGAACTGCCAGCCCAGTTCATGATTTTGTTTTAGTTGTTTGACCACCTGGTTACCGATATTGAGGCTTCCGGTAACCGAGGAACTCGCGCCCTTGTCCTCATTCACAATTGCCACACCGATGTTCTCGGTGTGCTCGTACGGATCCCAGAAGCCCGGGATGTTGAACCAGGAGTACAAGGCAGGGGTGATCATCACGCCGATGATGATTACCCACACTCTTGGGCTATTGCGGAGACGGCGCAAGTCTCGCTTAAGAATAGACCAGCTAGTTTGCACCTTAAGGACGCTATCATCTTTAATCCACTAAATACATTGGTACTAGTTTTAGAACTATCGATGGGTGGGGTGGGTGGCGTGGATGGCTGAGCATATTTCCCCCACTAAAACCCCCGAATGATGAAATTCATATAACCATCGGGGTAAGGTACATCACATGCAACGCGGACTACTGCTTCTATGCCGCGGCGGGGCTTGGGTTTAAGGCCGGCTCCCCGTCGCGGGGTAAGTTGTGCCGGCCTACAAGAAAAGTCCGAATTAGAAAGGCCCACAACATGTCTCCTTCCGACGCTTTTATTTCCGCTCCTTCTGTAATCTCCACTCCTGCTGGCGAGATTCCGGAAGGACAGCCTGCTTGGAATAAGCAGCGCAACTCACAGATGGCAACCAACCGCTACCTGCCTTACGACCAGGAAGTTCAGGACTTCCAGCTGAAGGACCGCACCTGGCCGGACAAGCGCATTACTAAGGCACCGGTTTGGTGTGCCGTCGACCTGCGCGATGGCAACCAGGCGCTGATTGACCCAATGAGCCCGGAGCGCAAGCGCCGCATGTTCGAGCTGCTGGTCCAGATGGGCTATAAGGAAATTGAGGTCGGATTCCCGTCCGCTTCCCAAACCGATTACAACTTCGTGCGCGAGATCATTGAGAAGAACATGATTCCGGACGACGTCACCATCCAGGTTCTGGTTCAGGCTCGCGAGCACCTGATTCGCCGCACCTTCGAGGCATGTGCCGGCGCTAAGAACGTCATCGTTCACTTCTACAACTCCACCTCGATCCTGCAGCGCGATGTTGTGTTCCGTAAGGACAAGGACGCAATCAAGAAGATTGCCACCGACGCCGCAGCGCTGATTAAGACCATCGCGAAGGACTACCCGGACACCAACTGGCGTTGGGAGTACTCGCCGGAGTCCTACACCGGCACCGAGGTTGAGTACGCCAAGGAAGTTGTCGACGCCGTGGTTGATGTCATCGACCCGACGCCGGAGAACCCAATCATCATCAACCTGCCGTCGACCGTGGAGATGATCACTCCGAACGTCTACGCAGACTCCATCGAGTGGATGCACCGCAACCTCAACCGCCGCGACTCCATCATCCTGTCGCTGCACCCGCACAACGACCGCGGTACCGGCATCGCCACCGCCGAGCTGGGCTACATGGCCGGCGCCGACCGCATCGAGGGCTGCCTCTTCGGCAACGGCGAGCGCACCGGTAACGTCTGCCTGGTCACCCTGGGCCTGAACATGCTGACCCAGGGAGTCGACCCGCAAATCGACTTTTCCGACATCGATATGATCCGCCGCACCGTCGAGTACTGCAACCAGCTGCGCGTTCCGGAGCGCCACCCGTACGGCGGCGACCTGGTCTTCACCGCTTTCTCCGGTTCCCACCAGGACGCCGTGAACAAGGGCCTCGACGCAATGGCAGACAAGGTCCGCCCGGGCGCTGCCGTCAAGGAGCTTTCCGACGAGGACCTGCGCGCGGTGACCTGGGAAGTTCCTTACCTGCCTATCGACCCGAAGGACGTCGGTCGTTCTTACGAGGCCGTTATTCGCGTGAACTCCCAGTCCGGCAAGGGCGGCGTGGCCTACATCATGAAGACGGACCACGGCATGAACCTGCCGCGCTCCATGCAGGTCGAGTTCTCGTCCGTTGTGCAGGCAGTCACCGATGCCGAGGGCGGCGAGGTCAACTCCAAGGCGATTTGGGACATCTTCGCAGGTGAGTACCTGGACCGCGAGGTTCCGCTCGAGCAGATTGCCCTGACTGTCGATGCCCCTCAGAACGAGTCGGACGCCACCAAGATCAAGGCTCACATCGTCTACGAGGGCAAGGAGCAGACCGTCGAGGGTGTCGGCAACGGCCCGCTGGCCGCTTACGCCAACGCCCTGGAGAAGCTCGGCATCAACGTCGAGGTTCAGGAATACGTCCAGCACGCTCGCACCGCAGGTGACGACGCCGAGGCTGCGGCCTACGTCCTCGCAGATGTCAACGGCACCAAGGTCTGGGGCTCCGGCATCGCTGGTTCCATCACCTACGCATCGCTGAAGGCAGTCACCAGCGCGGTCAACCGCGCACTGGCTTAAATTCCACATAGTTACTGACTAGGTTTATGACACTTTCGTGGCAAAATTTGTGCTCAAAGTGTCATAAACCTAGTCAGTTTCTTTTTGGGGCAAACTATCCAGCGGTCCCTCGGCCCCGCTACCCAATCAACGGGCCGGCATTGCGCACATCCGCACGGAAAGTCACCCCACCTGCGGCTACCACGCGTTCGCGCTCGATGAGGATTGAACGGAGCGTCGATAAGCGAACTGCGTGCAATTCCACCTCTTTCCACACCACCCGCGCGACATCCAGCCCCGTTGCGCGCAGCGAACGCTCGCGGTAAGTCTCCCGCGTGAGCAGCTCAGACTGAGCCGCGGGCGTCGGCGCGACCTCGCTAGCCGAATACTTGATGTGGCCATCGAACTCCACGACAAGCAGCAGGTCAGGGATATAAAAATCCACGCGGGCGAGAAAGTGCGGCGGATTGTGGCTGGTGCCACGCGACCAGATTTCGGCTTGCTCGTGGAATTTCAGGCCGAGTTCGAGAAGCGCGGCTTTAGTCAGCGCCTCACCGGGCGTTTCGCAACGACCATGACAGACCGCGAGCGCACGGTGAAACAGCTCTTGGCCCCGCACGCTGGGATAATGCGCCGGGAGCTCCTCAAGCTGATCGCGCGTGGCGCCATGCCGCAGCGCACCTTCGACAGCCAACACCGCCGCCCGCCACGACACGGACTCCGGCCCCTTCTGCCTGAACCGGACGCGACACTCATCGAAGGCCGCACGCGCGAGCACCGCGACCCGCCGGTCCGCGAGCCCCTGCGTGTGATCCAGATGGATCTCCGAGCGCAGGCGCATGCAATAGTCGATGCCGTGGAACTCCTGACTCCCGCCCACGACCACAATCTTCGCATCGCGCACCAGCACCCACGAACCGTGCAAGGCCAGCGCTGCAGCTCCCGAAATGACGCCTGACGACGTCTCGGAGACCACCGCCAAAGCAGTAATAGCCAGGCGTTTCTCGCGGTGGAGCCCCTCCCAGGCATGCGCGACTACATAGTGACCTCGGCAAAGCCGCTCCAGATAACCGGCCCGCGCTTGCCTTGCGACCTCGCGGTATCCATTCCCCGGCTGGTCATCCGGCCTAATGATTCCAAACTGGTCCGCCACCAGTTGCTTGCGTTTCTTGTTGACCATTTCTCCCCCGCCCCGTGGTTGTTGTCCTGTGGCTGTTGCCCCGTGGTAGTTATTTCGTCCTTATTTTTGTGGCGCTGTTTTGTGGCTCTATTTCGTGGCCTTGGCTTGTGGCACTGTTTTGTGGCCCCTATTTAATAAGGCGCGGAAATTGCCCTCGCGGTTCCATTCCTTTTCGGCTGAGCACCCAGTCGGGGGAAAACTTTTGGGCCTTGCGTGGTTTTTGTAGTTTGCGTGGTTTACGGGACCCGTGTGACCGTGCCCCACGGTCCTTCTGAGCTTGAGGCCGAGCTAGTGCCCAAGTTACTGACTAGGTTTATGACACTTTCGTGGCAAATTTTGTGCTCAAAGTGTCATAAACCTAGTCACTTTCTCCGCGGGTGAGCGCACCCGCTAGTCTTAAGGCATGACTGAATCGGCGCGCGAGGAGCGCAAAGCGACTGGGACCTCTTCTCAGACGAAGAGGCGGCGGCGGAATCGTCGCCGTTCTCAACGCGCGTCGGCAGCGGGCGCGAAAACACCACCAACTGCACCGGCTTCCACCACAACGGACGCAGCCACGACCAACGCAGCTACACCGGCCTCAACCACCACCGGCGCAGCCACGACCAACGCAGCTACACCGGCCTCAACCACCACCGGCGCGAGTACCGCTGGCACACCCACAACGGCCACAACCACACCCGCCACGGCCGAGACCGCCGCAACAAAGGCCGCTGACGAGCACAAACAGTTCTCGTCGGCGGAGGACGCTCCTTACGCAATCGTGTCCATCCAGGCCACGGGCATCCATCCCAAGACGTCTCGGCTGGTCAGCCTGGGAGTGTCCACCGCCGACAGTAGCGGCAACATCGTGGACACCTGGCATGTCGTCATCAATCCCACCGAGGATCCCGGCCCGACACACCTCCACGGCCTCGAGCCCGCGGACTTCGAGGGGGCACCGAAATTCGGGGTGATCCAGGCCAAGCTCGCGCACGCGCTCGATGGGCGCACGTTGGTTGCTCATAATGCGCCGCTGGTCTGGGGTTTTATAGTTGCCGAGGCCAAGAGGGCCCGTCGTCAAGCGAATCGTGAGCGGTCCGCGCGGAATAAGCGGGGGCGTCGTCGTACGCGCACTCGCGTCGCGCGGATTCCGGCGCCCGCACGGATTGCCGATACGTTGGAAACGGCGCGTCGCCAGGGCAAACGGCTTGACGACGCTCGCCTGCGCGCCGTCGCGCGCGCCTACGGCCTCGATGTGCCTTCGCCCGAGGCATCGATTGCTGGCATCTCGGTGCCCGAGCGGGTGCGGACGTTGGATGACGTCACCACCACGCTTGCGCTCTTCCGCGCACAGGGCGGGCTCGACGAGGGTACAACCCTGAACATGTACACGCCCGACCAGCTGCGCGAGGACATTGTGGGCCTGCAGCGCTCGACAGTGCGTGTCGACGCGATGGAAGCGCCGCGCCCCGTGGAGAACCCCGGCCGTTATACGCCGGGGCGGAAGCTCGCGACGGGCATGGAGTTCGTCGTGGCACCAGAGGTGTCGCTGGACCCGGATGAGCTGATCGCGGCGGGTGTGCGGGCTGGGTTGGCGTACTCGGAGAAGGTCACTCGGGAGTCGTCGGTGCTGGTGTGCAACCGGCCGGCGGATGTGACGCCGGATCAGCTGACGGGCAAGGCCATGCATGCCCACCGGAAGGACATTCCGATCGTTTCCGATGAGGCGTTTTTGCGACTGGTCGGCGAGATGGAGAAATAGGGCTCGGGCTTTTTGCCAGCGCATTCGTTCTATGAATTATTCACAGTAAAATACACAGTTATGAAAGAAGGCACTTCACATAACGACGTAAGTGACCACAGTCGCAACCGCGCAAGCTCCCCGAGCCTGCGCGCACGGTTCGCTACATCCGCCGCTCACGCCGCCACCTGGGCTTCTCGGAAGTCCGGTCGCGGCGCGGGTGGCATGATCGGTGGCCTGATTGCGCAAAAGATTGACCCGCGCATTCTGGCCTCCCTCGGCAAGGGACGCCCGGCCGCGATCATCACTGGCACCAACGGCAAGTCCACCACCACCCGCATGTTCGCGGCCGCCATGCGCGCCGCTGGCCACAACGTGGCCACCAACGAAGGCGGCGACAACATGGACGCGGGCATCATCTCCGCGCTGCTCGCCACTCCCGATGCGGACAGCCTGGTCCTGGAAGTCGATGAGCTGCACGTCCCGCACATCGCAGCGGATCTGAAACCGCAGGTCCTGGTGCTGCTGAACCTTTCCCGCGACCAGCTCGACCGCGTCGGCGAGATCAACAAGATTGAGGCCACACTCCGTGCTGCGGTGGATGCGAACCCGCACGCGACGGTCATCGCCAACTGCGACGACCCACTCATCGCGTCGGCTGCCTGGGACGCCAAGAAGGTTATTTGGGTCTCCGCGGGCGGTGGCTGGACCAACGATGCCACCTCTTCCCCGCGTACCGGCGGCCCCATCATTCAGGACGGCCACAACTGGTACGCCGTGAAGCCACTCCCGGACGGCTCGGAGTTCAAGCGGCCAGAGCCGGACTACCGCATCACTGCGGAGGGAGTCATCACGCCTGCCGGCGACACCCTGCCGATGAACCTCACGCTGCCGGGCAATGCCAACCGCGGCAACGCCACCCTGGCTATCGCGGGCGCTGTCGATATGGGCGCGGACCTGGAGAAGTCCCTCCGGGCCACCGAGACCGTCGACAACGTTGCGGGCCGCTACTCCACCATGGTTGTGCGGGATGACAAGGGCGCCGAGAAGCACGTGCGCATGCTGCTGGCCAAGAACCCGGCCGGCTGGCAGGAGGCGCTGTCCATGGTCGACCGCACTGCGGATGCAGTGGTCATCGCAGTCAACGGTCACGTTGCTGACGGCGAGGACCTGTCCTGGCTGTGGGATGTCCGCTTCGAGGACTTCGACGGCATGGATGTGCTGTCCGCGGGCGAACGCGGAACTGACCTCGCGGTGCGGTTGCTGTATGCGGGCATCGATGCGAGGTTGGTCGCAAATCCGCTGCAGGCGATCCGGTCGTGTGAGGCGCGGGGGTCGTCGTCAAGCGTCACCCGAGTTGAGGTGCTGGCGAACTACACCGCCTTCCGCGATCTGAAGCGCGACATCGAACGAGCACAGGAGGAAAAGTAAATGAGCGAGCTGTCTATCGGCCTGATCCTCCCGGACGTGCTGGGCACCTACGGCGATGATGGAAATGCGCTGGTGCTGCGGCAACGCGCGTGGATGCGTGGGATTGACGCCGAGATTGTCCCGATTAAGTTGGGCGATGCCGTCCCCACCGACCTGGATATTTACACCGTCGGCGGCGGCGAGGATGTCGCACAGACCATCGCGGTGGAGCATCTGATCAACGACGGCGGCATCAAAAAGGCAGCCGAGGCCGGGAAGCAGATCCTCGCGATTTGCGCGGGCTTCCAGATCTTCGGCAATTCCTTCCGCGCGGGCGGACGCGACGTCGCAGGTCTCGGCCTTGTCGACTGCACCACCGATTCACTCGAGTCGCGCGCGATCGGCGAAATCTGCACGCTCGTCGATCCCACGAACGGTTTGCTTGACGACGTCGACGCCAGCCCACTGACTGGCTTCGAAAACCACATGGGTCGCACGACCCTGGGTGCCGATGCGAAGCCGCTTGGTCGGGTTGTCCGTGGCGTGGGCAATACCGGCCCGGAAGTGGAGCAGGCGGACTCCGGGATTGCTCCGGGAGTGGATGTTTCTGCACTCACACCGACCGGTGGCGCCGAAGGCGCGGTGCAGGGCTCGATTATCTGTACCTACCTGCACGGACCTGTGTTGGCTCGCAATCCGCAGCTGGCTGATCTGCTGCTGGCCCGCGCGACCAACCAGGACCTGTCGAGCCTGGCTCCGCTAGACCTCGAGGTAGTGGATAAGCTGCGCGAAGAACGCATCCTGTCCAAGCCGCGTCCGAAGAGCGAGCGCTAGTCTTGTAGTTTCGCGCGCGGCCGGTTGGAGGCCTTAAACCTTCAGCCGGCCCGTCAGCGCGCGGGACAGGGTCAGTTCATCGACGAACTCCAGGTCCCCGCCCAGTGGCATGCCGGAGGCCAACCGAGTTACCTCGAGATCCGGGAAGTCCCGCAGCAGCCGGGCCAAATAGGTCGCGGTGGCTTCGCCCTCGGTGTTGGGGTCAGTCGCGATGATGACCTCGTGGATTTCTGGGGGTTGGGTCTCGTCGACGTCGTCAAGCACGCCTGCGATACGTTGCAACAGCGTGCGGATATTGAGCTCGTTCGGACCGATGCCGCCGAGCGGATCGAGCGCCCCGCCGAGCACGTGGTAGCGACCGTTGTACTCCCCCGTGCGCTCGATGGCCTGGATATCGCGCGCCTCTTCAACGACGCACACCAAACCTCGGTCGCGCCGTGTATCCGAGCAGTACTGGCACACGTCGCTTTCCGAGATGTTGCCGCAGACCCGGCAGAATTGTACACCCTCGCGCACCCGCCCCAGCGCGGATTGGAGTCGCCCGATGTCCTCCGGCTCCGCCTTCATCAAGTAGAAAGCGATACGCTGAGCTGACTTCGGGCCGATGCCCGGCAGGCGCGAGAACTCATCAATGAGATCTTGGAGTGGTCCCTCGAACAATGATAATTACCTACAATTACTGGTCTGAAAAGCTAATTTAGAAACCGAGGCCACCGAGACCGTCGAAGCCCTGGGACAGCGGGCCCATCTTCTGCTCTGCCAGCGACTGCACCTTAGCGGTAGCGTCCTGGAAAGCAGCGAGGACCAGGTCCTGCAGTCCGTCGACATCCTCCGGGTCTACGACCTTCGGATCAATGGCGATGTCCGTGACCTCGCCCGAGCCCTGCATAGTCACCTTGACCAGACCGCCACCGGCCTCACCGACGATGGTGGAGGCGACGATCTCCTGCTGTGCTGCCTGCAGCTGCGCCTGCATCTGCTGTGCCTGCTGCAGAATTGCGTTCATATCTGGCTGAGTCATAACTAACTTTCCTAACTATTGTGCTTTTTACGTGCAGATTTATAGTTACGCGCACGCTTAAAGGCTCATCGCCCTTGCTTTACGACGCGCATCGCCGCCCCATTCTAACGGCTCTAGCGGTCTTCTAGCGGTTTGGCTCCCAGCTCCTTTTCCAGCATCTCCATGACCACGTCCTTTAGCGAACGGTGATCGAGCGACCCGACCTCGTTCGCGGCCTCGAAATACTCGGAGGTGTCCTCTTCGTAGTTGTTGTCCTGCGGGGTTTGGGGAACCGGGTTGTAGTTGGTGTTGGCGTTGGAGTTGTAGTTGGACGGGTTGCGCGAACTGTAGCTCTCTGTGCCCTCTGCGCCCTCTGGTGGAGCGAACTCCTCCATCGGCTCTGGTGGCAGCGGGACGCCGCCGAAGCCCGAATCTTGATTGGCCTGGGCTTGGGCATTCGCCTGGGCGTTTGCTTGTGCCGCGCGCAGGAATGACTGCGGCTGATTTGGCTGCTGCGGTTGTTGCTGGGCCGGGTTCGGGTTCGGTTGAGCTGGCTGGCTTGGTTGGCTTGGCTGATGTGGCTGTGCCGGCTGGTCGTGGCCTGCCTGCTGTCCCATCGCAGCACGCTTGGCGGCTTCGATTTTGGCACGGCGCTCAACAACGGATGCGTATGCCGACGACCGCTGCGGGCCTGGCTGCGGCTGCTGTTCCTGCTGTTCCTGCTGTACCTGCTGCTCAGATGTCTCTGGTTGTGCTGGTGCTGCGGGTGTCGGTGCAGGGGCGGTGTCGTTCGGCGAGGACGAACCTCTTGACGACGAATCATCCTCCCCGGAACCACCATTAGTAGCTGTTGAACGCGGTGCGCGCGGGCGCGTACCGACGACACAGTGCACCTGGCCGTTGAAGCCCGTCACCTGCTTCACGGCAGTGGATAGTGCCTGAGCGTAATCAGGCGTATTGAGCCTGGTAGCGAGCGCTCCTGTGCTGTGTCCAATGACGAGCGTGTCGTTTTCGACATCGAGCGGTACCGCCTGCTCGGCCAGCACACGAATGGGGAACGCATGCTGTCCGTCGACAGCCGCAAGGATGTCCTGCCAGTGCTCGCGGATTTTCTCGATACCGGCGGGTGCAGGTTCGGGCTCCGGCTGTGGTGTTGGTTCCGGTTGCGGTTGCGGTGCTGGCTCTGGTGCTTGCTGAACCTGCGGTGCCGGCTGCGATTCCGGTTCCTGAGTAGTCTGCGTTGGCTGCTCAGGCTGGACTGGTTGCTCGGGCTGTGGGGCCTGAGTTGGCTGCTCAGAGTGGGTTGGCGAGGCAGAGACAACTGGCTCTTCCTCGACAATCGACATCGAGCCGCCTTCCCCCTCACGCTCGCGGGTCTGCTGCTCACGCTCCTGCGCAAGCTGCGCCCGAGTCTGCTGCTCGCTGATGCGGGCATGCTCCGCCATCTTCCGACGGAACTCACGAATCTTCTCCGCCTGTGCTTCTTCCTCAGACATCGGCTGCTCAGCCGGTTCAGGCTGCTGCGGTTGTTCGGCCTGCTGAGGCTGTTCAACTGATTCGGCCTGCGTAGGCTGTTCAGGTTGTTCAGGCTGTTCAGCGGTCGAGGTAGGTGCTTCTGGTGCAGGCTGCTGCTGAACAGGTTCAGGCTGGGACTGAGGCTGCGACGGTGTCTGCGCTGGCGCTGCCTGCCCAGCACGACTGCCCTGGGTCTGCGCACCCTTCTTACGCTGGGCATGCCGCTGGCGCCATGCCTCACGAGCCGACTGGCCAGACTGCATCGGCGAAGCATCGGTCTCAGCCGCACCCGACCCCGGCGCCGCGGCGGAAGACACCGGTGCCACTGCGGGGGTTGCGGCCCCCGAGCCGTCGGCAAGCGCGGGCCTGCCGTGTTCCAACGCCTCTACGCGCTGCAGCAGCGACTCCACCGAATCTTCGGTGGCGGGCAGGAGCATGCGCGCGCACAGGACCTCGAGCAGCAGACGCGGCGAAGTCACGCCGCGGAAGTGACGCAGGCCGTCAGAGAGCACCTGCGTGAAGCGCGTCAGGGTAGCCGGGGGAATTGTCCCGGCCTGCTCCAGGACACCGTCGATTTGGCTCTCCGGAATCTCTACAAGCCCCTGCTCCAGCGCGTTCGGCACTGCGGACAGCACCAGCAAATCACGCACCCGGCCAAGCAGATCCGAGGCAAACCGAGCCGGATCCTGGCCCGACATAATCACACGCCCGACCACGCTAAACATGGCCGCGCGATCGCCTGCCGCCAGCGCCTCAATCGCATCCGTGATGATTACGCTGTCAGTGACACCGAGAATGGCCGCAGAAGTCTCATAATCCACACCATCGGTGCCGGAACCAGCAATGAGCTGATCCATAACCGACAGCGAGTCACGCGGCGAACCGCCACCGGCCTGGATGACCAGCGGATACACGTCCGGCTCTACCCGCACACCCTCGGCCGTGACCACACGCTCAAGCAGCCCGCGCATATCCGGCGGGGTCAAAAGCCGGAACGGATAGTGGTGTGTACGCGAGCGAATCGTCGGCAGCACACGCTCCGGCTCCGTGGTCGCAAAAATGAAGATGAGATGCTCCGGCGGCTCCTCCACAATCTTCAACAGCGCATTGAAACCCGAGGCGGTAATCATATGCGCCTCGTCAATAATGAAGATGCGGTAGCGCGACTCCGCCGGCTGGAAGATAGCCTTTTCCCGCAGCTCACGCATATCTTCCACACCGTTGTGGGAAGCCGCGTCCAGCTCAATAACGTCCAAATTGCCCGGACCACCCGGCGCCAACGCACGACACGACGCACACTGGCCACACGGCGTCGCCGTCGGCCCCTCCGCACAGTTCAAACTGCGCGCCATAATGCGCGCCGACGAAGTCTTGCCACAGCCACGCGGCCCGGAGAACAAATACGCATGGTTAATGCGGTTGGGACGCCCCTGCGCATCACGAGATTCCAACGCCGCCGACAGCGGGTCAGTTACGTGCCGCTGCCCCACCACTTCGGCGAACGATGCCGGACGATACTTCCTATACAGAGCCACGTGCTCAGCCTACCTTCCACCCCGGACCGGCTAGTTCGAACCCTCCTGGGCAACAACCGAATCACGGCACCAATCCCGCAGGTCAGCGTCCACTTCGGCCAACTTCTGCATCAGCGCCTGCGGACCCTGCTGCTCATAAAACACCAGCTCCGCATCCGTAATTGGCACCAGCTGCGTCATCGTGGTCATGCGCCCCTGCGGCGACTCCACATCGCCCTCATGCAGGCTGATCTTGCCCGGCATCTCGGACACATTCGGCACCCCGTCTCTCCACACATACGGCACCGTGCACAGCACGTGCGCCACGGTAAAGGCAGTGCTTGACGACGACTCCCCTACCTCGGCCACCTGATCGGCAGCCAGCCGCACCGCATTCGGAATCACACGGCCCGGAATTGGCGACAGGAACTCCGGTTCTTCCTCCACCAGCGCTCCCGCGGCCGCGACCATGGTGGCCACGGGAAAATCAGCGTATGCGACGGAGAAGAGCTCCACGCGGATATCCGTCTTTGCTGCGCCGGTCAGGCCACAGTAGTTGCGGCCCAACTCCACGGTGGCGGCTGCCGTTTCCGGACGACGCTCGTTCGCTTGGCCGTCCGGCTCGTCGTAAAGCGAGAACTCAGCGACCCGAAGCGGAGCCGAATCGTGTTCCTGCCCGTGCCGACCACTGGCCGGCAGCTCCGTCACATACTCGCCGACCTGGGGTTCTCCGGGGAAAAGCCCGGAGATCCAAAACTTCGTCTCTTCGAAGTTCATATAGTCCTATCCCGACCTACCTGGCCTGCTTAACCTACGCAGTCGCCTTCTCAGCGGCGGCGAGCAGCACACAGGTAGCGACGCCGTCCATAGCAACCTCGAGCTCCTCCATCGGAGGCAACGACGGTGCCAGGCGGATGTTGCGGTCATTCGGATCCTGCTTCAGCGGGAAGGAAGAACCAGAACCGGTCAGCGCAATGCCGGCCTCCTTAGCCAGCTCCACCACGCGACGAGCGGTGCCATCAACTACGTCGAGGTTGATGAAGTAACCGCCGGTCGGCTTCGACCACTCTGCCACGCCGTACTCCGTCAAGCGCTCATCCAGAATCTGCAGAACCTTCTCAAACTTCGGAGCCAGCGAACCTGCGTGACGGCGC
This sequence comes from Corynebacterium sp. LK26, assembly GCF_014335085.1. Classification (NCBI taxonomy): domain Bacteria; kingdom Bacillati; phylum Actinomycetota; class Actinomycetes; order Mycobacteriales; family Corynebacteriaceae; genus Corynebacterium; species Corynebacterium sp. LK26. The sequence continues at coordinate 193,312 of NZ_PDHB01000004.1, forward strand.
ATCTGCTCGCGCACCCCCTCCGCGTCGCCGAAGAACTTGGCGTGAGCCAGCTGGTTGACCTTGTTCGGGCCAATGCCGCGGATACCGGCGTGCTTGAGGTAATCCTCCAAGTTGGCGTCCGAGGAAGCGAAGAAAGCAACGCCAGCACCAGCAAAGGTGATCTTCGAAGTCGAGCCGAAAGCCCACACGCGGTTCGGGTTACCGGCCTCTTCCGCCCACTTAATGACGTTGTGAATCTCCGGGAACTCATCCGTCAGCGTGTGAACCATGTAGGCGTTATCCCACATCAGACGGAAATCCGGAGCAGCGGTCTCCATTTCAACCAGACGGCGGCAGACCTCAGCGCTGTAGGTCACGCCCGTCGGGTTGGAGAACATCGGGACATTCCACATGCCCTTAATCTGCGGATCGGAGGCAACCAGCTTCTCCACGACATCCATATCCGGACCGTCTTCGTTCAGCGGCACCTGGATCATCTCAATACCAAAGTGCTGCGTAATGGAAAAGTGCCGGTCATACCCCGGAACCGGGCACAGCCACTTCAGCACCGGCTCCTCGTTCCACGGGCGCTCCGAGTCGACGTTGCCGAACTGCATGGCCCACGAAATCAGGTCAAACTGGATGTTCAGGCTGGAAGCATCCTGTGCCAGGACGTTTTCCACCGGCAGATCCAGCAGTTCCGCCCAGATAGCGCGGATATCAGTAATGCCTTTGGCGTTGCCGTAATTGCGGACATCCTCCCCAGAAGCCGAAATGTAATCCGGCGCCGGGAGACCCAGCAGGGCGTTTGCGAAATCGAGCTGCTCCGACGACGGCTTACCACGAGTCAAATTCAGTGCGAGGTTACGGGATTTCAGTTCCTCATATGCCTTCGCAAACTCATCCTTGTGTGCCGCCAACTGCTGAACATCGAAGGAATCCACGGCCATGGTGTACGCACCCTCCCAGGTATCGGACATAAGTTAAAACCTGACAAAACTGGCACGGAAAACTTTTTCCCCGCGCCGCATCCGGCTTTGCAACCAAGTGTAAGGCATACCCCGGATTGGGATTTCTACAACTTCCCCGACAGCGCATCCAGACGCTGCTTACTCGGCCCCTCCAAGCCGATAATTTCTACCTCTTTGCCCCGGTCAGCAAACTTGACCCGCACCGAATCCAATGCCGCCACCGTGGAGGCATCCCAAATCTCAGCCTCCGACATATCGATGACAATCCGCTGCGCAGGATCGGTGTAGTCGAACTGGTACACCAGGTCGTTACTGGAGGCGAAGAACAGCTGCCCCCGCACCTTGTACGTCCGGGAGTGGGCGCTGGGATCGTCGTCAAGCACGTCAATCCTGACCAGGTGAGCGACACGGCGCGCGAACATCAGCGACGCCACGACCACGCCCGAAATCACGCCGATGGCGAGGTTATCCGTCGCCAGCGTAGCGATGACCGTCACCAGCATCACCGCCGTCTCCGAACGCGGCATCAGGCGCAACGTCCGCGGGGAGATCGAGCGCCAATCGACCGTGTCCACCGACACCACGACCATCACCGCAACCAGCGCCGCCATCGGAATCACACCAACTGCAGAACTGAGCAGAAGGACCAGAATGAGCAGGAAGACACCGGAAAAGAGCGTCGTCAAGCGAGTGCGTCCCGACGATTCCTTCACACCCACCATCGTCTGACCGATCATCGCGCAGCCAGCGATGCCGCCGAAGAAACCGCCCGCGATGTTCGCCACGCCCAGCCCCCACGTCTCGCGGGTCTTGTCCGAATGCGTGTCGGTGATGTCGTCCACGAGCTTCGCCGTCATCAGCGATTCCATGATGCCGACAATCGCCACGCCCACCGAATACGGCGCAATCAGCTGCAGAGTCTCCCAGGTCAGGGGCACATTCGGGATCAGCAGCTGCGGGAGAGATTCCGGGAGCTCGCCCATATCGCTCACGTTCGGCACGCGCCAATCCGCCACCACCGCAACAAGCGTGACTACGAGCACAGTCACCAGCGGAGCCGGAATCGCGGTGAACACGCGGGGCAGGAACACCATAATCGCAATACCCAAAGCGACCAGCGGATACACCAACCACGGGACATCGATGAGATGCTCCAGCTGCGCAGTGAAAATGAGGATACCCAGCGCGTTGACAAAGCCAATCATGACCGCGCGCGGAATGAAACGCTGCAGCTTAGCGATACCCAGCGCCGCAAAAGCAATCTGCAACACACCCGCGAGCAGCACCGTTGGAATGAGGTAATCCATCCCGTACATCCGCGACAGCGGCGCGACGACGAGCGCAACCGAACCAGCGGCAGCAGTAATCATGGCCGGGCGACCACCTGTGAAGGCAATCACGATGGCCATAATCACCGAGCTAAACAGGCCCACCGCCGGGTCCACGCCCGCCAAGATGGAAAACGAAATGACCTCGGGGATTAGCGCGAACGACACCGCCGCGCCGGCCAGCAGCTCGGTGCGCAGGCGCTTCGGTGAAGAAACTGCGAACCGGAAGGAGTCCCACACGCCCATTGGGGCTGGGGTTTCTCGGGTTTCTGGTGGTTCTGGAGTTTCTAGCGGTTCACGTGTTGACTGTGGTGGCACTCGCGTGTCGTCTGCATCGCTCATGCACAGTATTCTTCCAGACCAGCGAACGCGACCACTTGTGGCCAAGGTATTCACCTATCGATGCGCTGCAGCGTGGCCATAAGTGAATAGCTCATCGATAGGTGAAATGGCCTGGCCAATATCGCGGGGGTAAGTGCCGAAAAAACATCGATAGATCATAAGAAACCGCCGACAAGTGCCCGAAACCTAGCCATAAGGGGTTAAGTAAAGAAAAGTGTGTCCGCATGCCACCATAACCCCAGACCACACACCACAAATCA
>NZ_PDHB01000016.1:0-179121 GCF_014335085.1 Corynebacterium sp. LK26
ACTCGGGAGGGTGTGGGAGAGTAGGTCGCCGCCGGCATAAAAAGTTTATTGTGTGGGTCGTGGTAGCCAGTTCCCGTGTGGGGTGGGCTGCTGCGGCCCACTTTTGTTTTACCCACGAGTGAACAGAATTAACTAAGCGTCGATCGGATCCTCGGTTTCCTCTTTTGGTGAATCCTCGTTGGCTCTCTGTGGCAGACTGTCTCTATGACTAATCAGACACCTAACTCCGATGTGGTTAACCTCGCTTCTTCTGAGGACGAGGCTCAAGACAACTTCACTCCCGTAACGACCGAAGAAGGTAAGCTACAACAGCTTATTGAATGGCTCGAAGAACACGTCTCGGCCTATTCCTACTTGAGCGAGGTTGTCCCCTTGGGTGCCTCTGAGGAAGACATTGAGAAGGCTCGTGCTTCAGTCAATGACCGCGGCGCTCGTATGCCAGACGCCATCATTCACGGTTCAATGATGGTCCTGGGGGCGGCCGTCAACCATTCCTCGCCATACCTTGCGTATGCCGACGGCAAAGTAGAGGTGACGGATACGACGGTGGGGGATAGTCCTAGCGTTCCGGTGCGGGTTTTTGTCCCACAGGATCCAACCAGGTCTGTGGTAGTTGCCGCACACGGCGGCGCTTTCTGGATGGGTGACGGCAGTCTGCGTGAGAATTCCTTCGGCCCAAATATGGCTGCCCTGGCAGCCCGATCGGGCGCAATTGTTGTGGACGTGGATTACCGGCTCGCACCAGAGAATAAGGTATCTGAGGCCGTCTATGACATTGCGCGGGTAGTCGCATCTGTCGCAGATGATTCGTTGCAGCTTCAAAAATTGGGTGCAATGCCCATCAGTGATCAGAACCCGTTAGTTCTTTATGGTGTCTCTTCAGGCGGCCACAACGTTGTTTCCGCGGTAGACCAGATTAGTCAAGACACTCCGGTTGCTCTGTTGCTCGTTGCCCCGGCTCTAGACCTGCGTGGTGCTCCTGCGGTGTGGTTGCAGGCATTCTTCGGCACCTCTGATGATTCGGCAAAGGAAGTGTCACCGGGATTGCATGAGCCGTCGCGAAGCATGCGTGTCCACGTTCAGGCGGCCTCCCGCGATACTGTTGTTCGGCCAGCTACCGAGTACCTGAAGAAGGTCGAGGAGGCAGGTGGAGACGCCACTCAGGCGGTATTCTTGGCGACTCACCAGATTGCGGTTCCAAAGGTTCAGCGAGAGCAGATTACGGACGCGGCGCGGTTCATTCTAGAGGCCACTCACACGGAACGTGAGCTGCCAGAGGACCCGGCAGGTGAATACGATAAGGAAGCGATTGACCGGCAGAACGAAGAGTCCTGGGGTAAGAGCTAGTCAACCCGTTTCAGTTCCTAATGGCGCTCTCGCTGTGCATGTGAGCACCGCGGAGGGGGCGCTGCTAAGGGAAATCGGGGGCGGGTCTAGAACAGTTCAGTGCCAAAAGGTCGGGGCTAACAGCCCCCGACTAGTGCAGCGGCAGGAGATTGCGCTTCGTTGCGTGTACCTCTTCCACCCGGTCGATGTTGCGTTCGAGCACATTCCAATCGTTGACCGGAATATTGCGCTGGGCTTGGGCAATGATTGACTTGTCTGGAGTGGACCACGCGAGCGGCACTGGGGTGATCTCGTCGTAGAACTCGGTGCGGCTCTTGTGTGTACCGGCCACAGCAACAGCTGGCACCTTCGCGCCCACGCGGCGGGGGACACCGGAAATCGTGGTGACCGTACGTGTAGCCAGGGCCGGGACGGGCTCGCCATCGGAGGGGTTTTTACGCATGTCCACCAGGGTCATCAGCACCATGGTCCGCTCATCCACACGCGCAATCATGGCCGGAACCAGCGGGGATTCGTCGTAAAGCTCTTGCGGATCCTTAATTGCGCGTCGCACCTGGAAGGTAACGCCGACGTAGAGAGCCGCGAGGGCGAAAAGCACAACCGCGCTGCCGATAACAAACGGCGTGCGGTCGAAAACTATTAGAACCAGCACAGCGCCGACGAGCAGCAGAGCAGAGAAAATGCCGGAGGAGATGAGCAGTCGGCGGGCATCGCGGTAGTACTCGTTGTTGGCGTTGGTGTGCTCGCGGTTGACGGGGAAGTGAAAGTTCATGGCAGTCCTTTAGTTATCCAGTTTTCTAGGATTCCGAGCTAGCGGTGGAATCACCGGGCAGGGAGGGCCCGAGGTACTCGTCTGCGTCGACGATTCGGTAGGCGTAGCCCTGTTCCGCCAGGAAACGCTGGCGGTGAGCTGCGTATTCGGTATCGAGCGTATCGCGAGTCACCACCGAGTAAAAGACGGCGCCACCACCATCGGACTTCGGGCGCAGGAGACGCCCCAGGCGCTGTGCCTCCTCCTGTCGGGAACCGAAGGTGCCGGAGATTTGCACGGCGACAGAGGCTTCGGGAAGGTCGATGGAAAAGTTCGCAACCTTGGAGACCACCAGCGTGTTGATCTCGCCGCGCCGGAACTTCCCAAAGAGCTCCTCGCGTTTGGCGTTGGACGTCTTTCCTTCGATGACGTCGACGCCGAGCTCTTCGCCGATCTCTTCGAGCTGATCCAGGTAGGCACCAATCACCAGAGCGGGTTCGCCCTCGTGTCGGGCAAGGATTTGCTTGACGACGGGAATCTTCGTCGGCGTCGTTGCGGCCAGACGATACCTGTCGGAGGCCTCAGCCGTGGCGTAGAGCATGCGCTCGGACTCGGTCGGGGTCACGCGGACCTCAACGCAGTCTGCCGGTGCGATCCAGCCCTGGGCTTCAATGTCCTTCCATGGGGCGTCGTAGCGCTTCGGGCCAATCAGGCTGAAGACGTCGCCCTCGCGGCCATCTTCGCGCACCAGGGTAGCGGTGAGCCCCAGTCGACGGCGCGACTGCAGATCCGCACTCATTCGGAACACGGGAGCGGGCAGGAGGTGGACCTCGTCGTAGATGATGAGGCCCCAGTCGCGGGAATCGAATAGCTCGAGTGCGCGGTATTCTCCCTTAGTCTTGCGCGTGACCACTTGGTAGGTCGCAATGGTGACGGGGCGAATTTCCTTCTTTTCGCCGGAGTATTCGCCGATTTCGTCCTCGGTCAGCGAGGTGCGTCGCAGCAGCTCGTCGCGCCACTGCCTGCCGGCGACGGTGTTGGTGACCAGAATCAAAGTGGTGCGCTGCGCGTCTACCATGGCCGCTGCACCGACGATTGTTTTGCCTGCGCCACAGGGCAGCACCACGACGCCGGAGCCGCCTTCGCGGAAGGAATCAGCCGCCATGCGTTGGTAGTCGCGCAGTTCCCAGGTGTCGTGGCCGCCGGTGCCCTGATCCTGCCAAGCGATGGCGTGTGCCTCACCATCGATGTAGCCGGCGGTGTCATTGGCCGGCCAACCGACCTTCAGCAGCTCCTGTTTGATTCGGCCTCGCTCGGAGGGGTGCACGGTCCAGGTGTCGGCGTCGATTTGCTCGCCGAGCATCGGACGAATCTTTTTGTGCTTGGTCACCTCGGCCAGTACCGCAGGGTCGTGTGAAACCAGAATAAGGCCGTGAGCTGGATGCTTGGTCAGGCTCAGGCGACCGTAGCGGTCCATGGTCTCCGCGACGTCGATAAGCAGCGGCTGTGGGACGGGGAACTTGGAGAAGCGCTCGAGGACATCGACCACCTGCTCCGCGTCGTGACCGGCGGCGCGGGCATTCCACAGCGCCAGCGGGGTGATGCGGTAGGTGTGCACATGTTCAGGAGCACGTTCGAGCTCCGCGAACGGTGCCAGCGCCGCGCGTGCCGCATCCGCCTCCGGATTATCGACCTCCAGCAGCACCGTCTTGTCCGATTGGACGATCAGCGGACCCGTGCCGAAACCCATTATTTCCTCGCCTCGCAGACATTCGACCAAAAATAAGCTAAAGGTCAATTCTGCCACGATTACGCAGAAGATGCGGCACGGGCTCGAATCATCCCGAACCGCCACATTCGCTTCTGCATCGCTTTACGACGGTCCGCGCGCCCGCCGCCTAGTCGACAGGATGTACTTCGGTAATGCGATGCAGCAGGAAGCGCAGCACTTGACTGGTGGCCGGGTCGATAGCATCGACCTGCCCACCGGAGACGGTGACTGGGCGCACGCGCTTGCGGCCGGGTTTGCCGTTGCGGTCAACGTAGCTCAAATACAGGTCGTCGCCATGGCGAGCCGCGCGCTGCAGAAGCTTGAACGCTTCGGTGCCGGAGGCGTAGTCGCTCGTGCCACCGGTGCTAGCGCTGGCACCGGCAGCCGTGCCCGTACCTGTCGCCGAATCCGCAGCCGAGCCAGAGACCCCAGCAGTGTTGCCACTGGCTGCAGTGCCACTGGAACTACCAGCGTGCTCAGCAGCACGGTTGCCATCGGCAATAGCCGTCAACGCCTGGCTGATGCGTTCCGGTTCGGGCATCGTTGTACGCGCAGTAGGCACCGGAGCTGGCGCCTCAATGCGGCAGGGAGCGCGACCGAGATCCAGCACCAAACCCTCTGCATCTTCGGCGATGATGGAAAAGCCCGCATTTCTAGCGGTCTCAATCACCTGGGCAAGCGGGGCCTGGCTAATTAGCACCGTTTCGGCAATCTTCCGCAACGCCAGGCTTTGCCCAGCCTGGTGACTCTGGAATGAGGCCAGCAGGGCCGGATCGTCACAGCGGATAAACGAAGCTGCGGGGCCACCGCGGAGACGACCGTGGCGGCGGGCGACGTCGTCAAGCAAATAGGTAATGGACTGCGGTACCTCGCCGACGGCGTAGCGCGAAAGAAACTCCGAGATATCGGCGGCGTTGATGCCGGCGTCGAGGGCATCGCGGAGGCTGTCTTCGGTCACACGGTAGACGCTGGCGAGGCCGGGAGATTCCAGCTGCGCAATCGAACTGAGCACGCGTTCCATCTCCGGGGATGCGGGGCCCGGTACGACGATGGTGTTGTCCGCCTGGACCATCAGGTACGAGGCGTTCGGCGGCAAGAGGTTGTTGCAGGCGGCACGCAGATCGTCGAAGGCCTCGGCGGTGCCGGATTCGATGAGCGCGACCATGGCTTTGCCAACCTCGCTAAGGCCGACGGAAATCGTTTCCACGCCCGGGTCCCGCACGACGATGCCGAGGGCGACCAGCTCGTCGACCACGCCACTGAGCGTCTCGTCCGTGCACCTCGCGTTGGTAATCGGGTAGTAGTAGGCGGCGCATTCACGCAGGTCAGTCAGAGCAACGATGTCGTTGTCGCTTGCCGACGACGCCACCTGCGCACAGCAGGCCAGCACCATTTCCCGGATTGACGGTACCCCGGAGAGCCGAGCTTGTGGGGAGAGTAGAGCAATGCGCTTGCCTTCCTCATTGAGCTGGTCGACCCGCCAGGGAGCTGCGTCGCTAGTGCGAGTGCCGACCGTCAAACTCACCCACCGGTCAACCAGATCGGCGTCGAGGAAGCCGTCGGCTGCCAGCGTGGGGGCGAAATAGTCACCACCGGTGTCATGCAGTGGCAGCGGATGCGGAGTGCCGACATGAACCAGCCCCGCTGCACTGAGGTTAGCCACGCCGCGAGCCAACTCCGAGATGTCGACGCCGAGCTCCTCGATGAGACTGCGGGTTTCCCGCACTCCAATGACACCGTTTTTCAATGTCGGCGCGGGGTCGGTTCCCAGCAAGTCCAGCAGGTCAGTCGCCTGTCGCAAAGTTTCCCAGGCAGTGGCGGCAGCACGGTCGTTACCGCTGGCAATCACGTGGGTAGCGGGGGTTTCGGGGCGCAGGGGGACGTCGTCGTCGGCAAGCCCGACTCCACGCATAAGCGCGCGAACGGTGGCGGGCAGGCGGACGGTGCCCTCGTCGATGCGTTCGAGCAGGCCGGCGTTGATGAGCGCTGGGACCGGCAGCGAAGGGTCGGCATCCGGATGAGCGTCCTTTGTAACGCCGAGACCTCCGGAGTTGGCGAGGGTGTCCAGAAGCCGCTGCTGTCTGTCTGTAACCTCGGTGAGTGCCGTGCGTAGCTGACTGCGGCTTGGGCCATCGGGATTGGGCAGAAGATACCAGCCAGGTGGCAACGAGGTGGCGACCTCATCGCTGAGACAGAAGTAGTCCTGCCAGGGCAGAGGTTTCTTGCGGGTGGACTTGCCGGTGAAGGTGCCGCGGGGGCCGGGACCGTTGCCCCAGATGAGTCCGTATTCGCGCAGGGTATCGAGGCTTGTCCGAATATGCGTGGCCGTGGGCCGTTGATTGGCGGGAACCTCTGCTCGAGAGAGTAAGTCGAGAATGTAGTCGATGAGGGCGTCCGCAGTGACGGGTTCGGCGTCAGCACCGAGGTCGGCGGCGGCCTCAATGCAGGCGAGCTCCAGTGCGGGCAGTTTGGTTAGCGCGCGGGAGACAGAAGCGCGGAGCTGGAGCCTTGCCGCTAGCACCTGGGAAGACTTCGGCGGTGGCGACAGCGCATCGGGGCGATTGCTGAGGATAGTGCCCACAAATTGGTCTGGTTGACCTGCCAGCCAGTCGGAAAAGAGTGCAAAGGGGGTGGTGCTAGTCATGACAATCCCCACTTTAGTGAGATTTAAGGAGGGGAGAAGGTGACTGGGGAGAAAATTTTTGGGATAATCTCAGCATGGCTAACGTTGCAAAGAAATCCTATGTCGATCCCGGCTGGCCGAAGGACCTCGAGCCTGGTCAGCACGCTGTTACTGAACTGATTGCTCACCACGCTGGTGCAGATTCGCCTTTCGGCGACATTGAGTTCCCGGTTGATCCGGAGACTCTGGGTTACGTGCACCCGACCACGGTGATTAACAAGTAATCTTTTAGATTCTTAGCAGAGCTACTTCTGCTGGAGGCCCGCAGCCGTGACTGCTAGTTCAGCCATGGCTGCGGGTTTTCACATCAGTGGCCTCGGGGCGGGGGCTTGAGTAGGGGCGCTTGAAGTGGGGGCTTGAAGTGGGCGGGGGCTTATTCAAGCCCAGTTTTTTGGCCAATCCACCGGAATGGCCCCATGGATGCGGGCTGCAAATGTGAAACTGTGTAAGTTTATGACACTTTCAAGCCATTTTTCGGGCCATTTTTGTCATAAACGCAGTCACTAACTCGCGTTGGCACGCGGTCGCTAGCCATAAACGCAGGCAGTAACTCACGCAGTCACTAACTCGCGTTGGGTCGGTACCGCCAACCTGCGGAAGCCAAAAAGTAGCCCCGAGGGGGATTACCCTCGGGGCTACTGTGATGAGCTGGCTAGCTCGAAAGTCTTAAATCAGACCCTGCAGCTTCGACAGGTCGAACGGAATGGCTGCGACCAGTTCCTGCGGGAGCTCAACCTCGCCGGTCAGTGCACGGAACTCAGCGATGAGTGCCTGAGCGTCGGACAGGCTGTCGACGTTGGACAGGCGGTCAGCGAACTGCTGGACCAGGTCAGTCTTGGAGTCGGAAGCAGCAGCTGCCGGAGCGGCCTGTGCGCGAACAGGAGCGGAGCCCTGGCTCGGGTGCGGACGATCGGTCGGGCCGGAGGAGAGACCCAGGCTTGCGGAGCAAGCCGGCCATGCGCCCCAACCCTGCTGAGCCAGGACCTTCTCAGCAACGTAAATCTGCTGCTCGCGGGAAGCCTGATCAGCGGTCGAAGCGAACTCGTTACCACCGAAAGCGTTCCAGGTGCTTGCGGAGAACTGCAGACCGCCGTAGTAGCCGTTTCCGGTGTTGATGTGCCAGTTGCCGCCGGACTCACACTGTGCCAGGCGGTCCCAGTCGGAGTCCGGAGCTGCAGAAGCGGTCGGTGCGAAGATAGCGGCACCGGCACCGAGGATTGCGCCGGTCAGTGCAACCTTTGCCGAAGTGGAAGCGAAGGTGTTGGTCTTAGCTGCGTGGCGAGCCATATGAAAATTTCCTTTTCGTCGATTTTCTTTGTGGCGCCAGTGGGGCTAATGCAACCCCATCTCACTCTTATGGAAAGTTCTTCACGTTATTGATAACGGGCCGATGTCATCGCACTGGAGTGAGATGAAGGCGATCTATGCGACTTCGTCCGTTAAACGCGTCGATTGCACACCGTAGCGGTTGATAACGAAATAGTCACGCGAATCGCCGGATTCTTAATTTTGAGCGCAGGTGGGAAATATGCATAAAAGTAGGTGAAACTGCAGGTAAGAGACGTGACTGTTATTGGTGTTGTGTAAGTTAAAACTTCAAAATGTGATAAAGCTCACGTTATCGTCTTGTTATTTTTCCGGTTTTGGCGCGCCGCATGCACTGAGAAGGATGGCCATAAGAGATAGCCATAAAGAACCAACGCTGGCAGTTAGTTGCCGTCTCGGTGCGTCAATCCGCGAGAGTGTTCGCTTCACGCAGATCCGTCTTCCCTTTATGTCCCCATCTATGGGTATAATTGAGTTCTTTAGGTAATCGGAGGTGACGTGCACATGCACGCCGCTACCGCTGCCGCCACTTCGCACTAGTAAGCAGTAATAAATAATGTGTTCCCCGTTGGAGTGCGTCCTGTTTTGGTCGCACCTTAATTAAAGGAACACCATTAAGACAGCACCCGGCCTGGCATATCCTCGCGGTCCTGTCTGGCCAAGCTCGCCCCGAGCGAGCCTCTAACTCTGGCCGTTTGTGCGTGCGAGGACGGTGGCAAATGCGGAAGAATTGCATCTCCGATCCGAAGACCCTGAAGGGCAGTCACCGCTGCACAAGGGGAACGAGGTTGAGTGCCCCCAGTCACAGGGCACGGGAAGGTTAGGTGGAAAGTGCCCATCGGTAAGGTCAGGTGGTACGACAAGGATCGCGGTTTTGGCTTCGTTTCGAATCCGGACGGTGAAGATGTCTACATCGGCAAGAACGTGCTGCCGAAAGGCGTGGAAGAACTCGTAACTGGTCAGCGCCTGGAGTACGACTACGCTGACGGCCGCCCAGGCCCGCAGGCCCTCCGGATCAAGGTGCTCGACGAGGGACCGCGCGGTGCCCGTCACCGCCGTGGCGGGGCAGGTGGGGGCGCAGGAGCCCGTCGTCAAGCAAAGAAGCACAGCCCCAGCGATCTCAACGGCATGATTTCGGACATGATTTCCATGCTGGAGTCGACGGTGCAGCGTGACCTGCGCGCCGGGCGTTACCCGGAGCGTAAGGACGGCCACCAGATGGCTGAAGTCCTGCGTGCGGTCGCGCGCGAGCTGGACTCGTAAGTCGGTAGAAGATGTGAAAAACGCCCGCTCACGAAGGTGGATAACCTCAGTGAGCGGGCGTTTTGCTGTGCTTTACGACGGTTCGTTGACGATCGACCAAGTAATACCGTAGGTGGTCTCTTCACCCTCGGAGTTCTTTCCGATGAGCGCGGTGGAAACCTCCACGACCCCGAGTGGGGTGCGTTTGCCGGCAACAGCTGCGGAGCCGGCGATGGTCTCGGTCGTGGCTTCGCCCGGATCCTTGCGAGAGGTGGAGTTGACCGCATCGTCGGAGAAGAAACGCTGCAGAGTCCAAGAGTTAGAGCCAACAGTGGAGCCGACGTTAACCTCAGCTGTCTCCTGCTCGCCCAGAGAAATCTTGGCGGCGTTGGCCTCAGTCGTGGTGCAGGCATTCTTCTCAAAGAGGTCGCAGACACGGTAGGGAAGAACCTCTGTGGTTTCGCCGTCCTGAATGACCTCGATGGACAGCGCGTGCGGGTCGTCGATTGCCTGGTTGGTCCACTTATTGACAGCAAGGACAATGCCGGTGACGACAAGACCCACCACGACAATAGCGCCGACAACCATGAACGCCTTACTATTCTGTTGCCAGCGGCGCCTACTCGATCCCATCAACTCTCACTTCCCGACATTCGTAACGGAATTGAAGCTACGTTCAGTCACACTAGCCGTTTTCGGGCCAGATACTGCTATTCACTCACGGTAACACGGTAGGCCGTGGGCCATTTCTTCCCTGTGAGCAGGAACTGGCGGGGGCCATTGGGGGAGGTAGAGGAAGAATCCGGCATTAGAGCAATGCCGTTGAGCACATCAATACTGTTTTGCTCTGCTGGGGAGAGCTGCGCGTACAAGTCGCGGAAGAGTTCGGTGGCATCGACGATGCCTGTGACCTTTCCGTCTTCCGGGTTGATGCGGTAGATGAATGGACTCTGCCAGACGTTGGCCCAAATCTCGCGGTGCGATTGCGGGGAGTTTGGTCCGTCCGCGTTGCTCTGGTTGTTTGAATCGCTCGTGTCCGCTGGTACTTCGTCCGGCACTTCGTCCAGAGCTGCGTCGCCGTTGACAGTGACGCACTCGAGTTCGTTGAGCCACGTTGTCTCTGTACCTGCTGCAGTGACCGCCAGTTGACGCTGGGAAGAGAGGTCATCGGGGGCGCGGAAAGTGAGGGTGCCACTGCCGTCGGAGGTCACGATGGTGTCATCGAAGGAGCACGCGCCCCAGCCCTCGGTGTCGAAGGGAACCTCGCGACGCTGCTTGAGAGTAGCCGCGTCGCGTTCAATGGCGCGTCCTTCCTTCCACGTCAGCTGCCACACGGTATCTCCATGACGGGTAATCCCCTCGCCGAAGAGTTCAGGCTGTAAATCTTCCACGTTGGTCGGCTCGGCTGCAGAGTTGTCGAGCCACTGCGGTAATCGGTAAATCTGGGACTCACCGTAGAGGCCGGTGCCCATCAACAAAGAACCATCGGGTTCGAACTCAAGGCCCTGGACAAAAGGCGCAGCGACATTCTTCTCCGTGGGAAGTGGTGGAGCCAAGACAGGATAGGACTGCTCGATGGCCAGTTTCAGTGTCGGAACGTCACCGAGCCCCGGCACCTTATCGGCACCGACCAGCTCGGAGGGATTAACCGATGCCGAAGTCGACCTTGGGGCGGTGCCGGAGTTCGAGTCCGCACTAGCTCCACTAGAAGGGGCCTCGCCTGAGGGATCGCCACCTGAACCAGTTTCAGCCGCACAGCCGGCCAATAGGGCGGCAGTTGCCACGGAGAGGATGGCAGCTCGGACCGTCGTAAAGCGTGATGAGTGGAAAGGGCGGGCGAGTTTTGCATCGCCCGACGGGAATCTGTCCATAGCTTCACTCTAGGATAGGAAACGTGACTGAAAATCGACGACGTTCCCGAAACAGCCGCCGACGGGGGAAGGTGATGAATCACCAGGCGGTCGACACTGCCCGTACCGCGATTGAAGAGCTCGGGGAGGGGCCTGCCGGCGCGCACACCGGTGTAAGTGTCGTAGGCGAGGGCGTTGCGGTGCATCGTTTTGCGGCTGACCTGCCCGGATACAGGGGCTGGGAGTGGCATGTGGTGGTCGCGTGCGCGCCGGGCACTCAACAGGCGACGGTCAGTGAAGTGGCTCTTGTCCCTGGCGAAACCGCGCTGCAGGCGCCTGAATGGGTGCCCTACGAGGAGCGGCTGCGCCCCGGTGACCTCGGTCCACGCGATTTGTTGCCGGCTGCAGTGGGAGATGAGCGACTCGACGGCGATGACTTGCAGACCCGCACCTTGTCGGCGCGTGGTGTGGAAGACACCGAGCAGCGTTGGGAAGAGGGCGATACCGGCCCCGAGAGTGACTTTGCTCGGGAAGCATTGCACCGTTGCCGAACCTGCGCCTTTATGGTCCCGCTGACCGGGCCGCTCGGTAAGAACTGGGGCGTGTGCGTTAACGAATGGACATTCGATGCCACGGCCGTAAGCTTTGACCACGGCTGCGGTGCTCACTCAGCTATCCCGGAAGTAACGGGGCAGGGTGCACCGGTGGCGGAACCCTACCAGGATTCCCACCTGTAGCTTTCCACCTAGGCAAACGCGATGACGAAGAAGGTGCAGTTTCGACGCCACCGTGGCCCCAGAGACTGCACCGTTACGGTTTTCGGCACAAAAATTCCGCTCTGACACGGATAAACACGTGACACGGATAGTAAAGAGACTCTAGAGAGGCATAAAAAATGGACAAAGGTACGTCCACCTCTGCAACATCCTCAGATGAGGCGAAGGACTCCAAGCCTGCACGGAAGGGGAGCCATCTTTCGGCAGTGGACCGCTATTTTCACATCACGGAGCGCGGTTCGACGACCGTGACCGAGATTCGCGGTGGCGTAGTGACCTTCTTCGCGATGGCCTACATCATTCTGCTCAACCCGCTGATCCTCGGCAATATCGAGGATGTCAACGGCAATAGCCTGGGGATACCACAGGTCGCCGCTGTCACCGCGCTCGCCGCGGGTGTCATGACCATTACTTTTGGTCTCTTTGCCAAGTACCCCTTCGGCATTGCGACGGGCCTGGGCATCAACACCCTGGTTGCCGTGACATTCGTTGCTAACGAGGGGCTGGCCTGGGAAGAAGCGATGGGCCTGGTCGTGCTGGACGGCGTGATTATCGTGCTGCTGGCGCTGACCGGATTCCGCACAGCTGTCTTCCACGCGATTCCGTCCGATATGAAGGCCGCGATGAGTGTGGGTATCGGCCTATTCATTGCCATGATTGGTCTGGTCGACGGTGGCCTGGTTCGCCGTATTCCCGATGCCGCTGACACGACTGTTCCGGTGCAGCTCGGCATCAATGGTCAGATTGCCTCGTGGCCGACCGCCGTGTTCGTCCTCGGGCTGATTATCTGCGGCATCATGGTTGTCCGCAATATTCCAGGTGGCCTGTTCATCGGCATCGTGCTGAATACCATCATTGCGCTCGCAGTCGAGGCCTTGACGGATGCGGGCCCCTCCTTCGCTGATGGCAAGCCAGTGCCGACCGGTTGGAATCTTGCGGTACCGACTCTGCCGGACCGCGTAGGCGGCATGCCGGACTTGTCCCTCGTTGGAGCTGTGGATCTTTTCGGATCCTTTGCCCGCGTCGGTGCCCTCAGCGCCACCATGCTGCTGTTTACCTTGGTCCTGGCGAACTTCTTCGATGCCATGGGCACGATGACTGGTCTGGGCAAGCAGGCCGCACTTGTCGATGAAGACGGTGTGCTGCCGGACATGAAGCGCGCACTGGTTGTCGAAGGCACCGGTGCCATTGTCGGTGGTGCAGTCAGCTCCTCGTCGAACACCGTCTTTGTGGACTCCGCAGCGGGCATCGCCGATGGTGCACGCACTGGCCTTGCCAACATTGTCACCGGCATCCTCTTTCTGGCAGCGATGTTTTTCACCCCGCTCTATGAAATCGTGCCCATCGAGGCTGCCGCGCCAGTGCTGGTCATCGTCGGTGCCATGATGATCGGGCAGATTACCGAGATTGATTTCACCCGTTTCGACATCGCACTGCCGGCATTTTTGACTATTGTCACCATGCCGTTTACCTACTCGATTGCAAATGGTATCGGCATCGGTTTCATCACCTTTGCTGCGATGGCTATCTTCTCGGGTCGTGCCAAGTCCGTACATCCGCTGATGTGGATTGTCTCCGGCCTGTTCATCATCTACTTCGCCGCCGATCCGTTCACCGCTCTGCTGGGCGGCTAAAGAGTTTCCATGAGTACCAACGCATCCCTCGAACGCTTTGCGCCCATCGTCGTCGACGATCCCGCCGACAGCCGTCTCGATGACATCCGCAACCTCAACAAGTCCGATTCCCGCCCCGATTTGCCCGGTGGGAAGGGGCTGGTCATCGCCGAAGGCACGCTCATTGTGCCGCGGTTAGTGCGCTCACGCTTTCCGCTCCGCGCAGTCTTTGGTACTCGCCAGAAGCTCGCATCGCTTGCCGACGGACTGACCGCGAGCGAGGCCGCTATTGCGGAAACGGTGCCCTGGTTTGAACTCGACCGCGAGGTTCTGGCTGCAGCGGCCGGATTTGATCTTCACCGCGGCCTTCTGGCCACCGCTGACCGCGCGCCGGAGCTATCGGTGGACCAAGTTCTGAGCGGAGCCACCACCTTGGCCGTGATGGAGGGAGTCGGTGACCACGAGAACATCGGAGCCCTGTTCCGTAACGCGGCGGGCATGGGCGTGGATGGGGTCGTCTTCGGCGCGGCCTGCGCCGATCCGCTGTATCGCCGCAGCGTGCGCGTTTCCATGGGGCATGTGCTGACAGTCCCATTTGCGACTCTGCCCGGTACTACGACCACCTGGCAGCGAAGCCTGGACCAGCTCAAAGAGCAGGGCTTCCGCGTGGTGTCGATGACCCCTGCGGGCACGGTGGACCTGTGGGATGCCATGGACACGGACAAGGTCGCGATTCTCGTTGGCGCTGAGGGGCAGGGGCTTACCGAGCACGCGATGGCAGCCACCGATGTGCGTGCTCGCATTCCCATGTCACCGGGAACTGACAGCCTGAATGTGGCTACCTCCGCGGCGATCGCGTTCTACGAGCGACTGCGCGTTCAGTCGCAGCGCGCAGGGCGGTAGAAACTATTTCCCGAACTTGCCTCGCGCCCGCCGCCAGGTGCGGCCAGCGAAGTTCTTGGCCTTAGCCCCAAAGCGACTGAGCTCCTCCAGAAAGTCTCGGTTCGGCTCTGCGTTGTGAACTTCGTAGTCGTCGTAGGCGCGGTCAAGCTCTGCGCCAGACTCGGAGGAACCCGGCTCACCCATTAGCCCGCGTGGACTACGAGACGTCGAATACGAAGCTCCGGGAGCCGCACGACGGCCATCCACCGCAAAACCACTAACAGGGATATCGGTAGCGGGCGAATGCGGGTCGAATCCGAGCCAGTCGGTGATGACGGCGTCGGCAAGCTCTGCTGGAACGAACGGCAAACCGACCCCCTCGCGTGGACGTGAACCCGTATCTTCGAAAGCGTCGGGCAGCGGGCGGTGCTTGCCCGCCCAGAAGCTGCCCTCTGCGGGGCAGGGAAGACCGATGTCTTCCAGTGTGCGGTAGCGAGTAGCGGAGAAAGCACGCTTGAGCTCACCATCGTGCCAATGCGCAAAGGCACCGAAGCCCGTGGATTTATTCGACACACTCGCGTAGACGTCCGTGGCGGCAATCTCCTGGCGCAGACGAGGCGACAGCTTGGACAGCTGCGAGACATCATCGAGAACCGTCTGCAGTACGGCAACGCCCTCAAATCCACCGATGTAGTATTCACCGTCACCGGTTTCCGCCGAGCGGTTGAGCGGGAAATCACCAATCGGTGTTACCGGCAGCGTTGAGTCATAGAGAGCTAGGAAACGACGCCCGAAACCGCGGTCGTGCTGAACACCTGTCTCCAGGGCCGCAGCAGGGTCATTGGTGCTGATAAACCAAATTGTGACTACACCGCGGCGAATCGCGGAGAATTCGAAATCAGAAGCGTTGCCACTGGTCATGGAGCTCATTGTCGAGGGAAACTCCTACTTCTTCGGGCCGTTCGGACGTACGCCGAGAAGCACATCCTCCCACGACGGCATGACAGTCTTCTTCTTGCGCTTCGGCTGCTCCGCGTCCGGGTGCTGCAAGAACTCCGTCTCGTCAATATCGTCGTCGGCGTCATCGCTTTGCGACGGAACGTCCTGCTCCCCGTGGCCTCGCTGCGGCTCCGCCGAAGACTGCCATGCGGCTGGCATCTCAGAGGTATCCGCGGTATCAGCAGCTCGATTGGCCTGCGGAGCCAAGTCTCGGTTGCGGCGGGCAAAGTCGGGGTCGATCAGCTCTGCTGCCAGCTCATTGCGAGCAATGGTGAGCGCGGAAAGTCCCTCCGCCTGGTAACTCCACTCGGCCACGTTGGTGGTATGGCCGACATTCCAAGTAACCGTCACAATCCACTGTCCACTCGGGTCGCGGTAGGCGTCCCACGAGGCATCGGCGAGTTCCTGGCCACGGGCGGCAAAAGCGGTGGCGAGAATCTCCCACAGGGACAACTTGGCCGGGCCATCAATGCGACGTGGCTTCGACTGCTTGCCGAGCTCCGCAATACGTGCGCGCTCTGCAAGCACCGGGTAGGCGAAGGACTCAATCTTGCGCGGCTGCATGCCGCTGTACTCGATGAGCTCCTCGACCGTCTGGCCGCTGCGAATGCGATCCTGGATTTCGCGCGGCGACAAAACTACGCGGGGCTCTTCCAGAACTGGCTTCGGCGCCGTTGGAATCTTCTTCGGTGCCCCGCCTGCTGTAGCGGAGTTGCCGGTCGTCTCGTTGCCTTCGGCCGCGTCGCCGCTTGCGGTGGTGGCTTCCGCTGTGCTGTCACTAGTGGAACTTCCGTCGGTGGAGCCCCTCTCTGCGGTAGCACTCTCCCCAGAGCTACCGCTGGCAGTGGCGGTGGCGGCGCTGGATCCGTCGGCAAGCGATGCGGAATCAGCTGCAGCAGGGGAACCGGCGGCATCGGCGAGCTCGAAGTGCTCGACCAGGAAAGTGCGCAGGTTCTCGTCGAGAGGCAGCGTGAAGCGAAGTCCCTCCTGCCGTTCCTGCTCGGTGGTATCGGCGGGAACGAGAATCAGTGAATCGGTCACATCGCCGTCCAGAACGGGCTTCAGCTCCCTCATGCGAGAACCTCCTTGTTGGTCGACGTTATAAGTAATGCTCACTAATCATGGTAAACGACAAAACTCCCGCGTCACGGACAAATGGGGCAATGCCCTTGCGCGTGGCGCGGGAGTTATGCGGCTGAGGCCGGTATTTGGCTGTTACTTTGCAGCGTAGCCGTTATCCAGAACCCAGTCGATAGCGCCAGTCAGACGACGGATGTCCTCCGGGTCGATGGCCGGGAACATACCGATGCGCAGCTGGTTGCGGCCCAGCTTGCGGTAAGGCTCGATGTCGAGGATGCCGTTGGCGCGCAGAACCTTGGCGATCTGTGCGGCGTCGATGTTGTCCTCGAAGTCGATGGTGCCGACGACCAGCGAGCGCTTTGCAGCATCGGTGACGAACGGAGTTGCCTCCGCGCGGTTCTCAGCCCAGTTGTAGAGGTGGGAGGAGGACTCGGTGGTGCGGGCAACCATGCCGTCGAGGCCGCCGTTGGCGTTCATCCACTTGACCTGATCAGCCAGCATCAGCAAAGTGCCGACGGCCGGGGTGTTGTAGGTCTGGTTCTTGCGGGAGTTATCAACGGCAGTCTGCAGGTTCAGGAAAGCCGGGATGAAGCGGTCGGAAGAATTGATCTTCTCAATACGCTCGATGGCAGCCGGGGACATTGCGGCCAACCAGATGCCGCCGTCAGAAGCGAAGCACTTCTGCGGGGAGAAGTAGTAGACGTCAGCCTGGGACATGTCGACCGGGAGGCCGCCGGCACCGGAGGTGGCATCGATAGCCACGAGCTGGCCCTCGGAGCCTGCCGGGCGGGTGACCGGAACCATGGTGCCGGTGGAGGTCTCGTTGTGAGCCCAACCAATAAGGTCAACGTCCTCTTCGCCAGCGACAACCTCAGGTGCGGAACCCGGCTCTGCTTCGATGATCTGCGGAGCGTCGAGCCACGGAGCCATCTTGGAGGCCTTGGCGAACTTAGAGGAGAACTCACCGTAAGTCAGGTGAGCGGACTTTTTCTCGATGAGCCCAAAGGTGGCAGCATCCCAGAAAGCGGTTGCGCCGCCGAGGGACAGGACAATCTCGTAGCCGTCCGGAAGCTGGAAGAGCTCAGCCAGACCCTCGCGAACCTCACCAACAACGTTCTTCACTGCCGGCTGACGGTGGGAGGTACCCATGATAGAGGTACCGCCGTCAACGATTGCCTGAATCTGTGTCGGGCGAACCTTCGACGGACCGCAACCAAAGCGGCCGTCGCCGGGCTGGAACTCTTCAGGGAGGACTGGGAATTGATCGCTCATATGAGGCGCAACCTTTCAAAGTGCATTCAAAGTGAAGCTTGATATACAGCCGTTGTCTTCAAACTCTAGCGGTAATCGGGGGTACTTATAGCAAAAGGGTGGGGTTCAATTGCCCCCGCTTCCGTACTTTGCATAACAAAACAGGGTGGATTGGCGTATTTGCAAAGTTTGCGAAGAATTTTTTCCAGTTTTGTTGGTGCTGAAAACTTGGCGGTGTGGAGCCTCGGGCGGGCGGCGAGGGGTGAATTATTGTGGATTTAGTCGATGTGTTTTCGGGCGTCGGCTCGATGGCTTTTGAACTTTTAAAGACATTGGCTGTTGAATGTGCTCCTGACCTCCTGATTAGTAAATGAGCAGTGACAACGTAATAAACCCGTTTTTCCATTTGCATTTCGGGGTGAAGAGGGGTCAAGATTGGGTAAGCCCAGGCTGCCCGAATGGGGTAGAGGGTGTTGCACTGCTCACACTCTTTGATATTGTGTGTTCTAATCCACTGCAGGTGTCGGTTCTTTATGGTTACGACACGGTCGATGTGAACTAAGCAAACTTTTTTCACTGGGCAAGATGCAATGGAACGCAAATGTCGCGCATAATTGAATCATTGAAAACAATGCGACCCCGAAGGGGTGGCGTGGAGTTGGGAGGCAGCATGCTGTTTTCCGCTGTGCCTGCTTCCCCCGCACTCTGGAGTCGTTAAGAAGAATTTTTCTGTGAAAGGGAAGTTGTGGCTACTAAAGACGGCAAGGCTGTACTCCACTACCCGGGCGGCGAGTTCGAGATGGACATCGTCAAGGCAACCGAGGGTAACGACGGTATCGCACTGGGCAAGATGCTCCAGGAAACTGGACTGACCACCTTCGACCCGGGCTACACCGCCACCGGTTCTACCGAGTCCAAGATCACTTACATCGACGGCGGTAACGGCATCCTGCGCTACCGCGGTTACCCGATTGAGCAGCTGGCTGAGAAGGCTACCTTCAACGAGGTTTCCTACCTGCTGATTCACGGCCACCTTCCGTCTGAGGAAGAGCTTGCGCAGTTCAACCACGACATTCGTCACCACACCCTGCTGGACGAGGACTTCCGTCGCGCATTCAGCATCTTCCCGCGTGGCGCACACCCGATGCAGACCCTGGCTTCCTCGGTCAACATTCTGGCTTCCTACTACCAGGACGAGCTGGATCCGCTGAACGAAGAGCAGCGCAACCTGGCTGCGGTTCGCCTGATGGCTAAGGTCCCGATGCTGGCTGCATACGCTTACCGCGCATCCAAGGGTGAGCCGTACATGTACCCGGACAACAACCTGAACGCTCGCGAGAACTTCCTGCGCATGATGTTCGGTTACCCGACCGCTGACTACGAGGTTGACCCGGTAGTGGTTGACGCTCTGGACAAGCTGCTCATCCTGCACGCTGACCATGAGCAGAACTGCTCCACCTCCACCGTCCGCATGGTCGCTTCCTCCGGCGCTTCCATGTTCGTCTCCATCGCTGCTGGTATCAACGCTCTGTCTGGCCCGCTGCACGGTGGCGCTAACCAGGCTGTTCTGGAGATGCTTGAGGACATCCAGCAGAACCACGGTGGCGACGCAACCGAGTTCATGAACCGCGTGAAGAACAAGGAGCCGGGCGTCCGCCTGATGGGCTTCGGTCACCGCGTCTACAAGTCCTACGACCCGCGTGCAGCTATCGCTAAGAAGACCGCTCACGAGGTGCTCCAGCACCTCGGCGGCGACGAGCTGCTGGATCTGGCTATGAAGCTGGAAGAGATTGCACTGGCTGATGACTACTTCGTCTCCCGCAAGCTCTACCCGAACGTTGACTTCTACACCGGTCTGATTTACCGCGCCATGGGCTTCCCGACGGACTTCTTCACCGTCCTGTTCGCCATCGGCCGCCTCCCGGGCTGGATCGCTCAGTTCAACGAGCAGGTCACTGACCCGGCATCGAAGATCAACCGCCCTCGCCAGATTTACACCGGCGAGACCGAGCGTGACTTCGTTCCGCGCGACCAGCGCTAAGGTTTCTAGCGATTACTGCGTAGGGGGTTCCTCGCAGGTAACTCAGCATAGAAAAGTCCAGCGTTGAAAACGCGAAAAGGCGCGTACTAGCCTTCGAAAGGTTGGTACGCGCCTTTTATTTTTCCTAGAATTCTAAGAAACCCCATTTAAGTTGGGTCCATTTACGTTGGGCTGAATACCAACTGTGAAAAAGCCAACTGTGATAGGAGATTGTCTTGTCCAAGCCAGAACTCACTGCTAAGTCCGGTCCGGCTCCGACGGAACTCGTCATCAACGACCTCACTGTCGGTGACGGCAAGGAGGCCACCCCGGGTGCTCGTGTCGAGGTCCACTACGTGGGTGTTGACTACGAAACCGGTGAAGAGTTCGACTCTTCCTGGAACCGTGGCCAGTCCATCGAGTTCCCGCTGAACGGCCTGATTGCCGGTTGGCAGGAAGGCATTCCGGGCATGAAGGTCGGCGGTCGTCGCGAGCTGATTTGCCCGCCGGAGAAAGCTTACGGCCCGGCTGGTGCAGGACACTTCCTGTCTGGTAAGACCCTGGTCTTCGTCATCGACCTGTTGGACGTTAAGTAAAAGTCCGCATGCTAGCTCTGTTGGCCGGCTGAGCTTCGCTTCGCGGTTCCTGCCCATCCCTCCGTCGGCGGTTTGCAGGATTTCCGGCGAAGAAAGTGACTGCGTTTATGACACTTCAGGCGTGAAAAATTGCCCAAAAGTGTCATAAACTCAGTCACTTTCTTGCTTTCTGAGGTTGGGGTGGGGGCTGAAGGCCCAAACCAGCCCCAAACCAGCCCCACGCCAGCCCCAAACCAGGCCCAGACCCCTTACTCACCCAGCGCGAAGCGACGGTAGTGGTCGAAACGTTGCTCACGGCCAACGCGAGCCGGATTCTTCTCCAGCTCCCAGAGGGCGTGCTCGATAGCACTCAGAGCACGGCGGGGCAGTTCGGCCGGATTCTCAGGTTCGGCCACAATCTCGTCGATGACCCCGGTCTTCAGCATGGCCTCGGCGCCAACGCCCTGCTCCTCCATCATTTCCGGGGCATGCTCGGTGTCTCGGTAGATAATCGCCGAAGCACCCTCCGGCGGCAACGGAGACATCCAAGCATCGTGCATTGCCAGCACGCGGTCAGAGGGCAGCATGGCCAGCGCACCGCCACCGCAGCCCTGGCCGAGAATGAGTGACACGGTCGGAACCTTCAAGTTCACCAGCGTGGTCAAGGTGCGGGCAATCTCGCCGGCCATGGCATTTTCCTCGGCGTCCTTGGTCAACTCAGCGCCTGGGGTGTCAATGACCGTGACCAGCGGAATGTTCAGGCTTTCCGCGATGCGCATCGCACGGCGGGCAAAACGCAGAGAACCCGGACCCATTGGATGCGTGCCCAGGGGTGGCTGATTATGGCGATCCTGGGCGACCAGAATCACCGGCCGCTCACCAATCCGCGCCAGGCGAGCCCGAACCGACAGCGACTTGTGGCCATCGCCAGTGCCGGAAATCGGCACGGAGCAGTCGACAAGGGCATCGATAATGTCGCCGCCACCTGGACGAGAAGTATCGCGGGTGCGCAGGATAGCTTCCCAGGTATCGCGACCATCAATGGCTGCTACTGGCGGTGGGGTGGGTTCGCTGGGGTCTCCGTCGGCAAGCACGTCGATGGTGCGGCGGACAGCGCCGCGCAGACCTTCGAGCGGAATGATGCCGTCGATAATGCCCTGCTTGAACAGGTTCTCGGAGGTCTGAACGCCTTCGGGCATGGGTTCGCCGGTAGCGAGCTCGACGACGCGCGGGCCGAGGAAGCCGAGAAGTGCGCCGGGCTCTGCGAAGGTGAAGTGGCCTGCCGACCCCCACGACGCCATGACACCACCGGTGGTGGGATTGCGCAGGTACACCAGGAATGGCAAGTGAGAATCCTTGTGGCGCGCCACTGCGGTGGTAATAGAGATCATGAGCGCGAACGCCGCAGTGCCCTCCTGCATGCGAGTGCCGCCCGAGGTCGGGGAGAGCAACAGCGGCAGCTGCTCCGCAGTCGCGCGCTCGATGCTGCGAATAATACGACGAGCGGTTGCGGCGCCGATAGAACCGCCGAGGAAGCCGAACTCAGAACAGATGACGGCGACGCGCTTGCCACCGACGGTGCCTTCACCGGTGATAACGGCCTCATCGAGACCGGTCTTCTCAGAGGCTCGGGACAGTGTGCCGCGGTAGGACTCGTCGATGTTGCCATGCTCGGGCGCGCCGTCCCAGGAGGTGAAACTTCCGTGGTCGAGGACGGTATCTATTACTTGTTGGGCGCTGATTCTAGCCATACCTCCACGGTAGTAAACAAGGGGTAAACCGGCTTAGTTGATGGTGGGCGGAAAGGGGTAGCGCTATTGTCGGAAAAAACGTGTCCGCACTACCGAGGAGTCGAACCAATGCCGATTACTGAGCGCCTCACCGAGCTGGCTGAACAGAGGCCAAACGTATGTGTCGTCGGTTCCATCAACGCAGACCTGACCGTCACCGTGAAGCGCCTGCCGCATGGTGGCGAGACTATCGAGGGCAGTCCTCTGCGCATTCTGCCGGGCGGTAAGTCGGCGAATCAGGCGGCGACGGCTGGAAGACTGGGCGCGGCCGTGGAACTGGTCGGCGCGGTCGGTTCGGATCCCAATGCGCAGTTGCTGCGCGACGCGCTTACCGACGCTCACGTGGACATCTCTGCAGTTGAGACCGTCGACTCTGCCACTGGTACAGCCATGATTGTCGTTGATGATGCGGCGGAGAATTTCATTGTCATCTCCGCTGGCGCCAATGGTGAAGTCGATGCTGAGATGGTGCGCAGTCATGCGGACAAGATTCAGCGGGCTGGGTGCCTCGGTCTGTGTCTGGAGATTTGTGATGAGGCTGTCCTGGCCGCCGCACAGATTGCCCACGATGCGGGTGTGCCGGTGGTGTTCAACCTGTCGCCGATTCGGGCGGTCAGTGAGGATCTGCTCGCGCTGGTCGATGTCCTCATTGTCAACGAGCACGAACTCGCAGCCATCATCGGCTCCGAGCGCGCGGTCGCCGGTTGCGAGCACGGTCAGTGGGATGCGGTTGGGCGCGCGCTTGCCGACGAACACGGGATTTCCACGGCCATTGTCACACTTGGCGGGGAGGGGTCTGCGGTCTTGAGGACGTCGGAAAGCGAGGTGGCAGTCACTCGCATTCCAGCGCTGCCCATCGAGGTCGTGGACACCACGGGCTGCGGTGATGCGTACATGGGTACGGTCCTCACCGCGTTGGCCGCGGGCGATGATGTGGTGACGGCAGCTCGTCTTGCGGCGGTGGTCTCGGCTCATGCGGCGACAGGCGTGGGGGCGCAGACCTCCTATGGCGAGACAGGAAAAATCGCGCAGTTTGCGGCGGACCATGGTCTATAAGGTGCGCTGCGCAAAGGCCTATAAGGTGCGCTGAGCAAACTACGCGATTGACGATTATTCGGTTTTAGGTGACCGTGGCCGAAGGAGCCACGCTCTTTTGGGCAGGGCTGGGGCTAGCTCTTGGCTGTCAGAGCCTTCTTCCAGCTGACCGCGGCACCGGTGCGCAGGACATTGCGCGGGTAGATCCAGGCGGCGAGTGCGATGACTGCGGCTACTCCCACAACCATGATTAGCAGCGAAGCCGCCAACTGGAGTGCGGAGAAGTTGCCAACGGCGTACTGCATCGGGGCAGTGGTGATGGAAACCGGTGGAATCCACGCTGCAATCTGCATGACGGTAGAGTCCAGCTTGCTCCAGCCAAACAGCGGAACATACATCGTGATCAGCGAGAAGACCAGTACCGGCATCTGTGCGCCCTGGAAATCTTCCATACGGCTGACCAAGGATGCGGAGGCTGCATACAGCGCGGCGAAGAAGAAGTAACCGAGGATGAAGCACGGGACCAGCAGCCAGACTGCGGACCACGGCACATCGAAGCTCTCCGCCAATCCGGTAATCATGAGGGCAACTGCGGCGCTGGCGGTCAGCACGCTCATCATGATGATGCCAGCCAGACCGGCGCCGAGGATCTTGCCAGCCAGCAGGTGCGCCGGGCGAACGGTCGAGAGAATGATCTCGATGACGCGGGAGGACTTCTCCTCGATGACGCTGGTGGCCACCGCGCCGCCGAAGACGAGGATGGCGGTCATCATGACCATCACACCAATCAGTGTGATGACCACTGCGGGCATCTTCTCGTCTTTGGCTTCATCCAGCGACTCCACCGACACGGCTGCGCTTTGAGTCTTGGAGAAAAACTCGCTGGGGTTGATTCCGTTTTCGCTGAGCAGCATGGCTTCATTTTGTTTCTGCAGCGATTCCTGCAGCATTGGGGCCAGCCAGGATGGGGCGTCGTCGGCAAGCAGCTTCCACGAGCCCTCCTTGCCTTCTGCGGTGTCGGGGACGAGAGCGGCGTCGGCGTCGCCGTCGGTGACGGCAGCGCGAGCGGCCTTGTCGTCTGCCGCGGACGTAATCTCCAACGGTGAGAGCGATGCTGTGGCAAATGCGCCGGCTGCGGCATCCGCGCCTTCAGCATCCTTTATTTCGGCGGTAGCGTCGGCGAGAGAGTCCGCGAACGGCGCTTCTCCGACGACCGCGATTTTTACGGTGTCATTATCGGACTTGGAGGTCATGTAGTCGGCAACGAAGATACCGCCGACGGCCGCCACTGCCATGATGATGAGCGTGATTAGCGAGCTTTTCTTCAGCAGATGCTCGCGGAGTTCGCGGACGAAAACAGTCTTGACGGCCGTTGAGGCGTTGTAAGTGTTGGTGCTCATTGCTGTACGGCCTCCTGGTAGAGCTCGGTAAGTGGAATTTGCAGAGGTCCAAACGAACGGACCGTTCCCGCTGCCATCGCGCTGTGTAGCAGCTTCTGGTCGGTGTCGGCGGGGGCGTTGGAATCGAGGTGAACGACGGTGGCACCATGGGTATCACGCTCCACGCTTGTCACGCCCTCGACGGAGGTCGCCCAATCCTGGGGCGCACCATCGAGCTTGACGACGAAAGCCCGTGGGCCCCGTGCTCGCAGCTCATCAACAGTGCCTTCCACGAGCATGCGGCCGTCGCGGATGATGCCGACGCGGTCACACATGCGCTCGACAAGGTCGAGCTGGTGGGAAGAGAACACAATCGGGGTGCCGCGGTCGGCGTACTCCTTGAGTACGGAGCTCATCACCTTGACCGCAACTGGGTCGAGACCAGAGAAGGGCTCGTCGAGGACTAGTATTTCTGGGTCGTGGACGAGGGAGGCTGCCAGCTGCACGCGCTGCTGATTGCCGAGCGAGAGCGTGTCGACCTTGTCGTTGGCGCGCTCGGTGAGACCGAGGCGCTCCAACAAGTTGTCGGCGTTGGATTCCGCGCGCTTGGTGGGCACACCGTGTATGCGAGCAAAGTAAATCAGCTGCTTGCGGACCTCATCCTTTGGGTAGAGGCCGCGTTCTTCTGGCATGTAGCCAATCGTGCGGCGCAGCGAGTCATTCATCGGGGTATCGCCGATGCGTACCTCGCCTTTATCGGTGGCCAGCACGCCCAGGGCAATGCGCATAGTGGTGGTCTTGCCGGCACCGTTAGAGCCGACGAAGCCGTAGATTTCTCCAGGGTGAACTTGGAAGCTCATGCCACGGAGAACCTGCAGGTCTCCGTAGGACTTCTCAAGCCCGTCAATAATGAGGCTGTTCATGGTGATCCTTAGATTGAGGAGTGAAGGGCAGAGGAGGGATATGAGTTTTTGAGCCCGTACTAGTCGTCGCGCAGATTCCAGGCGTAGACGACGGTGGGCAGCGTGGAAATGTAGAGGAAAGCGATAATTCCGAAGATTCCGAAGCTGTACGGAATGTAGTGTCCCCAGTCAGGTTGCGCGTTCAGGACATAGGTGCCCACCAGAACGAGAGCGAGGAAGGTCACCAAGCCGAAGTAGGTGAAGCAGCGATATGTCAGCCCCCGCAGGTTCAGAATCTGTTCCTGCTGGTATTCGTCCAGTAGCGAGGTCGGTGCGCTGTCAACCATGTCGACTGTGATGTTGAGGCTGGTCCAGACGACGACCATAATGAGGGAAATCACTGGCCAGAGCAGAGAAAGCCATCCCGGGAAAATATCGGTCAGGCTACCGAGAAGCGCGATGCCGCTCAGCAGCATCAGCACAAGGCACACCTCGAATGCGATGACCAGCTTCCGCCGCGCCGCCTGGTTGCGCCACTTGGGCAACCAGCTCGACATCTGCTCGACACGCTTTGTGTACTTCGCTTCGCGCCGGGCTTCTAGCTTTTCGAAAAAGTTCGGTGTTGCGTCTTCAGTCCGAATAGCTGGCATCGTTAGCTTTCCTTTCGGTATAGGGCAGAGGACATGGGCTTGAATTCCTCGCGAGAAAACACCGCCTCAACGGGGAGATCGAACACCGCGCAGATGCGAAATGCCAGATCCAAGCTGGGGTAGTGGTCACCTCGCTCCAACGCGCCAATCGTTTGAGGATTGACCTCTACTTGTTTGGCTAGTTCGGCTCGGCTGAGTCCGTGTTCTGCCCGCAGCACTGAAATTCTGTTGAATATCGGTTCTTTGGGTTTAATCTTTGGGGACACACTCCAAAGTGTTATATAAACACAACGCTACGTCAACTGTTTGCAACAAAATGAAGCGCACTCACCTTTCTAAACCGCAGGTCAGCGGGGTAGAAAAAATCTAAAAAATTTTCAGTCCGTACACTCGGTTGGCATGACCACACTCAATCTGAAGTACGATGCAGCGACAACCGGAATTGCCAACGTGGAAATGGTCGATGGCAACGCCATCCCGATTCTGGGGTTCGGTACCTACAAGCTTGACGATGAGCAGGCGCGCGAATCCGTGCGCTACGCCCTGGAAATCGGCTACCGCCACATCGACACCGCATCGCTCTATCGCAATGAGCGAGGGGTTGGGCAGGGTATTGCTGATGCGGTCGCTGCGAACGTCGTAAAGCGTGAAGATATCTTCGTGACCACGAAGGTCTGGAACGATGCGCAGGAGACGGCGGCGACGCGCGAATCCGTGCAGGCATCTTTGGAGCGGCTCGGCCTTGACTATGTTGACCTGGTGCTTGTGCACTGGCCGGTGGAGAAGCAGGGGACGTTTGGGCAGTGCTTCGACACGCTGCTAGAGCTCAAGCGCGAGGGGCTGATTCGCTCGGTTGGTGTGGCGAACTTCTACCCAGAGGTCCTCGACCAGCTCTCCGAGGTTCCGGTGGTCAATCAGATTGAGCTGCATCCGCAGTTCCCGCAGGATGAGCAGGTTGTAGATGATCGTCGCCGCGGTATTGTCACGCAGGCTTGGTCGCCGTTGGGGCGCGCGAAGTACTTTGAGGGCTCGCCGATTGCTGAAATCGCAGATCGCCTGGGTAAAACTCCCGCCCAAGTTGCTATCCGCTGGCACCTTCAGCGTGGCATCGTGGCCATCCCGAAGTCGGGCACGCCGTCGCGCATCAAGGAGAACTTTCAGGTCACCGACTTTGAACTCACCGACGAGGACATGGAAACGATTGCGTCGATGGCGCGTGCCGACGGGCGCCTGAGCGGCGACCCGCGGGTATTCGGCAACGAATAAGCGAATTTAGATTTGCTTATAGCCCCATCACTATTGGTGTTTCGCGGGTAGCCTAAATGCTATGACGAACCCAGCATCTGAAATCCGCGTCGAAGCCGACGGCGCAATTGTCACTATCACCATCGACCGAGATCATAAGCGCAACTCCCTGACTGCCGACGTGTGTCGTGACATCGCCGATGCGGTGGAAGCTGCCGCTGAGGTTCCAGAGCAGCGCGTTATCCTGCTGCGCGGCGAAGGCCGCGCTTTCTGTGCGGGCGCCGACCTGAGTGGCCAGCACCATGAAGATTCCTTCCACGAACAGCTCCGTCGAATGCTGCGCACAATCGAGGCCAGCCGTCTGGTGGTTATAGCGGATGTGCAGGGGCCGGCTGTCGGCGCTGGGATGCAGCTGGCGATGGCGGCCGATTTGCGCGTCGTGGGTGAGCGCGGCTGGTTTATGATTCCGCCGGTCAAGCTCGGTATCGCTGTCGATGCCTGGACAATTCGCCGCGTGCGCGTCCTCGTCGGCGGTGCCCGTGCCCGCACTATTCTGTTGGCGGCCGAGCGCATGGATCAGGAAGCCGCCCGCGGTTGCGGTCTGGCTTCCTACCTCGGTGGTCCGGACAAGGCGGAGGAGGTAGCGCTTCGTATCGCCACCTACGCGCCCCTGTCGCTGGCCTACCACAAGGCAGTGCTCAACGACGATGAGACGCATAGCCCGTTGAAGGACTACCAGCAGGAGCTCTACAACACGGTGTGGGCTTCCGAGGATGCTGCGGAGGCATCGAAGGCGCGAGCCGAAAAGCGCGAACCAAATTTCATTGGCAAATAGGTCGAATAGGTTCAGCAATTAGGCGAATAGGGTAGGCAGGCATGGGCTCGTGGAAAACTCCCGACAGTGGTCTTACTCAACAGCAGGTCCAGCAACGCATCGAGTTGGGGCACGTCAACGAGCTGCCGCCAACATCCGGGCGCAGTGTGTGGGACATTATCCGTGCCAATGTGTTTACCCGGATTAACGGTATTCTCGCTGTTTTATTCGCAGTCGTGCTCTATACCGGCTCAATCGTCAACGGTGCCTTTGGTCTGCTGATTATCGCCAACTCTATCGTCGGCATCATCCAAGAACTGCGTGCCAAGCGCACACTGGACAAGCTTTCCATTGTCGGCCGTGCAAAACCCATGGTCATTCGCGACGGGGAGCCTGCTCGCGAGATCGACCGCGAGTCCGTCGTCCTCGACGATCTCATCGAGGTTGGTCCCGGTGACCAAATCGTCGTTGACGGTATTCTCCGCTACGCCTCTGACGTGGCTGTCGATGAGTCCTCTCTCACCGGTGAATCCGATGCCGTCGATAAGAGCGTTGGGGACATGGTCTACTCGGGTTCCTCGGTCGTGGTGGGGTCGGCGCGATATCAGGCCACCAAAGTGGGCAAGGAGGCTTACGCCGCCAAGCTCGCAGCTGAGGCCAACAAATTCACGCTGACTGATTCCCAGCTCTTCCGCGGCATCAACAAGATCCTGACCTACATTTCCTGGATTCTCATTCCCGTCGGCGCCTTGGCAATCTATACGCAGCTCTTTGTCGCCGGCGATGATTTCAACGATGCGCTGCTGGGGATGGTCGCCACGCTGGTGCCCATGGTCCCTGAGGGGCTTGTCCTCATGACCACCATCGCATTTGCCCTTGGGGTGGTGCGCTTGGGGCGACATCGCGTGCTGGTCAATGAGTTGCCCGCCATCGAAGGTCTCGCGCGTGTCGACACCGTGTGTGTCGACAAAACTGGCACGCTCACCGAAAATGCGATGCAGCTAGTGGAAGTCGACATCGTATCGGGTGACGGTACCTCCCGCGATGAGGTCGACTCCGCACTCATCGATCTGTGCAAGCTCGACGATCGCCCCAACGCAACGGCTCGTGCACTGCTCGATGGACTTGCGGACGCAGGGGACGTCGTAAAGCATGAACAAACCAAAACCCGCCCCTTTACCTCGGCGAATAAGTGGTCGGCGCTGACGTATCACGGCGGTGCGACGTGGGTTTTCGGCGCGCCCGATGTGCTTGTCGACGACTCCGCGGTCGGCATGCAGAAAGCTCGGGAGCTTATGGAGAAAGGACTTCGTGTGCTCCTGCTCGCGCGGACCTCAGTTGGGGCAGATGACCTGCCCGGCGGTGCGCTGCGGAAGAGTGGCGAGGTGGAGTTGGAGCCAGTCGCACTTGTCGTGCTGGGGCAGAAGGTGCGTTCCGATGCGGCGGACACGGTGGCCTACTTCTATGAAGAAGGCATCGAGGTCAAGGTCATTTCTGGTGACAATGACCGCTCCGTGGGGGCTGTTGCACGTGAGCTGGAAATGGAGGGGGCTAACAATCCTGTCGATGCGTCTGAGCTTCCGGTCAGCCGCGATGAGAATAGCGAAGCCAAGCCCACCGAGATCCGCAACGAGTTCGCAGACATTGTGGAGTCGCGGCAGATCTTCGGCCGTGTCACGGCGGAGAATAAGCGCGATATGGTTCATGCGCTGCAGTCGCGGGGGCATCATGTGGCGATGACCGGTGATGGTGTCAATGATGTGCTGGCGCTGAAAGCGGCGAACCTGGGCGTGGCTATGGGGGATGGGGCGCCGGCGACACGTTCGGTTGCGCAGTTGGTGCTGTTGGATAATCGCTTCGCCATGATGCCGATGATTGTGGCGGAGGGGCGTCGCGTCATTGGCAATATCGAGCGTGTGGCCAACCTCTTTTTGACGAAGACCATCTACTCGGTGGTGCTGGCGCTGGCTGTGGGGCTGTGGGGGATGGATTATCCATTCGAGCCGATTCACGTGACGATTACGGGTTGGTTCACAATTGGAATCCCGGCGTTCGTGCTGTCGTTGGCTCCTAACTTGGAGCGTGCGCGCGATGGTTTCGTGCGGCGCGTGTTGCGCTTAGCGATACCGGCGGGCATCACGGTGGGGTTGTTGACCTTCATGTTTTGGTTGTGGGCAAACCCGGGAGTCGACGCCAGCGATGAGGCACGAGGGGAGGCGTCTACTGCGACCCTCATTGTGCTGATTGTTTCGGCATTTTGGGTTTTGGTGGTCGTGGCTAGGCCATACACCTGGTGGAAGGTTCTGTTGCTGGCGGTATCGGCAGGAGCCTACCTGTTCATCTTCTCGGTTCGTTCAGTGGCCACAGTGCTTAATCTGTACTGGGTAGGGCGGGAGCTGTTGATTCCCGCGCTGATCGTGGGGGCCATCGGCGCGGTCATTATCGAAGCGCTGTGGTGGTGGCGTCAGAGTAAGCCATTGCCGGAAGAAGCGGAGAACACGAGTACAACGGCGTAAATGGGGGTAGTAAAAACGGCGCCTAAGTATGCAGGTAATGGCGTTTTTGGGGGTGCCTTAAGGCTCGCTGAGAAGTAGTTAGCCGCATTTAACTTCTTTGCTAACTGTGTTCCAGGTAACTTTGTTTCCACACATAATGAAAAATGTGGTGCATGGCACACCCTCGGGGTGGCTGTGCTGGACCTCATTACGAACACCTGCATAACTTCCTGGAAAGGATTAGCCCGTGTCCGCAACTCCCTTGCCGGCAGACCGGCATAAGCCACAGGCGGCCGAGTACCGCTACGTGCAAAACTCAGCGCAGTTCCAAGAGCTCCGCTCTACATTCCGTTCTTTCGCCATCCCGATGACCGTCGCAGGTCTGGTGTGGTACATCGCATTCGTTCTGTTTGCGACGTTCGCGCCAGACCTCATGGCGACTCCCGTACTGGGCAATATCAACCTGGGCATCGTCCTTGGTCTGCTCCAGTTCGTGACCACCTTCGCCATCACCTGGGTGTACATCAACTTCGCCAACAAGAAGCTTGAGCCGATGCAGGCAGAGCTGCGCGAGGCACTGGAAAGCGGAGAAATCGCTGAAATCGTCGCAAAGAAGGAGGCATAGACATGCTGACCAGTTTCTTTGCTGCAGATGACACTGCAGCAGCAGGTAACCCGATTCTCAACATCGCGGTCTTCGTCGCCTTCATTGTTGCGACCATGTTCATCGTTACTCGAGTGGGCAAGGGCGGAAACAAGGGAGCATCGGACTTCTACACCGGTGGTGCACAGTTCTCCGGTACCCAAAACGGTCTTGCCATTGCAGGTGACTACCTCTCGGCGGCTTCCTTCCTCGGTATCGTCGGCGCCATCGCGCTGACTGGTTACGATGGATTCCTTTACTCCATCGGCTTCTTCGTAGCCTGGCTGGTCGCGCTGCTGTTGGTTGCAGAGCCGCTGCGTAACGTCGGTAAGTTCACCATGGCCGACGTGCTGTCCTTCCGTCTTAAGCAGCGCCCGGTACGTACTGCGGCTGCTATCTCGACCCTCGCGGTGACCCTGTTCTACCTCATCGCGCAGATGGCCGGTGCAGGTTCCCTGGTCGCCGTGCTGCTCAACATTCACGACTCCACTCAGCAGTCCATCGTTGTCGCGGTCGTCGGCATCATCATGGTTGCTTACGTTCTCATCGGTGGTATGAAGGGCACGACTTACGTGCAGATGATTAAGGCCGTCCTGCTGGTCGGTGCTGTCATCATCATGACCCTGATCATCCTGGTTGGCGTTAAGGGTAACTTCTCCCAGCTCCTGCAGGACGCAGTGGACATGCACGCGAGCTCGGATCACATCGCCGAGAAGGGCTACGAAGCCTCCGCCATTCTTGAGCCGGGTCTGAAGTACGGCGGCTCCTTCGTTCAGCAGCTGGACTTCGTCTCTCTGGGCCTGGCACTGGTCCTCGGTGTTGCTGGTCTGCCGCACGTGCTCATGCGCTTCTACACGGTGCCGACTGCAAAGGAAGCTCGTAAGTCCGTGACCTGGGCAATCATCCTCATCGGTGGTTTCTACCTGTTGACCCTGGTACTCGGTTACGGCGCCGCCGCACTTGTTGGTCCGGACCGAATCAACGCCGCCCCGGGCGGAGCCAACGCTGCAGCTCCGCTGCTGGCCTTCGAAATCGGTGGCTCCATCTTCATGGCAGTGATTTCCGCAGTGGCGTTCGCTACCGTGCTGGCCGTGGTCGCTGGTCTGGCAATTACCGCTTCCGCGTCTGTCGGCCAGGACCTCTACCAGGCCGTGATCCGCAAGGGACAGGCCACGGAAGCCGAGCAGGTTCGTGTCTCCCGCATTACCGTAATCGTGCTGGGCGTTGTCGCCATTATCCTCGGCATCCTGGCCATGGGGCAGAACGTCGCCTTCTTGGTGTCGCTGGCCTTCGCAGTGGCAGCATCCGCAAACGTACCAACCATCCTGATGTCCCTGTTCTGGAAGCGCTTCAACACCGCAGGCGCAGTTGCCTCCATGTACACCGGTGTCATCGCCTCGCTGGTTCTGATTATCTTCTCCCCGGCAGTTTCCGGCAGCGAGTCCTCGATGATTCCGTCGGTTGACTTCTCCTGGTTCCCGCTGACGTCGCCGGGTCTGCTCGCAATCCCGCTGGCGTTCCTGGCTGGCATCATCGCCACCTACATGGGCAAGCCGGATAACTTCGATGACCTGGCAGCTGAGATGGAAGTTCGCTCCCTGACCGGTGTTGGCACCGAGGCTGCGGTTGATCACTAATAACCACTGCGTCCTTGGCTGGCAACGCTGCCCGAACAGCTCAGCCAATCGCAATTAACTGAATAGACAAATGCAAGGGCCCCGTTATCGTCACTGGTAGCGGGGCCTTTGTGGTGGCCGCGGGGTCGTCGTCAAGCGTGTGCGAATCAGTGCATGATAGTTAATGGACGGGCCTGTTGCCCTGGCTCCGCAGGGGCTCGCGGAAGCGAGCACGGAGTCTTAGATATAAGGTGGGAAGGTAACAATCTGGTTTGCCCCACCGCAATAATTGGAGTGTGTATGACTGACAATTCTGGCGCTTCTGAGAACAACAATTCTTTCCGTAGCGCCCTGCATGATGAGCACGTAAGCCTTGGCGCAGAAATGCGCAATGTTGGTGGCTACGAAGTGCCGTTCCGCTACTCTTCGGAAATTGCAGAGCACAACGCAGTGCGTGAGGCCGTTGGTGTTTTCGACCTGTCGCTGATGGGTATCATCCGCGTCACTGGTGAGGATGCGGCGGCGTTCCTTGCACACTCCCTGATTTCGGCAATCAAGCCGCTGGCGTTGGGTCGTGCCAAGTACACCATGATTGTGCAGGAAGACGGCGGCATTATTGATGACCTCATCATTTACCGCCTCGGTAGTCACGAATTCATGCTGGTGCAGAATGCCGCAGCCGCTGAAGATGTGTACTCGACGCTGCGCGAGCGCGTTGGTGGCTACAACGTCGAGGTTGAGCGCATGAATGACAAGAATGTGCTCCTGGCCATTCAAGGGCCGAAGGCTGCGAAGCTTCTGCGCCGTCTGTTGCCACAGGATCTGCACGCGACTCTCGATGGCATGAACTACTACTCTTGCACTCTGCTCGAGGTCGCAGGTGTGGAAATGATTGTTGCCCGAACCGGCTACACCGGTGAGGACGGCTTCGAGATCTTCCCGCCGGCTGACCGCGCCGTCGAGGTCTGGCGTGCAATCATTGCAGCAGGTGGCAAGGTGGAAAACCCGGAGGATCCGGCTGACAACGGCGCTGACCTCGGCCTGCTGCCGTGTGGTCTGGCCTGCCGCGACACCCTGCGTCTTGAGGCTGGTATGCCGCTCTATGGCTACGAGCTGACTCGCGACCGCACTCCGCTGGAGGCCGGCCTGAAGTCCATCATGGGGCCGACCAAGGGGCAGTTTATTGGTCGCAACGCACTGATTAATCGTCCGCAGTCGAAGGAGCTACTGGTTGGTCTGCGTTTCTCCGGTGATGAAGCTCCCAAGCGTGGCACCAAGCTCATTGATGCGGAAGGTAACGAGGTTGGCGTGCTGACTTCCGCCAAGGTGTCGCCGACTTTGGGGCACCCCATCGGTTTTGCATACGTTCAGCGTTGGCAGTCCTCCACTGGCACGGAGCTGACCGTTGAAGGCGCCGACATTACCGCCACCGTCGTTCCGACGCCGTTCTACAATCGCCGTCACCGCAAGTAGGGGAGCGCGGGTGCTCCGCCGCATTGTGGCGGGCTCAGATCTGTTCAGGTTCGTCTCTTCGTATCTGTTGGGTAAATAAAAAATCCGCTGCAGTATTGTTGCAGCGGATTTTGGTTTTTAGGGCGAGCTAGCGCACCTTACCTAACTAAGTCCCGAGCCGACGAACCTCGCAGCCAGAGACGAACCTAGCGGAACAGGCCGGTGAGCCCATGATTATCTTCGCTTGGCTGCTCTTCCTGCTCCGATTCCGATTCTGTCGGCTCGCCGGAGGTTGTCGGAGTCGTTGAAGTATCGGGCGGCGTGGAAGTATCAGAGGTCGTCGAGCTCTCCGTCTCACTTGTCTCCGTTGTGCTCTCGCTCGGAGTCGTCGGCTCAGGTTCCTGAGGCAGTGGCTCAGTGGTCGTCGGAGTAGTGGAAATCCACATTTGCTGCGATGTCGGGTTCGCGGGGGTTTGCTGCAGCACCGTCCATACTTCCTGCTCGCCGACTTGTGCGCATTCAAGATTCTGGCCGTTGGCGCTCATTCGTATTTCCCCGGTCTGGTTCGGGCACAGCTGCCCGATGCGCGGCGTACCGCCTTCTCGAACCTTTGGTCCGGTCGTCGTCGGCGAACTCGTCGTCGACACCGTAGTAAGTTGGCTTGACGACGAGGTTTGCGTCGCGGCAACCTCCTCGCTTTCGCTGTTGGCGCAGCTGGTGGCCGTGGCTGCGAAGGTGAGGAAGCAGCAGGCCAGCGCCAGCTGCCGGCGGTTCTTGCGCCGGACGGCAGTGAGTTTAGGGTGCTGTACGGCTGACAGCTGAGTTCGCGTATTCACATCCATCTCACTTTCTGGGCTTCTCGGGCCTGCGTCGCGTGGTTTAATTCTCGGCTTTCTGGGGCGGCGTCTCCTGAAAAACCACTGGGGGTGCCAGCTATAGGGGAACTTGCCAAGTTATTGGCAAGGTAGTTGCTGACACCCAATAGATAGGTTGATTCAACCGGCAACTATACAGTCAACTTTTCGATTTGCATACTGGATGCTTCTAATCGTGGCAGAACGGGTGCGGTAGGGAAAGGCAATTCGTCTGTGAAGTCATAAGTGGTTTTGATAGCGTGTGTCCCATGTATCGGCGCACCCCGAATCGATTCCCCGTAAAGAGTAATGCGGATTTGTTCGCTCGGCGCAGTGGCGCGTGGATACTGGATTCGTTCCTTGTAGGAATCTTTGTTGCCATCATTATGGCACTTGGCAAACTTGCGTGGGAAGCAGCCATGGCGAACTGGGCGCTGCCGAGTCCGCCAGAGTTCAGGATTTTGTATGGTGTCATATTCCCAGCTGTCTTTTTCTTTGTGCGCGTGGTTGCAGAGGCTCGCGGTGAACAGACGTTTGGTAAAAGCGCATTTTTGCTACACGTTGTTCCAGCGCGGAAAGCAGACTCTGGGGCAACTCCGTTCGAAGTCGCTCAGCCAGAGGGAACATCGGAGCTCGAATCAGGAGACGATTCTTGGCACAGAGGTTGGCGGGCAGCGGTACGTAATTGTTACCTATTGTCGCTGATTTTCTTGCCTACGGGTTTTGAGCCAAACGTTGAACTGTTTTTTGGTGTCCTGATGATTTGGGTTGCTGTTTGCCGCTGGCACCCATTCGACTGGTTGGCAGGAAAACGCGTCGTTGTTGAAAGGCGTAGCGAGCGCTAACGTTCGAGCAAGCGTCAGGCCCTGGCTCTTTCCTCCTCGGCCTCAACCTCAGCGTTGAATTCTCGTTTAGAAGACTGCCACTGGTCTTCGGTCATACCGATACGCCAGTAGCCAGAAATGGAAACGTCTTTCTTCGGGATCTCAGATTCGACGAAGAGGAAGCGGCGCAATTCCTTGATCATCTCGGCGACACCGTGGATGAACCAGCTAGTTTTCTTACCTTCTGGAATGCCCGCCTCGCGCACTGCGCGGGATAGCTCTGTGCCGTGGGTTGCGCCGTTGCGGAGGACCCAATGGACTTCCACACCCTCTCGGGTTGGGAGCTCAAACTTCCGATCTTCGGACTCGATTTCGATGTATGCGGTTGCGGTCGTGCCTGCTGGGAGGTGCTTCAGTCCGGCGCTGATAGCTGGCGCTGCGGACTCGTCTCCGGCGAGTACAAAGTGTTCATATTCTGCTGCAGGTCCCCATGCGCCTCCTGGCCCTAAGAAGCCACGCTTGTCTCCGATTTCGGCTACGCGTGCCCACGGTCCAGCCAGGCCGGAATCGCCGTGGGTGACGAAGTCGACGTCAAAGTCGCCGGTTTCGGAGTCCACATTAATCAGAGTGTATGTGCGGGTGATTGGCAGTTTGTCTCGCGGCTGTTCGGCGCGAATTTTCGCAATATCGAACGGCCAGGAGTAATCAGCGTCCTCTGGCACAAACAATAATTTGATGTAATGGTCGGTAAACTCCAGCTCCTTGCCCACAAATGCAGGCGAGTTCATGCTCAAACGAACAAGGTCTGGGGAAATCTGGCGACGTCCAGTAACTGTTGCCTCGTGTGCCTTACGGGGCTTACGCTTCGGTGCTGCTGCTTTAGCTAGGCCAGCCATAGTTGTCACTGTCCTTCAACAAGTCTTGGGCTGTTTTGTACTGGCGGAAGTCTACACGCCACGTGATTAGGTAAGCCTAACACAAGTGTTTCTGGAAATTGCTGGGTGATGCGTTCTCAGGAGGGGGCGTAGTGGCCGGTCGTGAGAAAAACAAAGAACCCTCGCGCCCTATATGTAAAAGGTCACGAGGGTATTTGTGCCCCAGAGAGGAATCGAACCTCCGACACCGGCTTTAGGAGAGCCGTGCTCTATCCACTGAGCTACTAGGGCAATCATCTTCCGGGTAAAACAGCCGTGAAAACACATTCTCGGCGGCCGGAAAATTACTTCATCACTTTAACGCATCTGCGAGCTCTAGTGGCAATTGGGTCCTCGACCTGACACGCAAACATGCAGGAAGCTCGCTATTACCCCCATGTGCTTTTGTGCTCGGCGGTGCCGCCCGGAATCTGGCTAACATGGTTTATAACGAGCGACTTTCTTGCGCTTGCGGTCGCAACAGCGCTACTTATTTTCCGGTCGCTGTTTTGGAGGAGGATGACAATATGATTAAGCCAACTTTCACGGATGTCAACGGTGTCAAGATTAAGTGCTCCATGACCACGGACTCGGACAAGCCGCACCTTTTGGTTTCGCGCATGGAAGATGATGGCTCTTTGACTCCGATTCTGGAGATGAACGTGTACGACTCCAAGTACATGGCCAACGCTTGCGAGATTTACTTGAAGCAGGCCGCTTCGGCTAACCTCCAGGGTTCGATGGCTGGCCTGTCTCCAGATGAGATGGCTGAACAGTTCGGTTACGAGGGAGATCCGACCAATCACTAGTCGAAACGACGCCGCCCGCACTCAGGCCGAGAGCCCTGTATACAGCGGATATGTCGATGTAGACGTCATCGGAATCGGCGCCGGTAGTCCGAGCCACATTACGCTCGAGGCTATCGGCGCTCTTGCTGATGTCGACGTAGTTTTTGCTCTCGACAAGGGTGATGCCAAAGCGGACTTGTTGGCTGCGCGACAGGCGATCGTCGATAAGCATGCGCCGCATGTCGAACTCGTTACCGTTCCCGACCCGCCACGTGACCGCACGCCCGATAACTACGGCGCAGTCGTCCGTGACTGGCATCAGCGCCGTGCAGAGCTGCTTGCCGACGCCTTCGCCGCTCACCTCGGACGAGAGGGCAAGCGCCGCGGTGCGTTCTTGGTCTGGGGTGACCCCTCCTTGTATGACTCAACATTGCGGATTTTGCAGCGCGTCCGCGACCTTGGGCTGGACGTGCGCTCGCGAGTTATCCCCAGTGTGACGGCGATTTCCGCGCTGACCGCAGCGCATGGAGAGTGCCTGAACCAGATTGGTAAGCCGGTATTGATTACCACTGGTCGGCGCCTGGGGGAGCGTGCGCCTGGCATGGATGCGGTGGTGATGCTCGATGGCGGTGCAGCCTGGCTCGAGCACGCGGACCCGGAGGAAGAGATTCTCTGGGGTGCATTCCTGGGAACGGAGCTGGAGACGCTCCGCCGTGGTCGCGTTGGCGACGTCGGCGAAGAGATTGCGGAGCTGAAAAAGAAGCTCCGTGCGGAGCACGGTTGGATTATGGATATCTACCTGCTGCGTTCCGGCGCCTAGGACTGAGCAGTCGCAGCGGTGCCAGTTCGGCTAGCTGACTTTCTTGCCCAAGAAGCCCTCTGCCCATCGGTGGAGGGCTTTTTCGGCGGCTTCGACGCCGTCGGCGACGGTTACCTTGGTGAGGACCTGATCGTCGTTAGGCAACACGCGTGCGGGATCGCCTGCGGGACGGACGGTGATGCTGACGTGGTCGGCATTGATGACCTCGACGGTTGCTAGTGCGAGCATCTCGACGTTCGTCTGCTCAGCAACCGCAAAGCGGTAGGCGGTGTCGTTTTCCCACTCGGTGGTGGAGTTCCGAAGGAACTCGGCGACGGAGTCAGGGGCCAATTCTGTGAGTAATTGGGTTGCGACCGGGGCGTCATCGACGCGGGAATCGTGGCGCAGCGGACGGCAGTAGAAGCGGCCGGCATTTACTTCCATGGGTTCCATACCGTCCACTCTAGACGTCCTGAACAGTGTTTAAGGGCGCCGGGGGAGGGGCTGAAAAGAATCAAGCGGGGCTGGCTGCGAATCCCATCGCAACCAGCCCCGCTTAGAGCTTTAGAACTACTTCAGTTCCATCAGGACATCGCCCTTGCCGACACCTGAGCCAGCCTCGGTAGCCAGACCCGTGACAACGCCGTCCTTGTGAGCCTTGACTGGGTTTTCCATCTTCATGGCCTCAAGGACAACCACGGTGTCACCCTCGGAGACTTCCTGGCCCTCTTCGACGTTGACCTTGATGACGGTGCCCTGCATCGGAGCAACCACAGCGTCACCGGAAGCGGCCTTCTTGGAACCGCCAGCGCGCTTCTTCTTGCTCTTCTTCTTGGCACCAGCGTTGCCGCCGCCCAGAGCCAGGTCGCCCGGCAGGGCTACCTCGACGCGGCGACCGTCGATCTCGACGACAACCTTCTGAGCCGGAACGGTGTCGGTGTCAGCGTCGGAGTCACCGTCGTACGGAGCAATCGGGTTGTCCCATTCCTCTTCAATCCACTTGGTGTAGACGTCAAACTTCTCGCCATCGCCGACAAACGCCGGGTTCTCCACAATGTGGCGGTGGAACGGAATGACCGTTGCCAGGCCCTCAACCTGGTACTCGGACAGAGCACGAGCGGAGCGGCGTAGGGCCTCTTCGCGGGTCTCGCCCCAAACAATCAGCTTGGCCAGCATGGAGTCGAACTGGCCGCCGATGACGTCGCCCTCCTTGATGCCGGTGTCCATGCGGACACCCGGGCCGGACGGTTCGACGTACTTGGTGATGGTGCCCGGAGCCGGCATGAAGTTGCTGCCGGCGTCCTCGCCGTTGATGCGGAACTCGAAAGCGTGACCGCGCATCTCCGGGTCTTCCTTGATGGACAGTTCCTTGCCTTCAGCAATGCGGAACTGCTCGCGGACCAGATCGAGGCCGGTAATTTCCTCGGTGACCGGGTGCTCCACCTGTAGACGAGTGTTGACCTCGAGGAAGTTAATCAGACCGTCAGCGCCAACCAGGTACTCAACGGTGCCCGCACCGTAGTAGCCAGCCTCGCGGCAGATGTCCTTAGCGGACTGGCGCAGGCGCTCATCCTGCTCTGGGGTCAGGAACGGAGCGGGTGCTTCCTCGACGAGCTTCTGGAAACGACGCTGTAGCGAGCAGTCACGGGTGGAGGCGACAACGACGTTGCCGTGCTTATCAGCGAGAACCTGGCACTCGACGTGGCGTGCCTTGTCCAGGTAGCGCTCTACGAAGCACTCACCGCGACCGAAGGCCGCAACGGCCTCACGGGTAGCGGACTCGTAGAGGTCGGCGACCTCTTCCATCTTGTGTGCGACCTTCATGCCGCGGCCACCGCCACCGAAAGCGGCCTTAATGGCGATTGGCAGACCGTGCTCCTTAGCGAACGCGACGACCTCGTCTGCATCCTTAACTGGCTCCTTGGTGCCTGGAGCCATTGGAGCGTCAGCCTTCAGCGCGATGTGACGAGCGGTGACCTTGTCGCCCAGGGCGCGGATGGACTCTGGTGACGGGCCAATCCAGATCAGGCCAGCGTTCTCAACAGCCTCAGCGAAGTCGCCGTTCTCCGACAGGAAGCCGTATCCCGGGTGGATGGCATTAGCGCCGGACTTCTTTGCGGCGTCCAGAATCTTGTCGAAAACTAGGTAGGACTCAGCGGAAGTGGTGCCACCGAGAGCAAAAGCCTCATCCGCCATGGTCACGAAAGGAGCGTCCGCATCCGGCTCAGCGTAAACGGCGACGGAAGGAATGCCGGCGTCCTTC
The DNA here is from genome assembly GCF_014335085.1 of Corynebacterium sp. LK26. Classification (NCBI taxonomy): domain Bacteria; kingdom Bacillati; phylum Actinomycetota; class Actinomycetes; order Mycobacteriales; family Corynebacteriaceae; genus Corynebacterium; species Corynebacterium sp. LK26. Next base: position 40,630 of record NZ_PDHB01000016.1, read on the forward strand.
GCAGCGCGAATAACGCGAACGGCAATCTCGCCACGGTTGGCGACGAGAACCTTCGTGATTTTTTCAGTGGTCTGCTCGGACACGAAATCCTCCATTTTTCGTGGGCACCCCGAGAATTGGCCCTCGGGGCAAGGTTGCGACAGTCATTTGTAGGAATCACAAGCAGCACTGCAGTTAACTGAGTGGTGAACCGCAATGCGGTTCACCACGCGGTAGCTAACAGCGTGTGACCCAATGTCTCCATTGTGTCACAGGTGCGGTAAGCAACCTCTTTTTGCTCGCTACATAAGGGGGTAGGGATTGTGGTCTTGAGCAGCGTTCAAGTGGTTATGGGGGCAGCTGAAGTGGCTATTTTCCGCCCAAAAACCTAGGTTTGTGGTTAAAATTATCACCCAAGAGTGCAAGAGCCGCCCCCTTGATTGGGGGCGGCAGGGGGAAACTAAATCTCCGGTGTAGCGTCAGCCGCTGACGCTGGAAAAACGGTGGGGGAAGCGCCCACCGGTTGCGTCGATCGCCTACAGGCTTCCCGGCTCCGAACCGTGGGCAATGGGCATGCCAATCATATTGCCCCACTCAACCCACGAGCCGTCGTAGTTGCGAACATTCTCGTGGCCGAGCAGGTGGTGCAGTACAAACCAGGTGTGCGCGGAGCGCTCGCCGATGCGGCAGTAGACAATCGCCTCATCTTCAAATTGGACGTGCGCGTAAATCTGCTCGAGCTCTTCGCGATCGCGGAAACGCGAGTTCGGGTGAACGGACTGATTCCATGGAATGTTTACCGCGGTTGGAATGTGGCCACCACGCAGGACGCCTTCCTGTGGGTAATCGACCATGTGGGTTCGTGCACCGGCATACTCCTCCGGAGTGCGCACGTCGATAATCGGAGCCTTTCCAATGAGCTCACGTGTATCGCTGAAGTAGGCGCGCAGTGTCTTGTCGTCGCGCTCGACGACAGGGTAGTCAGTGCGTGGGTAATTGGGGACCTCGAAGCTCGTGTCTCGTTCTTCAGTCATCCAGGCATCGCGGCCACCGTTAAGCAGGCGCACGTCGGGATGCCCAAAAAGCTCGAAGACCCAGAGTGTGTAGGCGGCCCACCAGTTGGACTTGTCGCCGTAGATTACGACGGTGTCATCGCGCGAGATGCCCTTCTCGCGCATGAGCTCGGCAAAGCCTTCGGCGTCGATATAGTCGCGGCGCACGGGATCGTTAAGGTCGTGATGCCAGTCGATGCGAACCGCGCCCGGAATATGTCCAATGTCGTAGAGCAGTGAGTCCTCGTCGGATTCAACAACGCGCAGACCGGGAGAGCCCAGTCGGGCAGCAAGCCAGGAGCTAGAGACGAGGCGCTCAGGGTGGGCGTACTGCTGGAACTGGGGGTGCGGGTCGTGCGGAACAGCCATCGGATACTCCCTTGGCGCAAGTTGGGTGGGTGGGACTTTCTGACGTTTATCGTCAATTGCATATCTAGTTTACGGGTCGCGTGGCGAACGGCGGAATAGTCCCCAGTGTGAGCGCTTTCCGACGGCAACAATTGCGTCCGCGGCCACCCTGGGATACGCCTCACAGTTGGGGGTAAAAGCAGTGTTTTCAGCGCGCTTGGAGTCCAGGTAGTGCCCTAAAATTTAGCTGAGAGTTAGCGCAAAAACTGTGTTGATTCGTATCACTGGAAAATGGGCTGAAATGGGCTATCTGCCTGGGTATTCGCTGCGTTACGGAGACAATTGAGTGCCGGAAGTCCATGTATTTTCTTAAAAGGAGTGCCTGTGCACAAGAACATTGTTGTATTCGAGATCGAGGGCGGCTCGGACAAGTACTTCGACGGACACCGCAAGGACACCATGCCAATCGTCAACGCTATCCGCGAAGCCGGTTGGTCCGCTGAGGTCGTCTACTACCGACCGGAGTGGAAGGACGACCTGTACGACTACGTCTCCCAGAACTTCGACGGCTACATCTCCCGCGTAAACCCGGGCAACATCCCGGGTGGTGAGAGGGGCTACTTCGAGCTTCTGACCAGTCTCTCGGTCGCTGGTTTGGTTGGTATGTCCACCCCGGGCGAGATGATGGCCTACGGCGCAAAGGACGCACTGGTCAAGCTCAAGGATACTGACCTGGTTCCGTCTGACACCGCTGCTTACTACGACGTCGAGGCATTCCACAGCACTTTCCCGACCTCCCTGTCCTACGGCGAGCGCGTCCTTAAGCAGAACCGTGGCTCCACCGGATCCGGCATCTGGCGCGTGCGCATCGCTGACGAAGAGGTTGCTAAGAACGTTGAGCCGGGCACCCCGCTGCCGCTAAACACCAAGCTGAAGTGCACCGAGGCCGTGGACAATCACACTGAGACTCGTGAGCTCGGCGAGTTCATGGATTTCTGCGACCAGTACATCATCGGCGATAACGGCATGCTTGTGGACATGCGCTTCATGCCGCGCATCACCGAAGGCGAAATTCGCATTCTGCTGGTCGGCCCGCACCCGGTCTTCGTGGTTCACAAGAAGCCGGCCGAGGGCGGCGACGCTTTCTCCGCAACCTTGTTCTCTGGCGCGAAGTACACCTACAACAAGCCGGAAGAGTGGCAGGACCTCATCGACATGTTTGCTGAGGCTCGCCCGGTCATTGCCGAGAACCTCGGTGGCGACAATATCCCGCTGATCTGGACCGCTGATTTCATGCTGGCAGACGGCGAGAACGGCGAGGACACCTACGTTCTCGGCGAGATCAACTGCTCCTGTGTTGGCTTCACCTCCGAGCTGGATATGGGTATCCAGGAGCTTGTTGCTCAGGAGGCCATCAAGCGCGTTGAGGCTGCTAACAAGTAGTCTCAACAGCTAGGAAAACCGCACCAAATTGGTGCGGTTTTTGCTTTTCGACGGTTCTTGCGATGCCTACCGATTCCAGAACTGGGAGACCGAATAGCCGTAGCGATACAGAGCTCGGCGCACGACAGGTAGCGACAGTCCGATCACACTGGATGAGTCGCCATTGATGCCATCGACAAACCAGCCGCCTAGAGCCTCCAAAGTAAACGCGCCAGCGCACTTCAGCGGCTCGCCCGTCGCAGCGTAGGCACGGATGTCCTCTTCTGGGACTTCAGCGAAATCGAGGGAAGTAATCGCCACCTCAAGGTGCTCGCCCTTTGGTGTCACGACACAGTGACCAGTAATCAGCTCAGCCGTCCGGCCACTCTGTTGATGCCAGCGCTCAATGGTCTTTTCTTCCGTGTGGGGCTTGCCCTGCAACTGCCCGTCGAGAAGCAGCATTGAATCCCCGCCAATGACAATGTCATTGGGGTAGGCCGGAGAGGCAGCGTGTGCCTTGGCCTGCGCGAGTTCCTCGACGATGCGTACCGGCGATGCGTCCGGAAGGGCTGTGATTACGGCATCCTCGTCGACGTTGGGCGCTACTGTGATGGGCTCGATGCCTGCAGAGCGGAGAATGTGCAGTCGCGAAGGGGAAGTGGAAGCCAAGACGATTCGGGGGCTGCTCATAGTTAGTGATTTTAGTGAGGGCGGAATCGTAAAGCCTAATTTTTGTGGCAAACATGCGTGGGGTTGGCCCGATTGTAAGAACAGGCAGATTTTTTTAGATGGCAGCTGCCTTCTAGTGATGTAAAGTAAAGTGGACATCAAGTTAAAGAAAGTACACAGATGAGTGGGGAAGAACGTTCGAACCAGGTCAGGAGATACCGACGCTGGTTGGAGCTGAGCCAAGCGGATTTAGCCGCGCAGGTGGAGGTCTCGCGGCAAACCATTGCAAATATCGAGCGGGGAAATTACTCGCCTTCGGTGTATTTGGCGTTGCGTATCTGCAAGGTCCTGGGAAAAACAGTCGAAGAAATTTTTGGTGAGGAAGGATACTGACAATGTCCTATGCGGATGTCGTAATTGAACGCAACAGCGCCACGGTGGACGATGAGTATCAGCAGATGTTGCTGCATAAGTCCTACACGTACGGGTTCACAATGATGATGTGGGCTAACTACGTGCTTGCAACGGTACTGATTTGGCTCATTCCAGAGCCAAAGATGGTGGGCGTGACAGTGGCAATCATCTTGATGCCGCTGGTTGGACTCCTGTTTTCGCAGCGGTGGTTGCGACGTCAAGTGCCAATGCCGAAGATTAATGGTCTTACAAAAGGCGAGATTGCAGCACTCGTAGCCGTCATTGGGCTGTGGCTGATTGGTTTTATCAGAGTGCAATTGCTCTCTGAGGCAAGCGCTGGTGGGGCACTATCGGAATCGTGGGGATTCATTGCCGGCGCTGTGGTGGGTGCTGCCATCGGTCTGGCGTTTGTGTATTTCCTGTTCAAGGTGGTGTGGCCGGTAGCTCGCAACCGTGATCAGCGTCGGCTGGACCGGGAGCTCGATGACGAGTTTGATGGCGAGTCGCTGGGTGAACAACGCTAGTAATAAGCAGTGGTCAAGGCTAAGGCAGTAACAAAAACCAAAGCGCCACCATCGGAAAACCCGATGGTGGCGCTTTGTGCTAGCGAATCGACGCAGCTAGCGTGCGGTAACGACTACGCGCTAAGCGGTAGCTGTACTAGTAGAAATGGACGTTGCGGAACGTGCCCGGTACGTGCTGGTGCGGCTGGTGGAAACCCTCTTCCAGCCGACCCCAGTTGTTGCGCGGGCCGCGGTCCTCTGGGGCGCCGCCGGCTGCTGCCATACCTGCGAACAAAAGCGCGAGCGTGGCAGTTTCAGCGTCAGACGGGTTGCCCTTGAGGACGGACATGAACGGTGCAGCCGGGGCTGTAGCGGCGTCCTTGTCTTCGGTTGCTGGGGGGTTTTTGGAATCGGTCACAGCGGAATGTTCCCATGCTTCTTGGCGGGTACGTTAACAACCTTGCGATCCAGTAGACGCAGACCCTCGATGATCTGGCCGCGGGTCTCGCTCGGCGGGATAACGGCGTCGATGAAGCCGCGCTCAGCAGCCATGTACGGGTTGACCAGGGTGGCCTCGTACTCTGCCTCGTACTCCTTCTGCAGTGCGACGACATCCTTGCCCTCGGCCGCAGCAGCCTTGAGCTCCTTGCGGTAGATGAAGCCGACAGCGCCGGAAGCACCCATGACCGCAATCTGAGCGGTCGGCCATGCCAGGTTGATGTCAGCGCCCATGTCCTTGGAGCCCATCACACAGTAAGCTCCGCCGTAGGCCTTACGGGTGATGACGGTAATCTTCGGGACGGTGGCCTCAGCATATGCGTACAACAGCTTGGCGCCACGGCGGATGATGCCGTCGAACTCTTGGTTGGTGCCCGGCAGGAAGCCTGGAACGTCAACCAGCATGATGATCGGAATGTTGAAGGCGTCACAGGTGCGGACGAAGCGAGCCGCCTTCTCGGATGCCTTGATGTCGAGGCAGCCAGCGAACTGAATCGGCTGGTTGGCGACGAAACCGACCGAGCGACCCTCCACGCGACCGAAGCCGATGACCACGTTCTGTGCGTAGTCCTCCTGAATTTCCAGGAAGTCCTCGTCGTCGACCAGACGGGTGATGACGTCCTTGATGTCGTACGGCTGGTTTGGGGAGTCCGGAATCAGCGTGTCGAGCTCGAGGTCAGTCTCAGTGATGTTGTCAGCGATGGAGCCCTCGAACGGCTCAGCCTCCATGCGAGGAGCCTCAGCGCGGTTGTTGGACGGCAGGTAGCTGACTAATTCCTGAACGAAAGTCAGAGCGTCTTCGTCATCAGCGGCGGTGTAGTGCGAAGTACCGGAGGTGCTCATGTGAGTACCAGCGCCACCCAGCTCTTCCTGTGTGACCTCTTCGCCAGTGACGGTCTTAATAACGTCCGGGCCGGTGATGAACATCTTGGAAGTGCCATCGACCATGACAATGAAGTCGGTCAGAGCCGGGGAGTAGACGTGGCCACCAGCGCAGGCGCCCATGATCAGGGAGATCTGTGGAATAACACCAGAAGCCTGGGTGTTTCGGAAGAAAATCTGGGAGTAGAGGCCGAGGGAAACAACGCCCTCTTGGATGCGGGCACCAGCACCCTCGTTGATGCCGATAATTGGGACACCGGTCTTGATGGCCAGATCCATGATCTTGACAATCTTTTCACCGTAGACTTCACCGAGCGCGCCACCGAAGATGGCGCCGTCCTGCGAGAAGACACAGACCTGGCGGCCATCGATGGTGCCGTAGCCTGTCACAACACCGTCAGTGACAGGGCGCTTGGCGTCGAGGCCGAAGTTCTTGGAGCGGTGACGTGCGAGAGCGTCAACCTCCACGAACGAGCCCTCGTCCAAGAGGAACTCGATGCGCTCACGAGCGGTCATCTTGCCCTTGTCGTGGACGCGGTCAATGCTGGCCTGGCCCATTGGAGCCTGGGTCTCTGCGAGACGGGCTCGCAGATCGGCCAGCTTTCCAGCAGTAGTGGTCAAATCCGGGGTTTCACCGGTTGATGTATTTGCGGCAGTCGTCATACCAACTAGTTTACGTTTCGAAAACGGGGGGAGGTAGTTGGGGGGGGCAATCGCTGTTAACAAAAGTAGGGGTAATGACTAGCTCGTTGTACAGCAAAAAGCCTGCTCTTACAGTGGAATATTGCCGTGCTTGCGCGCAGGCCACGGTACTTTCTTTGAAGTTAGCAGGCGCAGATTTTTTATCACTCGAGTTCGTGTCTCGGAGGGGAGGATGACTTCATCAATTAACCCCCGTTCGGCGGCACGATAAGGCGTGAGCATGTGTTGCTCGTATCCCATTTCCAGTTCAGCAATGAGTTCTTTCACACTCTCGGGAGTGCCAAATCTATCGGCCGCTGGATCTGCTGCGAGAGCTGCTTCGGTGGCGGTTCGAATCTCGGCACGATGGAGGAAGCGTACTGCGCCAGAGGCGCCCATCACGGCGATCTGTGCCGTCGGCCAAGCCAGATTTACATCCGCGCCGAGCCCCTTTGACCCCATCACGCAATAAGCACCGCCATAGGCCTTGCGCATGGTGACGGTGATTTTAGGAACGGTTGCTTCTGCATACGCATAGAGCAATTTAGCGCCACGGCGCAGAATTCCCTGGTGTTCTTGATTTGAACCGGGGAGAAAGCCGGGTACGTCTACGAGAAAGACGAGTGGAATGTTGAAACAATCGCAGGTTCGGACGAATCGCGCGGCCTTCTCCGCTGCATCGATATCTAGGCAGCCCGCGAATTCCATGGGCTGATTAGCGACAAACCCAACAGATTGACCATTGAGACGGCCAAGGCCAATTACGACATTGGCTGCCCGGTTTTCCTGGATTTCCAGGAACTCCGCATCGTCGCAAAGCGCGTAGATGACTTCATGCACGTCGTACGGCGTGGATGGGCTGTCGGGAATGAGACTGTCGAGGGTGCGATCAGTGTCGGTGATTTCGTCACTGGCATCGGAATCCCAGCTGGGCGCGGGGGAGGTTGTGTTGTTGGGGAGGTAGTCCAGCAAATCGCAGACCCAGTCGAGTCCATCCTGCTCGCTAGTGGCGGTGTAGTGGGAGTTTCCGGCGATCTCCATATGGGTGTCGGCGCCGCCGAGCTCGTGCTGGCTGATTTTTTCGCCAGTGACTGTTTCGATTACGTCAGGGCCGGTGACGAACATACGGGAGCTTTCCTCCACCATGACAACGAAGTCCGTCAGTGCTGGGGAGTAGGCATTTCCGCCCGCACAGGCACCAAAAATGACTGAAATCTGCGGAATGACGCCGCTGGCGCGAACGTTGTGGTGGAACGTCTGGGCAATAAAGTCCAGTGAGACTGCGCCATCTTGGATGCGGGCGCCGGCGCCTTCGTACATGCCAATAAGGGGGCGGCCGGTAGTGATGGCAAGTTCCTGAATCTTGACCATCTTTTCGCCGTAGACCTCTCCGAGTGCACCACCGAAGATTGTGCCGTCCTGAGAGAAGATGCAGACCTCACGGCCGTCTATGGTTCCCCAGCCGGTGATGATTCCGTCGGTCACGGGGCGTTTGGCTTCCATCCCAAATGCGGTAGTGCGGTGGCGGGCTAGCGCATCAAATTCGACAAAAGATCCTTCGTCCAGCAGGTAGTCAATGCGCTCGCGGGCATTCATGCGCTCAGTCAGTTTGAGCTTGTCGTAGCCCCGCGACCCCATCGGAGTCAGTGCAGCAGTGCGTCGGCGTAGAAGGTCTTCATTGAGAAAAGCGGTGGTGTGTTGCTCCGCCGCCAAACGTGAGGAAATAGTCATGTTATGGAATGTAGTGTTTGGGAAGGAAAATAGTAAAGCAGGCGAGCTGTGATGATTCTCACGCTGTCGAGCTCTTGAGAAAGGTCACGACTCAGTGAATCCGGCCATGGCGCTAGACTGCTGTGCATGACCAACCCCAGGATTGTTGCTTCCCGCAAGCCTCTTGACGCCACGCGTGTGCGCGCAGCCGCGCCGGGCTGGAATTCCATTGAGGTTGTCGAAACCACTGGTTCGACCAACGCTGATCTTCGGAAACAGGCGGCACTGGGGCAGGTGGCAGATCTCAGTGCGCTTATCGCCTCGGAGCAGACCGCAGGTCGCGGTCGACTGAGTCGTAGTTGGACGGCCCCGAAGGGTGCGTCCATTGCACTCAGCGCGCTGCTGCGCCCGGAAGGGCTCGCACCCGAGCAACTGGGTCTGTTGCCGTTAGTCGCGGGCCTCGCAGTTGTCGATGCTGTTGTGGAAGTTGCGGGTCTTGCGCCTGAACGCGTTTCCCTGAAGTGGCCGAACGATGTCCTGGTTGACGGTCGTAAGCTCTGCGGAATTCTGGTGGAGGCCGCGTCGCTGACACCGCCAATTCTCATTCCGGGAATCGGCATCAACGTTTCCCTGCAGGAAGATGAGCTGCCGGTGCCACACGCCATTTCGCTATACCTGGCGGGAGCGGAAAACCTCGACCGCGACGACATCTCCGCTGGTGTGCTGCGTGCGCTGGGACGTCGTCAAGCGCAGTGGCGAAAGGGCGATGCGGAGCTGCTGCGGGACTACGAGGCGGTGTGCGCGACCATCGGTTCGAACGTGCGCGTGGAGTTGCCGGGGGATCGCGTGCTGGTGGGCAAGGCGGTTGGCGTGCGTGCCGACGGCGAATTGATCGTCACCGATGAAGCTGGCACAAGTCACTTTGTTGCGGCCGGTGACGTGTTCCATGTTCGTGCCACTGACGGCGGCTATGCGTCCCCGCAGGCTGATTCGGAGCGGGGGTAGTGCTGTATGGCCTTTCCCGATGATGAGTTGGACACGCGCGAGGCAATTCTGCTGGACACCAATCCAACTTTTGGTCGGCTGGTGTGGCCGCTCTTGGAACTCATGGTTATCACGGGCGTCTGCTGGTTGCTGATTGGTTTTATCGACGGCCCTGGGATTGCTCCGGGAGATCTGCAAGGTGTGCGTCAGCTGCTGCTCTTCGCGTGGCTGGGGCTTATTCTCTGGCGCGTCGTTCGTCCGGTACTAAGTTGGCTGGGGGAGCGGTTTGTGCTGACTGATAGGCGGATTATTTTGCGCCGCGGCATTCTGCGCCCGCAGGTGGTCTCGATTGATCTGCGTTCGGTGCGTGCGGTCAATCGCAAGGGCGGCGTGTTGTATCTGCACACCCGCAGTTTCGGCCCGCCGCTGGCTGTAGAAGATATTCCCAGCTCCCGCAAGGTGGCTAAGTTGGTCTCCCGGTTGACTTAGAATTTTGGGTCATAACCTACAATCAGGGGTGTGATTGCTTCGGATACCCCTGAAAACTCCACTAATTCCACTTCTAATTCCGCTGCAGCGCTAACTGCTGCGCAGCATCCCGCGCATGCTGATGGCGTGCCGGTTGTGGCGGTGATTGGTGACGGTCAGCTGGCTCGTATGATGCAGACTGAGGCCATTGAGCTGGGACAGTCCATCCGTTTGCTCGCCGGTTCGCCGGATGCTTCCGCAGCGCAGGTGTGTGCGGACGTTATCATCGGCGACTACCACGTCTGGGAAGATGTTGAGCGCGCTGTCGCCGGTGCGCAGGCCGTGACTTTCGACCATGAGCACGTTCCCACCGAATTCCTCAACAAGCTGACCGAGATGGGCTACTCGGTTCAGCCTCAGCCGTCGGCGTTGCTGTACGCGCAGGATAAGCTGCTGATGCGCCAGCGCCTGGAGGAACTGGGCGCTCCAGTACCTGCCTACGCTGCAATTGAGTCCGCCGAGGATGCCGAAGCATTCTTCGACCGCGTTGACGGTGCCGTCTGCCTGAAGGCTCGCCGCGGCGGTTACGACGGTCACGGCGTGTGGTTCCCGAAGGACCGCGAGGATCTGCGTGCGCTTGTCGACGAACTGCTGGGCAAGGACGTGCCGCTGATGGCCGAGCGGAAGGTCGCGCTGGTTCGTGAGTTGTCGGCCATGTGTGCGCGCACGCCGTCGGGCGAGGTCAAGGCCTGGCCGGTCCTCGAGTCCGTGCAGCGTGACGGCATCTGTGTTGAGGCAATCTGCCCGGCGCCAGGGCTTGCCGACGACCTTGCGAGAGCGGCCGAAAAGCTCAGTGTGACCATCGCTTCCGAGCTGGGAGTAACCGGCGCGCTGGCAGTTGAGCTGTTCGAAACCGTCGATGCTGACGGCAACCCGGAGATTTTTGTCAACGAGTTGGCCATGCGGCCACACAACACTGGTCACTGGTCGCAGGACGGCTGTGAGACCAGCCAGTTTGAGCAGCACCTGCGTGCAGTTGCTGACATGCCACTGGGTTCCACTCGCCCGACTGCGCCGGTGACGGTAATGGTCAATACGCTCGGTGGCGATGAGGCCTCGGATGTACCTATTTCACAGCGTTTTGCTGAGGTATGGCGTCGTTTCCCATCAGCGAAGATTCACTGGTACGGGAAGGATTGGCGCCCTGGACGTAAGCTGGGGCACGTCAACCTGTGCGGCTACGACGCAAGCCCGGAAGGCATCGCGGAGACCCGGCGGGTTGCCAACCTCGCTGCTGGCTACATCGTCGATGGCGTGTGGGCAGACGGCTACACCGCATAGGTGGCTGGCGCTGTATAAGAATTAGATTGCTATCTCAAGGAGACAACATTGGCTGAAGCAAACCAGGTGGCAAGCCCGAAGTTGGCCAACGTAACCGGTCCGCTGGTCGGTCTGATTATGGGGTCGGACTCGGATTGGCCGACCATGGAGCCCGCAGCGGAGGTCTTGGCTGAGTTCGGAATTCCCTTTGAGGTAGGTGTGGTCTCTGCACACCGCACTCCGGAACGCATGATTGACTACGCAAAGTCCGCCGCTGACAAGGGGCTGCGCTGCATTATCGCTGGCGCCGGTGGTGCAGCACACCTGCCGGGCATGGTTGCGTCGGCCACTCCGCTGCCGGTTATCGGCGTGCCACGCGCGTTGGAGAACCTGGAGGGTGTCGATTCCCTGCTGTCAATCGTTCAGATGCCGGGCGGCGTTCCGGTGGCAACCGTCGGTGTGGGCGGCGCTAAGAACGCTGGCCTGCTGGCTGTGCGTATTCTCTCGGCCGGTTACCCGGAGCTCATTGTGGCGATGGAGAACTACCAGGCCAACATGCGCGATGAAGTTCTGGCGAAGGACGAGCGTCTGCGCAAGAAGCTGATGGGTGAGTAGGGCGCGCAACCAGCCCCGAACTACCCGCGCATATGAACTGCGGGGTAGTGGAACGTGTCCGGGTCGGCAGTCTCCCAGGCTTCGGCCCAGTTGTGGAAGCGAGTTCCGCTCAGCAGCTCGCCTGGCTGCAGCCAGTTGTAGAGCTCCGCGTAGGTCTCACCGACCTGCTCATTGGTGCGCCGCAGCAGGTGGGACGGCCCCAGCTCAGAGAAGCTATTCAGGCCCATCGATGCCAACAGGCTAGCTGCTTCCGCGACCGTGGCATTGTGATAGTTGGCCACACGCTGACCCTTGTCGTCGACATCCAGGGCCTTCCACAGGCTCGGATCCTGGGTAGCCACACCCACCGGGCAGGTGTTTGTATGACATAGCTGAGATTGGATACAGCCGGTGGCCATCATCATGCCGCGAGCCGAGTTCACAAAGTCAGCACCGATGCACATGCGCTTCACAATATCGAAGCCAGTAATGACCTTGCCGGACGCACCGAGCTTAATGCGATCGCGCAGACCGGCACCTACGAGCGCGTTATGGACGAGAATCAGGCCGTCGGTAAGCGGCAGGCCAACGCGGTCGGAGTATTCCAGCGGTGCAGCACCGGTGCCGCCTTCAGCGCCGTCGACGATGATGAAGTCCGGGGTGATGTTCTCTTCCAGCATGGCCTTGCACACGGCGAGGAACTCAAGCTGGGAGCCAACACACAGCTTGAAACCGACCGGCTTGCCACCGTTGAGCTCACGCATGGTGCCCATAAACCGAACAAGTTCACGCGGGGTGGAGTAGACGCGGTGGTACGGAGGGCTCATCACGCCCTTGCCAACTGGTACGTGGCGAGTAGCCGCAATCTCTTCGTTGACCTTGTGACCTGGCAGCATGCCGCCGAGTCCAGGTTTTGCGCCCTGGCTAACCTTCAGATAGGTTGCCTTGACCTGCGGAATCTTAGCCTTTTCGCGGAAGAGCTCCGGGTCGAAGTCGCCATCCTCAGTACGTGCACCGAAGTATCCGGACCCCAGCTGCCAATAGAGGTCTGCGCCATACTTCAAGTGGTAAGGGCTGATAGCGCCCTCGCCGGTGTCCTGTACGAAGTTGCCCAGCTTCGCGCCCTTATTCATTGCCATGACAGCGTTAGGGGACAGAGAGCCGAAACTCATGGCTGAGATGTTGAAGACAGACGCTGAGTACGGCTGGGCGCAGTCCGGACCGCCAATATCTACGCGCGGATCCTCGATGACGTGCTGGCTCGGCGCCATCGAGTGGCGGACGTACTCGTAGCCGGGCGCATTAATCTTTCGCTCAGTACCGAATGACTTCTTCGAGGACAGCCCCTTCGCACGCTCGTAGACCACGGTACGAGTATCGCGGTCGAACGGAGCGCCGTCGAAGTTGCGCTCGATGAAATACTGCTGCATCTCAGGGCGAATGGTCTCACCCATGTAGCGCAGATGGCCGATGACCGGGAAGTTCCGCAAGATGGAGTGCTTCTTTTGAAGCATGTCATAGATAGCCACAACATCCAGGAAGAGGATGAAGGCCATCAGAATCCACCACCATGGGCTCAGATCCCATACAGCCAGTGCGCCCAAGACGTTGATGAGGGCGAGAATCGCAAGAATATATGGTCGGGTAATCACGGTTTCCAGGTTATCGCGACTACTTAGAGCGCTTCTCGACGGGACAGCTGCGACTAAATCACACGGGCTTTTTCGGCCGTAGAAATAGCAGTGACACGCTCGCTATCACCACCGCGCACGACGACGGCAGCACCTCCACGAACCCAAGCCGACAGCACATTACGTGCCCATTTATCTGCGGTGACCTGTGAAGAATCAGGCACCAGCCAGCCGTCGGAAACGACGCGGGAACCGGTCGTGAGCTGCATCTCGTCCGCGTAATCGCCAGCAGATGAAAGCAGTTCTGCAGCCGACTTCTCCCCAATAACGGGGGTTTGGTCGGAGTCCGGGCCTGCGCCTAGATATGCGTCTGGGTGGAAACGAACTTCCGGACCAAAGTCAATGACTCCCGGTGGAATATCATCACCGCATTCCACGACACCACGGCCAAAGGGATCGTCGGTAAGCACTGCGAGGTAGGCATCTGGGAACTTCTCTTCCCACGTGCTGACGTTGCTGACAGTGGTGAATACGACCAGCGGCTCCTCATCGCTAACGGTGACGCCAGCACGCTCGCAGCCCAGGATGATGCAGGCGGACTGCCAGATCAACGGCAAGTCAATCCATACTTGGTCTCCGGCGACGAGGTCGAACTCATCGTGCAGCATGTTGGCGATCTTGCTGGCCCAGTTGTCCAGGGTTTGGGCCGATAAATCGGTACGACCGCCGGTAGTTTCGTCATAACAGGTCAAACGAGGCACGGACGGGTCGGCCTCGAGAAGTGTCTTCAGAATCTCCACGCCTCCAAGGGTAACGAGATTCTCTCCAGGCCGTCGGGAAGAGTCGCCTAACTCAATAGCAGGGTGAACAACAGGACCGTCGGCAAGCAGGCGATCGTCGTAATCACGCCACAATCGCGCGCCTGCTCAAGGTTCCGGCCGAAGCGGGAGGCGAAGGTGTAGACGTTCTGGGCTGTCGGCAGGCCGGCGATAATCACAGCTGCCAGCAGCGCATGCCCGTTGAGACCGAAGACGAAATGACCGAACAGCAGAGCGAGCGCGGGGTGGAGGAAAAGCTTCAGCATAGACGCCACCACGACGGCGCGACGAGGGGAGCGGCCGGCTTCCATAAACGGCATGCCATGCAGGCTAATACCGAAGGCCAGAAGTGCCATTGGCACTGCGGCTTGCCCCAATAGCCCCACTGGATGCGCTACGAACTGAGGTACTTCGATAGCAAACGCATTAACCGCAAGCCCCACCATCGCCGCCAGAAAGATTGGGTTCTTCAGCGGTGCCATGATGACATTGCGCGGTCGGAAATGGCCGCGGTTGGTGAGGATTTCCAGCACCGTCATGGAAGCGGGCGCATAGAAGGCAATCTGAAAGATAAGGGCCGGGACGACGGCGGTAGCGTCGTGAAGCACTGCGACTGCGATGGGCACGCCGAGATTAGCGACGTTGTTGTAACTCGTCGACATCGCGCCGACCACAGCATCGGCGCCGCGCTGTTTGAACATGGGCGCCACAAAAATCCGGTAGAACGCCGCCGTGCCAAGCGCCGACAGTGCCGCGACACCAAACGCCGAACCGAAGATGCTCGCCGAATCCGCCGTTGCGAGAGTGTGCGCGAGCATGCACGGCATCGCGATCCAGAACACGACCATGTTCAGGGTAAAAGATGCCCGCTTATCGACGATCTCACTGCGCCCAAACAACCAGCCAACAATGATCAGTACTGCGACGGAACCAAAGCCGGTGAATATTTCGGTGAGAGCGGGCATAAGTGCATATTTTAGACAATAAAAAACGGACCCAATCCAATCCCCTCGGTGGGGAAGGACTGAGTCCGTTTTACGCTGTTATCGCATGTATCGTCATGCGGCCAGCGCGTAAATAAGGCCTTTCGGCGGGTGTTCGAATGATCGGCTCCCGCCGACCAGCCATCTTTAGCGGCTGGTGAACGGCAGGAGTGCCATCTCGCGGGCGTTCTTCACAGCGGTAGCGACCTGGCGCTGCTGCTGCGGAGTCAGACCGGTGACGCGGCGGGAACGAATCTTGCCACGGTCAGAGATGAACTGGCGGAGCAGGTTAATGTCCTTGTAATCAACCTTCTCAACGCCTGCGGCCTTGAGCGGGTTCTTCTTCGGGCGGCGGGACTGCTCCATCCGCGCCTTCTTGTTAGAGTGATTGCGCTTCATTGGTGCTCCTCGACTTACCAGCTGGACTTACGGACGCCCGGGAGTTCGCCACGGTGGGCCATCTCACGAACGCGGACACGGGACAGACCGAACTTGCGGAGGTAGCCGCGTGGGCGACCATCTGCAGCGTCACGGTTGCGGACGCGAATCGGGGACGCGTCACGCGGCTGACGGTTCAGCTCGTACTGTGCGTCCATGCGCTCTTCGTCAGTGGAGTGCGGGGACTTGATGATGCGCTTCAGTTCAGCGCGACGTTCTGCATAACGAGCGACGATTTCCTTGCGCTGCTCGTTCTTGGCAATCTTGGACTTCTTAGCCATGAATTAGCGCTCCTCGCGGAATTCGACGTGCTTGCGGACAACCGGATCGTACTTCTTAATGGTGATACGGTCCGGGGTATTGCGCTTGTTCTTACGGGTCACGTAGGTGTAACCGGTGCCCGCAGTGGACTTCAGCTTGATGATTGGACGAATGTCATTACGTGCCATTTTTTAGATCTTCTCCCCACGTGCACGAATCTGAGCAACAACAGCCTCGATACCGTACTTGTCGATGGTCTTCAGACCCTTCGGGGACACATTCAGAGTGATGTGACGCCCCTCAGAGGCGAGGTAGAACTTCTTACGCTGCACGTTGGGGTTCCAACGGCGCGACGTGCGCCGGTGGGAGTGGGACACGGTCTTGCCGAAAGACGGCTTGCGTCCCGTAACCTGGCAAATCGCCGACATAGGGATTCCTTTGCTTCCTTGCCGCCCAATGCCGACATCACTGGTGCGCCACGCCGGACTATTGAATAACCGAGGAATCCACCTGGCCTTTTCCGGGGCGCTGCCCACTGACACTCGACGCTGAGCGCGTAAACGAATAACTAGACAACAGCGAGAGAACAGTTTACACACGAGTTGCGGGATAACCTAATCGCTGTTCCACTGTGGTTTTCTCGGCGCGACTCTCGCGGGTCGTCATAGAGTTCGTGCTTGTCGACGGGCGTTAGTGCAGGGCCCTTTTTTAATTTTCGGGCTCGAGCCTGTAATATTCCATCGAGTGTCACATGCCGGTTTATAGAAATATTGACCCGGTACGTGTCATTGTAAGTCGTGTTCGTACCCAACTCAGGCACGATTCTCTCACTCTTAGCTGGGGGAAAGCGACCTGAAGTTCAATCCTGAGGGAAACGAGAATTAATGAAGAAGGACATCCATCCTGATTACCACCCGGTGGTTTTCAAGGACGCAGGCACGGGTCACTCTTTCCTTACCCGTTCCACCGCCACCTCCGACCGCACTGTCGAGTGGGAAGACGGTAACGAGTACCCGCTGATCGTCGTTGACGTCACCAGCGAGTCGCACCCGTTCTGGACCGGTGCTCAGCGTGTCATGGACACCGCTGGTCGCGTCGAGAAGTTCCAGCGCCGTTACGGTAACCGCATTCGCCGCGCGAAGAAGAACTAAGAATAGGAGGGGAATAAGAAAATGGCAGTACCAAAGCGTCGCATGTCGCGTGCTAACACCCGCGCTCGCCGTTCCCAGTGGAAGAGCAACAACGTCGCTCTCCAGGAAGTCAAGGTAAACGGCCGCGTCTACAACGTTCCTCGTCGCATCGCCAAGGCTGTTCAGCTCGGCCTGGTTGACGTCGAGAAGTTCTAACGCGCATCTTTTAGGATGCTGACAACGTTCCTCGCTGAACCGCGAAGCGCTTCGCGCGCCCAGAGTGCGTTCAGTGCGTAAGGAACAGTTGATAAAGAGCTTTTTAAACCTCACCCCATCGCTTGTACTCGGCGATGGGGTGAGGTTTTTCAGTTCTATGGCCAGGTTTTATGGGAGCACTCTCACGAAGAATCTGTGTCACATTTACACTCACCTTATATTTTCAAGGCACAATGGGCAGTATGAAGATTTTGGTAGTTGATGACGATCAAGCGGTACGCGAAGCGTTGCGGCGATCGTTGACTTTTAATGGCTACACGGTCGAGCTCGCCGAGGATGGCGCAGAGGCCTTGGAAAAGATTGCCAAGGATCGTCCGGATTTGGCTATTTTGGATGTCATGATGCCGAAGCTGGACGGCCTGGATGTTTGCCGTCGGCTGCGCAGCGAAGGCGATGATCTGCCGGTCATGATGTTGACTGCACGTGATTCGGTCTCCGAACGCGTAGCTGGTCTTGATGCCGGCGCAGATGACTACCTGCCCAAGCCGTTCGCATTGGAAGAGCTGCTCGCTCGTGTCCGTTCGCTACTTCGTCGTTCTGCTTTGGAAGTGCCTGCGATGGAGGATGCCGCAACTCTGCAGTTTGAGGATCTCTCCCTGGACCCGGAAACTCGTGAGGTCTTCCGCGGTGAACGCCGCATTAGCCTCACTCGTACAGAATTTGCGCTGCTGGAATTGCTGATGAGCAACCCGCGGCGTGTACTCTCCCGTACCGCCATCTTGGAGGATGTCTGGGGCTATGACTTCCCGACGTCCGGCAATGCGCTGGAGGTCTACATTGGCTACCTGCGGCGCAAGACGGAGGCAGAGGGAGAGCCGCGTCTGATTCACACCGTTCGTGGTGTCGGTTATGTGATGCGGGAGACCGCACCGTGATGTTGCGCCGTCGTCGTTCGACCGGCGGTGGCGTGCAATCAAATCAGCGTTCTGCCACGGAGGCCAATCCGGGGCAAGGTACCGTCGGTAAGCAAGAGAAGTCCGCGAATACTGAGACGATGGCAGGGGAATCGCTTCCCGGCCTGCCGCGGAGCTCGCGTATCCCTTCGCTGCGTTGGCGGCTGACTATTCTGACAGCGCTCATTGTGGCGATGTCGGTGGGGCTGATGACGCTGGCTGCTTTTTTTACTGTGCAGGCAGCGCTATACCGCGAGGTGGACAGTAACCTCCGTAACCAGGCGGAAAAGCTGCTGATGTCACCGTACGCTTCGGAGTTTGCCATTGGCCCCTCCTTTGAAGCGGACTCGAACAGGATTCTGAACCCCGATCTGGACGCGGTGTACTTTGCCCACGGCAGTGTGGCGGGCAAAGGCGGTGGCTCAATCTCTATTGGTGGCCCCGAACTTGCGGTGTTGCGGGGGAATCGACAGGAATCGATTCGCACCGATGAGTACAACGGCCGTCGTGTATACGCCGTCCGCTCCGAAGACGGTGCGACGCTGATCCTTTCTCAGGATCTGAGCTCGACGCAGTCGGTCTTGAAAGCGCTCAGTGCAGTGCTGCTGAGTATCTCTGCTATCGGAATCCTCTTCGCAATCGGATCAGGTATTACGGTGGCAACAACGGGTCTGCGCCCGGTCACTCGGCTGCGCATTGCTGCGGAGCGAGTGACGGAAACCGACGAGCTGCGCCCAATCCCTGTGGAGGGCGATGATGAGCTTGCGCGCTTTACCCGCAGCTTCAATGAGATGTTGGCTGCACTTCAAGCGTCGCGCATTAAGCAGGCGGAGCTGGTTGCAGATGCTGGTCATGAGTTGAAGACTCCGCTGACGTCGTTACGCACAAATATTGAACTGCTGATGATGGCCTCCCGTTCGGGAGCGGCAATCTCGGATGAGGATCGCGCGGATCTGGAAGCTGACGTCATCGCACAGCTGGAAGAGTTGTCGACGTTGGTCGGTGACTTGGTTGATCTGGCACGCGAAGATGGCCCGCAACAGGTTATTGAGCATGTCGATGTCGACGAAATCATTTCCACGTCGCTGGCGCGTGTTGAGCGTCGTCGTCCGGATATTACCTTCGATGTGCAGACAGCTCCGTGGTATGTCTACGGGGATTCGGCGGGTCTTGGTCGCGCAGTTTTGAACTTGATGGACAATGCTGCAAAGTGGTCGCCAGAAAATGGCACCGTGCGGGTTCGTCTGACGCCGCTCAGCGAGGTTGTTGCTGAATTCACGGTGGCGGACTCGGGGCCAGGTATCCCGAAGGAAGATCGAGACAAGGTCTTCGAGCGTTTCTACCGTTCCATTCAGTCGCGGTCGATGCCTGGATCCGGCCTGGGCTTGGCCATTGTGAAGTCGGTCATCGTCCGCCACGGGGGTACGATTACTGCCGATGAGTCCGATGATGGCGGTGCCTTGATGCGAGTAACGCTGCCGGGCAGTCCGCACAGCGGAAAAGGTGACGACTCCGATTCAGCTCAAGAGCCTAGCTAGAAACGCATAACCCCACGTCAAAGCTGATGTAATCCCCGCTGCGCGCGGCCTTTTAAGGAAGCGTGTGGCGGGGATTCGGTGTTTCATTCGGGGAATTATCGGCGAGACCGCAGACTGCTCTCAGCCAATTGTTAGACAGACAGTGCAAGGTATTACGTATGAGCAACTCTTTCAACGATTCCTCGCGGGGAGATGAGCGGGGACACTACTCCTCGCAATCTCACAACTTCAGCGAGAACCGTGCCATGGGGGATGCTGGTGAGACAAACCAGTTTTCTGTCAATGAGCGCGGCTGGGAGAATTCCCACTACAACACCATCCCGTCTCAGCCGAACGGCGCTTACGGAGGCGGTTCAGAGTGGGACGTTGCGGCCAATCAGCAGAAGACCAAGGGTGCCCAGGGGGCTAAGGGCATGGGGGCGCTGGCAGTCGCTGCCCTGATGCTGTGCTCGGCCGGTATCGGTGGCGGTGTCGGCGCATGGGTAGTTCACAACTCGCAGTCGTCGGCCCCCGCGGATAACGCGCTGGATAAGCCTGCGGAAACCCGTCAGGTAGCAGCAGCTGAGGGGTCCGTGGAGAAGGTCGCGCAGAAGGTCCTTCCCAGTGTCGTGTCCATCACCACTGCCTCGGAGCGGGGCACGGCGTCGGGGTCAGGTTCCATTCTGTCGTCCGACGGTCTGGTGCTGACGAATAATCACGTCGTCGCAGGCGCGGGTCCGGACGCACATATGGAAGTCCTGCTTTCCGACGGCACCACGCACCCGGCAACTCTGGTTGCAGGGGATGCGGCTACGGATATTGCCGTTATTCGAATTGAAGGTGTTAACGGGCTGCGCCCAATCTCGCTGGGCAACTCCTCGCAGGTTCAGGTTGGCCAGGAAGTGGTGGCCGTTGGTTCGCCGCTGGGACTGACCTCCACTGTTACGCAGGGCATTGTCTCCGCTAAGAACCGTCCGGTGACCGCCGCTGGTGAAGACGGTCAGTCCTCGGTCATTGATGCAATCCAGACCGATGCGGCGATTAATCCGGGTAACTCCGGCGGAGCGCTAGTGGACATGGAAGGCAACCTCATCGGTGTGCCCAGCGTGATTGCCTCTAACAGTGAGGCATCGGAACAGGCGGGCAGCATTGGCCTTGGTTTCGCAATTCCGGTTAATCAGGCTCGTCGCATAGCGGAAGACCTGATCGATTCCGGCAAGGCGCGGATGCCTGTCATTGGTGCCCAGATCGATTCGCGTCCGATTGCACGTGGTGCACTGGTGCGAGAAGTAACGCCAGGTGGCCCAGCTGATAAGGCGGGTCTGAAAGATGGTGACCTGATTACCAAGGTTGATGACCGCACACTTGACAACGGCGTTGCACTAATTGCGGCTATTCGGTCGCATCGGATCGGGGATTCTGTCACACTTACAGTTACAGATGAGCGAGGCGGCAACGAGCGAACGGTCGATGTCACCTTGGCAGAAGCCCAGGATTGATAGGCAGCGTGGTGGAGTGAGTACCTCACCATCTGTAGAAGAGTTTTCGAGTGAAACTTCGAGTGAAAAGCTGTGGGAGAAAGCGAGATAGAGCAGATGAGCGAAACCGTGAGTACTGAGCCAAGTGACGTCAACCTCGCTGAGATGGAGCGTCTTATCAACGACGACGGCCAGGTCCGAAATGCGTTCGTTGTCCTCGTGGGGGACCATTTCGAGAACCCGGATGGTGCGGCTTCGCTCATGGTTGAGCTGTTGGAAGAAGACGGCTACTCGGTCGATGCCGTGGTCAGCACTGGTGCAGTCAAGCGTGAGATCCGGAAGGCTCTAGATACCGCTGTTGTCGGTGGCGCAGATTTGGTCGTCACGGTGGGCGGTGTTGGAGTTGGTCCTCGTGCGAAGACTCCGGATGCCACTCGCAAGGTTCTTGATGTGCGGCTGCAGGGCATCGAGCAGGCTATTCGTAACTCCGGTATGGGAGCTGGCGCCTTGGATGCGGGGCTGTCCCGCGGTTTGGCCGGTGTGTCCGGTCAGACAGTGATTGTCAATCTCGCGGAGTCTCGCGCTGCAGTGCGCGATGGCATGGCGACAATTCTCCCGCTGGTCTCACATGTGCTTGATGACCTCTGCCGCTGGAGCGTCTAGGAATGGGCGACGCCAAACATCCCAATCAGCCCGAGCAAGAGCAAGAGCAAGCCGCGCCGCGCAGTGGCAGCCGTAGGCAACGTCGTCGCGCAGGTGTACCGGCGAAAAACTTTGCCCAGTCACGCAGTGCGAAAACTGCGCGCACAGTGCACTATCACGATGAATCCCCGGAGGATGCTCGTGATTTTGATGCGGACTACTGGACAAAACAGCGCCCACCCCATTGGGGATGAGCGCTGTGTAAAAAGCGTTAGTTAGCTTCTTATCGGAAGCTCGCAACTAGCAGCTAGAGGCTAGTTCAGCTCCGTCTTCGGCTTGCCGTTCTGCTCTGCCAGCAGGTCACGAATCTCAGTCAGCAGGTCAGCCTCGGTGACCTCCGGTTCAGCGGAGGTCTCCAGACGAGCCTCACGCATCTCGTTGAACTTGTTCATCGGAGCAACGATGACGAAGTAGACAACCGCTGCGACCAGCAGGAAGTTGATGACTGCGGTGATGACAGCTGCGAAGTCAAGGTAGGTCGACGGGTTGCCGCTGATGATTTCGAAGCCAAGGCCAGTGACCTCTGCGCCACCGATGGTGTTCAGCAGCGGCTCGAGCAGGCTGTCGGTGAAAGCAGTGACGATTGCGGTGAACGCAGCACCGATGACAACACCGACCGCCAGGTCGATGACGTTGCCGCGCATGATGAACTCTTTAAAGCCCTTAAGCATAGGAAATTTCCTTCTGTAGAAACGGAACAAACCAAACGAGACCTGTGAGTCATCGTGTTGCTCATGGCAGGCCCATACGATTTTGAGAAACGGGGCAGTGCGATATCAGGCAGTGCCACTCTTCTTCGCTCTAATCGTAGTTTTGAATTGCCTGGCCATTGTATCCCCGCACTAAGTTGTGGGACAAGTCAACTTTCTGCGAAAAACACTGTTCAGGACCATAAAATCTTTGAACCAGTGAGATTTTGGTCACTAACCCGCGAGTAACAGTGTGAGCGGAGATGCTAGCGATGTCGCAGCCACCACCTCCGCGGCGCCGGTGGGCAGAGCGACCAAGACCACCTCATCGTCGACGATGTTGACCACCCTTGCCCCGTGTGCAAGCGGCGCCGCCACCCCGCGCTCATCCGCTGTCGACACAATATCCACGCTGTCACCAGTGCGAAGAGCGGACACAATGCCCGCATCAGTCAACGTGATGGCAATAATTTTGCTTTCCGACGTCCCCGTCAGCGACTTGGCAAGTGACGGGCCGACCATTCGCTGCTCTGTAATTATCTCTCTCGGTGACATGCCGGTGGCCAGGGTGCGTCCCCGCACAGAGGCGATGTCCGTTACGGCTCCACCGGGAACGAGCTCCCGGGGAATGTCCTTGAAAGCCACATCTTGTTCTGCCACCGATGCGCCAGCGGCAATGGATTTGGCGCTAACCACTACCCGAATATGGCCGCTGCGGGGTGTCAATGACTCCACCGCCGCCAGGCCGACTGCGCATAGGAAAACAGTGAGGGCAACCATCCGCCGAATAGTTGTGGGGCGGAGCTTTCGGAATGGACGCGGAAACCGGGACGAATATTTTGGGCTCATATTAAGTTAGGCGCGAAAATCCCGGAATCGGTTCCATTAAATCTGTGAAATCCCCGCTGGCGTGATCACATAATCGGCAGGAATGTCGTGCTCATCGTAGGCAAGCTCCGTGCGCAATTCGGTGTTGAAAACTGCAACAGCGATGGCCGCAGCTCTCACCCCATCCGTATCACTGTCGCGTCGAGCGAAAACCAAGCTGCGATCGTAGTAACCAGCGCCACGCCCTAACCGCATCCCGGTTGCGGGGTCGGCCGCAACTGCCGGCAGGATAATGGCGTCGGCAACACCCAGCTCAGCTGGGCCAGCAGAGTCTTCCACCGAAACAGGTTCCAAGAGTCCAAATCGGCCCTTGTGGAAGCTGCCGTTGTAGTAACCCCAGTGCAGCGGTTGTGGTGGACCGGGCGGGCAGACGGGAAGCAGAATTCGTGCTCCGGAAACCGCGTTTGCCAGAGCCTCCACAAAGCCCTGGCCGGGCTTACCGCCAGTCGAACTAGAAACGCTTGCGCCGGGTTCGTCACCAGCGGGGACATAAGCGGCAATGACAGGTTTTGCGAGGTCGCCGACGGTGTTGGATAACCATTCTTGCAACCGCTGTACCAGTGCTTCGTCGTCAAGCATGCGCTCACGCTGCCCCTTGGCGGCGCGTGCGGCGAGTACCTCGTGCCGTGTGCGGGCTTTGAAATCAGACGTGGTTTCGGGAAGCGGAGCCATACCTGCAAACCTACTCTGTCAGGTAGGGGAGCGACCTCTGTCGTCAGCGCAGGAGAAAATTTCTGATTAATGCGTTGAAAAAGCGGGGTCAGCCTCCGAGCAAATGGAAGTTATATAGGTATCGTTGCCATTATGGTCTCATCGTCTAAAGAGTCTGGTTCGGACATGACTACTCCGGTTCGAACTGTCATCGTTCCTGCCGCGGGCATGGGTACGCGATTCTTGCCTGCCACCAAGACAGTGCCGAAAGAATTGCTGCCCGTAGTTGATACGCCGGGCATCGAGATGATTGCTGAAGAGGCCGCCGCCACTGGTGCGCAACGCCTGGCTATTGTCACAGCGCCGAGTAAGGATGGCGTGCTTGGGCACTTCGACCCGCGCCCGGACCTTGAGCAGACTCTCGCCGAGCGTGGCAAGGACAAGATTGCAGCGAAGGTACGCCGCGCCACCGAGGTCATTCGCGTGGAATCCGTTGTTCAAGATCGACCGCTGGGCCTGGGGCATGCGGTGTTGGTCGCAGAGCCGCTGCTCGAAGACGATGAGGACAGCGTTGCTGTCATGCTTCCCGACGATCTCGTGCTCCCAGTGGGCGTGATGGATCGGATGACGGAAGTGCGCGAGCGCTTTGGTGGTTCGGTGCTGTGTGCGCTGGAAATTCCTCATGAAGAGGTCTACAACTACGGTGTCTTCGATATTGAGGACGCCACCCCGGCGGAGTCTGGTGAGCTCGGTGCTGACGCGGCCGACGCTGATGCCTGGGACGATGTGAAGCGAGTCAAGGGCATGGTGGAAAAGCCGGACCCTGCGGATGCTCCATCCAACTTCGTTGCAGTCGGACGTTACTTGCTCGATCGCGCCATCTTCGATGCGCTGCGCCGCATCCCGCGCGGTAAGGGCGGCGAATACCAGCTCACCGATGCAATTGAGCTGCTGATTCAAGAGGGGCATCCGGTTCATGTGGTCGTTCACAAGGGGTTCCGCCATGACCTGGGAAATCCTGGTGGCTTCATTCGTGCTTGCGTAGACTTTGGACTCAGGCATCCGGACTACGGCGAGGGGCTGCGCGACTACATGCAGCAGCGTCTGGCGCAGGATGAACAGGCTTAAAGCCTTTTTATAGAGGCTTGTACTGAGAAGCTGAATAGCATAAAGCGCACCGCGGGTTGGTGCCGAGGAAGGTAAAACATGCGTTCTGTGGAAGAACAGTTGGCGGCAATCACCGCACACGCTGTGATGCCTGATCCTGTGCGCGTTGCTATTTCGGAATCCCTCGGCATGCTGTGCGCTGAAGATGTCATCGCAGAGCAGCCGTTACCGGGATTCGTGCAGTCAGCAATCGATGGTTATGCGGTGCGCGCTGTCGATATCGTCGGCGAATCTGGTTCTTTACCTCCGGATGCGCGTCAGAGTGATGTTGATTTTCGCGAGGTTGAGCTACCTGTTGTCGGTGAGGTGACAGCGGGTTCGCATCACCCGATGCGGCTACAGCCGAAGCAGGCCGTGCGCGTACAAACTGGTGCGCCGCTGCCATCGCTTGCCGACGCCGTCGTGCCCCTAAACTGGACCGACCGCGGTGGCCGTCGAGTTAATGTTCTCCATCCGGTCTACTCCGGTGACTTTGTGCGCAAGGTCGGTGACGACGTGCAGCCGGGTGACGTGGCGGTGTCCTTGGACTCGGTGATTTCGCCGTCACAGGTTGGATTGCTGGCAGCGGTGGGGCGTTCGAAGGTTTTGGTGCACCCCAAGCCGCGTATGTCCGTGATTTCCATTGGTAATGAGTTGGTCGATGTTGACCGCACGCCGGGGCTCGGTCAGGTCTACGACGTCAACTCCTACGCGTTGGCAGCAGCCGGCCGCGATGCCGGGGCCGAGGTACACCGAGTGGGTATTGCCACCGGTGAGCCCCGTCGCATCCGAGAAATCATCGAAGGCCAGCTCATTCGCAGTGAGCTCTTGGTCATCACGGGGGCTGTCGGCGGTGCCGCGGGTGAGCAGATTCGCCGTGTGCTGGCTGAATTGGGCGAGGTTGATGTTTCCCGCATCGCTATGCATCCTGGTTCGGTCCAGGGCTTTGGTCTGCTGGGAGATGACAAGATTCCAACGTTCCTCCTGCCGTCGAATCCGGTCGGCGCATTGGTCGTTTTTGAGGTCATGGTTCGTCCCCTCATTCGGCTGGCGTTGGGTAAGCGCAATCCCCGCCGCCGCGCTGTCACCGCTCGTGCTGTCGGCCCGATTGAGTCGGCGGAGAAGCGCCGTGGCTACATCCGTGGCCAGCTCATGCGTGACCGCGAGACCGGCGAGTACATGGTGCAGCCGCTGGGAGGTTCCGGCGGTGCGCAAGCCCATCTTTTGGCCGGTATGTCGGAAGCCAACAGCCTCATCGTGATTCCGGAAGACGTGCTGCACGTGCGTCCGGGAGATGTAGTTGACGTGCTGTTCATGGCGCGCCAGGCCTAACCTCACTCCACTACCGCGAGTATTGTTGCTGTGCGTACTTCTCGTCTAGTAACCAGTGGCGGCCGAGTCCGCCTGCGTGTGCCAGAGCGCTCTGATGCCTCTGCATGGCGGGCACTGCGGCTGCGCGACGAGCCCATTTTGCGCCCCGTGGAGCCAACCCTCGAGGACGACTGGGATAACGCCCACAGGGCTTCTGTTTTCCGCCGTAACCTGCGCAGTTGGCGTCGTTCAGAGGCTGCGGGAGACATGATTGTCTCCACCATTGAGGTAGACGGCCAGTTCGCCGGCATGCTCACACTCGGCGGTATTACGCCTTTCCCCGTCGCTCACGCATGGATTGGCTACTGGGTCGGCAGCGGCTTTACATGTGGAGGGGTCGCCACTGCGGCAGTGGCGTTGGCGTCGGATTATGCCAAGAGAGTTGGCGTCCACCGAATTGAAGCGACTGTGTTGGACAGCAATGTCCCGTCGATACGCGTGCTGGAAAACTGTGGGTTCGAGTACGAAGGCGTGGCGCGGGAAGCCTTCCATATGGATGGCGCGTGGCGCGATCATCTGACCTATGCGCGGGTGGGGGAGGACAGTGCAGTGGACCTCATCGTGGCGAGTGGTCGCGCGCAATATGAAGAGGCGGAGAAATACCCACCGCAACGGCGCGCCTGAGTAGTCTGAGTAACACACGCCGATAGGGTGATGACAACTCTACTATTGGGCGAATTCGCTCTAGATACGCTGACTGCCTTCGCAAATGCCTCTGTGGAAGGGCATGTGGGTGGCGTATTTGGGCCGGGGAGAGACGGCGAAACCCCGGGCGAAATCGCAAGGAGACACAAAATATGTCAACTTCACTGTTGCTGATACTCATCGTTGTACTGTGGCTGTTTGTGCTGGCCCCGCTGGTGGTCAATACGCGCAAGCCGATTCGTCGTACCTCCGATGCGCTAGGTAAGACCCGCGTGCTGCATCGTGGTGGCGAGGAGTTGGCCACGACGCGCCGCCGTCCGTCTTTTAAGGAGTCGGACGTGCGCGTGGCCGAAGAAGTCGACGATTCTCTCGAAACCGTTGACGCGCAGGTCGACGATGACTTCGATGTCAGCGACGTGCTTATCGACGACACCGTGGACGAGGCGGCCGACCCGGCCGTCGTTGACGGCGATATCGTCTACGAGCTGGAAGCGGCAGATGCAGAGGAGGAGACCCCGCAGGCGGATGATTCCGCTACCGAGGAAGCCACTGCTGAGTCTTCTGACCGCTCTGACATGGACGTGTCCGATGATGAGTCTGCAGACCAGTCGCTGCAGGCTGTCGTTAATGACGAGGATGCTGAATCTGACTCCGCCGTTGCCTCCGCCGAAGGTGACGTGGTTCGTGCAGATGAGTCCTCTTCCGATGTGAGCGTTGACGTTCGCCGTCAGTTTGTCGACGCCGATGACTTGATGTTCGAAGATGCCGTTGAATCTGACGCTGATTCCGGTGCCGCGGCTGACGCTGAGCACGCGGACGCTGAGGCTCTCTCTGAGACTGAAGAGGCAGCAGACACCGTAGACGAGCAGGCGGAACCCGACGAGACTGTCGAGGACGACAGCGACCACAGTGTCGAGTCCAACGATGACGCAGTCGCTGTCGATGACACCTTGACCGAAGATGATTACGCGTTCGCTGAGAAGCGCCGTGGTCGTGGTGGGTTCGATCCGATTTCGGATGCCCAGTACGCTGAGACTCGCTTTGCCCGCCGCCGCCGTTCGGTTGCTGGGCTGGCGGCGTTCATCGCAGTCACGGTTATCATCGCTGCTTTCGCTGGTGGTTGGACCTGGTGGATTCCACTGGTCGGTGTCGGCTTGATGACCCTGTATCTGGTCAACCTGCGCCGCACCGTGCGTGCAGAGCAGGAACTGCGGGCTCGCCGAATTCGCCGTATGAAGATGGCCCGCCTCGGCGTGCGTAACCGCGAGGATGATGAGCTGGGAATTCCACAGCGTCTGCGCCGTCCGGGCGCGGTAGTGGTCGAGCTTGATGATGAGGACCCGGATTTCGCAGATTTGGCCTACACTGACTACCGCTTTGATGACGACGATTATGACGAAATGCCACAGGCTCGTGTGAGCTAGTCCTGTGAGCTGAGCCGTAGAACAACCTTAAAGTTGTCTGAGCACGTCAGCGCGATTTTTTGTTAGAAACTCGGCCTGTTACGATGTCACTACCTAAGACATGACACACCGGGTGTGTTTGGCGGAAGGCTTCTCCCGAGGGGTTGGGAGAAGCCTTTTTGCATGTTTAAGTCGCTGGCCTCTCGCAGCCGCAGTGCTACCGTGTTTTGACCGTGCCGTCGGGTAGCATGTCCCTCATGGATCGACCGGTAATGCGCGATATCGCGCTCGTGATTCTCCGCCTGATACTCGGAATTATCTTCATCTGCCATGGCTGGGACAAGATTTTCATCACCGGTATCGACAAGACGACCGGTTACTTTGTCGCCGCGAATATCCCGCAGGCGCACTTGACGGTCTGGGTTGTCGCTCTAGTCGAACTGGTCGGTGGCGCGTTGCTGATTCTGGGACTCTTGGCACCGACGGTGGCGATGGTCTTCATCATTGAGATGATTGGTGCCTGGTGGTCGATGCACTTGGGCAATGGCCTGTTTATCCGCGACAACGGTGCAGAGCTTGTGATGTCACTCATCGGTGGGCTGGTGATGATTTTCGTATTCGGGGCCGGCCGTTTCAGTTTGGACAGGCAGTTCATCAGGTAAGACCTCATCAGATAAGACCTCATTAGGTACAACCCCCTTAAGAGTTAAAGGCGGTGGAGATCCCCCGTGGAGTGCGAGGAAATTCGCGCAGCATTGTCAGCTCGCCTCGATGGCGAGCAGGCAAGCATTGCCGATGAAGTCATCGATGCCCATCTTGGGGCCTGCGAGGAGTGCCGAGCTTGGTACGAGCGAGCGGTGCGGCTGAACCGCGCCCTTACGGTTGGGCCTGCCGATGGCATGCCGGAGATTTCCACGGATGATCTCTCGGAGCGCATTTTGGTCTCCATCGAACCGGAGCGCCGGCGGCGTGAGCGCGCATGGCTGCTCATGGCCGGCACCGCCCGCGGGGTGCTCATTGCACTGGGCCTTTGCTGGGCGGTCTGGGGGATTGCGACGCTGGTCGACGCCTCCGGCATGATGACGCTCGGACTTTCCTCGACGCAGCCGCAGGGCGGTGCAGGAATCGCGACAAGCACGGAAGCGCCTATCGACGGTTCCACTGCCACTGTTGACCCAATGGAGCTCGGAGCACGCCTTGCCATCCAACTCGCGGCAATTCGGCTTGCGTTGGCAGTGGGATTGTTCTGGGCTGCCTGGCGGCCAC
Source organism: Corynebacterium sp. LK26 (assembly GCF_014335085.1). Classification (NCBI taxonomy): domain Bacteria; kingdom Bacillati; phylum Actinomycetota; class Actinomycetes; order Mycobacteriales; family Corynebacteriaceae; genus Corynebacterium; species Corynebacterium sp. LK26. The sequence continues at coordinate 70,340 of NZ_PDHB01000016.1, forward strand.
GCGCTGCCATGGGCATGGCGCCGGTCTACGGTGCCGTCGCCACGTTCAGCATCGGTTTTGGTATTCGTGACATTCTCATCGGTGCTCAGGGAGCATCAGAGATCGCTGGCCTGGCCTTGATGTTTGTCTCCGCTTTGACGCTGGCCGTTGTGTGGCTGGGCGGTTATACGCCGACGGCAATCGCACAGGCATGGCGGGCTGCCTCCGGGTTGCCGGTCACAGGCGTGCCGCCACAGCGGGACTAGCTCCAGGACGGCAACCAGAACCGCCATTCAAAGTGGTTGAGAGGCAGCGGGTAGCCGGTCAAAATCGGCAGCCAGAACACAAACGCGGCCACCACTAGTGCGGCGTGCGTGTCAACGATTACCAACCCCACCGGCTTATCGCGGGGCCGCCAGTGTGAGAGATCGTCGGCAAGCAGAGCAAAGGCGATGAGTACGAATGGAATCAGCGCGGTGGCGTAGAAGAAGTACATCTGACGGTCGTAGCCGATGACCCACGGCAGCCACGAGGCGAGGAACCCGATGACTGGCAGCGCGTAGCGGCCGTCGCGGCGGCCGAGCCAGCGCCATGTGGCCCACAGGACCACGGGGACCAGCAACCACCAGATGGGCGGGGTGCCAAAGAGCATCATCCAGCCCTTGCACTCCTGGCCACCACTGCAGTTGGTTTCGGTGGAGTAGTAGAGCATTGGCCGCCAGCTGACCAGCCACTCCCAGGGCTTGGACTCCCAAGGGTGTTTGTGGCCATTAGAGGTGGTCAGCTCGGCGTGGAACTTCAGCACGCTGTTCTGGTAGTGCAGGTAGTTCTGCACGGCCTCGGGAAGCCAGCCGGTGCCGGGGAGTCCCATATCGCGCTCTTCGGGCGAGACATGGCGATAGACCGACGTTTCTTCGGCGAACCAAGAACGCCAACTTAAGAAGTAAACGCCCAGCGGGACCACCACCAGATCACGCAATGCCGGGGCGGTATCGCGGGCGAGTGCGCCGAGCACGGGCTTGTCCGCACCGGCATTCTTGCGTGACACCAGATCCGTGAAAACGGACCACAGGCCGAATGCGGCCATGTAGTACAGACCGGACCACTTCACCCCGGTGGCAAGCCCCAGCATGATGCCGGCGAGCAGTCGCCACCAGCGATAACTGAGATAGGGGCCGAAACTACCTAGCTCCGTGGCGGATTCCAGGCGCTTGCGGGCATCGGCCTGGTCAATGAGAAGTGCCCACGCGGCCGCGATGATGAAGAAGGTCTGAATCATGTCCAGCATGCCGACCCTGGAGGAGACAAACAGCACTCCGTCGGCAAGCGCGTAGAGACCAGCAATACCCACCGCCAACCGCGAGCCGCGAGAGATGCGTCGGACGATGTCCATGAGCAGCAGGATAACCAGCGTGCCACACACCGCCGACATAAATCGCCAGCCCATTGGTGAATAACCGAAGATCCACTCGCCCAAGGCGATGACCTGCTTGGCCACTGGCGGATGCACAATCAGACCGTAGCCGGGATTGTCCTCAATGCCAGACGAGATGGGGTCGCGCGTGGACTCCAGAATCTGCCATGCCTGCGGCACATAGTGCTTCTCATCGAAGAGCGGGGTGCCATTGTCGGTCTTGGCAGCAAGCCCGATGAAACGCGTTAGCGCTGCGACGATTCCGAGAACCACAAAAGTGGCGGTATCCCATTTGTCCCACAGCCGCAGTGGCGGCAGCGGGGGAACCGGGGGAATCGGGCGCAGGAAACGCTTTTTCGCGCGGCGCTCGGTTTCCGGTGGTGGGGTTAAAGCGGCATCGGTCACGAATGTCAGTTTAAGCTATGGAATCATGACGCATTCGGCATCGAACTTCCAACCGCACGAGAACGAGCCCCTCAGCGAGGCTACGACGCTGGCTCCCGGCATCACTCTGGTGGCAACGCCGCTGGGCAATATCGCCGATGCCTCCGACCGCTTGCGCGGTGCGCTTATCGACGCCGATATCATCGCCGCGGAAGACACCAGGCGGGCGCGCAACCTAGCCACAGCGCTGGGCATTTCCCCCAAGGGGAAGTTTGTTTCGAACTTCGATCACAACGAAGAGAGCCGCACTGAGTCGCTGATTCAGGCGGCGAAGGCGGGACAGAAAGTCATTGTGGTGACCGATGCGGGGATGCCGGTGGTGTCAGACCCCGGCCTGGCTGTGGTGGCGGCTGCTCACGACGCGGGTGTGCCGGTGTCCTGCGTACCGGGACCGAGCGCGGTGACTACCGCATTGGCTCTCAGCGGCTTGGGTGTCGGCCACTTCTGCTTCGATGGCTTTGCACCTCGTAAGCAGGGGGCGCGCCGGGCCTGGTTGGAATCACTGAAGACAGAGAAGCGAGCCTGTTGTTTCTTTGAGTCGCCGCATCGGTTGGCTGTTACGTTGGCCGATGCCGCGGAGATTTTGGGTGAGGAGCGGCGCGCGTCGGTAAGCCGTGAGCTGACCAAGCGTTTTGAAGAGACTCGCCGTGCGACGCTGGGGGAGCTGGCTGCGTGGGCGGAGGAAGGTGTCCGCGGCGAAATTACGGTGGTGATTGAAGGCGCGGGGCAGCAGGCAACGGAGGTATCCACGGAGGGCTTGGTTGACCGCGTGGAGGAGCTCGTGGCTGATGGCATGCGACTGAAGGATGCCGCGAAGCAGGTTGCAGCAGAGGCGGGAATGACGAAGCATCGAGATCTCTACCAGGCCGTTTTAGCAGCTCGGGACGAAAATCGTTAACTGATTGTTACTTTGTGGCGGAAAATTCCTCGGCACCCGACGGTGAACAGGGGAAACGTCGTTATTGGGAGTTTTGTAATTCAGACGGGAAATGAGGAAAACCTGAGAGAATCCACATCCTGAGTTGAAATCCCAGGTCAATGGTGGACATGGTGGAGGAATGACGAATCCACCAGAGCATGAAATACAACAAGAAGTAGGGGAGTCAGTCGTCGGCGAAGTCAGGGCCGACGATTCTCACGCTCCCGTGAACCTCGGGGTTACCATCCCCGCCGTTGTCGCAATTCTGGCAATCATCGTCTGGGGCCTGGCGTGGCCGGATAGTTTCTCGACGTTTGCATCTAGCTCTCTGAACTGGGTCGTGGAGAACATCGGCTGGCTGTTTATCTTGGCCAGTACCGTCTTTGTCTTCTTCATTGTGTCCATCGCGATTTCCAAGTTCGGTCACATCCGCTTGGGCAAGGACAACGAGAAACCAGAGTTTTCCACGCCTAGCTGGATTGCGATGATGTTCGCCGCCGGTATGGGCATCGGTCTGATGTTCTACGGTGTCGCTGAGCCGCTGACCTTCTATCGCGATGGCGTGCCGGGCCACCAGCCGAAGGAAGTCGGTACCGCCATGGCTTCGACGATGTTCCACTGGACTCTGCACCCGTGGTCGCTCTACGCCATCGTCGGTCTCGCAATTGCTTACTCGACCTACCGCCTCGGCCGAAAGCAGCTGATTTCGGCGGCGTTCATCCCGCTCATCGGCGCGCGTCGCGCTGAGGGGCGGTTGGGCAAGCTTATCGACGCGCTTGCGATTTTTGCCACCGTCTTCGGTACGGCAGCCTCTCTCGGTGTTGGCGTACTTCAGATTTCCGCCGGTTTGGAAATCAACGGGTTCAACGCCATCAAGGGCGCACCTTTGTGGATTGGTCTTATTCTCGTTCTGGGCTGTGCCTTCTTGGTCTCTGCACTGTCGGGCGTGGGCAAGGGCATCCAGTACATCTCGAACTTCAACATGGTTGCCGCAGGTCTGCTGGCTCTGCTGGTGTTGGTCCTCGGCCCTACCGTGGTGATTCTGAACCTGATTCCGACCTCTATTGGCAGCTACCTGGATTCCTTCTTTGAGATGGCCTCCCGCTCCAGTGCTTCCGCTGACGGCACCGCCGGTGAATGGCTCTCTTCCTGGACAATTTTCTACTGGGCCTGGTGGATCTCATGGTCGCCGTTTGTCGGTATGTTCATCGCACGTATTTCTCGCGGCCGTACTATCCGTGAGTTCGTCTTCACCGTCGTCGCCGTTCCGTCGATTGTCTCTGCAGTGTGGTTCTCCATCTTTGGTGGCACCGCCATTACCCGCGAGCAGCAGGGTGCGTCCATCTACGGTGACGGTTCGGCCGAGAGTCAGCTGTTCAATCTGCTGGAATCCTTGCCGGGTGGCGCGATTACCTCCGCTATCGCAATGATTCTGCTGGCTACCTTCTTCATTACCTCGGCAGACTCCGCCTCCACGGTGATGGGGACCATGAGCCAGTTCGGTCGACTCACAGCGTCGCGCACGGTCACTGCTATGTGGGGTATTTTCACCGCTCTGATTGCCATCGTCCTATTGGTCACCGGTGGCAGCGATGCCCTGTCGAACCTGCAGAACATCACCATTTTGGCGGCAAGCCCGTTCGTCATTGTTATCTTGGCGCTGATGGTGTCGCTGGTTAAGGGGCTTTCCGACGATCCGATGTACCTCGATGACAAGGAACAGCGTCAGTTTGCCCTGCGCATGGCTCGTGAGCGCCGCCTGGCGGAAGCGGCCGAACAGCGCGAGCGCCGCCGTGCTCGTAAATTGCGCAACTAGCTTTCCAACAGCAGCGGTGCGGCCTTGGCCTCAATCTCGGCCCATTCGCCCTCGGGTGTAGACCCGATGGTGATGCCACCGCCGATGCCAGCTTCGACCCGAACTCTCCCCGAGTTCGGGTCTTTTGTGTACTCAGCGGTACGAATACCGACATTGAGCTCAAGTGCATCCCCGTGGGCCGCACCAATCGCGCCGCAGTGAGCGCCACGGGGTTCGGGTTCCCACTCGCGCAGAAGCTCAATTGCTCGCAGCTTCGGTGTACCGGTGACTGAGGCCGGTGGGAAGCAGGCTTCGATTAGTTCAGCGTGGCTGAGCTGATCGGGAAGCTCCGCGGAGACTGTGGAAAAGAGGTGCCACACGCCCGGTGCCGGACGCACACTGAGCAGGTCTGTGACCTTCACGGTGCCGGTCTTGGCAACTTGACCGAGGTCATGGCGCACCAGGTCGACAATCATGATGTTCTCGGCGATGTCCTTGTCGCTGCGCAATAGCTCATCCGGGGAGTGGTCAGCGGGAATCGTGCCTTTGATGGGAGTTTCAGTCACGCTTGTGCCTGCGCGGATGAGGAACTCCTCAGGACTCAGCGAGGCCAGGATTGGAATTCCAACATCGAGGTTGCCGGGCAAGAATGCTGCTCGAGCCGGTTGATACCGCGCCACGCGGGAGGAAAACCACGCGCCGGCGTGGGCTAGTGCAGCGTTGTCCACTTCGACGTCCGGGGCCAACTCCGCATTCAGCTCCGCGTGAAAGCGTGTGGAAATGCAGGTTTGGTACACCTCGCCTGCGGCAATTGCCTCCTTACAGTTCTCCACCGCAAGCTGGTGGTGTTCTCGGTCACCCTGATCCCACTCCAGTGGTGTGGCCGCGGGGAGCGCGTCGGCACGCGTGTCTTCGTGCGAGTAGTTGATGGCCTCCTGAAGGGCTTGGAAATCCGGATTGAAGGGGTCACCGGTGCCAGGGCCGTCGAAATGCCACGTGCCGTCGTCGGCAAGCAACGCGACGCAGGTAGCGACCCCGTGCGCGCTGGTGCCGGAGTAGGGGCGGAACCCAAAGATCCACGCATCGGGGTCGGGGCTGGAGAAAAGCTCTGCCGGATCGCAGGCAGCGAGCTCGACGTTGGCGGCGAGAACCGCGCGATAACCGAACCAGGAGCCGATGAGTGCGGCGGGACGATGACCGGCAGCGATAAGACGCGCCAGCGCAGTGGTCGCACGCGAAGTGAAGTCAGCAGCCGAGCCGGAGGAGGTAGACCGAGTGGACATAGGACATAAGCGTAGTGACTGCGCATGCGTGCGATGATGGTAGGGGACAGTTCATGTGGACTTCATGAGGACTCCGTAAGGGACACAGTTCATCGCGATGGCAGGTCATCTATTACCCTGTTAGATATGTCTCGCATTTTCACAGCAGTTGCGTGGCCGTACGCTAACGGTCCGCGACATATCGGCCATGTTGCAGGTTTCGGAGTCCCCTCGGACGTTTTCGCTCGCTACCAGCGAATGATTGGCAATGACGTGCTGATGGTCTCCGGTACTGATGAGCATGGCACGCCGCTGCTTGTGCAAGCGGAGAAGGAAGGCGTTTCTGTCCAGGAATTGGCCGACCGTTACAACCGCCAGATTGTGCAGGACCTCGCGGGTCTGGGGCTTTCCTACGACCTGTTTACGCGCACTACCACGCGCAACCACTACGCGATTGTCCAGGAGCTCTTCCGCGGGCTCTACGAAAACGGCTACATGGTCAAGCAGACCACGATGGGTGCGATTTCCCCGTCGACAGGTCGGACGCTGCCGGATCGTTACATCGAAGGTACCTGCCCAATCTGTGGTGCGTCCGGTGCCCGCGGTGATCAGTGTGACAACTGCGGTAACCAGCTTGACCCGGCCGATCTGATCGATCCGGTGTCGAAAATCAACGGCGAGACCCCGAAGTTCGTTGAAACTGAGCACTTCCTGCTAGACCTGCCAGCGCTGGCAGAGGCCTTGACCGAGTGGCTTCAAGAGCGCAAGGACTGGCGCCCAAATGTACTGAAATTCTCCCTGAACATCCTGAAGGACATCCGTCCACGCGCAATGAGCCGTGACATTGACTGGGGTGTTCCGATTCCGCTGGAGGGCTGGTCGGAAAACGGAACCAAGAAACTCTACGTTTGGTTCGACGCTGTCGTCGGTTACCTATCCGCTTCCATCGAGTGGGCCTGGCGCATCGGTGACCCGGAAGCGTGGCGCAAGTGGTGGAATGACCCGGAGGCGCTGTCCTACTACTTCATGGGCAAGGACAACATCACCTTCCACTCCCAGATTTGGCCGGCTGAGCTGCTGGGCTACCGTGGCGAAGGCTCCCGCGGAGGTAAAGTCGGGGAGCTCGGTGAGTTGAACCTGCCGACGGAGGTCGTCTCCTCGGAGTACCTGACCATGTCGGGCTCGAAGTTCTCCTCTTCCAAGGGCGTTGTCATCTATGTGAAGGACTTCCTGGCGGAGTTCGGTCCGGATCCGCTGCGCTACTTCATCGCCATGGCTGGTCCGGAAAACCAGGACACCGACTTCACCTGGGATGAGTTTGTCCGCCGCGTGAATAACGAGCTGGCCAACTCCTGGGGCAACCTGGTCAACCGCACCGTGTCCATGGCTTTCAAGAACTTCGGTGAGGTGCCAACTCCGGGCGAGCTCACCGACGCTGACCGTGAACTGCTCGACCTGGCTGAGCGCTCTTTCGCCGAGGTCGGCGACGCACTCGCACTGTCCCGTTTCCGCGCCGGTATTACTGCCGCAATGCACCTGGTCGGGGAGGCGAACGCCTACATTGCTGCGCAGGAGCCGTGGAAGCTGGCGAAGGACGAGTCCCAGCGTGAGCGTCTCGCCACTGTGTTGTGGACAGCGCTGCAGGTAGTCAGCGACGCCAATGTCCTGCTGACCCCGTACCTGCCGGAAAGCGCGCAGAAGGTCTTCGAGACCCTGGGCGGCGAGGGCATCTGGGCCGCAATGCCGGAAGTCCAGGAAGTCGAGGACGACATGCCGGTCGAACCGGTCGGCGCAGACCTGCCGGCAGAGGGCAGGAGCTACCCAATCATCACTGGTGACTACGTCAATCAGAAGGCCGCCTGGCATCGCTTCGACATTGAGCCGGGTACGCAGCTTGCCAAGCCGAAGCCGATTTTCTCCAAGCTCGACTCTGAGTTGGCTGAGCACGGCCCTGAGTGGGCACAGGTGAAGTAGGGGCGCAGTAGAAGAATGGGAAAGCGCAAACGCAAAATTGCAGAACCCGCGGAGTATCTCACTCCGCTGTTTGACGCCCACACGCATCTCGCGTCCTGCGGGGCGCAAACTCCGGAGGAGATTGCGGCTCTCATGGACCGTGCCGCCGCAGCGGGCGTCGTCGGAGTTTGCACGGTCGGCGATGGCATGCCGGAAACCGAACTGGCCTTTACCGCCGCACACGCGCACCCCAACGTCTGGGCCGCCGCCGCCATCCATCCGACGCGCGCACACGAGCTTGACGACGACGCCAAGACCCGTCTGACCGACATGGCTGCCGACCCCAGGGTTGTGGCCGTGGGGGAGACGGGATTGGATTGGTACTGGTTGGATTCTCTCGACGGCTGCGCGTCGAAGAGCGAACAGCTGGCTGCGTTGCAGTGGCATATGGAGCTCGCAGCAACCGTCGGCAAGCCGTTGATGATTCATAACCGCGACGCCGATGAAGATCTGATGGCGGCGTTGGACGGCTATGACAATACGGTCATTTTGCACTGCTTCTCCTCGCCCATTGAGGTTGCCCGCGAGGCCATTGCGCGCGGTTACCTGCTGAGCTTTACCGGAAACGTGACCTTCAAACGCAATGATTACCTGCGGCAGGCTGTGGCTGAGGCGCCGGCGGAGCAGCTGCTGGTGGAAACCGATGCTCCGTACATGACCGCGGAGCCGTTCCGAGGTGCGCGCAATGAGTCAACTTTTATCGGTCATCAGGCGCGTGCGATGGCTGCGGCCCGAGAAATCGGGGCGGAGGAGATGGCGCAGATTTTGACGGATAACGCACGTCGGGTGTACGGCATTTAAGCACGTGCCGACGTATTGCCGCCCTGAGCTGTGGAAATGCAGCCGGGGCGGTTTGTTGTATTTCCCGTCACTTTTATCGATATATTTTAGACAACACTGAATCTTTACCGTACTGTTACAAACTGTATTTCTTTCATCTGATAGCTGCCCATCCTCCGAAAGGCTGTGACGAACCCCGTGAGTGCTGCGAAGAAGCGTCATCTCAATCGTGCTAACGACGGAGTCTCCACTTCGTCCAAGATCGCTGCTGGCGGTCTGGTCGCTGCTGTTGCTCTGGGTGGCACTGTCGCAGCATCCAACTACGACACCATCACCGTCGAAATTGACGGCAAGGTCGAGCAAATTGCAACCTGGTCCAAGGATGACAAGGCCATTCTAGAGAAGGCTGGTGTCGAAACCACCGGCGGAGACCTGGTTCAGCGTCAGGGCGACCTCACGGACGGCGGCAAGCTGGTCTACCGCTCTGCCAAGCCGGTCACGATGATTGTCGATGGCAAGCCGCAGGAGCACAAGACCAATGCCATCACTACCGATGAGCTGATTGAAGGTCTGAAGAAGCAGGGGCTCATCTCCGATAAGGACAAGGTCGAGGTCGAAAAGGGCGAGATTTCCGCTAAGGGGGTCGAACTCGACGTCGTTCGTGCCAAGAATATTGTGCTTCACGACGATGCCAAGGACATCGACCTGACCGTCCCGGCTTTGACCGTCGGTGATGTACTGGCACAGCGTGGCATTGAGCTGCGTGAAGACGACACCGTTGAGCCGGGTCTGGATGCGCCGGTCACTGAAGGCATGCGCATCGCGCTGTCTCGTCTGATTGATAAGACCATCACCGAGACTGAGGAAATTCCAGCTCACGAGAACATCATTGAAGATGATTCGATGTTCGAAGACGAGCGCATCGTTGAGCAGGAGGGTGAGCCGGGCCAGGTAGAGCGTCAGGTCAAGGTCACCTCTCGCGACGGCGAAGAGCTTGGACGCGAGGTCCTGGAAGAAAAGGAGCTAAAGGCTCCGGGTATCTCCACTATCCGCCAGGGCACTAAGTCTCGCATTGCAGCTCCGGCCGCTGGCTACGGTGTGTGGGATCAGCTGGCTCAGTGTGAGTCCGGCGGCGACTGGGCTATCGATACCGGTAACGGTTTCTCCGGTGGTCTACAGTTCACCGATTCCACCTGGGCAGCTTACGGCGGTACTGAGTATGCACCGCGTGCATCGCAGGCTTCCCGCGAGCAGCAGATCGCTGTCGCCGAGCGCGTCCAGGCTGGTCAGGGTTGGGGTGCATGGCCCGCTTGCACCGCTTCCATGGGGCTTCGTTAAAGCTAGTTCAGACTAGCCAAAACGAGCTAAACCTATTTTGTCTTTTGACCCCGTAGTATCTAACTGTGACTAAAGCAGAAGTTTCTTTCCTGGGGCCGGTCGAAGTGCGCGACTTGGCGGCGCAGTTGGATATTGTCCCGACGAAGAAATTGGGGCAGAACTTCGTCCACGACGCCAACACCGTGCGTCGAATTGTCGCTGCGGCGGACTTGCCGGAGGATTCCTACCCTGTTGAGGTCGGCCCCGGCTTGGGCTCGCTGACCCTCGGGCTGCTCGAACACTGCGGCCGCGCCGCGGCTGTTGAAATCGATTCTCGGTTGGCGGAGCGTTTGCCCCAGACAGTCGCTGAGCGCGCTGACGGCTGCGCGCTAGAGCTCATTGAGAAAGATGCGTTGAAAGTCAGTCGCGAGGACTTTCGGACCGCCCCAGATGCGCTGGTGGCCAATCTGCCATACAACGTTTCTGTACCGGTGCTGCTGCACATGCTTGCCGAGCTCCCCACCATCCGCCGCGTGCTCGTGATGGTGCAGTCTGAGGTCGCTGACCGGCTGGCGGCTCAGCCGGGCTCCAAGATTTACGGCGTCCCCAGCGTCAAGGCCGCCTACTACGGCACAGTGCGTCGCGCCGGTGCCATTGGTCCGCACGTCTTTTGGCCGGTCCCGAAGGTTGATTCCGGGCTTGTGCGCATTGACTGCTACGCCCGCTCCGACGCTCCTGAGAACCCCAATGCCGCCGATGCCCCCGAGGCTCCGTGGGAGATTTCGCCGCAATTTCGCGCGCGCCTTTTCCCGCTTATCGACGCTGCTTTTGCGCAACGCCGCAAGACCCTCCGTGCGGCCCTATCGGGGATTTACGGATCTGGTGCCGCAGCCGAAGAAGCGCTTATGGCAGCGGGGATTGACCCCAAGCAGCGAGGAGAGAAGCTCGAAATTGCCGATTTCGTTCGCCTCGCTGAGGTCTCACGAGACTAGCGCTTTTAATAAAGGACAGGCGATCTTTCCCCCATGCACCGTGATGACACCCCCAGTAGGGCCGAGATCGGCCGGCGCGAACCGCGCAGCCTGGCTTGGACTAAGTTCTGGCCTGACGACGACGGCTGGGTGTGCAACTGCATAGTTTTCCGCGGTGACCGTTTGCTGCTTCTGCTGCGTGAATACGAGGGCTTCCTCGGGGGCCAGTGGGATTTGCCTGGTGGCAAGCTAGACGCGGGGGAGGAGCCCGTGGAGGCCGCTGTGCGCGAACTGCGTGAAGAGGCCGGCTTGCGCGCAGCGGAGGTCAGCGAATTTGCCCACTATTCCAATCCGGACTTGGGCGGGGAGAATTTCCGCTTCCACACGGTGACCTTTCTAGTACGCGAGGCCGACGACACGCAGAATGTCCAGCTCAGCGGCGAGCATCCGGAATTTAAATGGGTAACCCGAGAGCAGTTCGAGGAGCTGCCGGTGGCTTGGTATGTTCGGCGTGTGCTTGGCAACGTCGAATGGGGCACAATAAATACTCATCATGGCGAATCTGATTAATTGCGAGAATATTTCTAAGTCCTTCGGGCTCAAGACTCTGCTCGACGGCGTCAGCCTCGGTGTTCAAGAGGGCGACCGCATCGGTGTTGTCGGTTTGAACGGTGGCGGCAAGTCCACACTGCTGAAGATTCTGGCAGGCGTGGAGCCAGCGGACTCCGGACGTATTTCGCGAGCCAACGACATGGCCATGGCGCATGTCACCCAGGGCGCCGAGCTCGACCCGAATTCCACCGTGTTTGAGTGCGTCATTGCACCGCTGGGACTCGCTGAACACGAGTGGGCGGGTAACGCTTCCATCCGCGAGGTCCTCGATGGCATCGGTATCAATGACCTCGGTATGGATACCAAGGTCGCCAATCTCTCCGGTGGTGAGCGCCGTCGCGTTAACCTGGCGGCCGCGCTGGTCCGAGATCTGGATCTGCTCATTCTCGATGAGCCAACGAACCACCTCGATATTGAGGGTGTGCAGTGGTTGGCCGATCATGTCCTTTCGCGCCGGGCAGCCCTGGTCGTCGTCACGCACGATCGTTGGTTCCTGGATACCGTTGCCACGAAGACGTGGGAAGTCCACGACGGCACCGTCGATTTTTACGATGGCGGTTACAACGACTGGACGTTCGCGCGTGCCGAGCGTGCGCGCCAAGCCGATGCCGCCGAGCAGCGTCGCCAGAACCTTGCGCGTAAGGAACTCGCGTGGTTGCGCCGGGGTGCGCCGGCCCGCACCTCAAAGCCTCGCTACCGCATCGAAGCAGCTGAGGCTCTCATCGCCGATGTCCCGGCGCCGCGTGATTCCGTGGAGTTGATGGCGTTTTCGCAGCGTCGACAGGGCAAGGTGGTCGTGGAGCTAGAGCATGCGTCCCTGGAAACGCCCGACGGTAGGGAATTGCTTAACGACGTCACGTGGCGTCTGGCCCCCGGCGAGCGCATTGGCCTGGTCGGTGTCAACGGTTCGGGTAAGACCACTTTGTTGCGTGCTTTGGCGGGAGACTACCCCTTAAGCGATGGCAAGCGGATTGAGGGCAAGACGGTGCGCCTGGGCTGGCTGCGACAGGAGCTCGATGATCTGCCGCTGGATATGCGCGTGCTCGATGCCGTGGAGGATGTAGCGACCTACATTGACCTGGGCAAAAAGCAGATTAGCGCCTCGCAGTTGGCCGAGCGATTGGGTTTTTCCCCGAAGCGGCAGCGCACCCCAATCGCAGACCTTTCCGGTGGTGAGCGCCGTCGCCTACAACTGACACGTGTGTTGATGAGCGAGCCGAACTTCCTACTGCTCGACGAGCCGACGAATGACCTGGACATTGACACGTTGCAGGAGCTGGAAGACCTGCTGGACAATTGGCCGGGCACGTTGGTGGTCATCTCGCACGACCGCTATTTAATTGAGCGTATCGCCGATTCGACTTGGGCCCTCTTCGGCGACGGCGAGCTGACGAACCTGCCTGGCGGGATTGGTCAGTACCTGGAGCGCCGCGCGCAGCTGGCTGACTCGGCCGCTAGCGGCGGTACCTCTCAATCAAGTGCCGGTCGCACACAGGCTCGTGGTGAGGATTCAGCGGCGGAGGAACCTAAGCTCTCGGCCGCACAGGCTCATGCTCTGCAAAAGAAGATGAGTGCCCTGGAGCGGAAGATGGCGAAGCTGAGTCAGCAGGAAAGTGAACTGCACGCGCAGATGGCGGAGGCAAGCGCTGACGTAGCCAATCTGGATACCCAGAAACTTGCGGATCTGGATCGCCAGGCAGGTGAGGTGGCTGAGCAGAAGTCAGAGCTGGAGATGGAGTGGCTGGAGCTGGGGGAGCAGCTCGAGGGCTAGCACCTCACTTCAGCTACTAGCCGAGCACCCTAGGTATGAGCCGGGTACTCGTGGTCAGCGTGCCCGGTTCTTTCAATTTGCACCGTGGCGTGTTCAATCCCGTGGACGTCGTGAAGCAGTGCCTGCGCACGGTCGAGCAATGCGTGCTCGTCGCCGTTGGGGAGCGTGTCACAGCGCACGAGGTGAACAGATGCCAGCAGGTCGCTGCCGTTGAGGGACCAGACGTGGAGATCGTGGACATCGACCACTCCCTCTAGGCCGGACAGGTCAGCAGTGATTTTCTCAGTGTCGACGCCCTTCGGGGTGTACTCCAGCAACACGTGGAGACAGTCGCGCACCAGAACGGCGGCTCGGGGGACGATGAAGAGCGCAATCACGATGGAGACCACAGAGTCGATGGCAGTCCAGCCGGTGTATGCGATAGCGATAGCGGAGATAATGACGGCAACCGAACCAGCGGCGTCGACAAGCACATGCAGATACGCACCGCGGACGTTGACGCTTTCCTTGGCAGCCCCCGCGAGCAGAAAGGCCGCAATAACATTGGTGAGCAGGCCGATGACCGCGATGATGAGCATCGACGTGGTCTGAATTTCCGATTGTTCTGGGGAGCCAAAACGCCGGATTGCGCCCCAGAGAATCACAGCGGCAATGATGAAAACTGTCAGACCGTTGATAAGAGCAGTCAGAACCTCAACACGACGGTACCCGTACGTCGCGCGGTGATTCGCACCGCGCTGGGCGATAGCCAAACCGGCAACTGCCATAAGCAGGCCCGCGGAGTCCGTCACCATATGGCCGGCATCTGCCAGCAACGCCAGCGAACCCGAAACCAAGCCACCGATGAGCTCGGCGAGAAATACGACAAGAGTCAGACCCGCAGCCACGAGCAGGCGACGGGCAGGAGTATTCGCGGGGTCAAAATGAGCGTGGTCATGACCGTGACCGTGTGAATGACCGTGTGAGTGACCGTGGCCGTGCGAGTGGCCAGAGTGTTCAGTCGTGTCCATAACCCCTAATGGTAACAGGGTTATTCAGCCTCCGGAAGATAGCTATCCGCCCACGCATAAATCAGGTCAGCAGCGCGCGCGGCGGACTTAGCGCGAGTGAGCAAGTGGTCCGCGCGATCCAAGCTCATCAGAGATTTTGGATAGCGAGATACCTGGAAAATCTTCTGGGCGCTATCGATACCAACAGTCTGGTCGGTCGGGGAATGCAGAATAAGCAGCGGCTTGCGCAGCTGGCTGAGATAAACCTCCGGGTTGTAGTCCGCCAACACTTCCAAGAACTCACGGGAGATGGGAATGCCACGACCTTCAATCTGCAGAACCTGCGTGCCGTGCTCATCGACCGTCGAAATGTCACCGGCGATGCGCACAATCGAGTGTGCCGGATCGAAGGGTGCACCGATTGTCGCAACCGCCTTGACCTTCGGCATATCGTGGCCGGCGTTCAGCGCCGCTGCACCACCGAGCGAGTGCCCAATCAGTAGCGCGGGGGCCTCAAATTCTGCCTCCATGAACTCGTAGGCGGCCTTAAGATCATCGATGTTGGTCTGGAACGTCGTCTCACCGAAATCACCAGTGGACTGCCCGAGGCCAGTGAAGTCGAACCGGAATGCCGCAATGCCCTTCTTCGCCAGCGCCTTACAGGTGCGTGACGCGCCGGGCACCATCCGATTACACGTGAAGCAATGACCAAATAGCGCCCACGCGCGTGGCTGACCGTCCGGCAAATCAATTGATGCAGCCAGAGTCTCGCCGGTCGATCCCGTAAATTTTAGGTGCTTTGTTGGCATAGGTTATATCCGCGTCTCAGTGTGTGCTCAATGTGTGTACGTTTTCGCTTTACGACGCCCATTGTGGTGGCGACCGTACGCAATATTAAGCCCGGGTGCCACAAATAAGTGAGGGATTGGGCGAAAAATTCGACCAATCCCTCAATCTCCTAGTGGCTGTGAGTTAACGCACCGGAACCCCTGGCCCCAGCGGAATGCCCGCGAGGTACCACACGACAAAGAATAGGAACCAGCCCACCATCATGCACAGCGAGTACGGGATGGCCAGCGACATCAGCGTGCCGACACCCGCAGGCTTGTAGTACTTCTGCAGGAAAGTCAGCGCCAGCGCGAAGTACGGAGACATCGGTGTAATGATGTTGGTCGGGGAGTCACCAATACGGAATAGCTGCTGGGAGACCTCTGGGGAGACGTTGACGTACATCAGCATCGGCACAACGACCGGCGCCATCAGAGCCCACTGTGCGGAGCCCGAGGTAATCAGCAGGTTGAGAACAGCCACCATCAGGACGAAGGCAGCAAAGAGCAACAGCGGCGGCAGATCCGCCTTGGTCAGGAATTCGGAGCCCTTGATAGCGGTCCACTGACCGATATTGGACCACTTGAAGTAGGCCGTGAACTGCGAGACGGCGAAGAAGAGCACCATCATTGTGGTCAGTGTACCCAGGCCACGTTCCATGAAGGCGGGCACGTCTGCAGAGGAGGTGATGGTTTTGGCACCGATGCCGTACGCAATGCCGACCACTGCGAAGAAGACGGCAATGGACACCACGACGTCGGTAAGCAGCACGGAATTCAAGATGCCGTCGCCTTCGCCGCGCAGAGGCGAACCCGGGATGAACAGGGCAGCGAACCAAAGCGCCAGGAAGATGACAGCGGCGATGTTGCCGTAGCGGAGGCCACGTCGTTCGGCATCGTTGAGGATTAGCTTGTCGCGGCCATTGCTGGAGCTGCTAGATGCGGTGTTCCGCTCCTCCTTCTTGGCGTTTTCCTCGGCAGCTTCCTCCGAAGCGCCCGGTTTGGTGAATTCCGCGGCATCGTGGTCAATGTGGTCGTCGTGGACGGTCTTCTCCACGTGCTTGGTAATAAACAGTTCAGTAACGGCGGTAATAATCAGAGCCAGCACAATGGACGAAGCCATGGTGAAGAAGTAGTTGGCCAGAGGTGAAACCACGTATTCCGGATCCACGAAGTGCGCCGCATGCGTGGAGATACCCGCCAGCAGTACATCGGTGATGTTGAGCACCAGCGACGAATTGAACCCGGCTGACGAGGCGGCAAAGGCGACCATCGCACCGACAATGGGGTTACGACCAACTGCGGCGAATGAGGCGGCACCCAGCGGAATGAGAATCACGTAGACGGCATCAGAAGCGATCGAACCAGTTACGCCGGCCAGTGCAACAATGAATGTCAGCAGGACAGGGGAGTGCACCTTGGAAATTGCCGCGCGGATTGCCGAGCCGATGTAACCGGAGTACTCCGCAATTGCGACACCGAGCATGCACACCAGAATCAGGCCAACTGGTGCGAAGTCCGTGAAGTTCGTTACCGCCTCAGAAACCATCTTTTGCAGGTACTCTGCGGTAGCAAGGCTTTCCACCTCGATGATGTCACCCGACGCGGGATCCTTGGCCTGCATACCCGCAGCCTCACCGAGCCACGAAGAAACGATGACTACACCGGCAAGAATCACGAATAGCCAAAATGGATTTGGCAGTGCGTTGCCGATACGTTCCAGTGTTGCTAGGAACCCCTTTGGCTTCGGTGGCGCTTTGTCCGGTTCCAACGTTTTTGACTGTCCCATATATATAAATCCCTCTGTGTTAGACGTTGGTAAAAGGTTAGGGGAAAGTAAGTTGCGTCACAACGTAAAAGGCCAGAGGCATATGTATGTCGGGTGCGAGCAGGCGCATAAGGGAAAGTTAAGGGAATAGCTAGGGAATAGCTGTAGTGCACCTTCTTCGACTAGAGTTAATCAGGTTATGGGCAAGAAGAAGTCGAAGAAAGAAAAGGTCAGCGCCAACAACGCGGTGGTGGCCACCAATCGTCGTGCCCGCCATGACTACAACATTCTGGACACCTACGAATGCGGTGTCGTTCTCGTGGGCACTGAGGTCAAGGCGCTGCGCGAGGGCAAAGCATCGCTTAACGACGCCTTCGCGACCATCGACGACGGCGAAGTGTGGCTCCGCGGGCTGCATATCCCGGAGTACTCCTACGGTTCGTGGACTAATCACTCACCGCGTCGCTCGCGCAAGCTGTTGTTGCACCGCAAGGAGATTGACACCCTGTGGGGCAAGGTCCGCGATGGCAACAACACGCTTGTACCCCTGAAGCTGTATTTCACCGACGGCCGCTTGAAGGTCGAGCTCGCACTCGCCCGCGGTAAGCAGGATTATGACAAGCGCCAGGACATCAAGCGCCGCACGGAGGAGCGCGAAGCTACTCGTGCGCTGGGCCGTCGTGTGAAGGGCATCAAGGGGTAGAAGAGGTCTTCATTAGAAGAAACCCTTTTTAGAAGGGGAACTCAGTCGCATCGACTGGGAGGATGAGTAGGCCAATGACGTTTTCGTGACGGTCAAAGGCAACTCGAGCCATCCATTCGCCAGCCTCATGTTTGAGGGTGGTGATGACGAGACTTGTGCCGAGAATCTTCGACAGGAGTTTCTGCGAGGTCGGTTCCTTAGTCCTGGTTCCCCCGAGGCTGGTGACTTGGGTGTCGTCGAAAGATTCGAACGCCCCAGTCTCGGCGAGAACATCTTCCCAGACAGAGTAGATAGTGGACCAGGGGAGATCCTTCCGGAGCTTTGGGGAAATCATGCTTACGGTTTCTGCTTCTTCGCCGTTGATGATGTGGCGAAGGAATTTTTCGCCGAGCTCGGCGATATGTGTAGTTTTTGTGGCAGTCATCAATTCTCCTGAAACGGGGTTTTGGACACTTCCGAACCGCTTGAATGCCGCTTGCCGGGAGATATTGAGTGCATTTCCAATCTCTGCCCATGAATGGCCCGCTGCGCGAGCCTGCGCCACGGCATCTTCAAGTTCTTGTTCGGCAATGTTCGTTGCTTGCAGTCGGTGACGGATTGTCGTCAATGGATCCATGACTGCAGTCAACCATTGGTTGACGCCAGTGTCAATCCGGGGTTGACATTCGGGTGGGGGGGGGGCGGAGCCTTGCGGCGAAGCTTGTTGACTTTTCCCGTCGTAAAGCGTTATTCTTGAACATCCTTTGAGCGCAACGCACTTTCCCGTGCTCGAAGGCATTGTATGGGGCTGACATGGTTTCGACACCGTACAGTGAGCCAGGGGAAGCGTGCCGGTGCAGGCTAGAGACCACCGTTTAAGCGTCGTAGCAACTGATTAAGCGCCGAGAACACTCAGCGCGACTACGCTCTCGCTGCCTAATTAAGCGACTAGCGTGTCTGTCAGACCGGGCTTGCCCTTTGGTCCGGACCCTGGCATCGACTTAAAAGGGCTCGCCCGATGGGTGCGCCGTAAGGCTCATCGGGGATCTTCTTACTTGCGGCTGGGCCCGTCATTCGGACATGTTTGCCTGAGCCGAAGGGTCGAGTAGAGGCGATCGTGCGAACTGCGCACGGAGAAGCCCTGGCGAGTTGGCGGTGGACCCGAGTTCAATTCTCGGCAGCTCCACAGATTAAAATCCCCGGTCATTACGGCCGGGGATTTTGCTTTTATATTTTTTATATCGTGTAGTCGCTTTTCCCATCATCCGTCAATGGAACGCAGACAATTCGGATCCAAGCCTCCAAGTCGGCGGCAGATTCGCAGTACCAGAAGATTATTGCACTACTGCAGGAGGTTATCGACCTAGCAACAATTCTCTACGCCCTCCGCGCGCTGAAGGGAAGAGAACGCGTTAAGGTCACTGCAGAAGCGGACGTGGCGGAAGCGAAAGTGTAAAAACTGGAGCCCGCAGCGCAAGGGATAGCAAAACCCTCGACCACACTTTTCAAAGCGGGACCGAGGGTTTTTACATTCCAAAACGCCTGAGCGGCGTCGGGCAACCTTAGAAGGTGCTCTTGTAGACGTTGGCGATGGTGGTGCCAGTAACTGCCGAACCGTGGAAGGTCGGGTGGTTGGTCATGTTGTAGGAAGCAACGTCAGTATCCAGAATTGCCGAGACTTGACGCTCACCGTCCGGGCCGCACATTGCGACATCGATGTTGGCAATGTTCTTCATGTTGACGAAACCGATGCCGGACTCATTTGCAGCGCGCTCCTGACGGTTCTGCAGAGCCATCTCAAACTGGTGCATGCCGGCAGCCGGAATGTGCGGTGCAAAACCTGCGGCGTTGACCGGGCAGGCGTAGTGAGTCGGGTCATTCGAGGTGAAAGCTGGGTAGCCAATCAGCATGACGCGAGCAGTTGGGTTAGCGGCCTTGATTTTCTGCACCGCGGCAACAACGTTGGTGGTGTACAGGTCATCCTGAACCGGCATTGGCAGCACAGCGCCCTGCATTGCGTCATTGGCGCCAACGTAGATGGTCACCAGCTGGGTAGCCGGGCCGAGGGAGCCCTGAGCGATAGCGTTGTCAACCTGGCCCATCAGGGACTTCTGCGGCTGAGTCGGCATGAAAGCGGTAGTGCCGTTGCAGGAGTAGTCGTGCAGTTCAAGGCCAGTCTCGCGAGCAACGTGAGAGCCGATGTTCGAAACCGAAATTGGGCAGCCACCACGGCCCGGCACGGCCGGATCGGACTGGCCCGGGTTAGCAGCGAAGGAATCGCCGAAGGCAACGTAGTTACCAGTAGGAAGAGCGTTGGCAACACCACCAGTCAGGAGGGAGGCTGCCAGCGCAGAAGCTGCAGCTGCCGAGGCTGCTGCACGGCGAACAACGTTGTTCTTCATAATTAAAAACCTCTTAGTTGAAAACCAATAGAAGGAAAAACTCGCGCTACACTCGCGATTTCTTCGCCACATTCGCCCGTCCCTGGAAGAATCCGAGTCCAACAGAACCCAGTCCGACAGAACCCTGAGCGGATACTTAGAGACGCGCCTTTATCACTTTGTTATACAACTAGGTTCTAGTCCTGATGTCAACCGGAATCAGCTAGTTATAAGGATATTCGGCGCTCTTAATGTCTCTTGTCTGTCTCTTATCGCTGGTAGGTGGATTTATGAGTTACTTCCGAACGTGGAATACAGCGCAGCGATGACACCATCGGCTACCCCAGAACCATCCTTTAGTTCAATCTCATCTTCAGCGAAGGGACCACGCTCATCCAGCTCCGCTTCCGTGGGGCGTGGCTGAATCAGCGTTAGGTGTGGCCCCTCACTGATAACGCCACTGAAAAGACGTGCCTGACGAGCCGCCTCGCCATCCGCCTGTGCCCGCACCTCGTCTACGGATGCTCCCTCAAAACTGTCCGCCTGCTCCGGGGAAAGGACTATAATTTCCTGCGCTAACACGGCACCGACGACACCTGCCGGCCACGATGTTCGAGCGATAAAGTCCGCCAACTCAGGGCTACCACCTTCAATTCCCTCGGGGAGAGGCTCCTGCGCAACGACAGTCAGCGGGGCGCTGTCAATCAGCTCGTCGGCAAGCACGTCGGCAAGCGCGGCGGTGGGGACGAGGGCGAAGAGACTCGGAGCACGGTCCCAACCTTCGGCGTGGACGTATTCGACAGCCTCGCGCACGGCGCGATTGAGTGCCTGCTGGCTGAGATGAGTCTGTGTGCCGTTGTTTTCGCTCATGACGCTTGACGACGCCCCTTTCCTGGCAACGCTGTTTAAACAGCATCCTTAGTCAATTGTTAGGAACTTTATTTAGAGTAGATGACAGATAAGCGTACGTTCGACTTGCCAGCTCGCTGGTAAGTCAAGCTCAACTTGAACAGGAGAGACGTTGTCTCTAAACCAGACTCGACCGAGACGATCGGCGGGTGGCCGCCCGGGGTGGCTGGCAATTACCGTGTTGGTGATTGCCGCGCTGACCTTTGTTATTCCCATCGCCGTCAATTTTTATACGGACTTTCAGTGGTTCGGTGAAGTGGGCTATCGAGGGGTATTCGCCACCACGTGGCTCACTCGTATTGTCCTGTTTATCACCGTAGGCCTAATAACGGGTGCACTGACATTTCTATCTATGTGGTTGGCGTGGCGCTCGCGTCCCGTCGACCTCGGGCTGACGGATCCACGCAGCCCGCAGGCAGTGTACCGACGGATGGCTGAATCTGGTTCGAAGTCGATGTTCACCACGCTGCCCGTTGTATTCGGCGTACTCGGTGGCCTTGTGGGGCAGGGCAATTGGCAGACGGTGCAGCTGTTCTTAAACCGGCAGTCCTTCGGTGAGACTGACCCGCAGTACGGCAAGGACTTGGGCTTCTATGCATTCCAGTTGCCGCTGTGGTCGTACATCGTTTCGACGCTGGTTGTCCTGGTAGTTATTGCGTTCCTGCTGTCGCTGGTGACACATTACTTCCTTGGTGGCATCCGCCCAGGTAACCCGACTACAGGGGAGAAGACCCGCGTTTCCAATGCGGCTCGTGCGCAGTTGGCGTGCTGGGCCGGTGTTTTCATGCTGCTCAAGGCTGTGTCTTACTGGCTGGACCGCTATGAGCTGCTGAATAACAAGCAGAAAACCTTCACCGGTGGTTCCTACACCGATATCAATGCGCTGCTGCCGGCAAAGATTACGCTGCTGGTCATCGCAATTGTCGTGGCCGCTGCATTCTTCGCTTCTATCTTCCTGCGCAACCTCTCCATTCCGGCGTTTGCCACAGTGCTGATGCTGGTCTCCGCGGGGCTGATCGGCGTGGCCTGGCCGATGGCAGTTGAGCAGTTCTCGGTTAACCCGAACCGCGCTTCCAAGGAACGTGAATACATTGCGCGCAACATTGAATCGACGCGCTACCACTACGGGCTTACCGACGACAAGGTGAAGGTCGAGCGCGACTGGGGCGTTCCGGCTGAAAAGGAAGGCGATAAGGAGGCGGCAAAGGAAGGTGCGGATTCGATTTCGCGCGATGCCGCGACATTGGCCAATATCCGAATCCTGGATCCGGAGGTCCTGCCGCGTACTTTCACTCAGCAACGTCAGCTGAAGAACTTCTACGGTTTCTCCGATCCGCTTGCCATTGACCGCTACCAGATTGATGGGGAGTCCCGTGACTTCATTGTCGCTGCTCGTGAGCTGAACCCGCAGACTCTGCAGGGCAACCAGACTGACTGGATTAACCGTCACACGGTCTACACTCACGGCAATGGTTTCGTTGCTGCGCCGGCTAATAAGGTTGACGAGGTTGCCTCCGAGTCCGGTTCCGCCCGCGGTGGTTACCCGCTGTACACCGTGGCTGACCTGTTCGAGTCCGAGGACCCGAACGGCATGAACCTGAACCTGAAGCAGCCGCGTATCTACTACGGTCCGGTTATCGCCAACAGCGATGCCGACTACGCGATTGTCGGTGGCAATGGTGACGGCAAGGACTACGAGTACGATGCTGACGGCCGAAACTTCACCTACGACGGTGAGGGCGGTGTTGGCGTTGGCGGACTTGCCAGCCGCATGATTTTCGCCACCCGTTACCAGGAACTCAACATCCTGCTGTCCGACCGCATTGGGTCGGACTCCAAGATTATCTACAACCGCGATCCGCGTGACCGTGTTCAGAAGGTCGCCCCATGGCTGACTACCGACACCAAGACGTACCCGGCTGTAGTCGATGGCCGTATGAAGTGGATCGTCGACGGCTACACCACGCTGGCCAAGATGCCGTACTCCCAGCGCATGAGCCTCCAGGAAACCACGCAGGACTCCATTAACCCGGATGGCACTCCACGCCCGCTGCCGAACAGCGAGGTCAGCTACATCCGCAACTCGGTCAAGGCAACCGTTGACGCCTACGATGGCACCGTTGAGCTCTACGAGTTCGATGAGAAGGATCCGGTGCTCAAAGCTTGGGAAGGTGTCTTCCCGGGTGTGGTGAAGCCGAAGTCGGAGATTTCCGAGGAACTGCAGGAGCACCTGCGTTACCCGGAGGACTTGTTTAAGGTTCAGCGCGAGCTGATGGCCAAGTACCACGTCAGCGATCCGGGCGTGTTCTTCGCCAATGACTCCTTCTGGTCTGTCCCGTCCGACCCGACCGCACCGGAAGACAAGAACCTCTCTCAGCCGCCGTACTATGTTGTCGCTTCCGATCCGGAGAGCGGCAAGCCGAGCTTCCAGCTGATCTCTGCATTCCGTGGACTGGAGCGTGAGTTCCTCTCCGCTCAGATGAGTGCTTCCTCCGAGCCGGAGACCTACGGCCAAATCACTATTCGTGCTCTGCCGACCAACACCCAGACCATGGGTCCGCGTCAGGCGCAGGACACGATGATGTCCGCAGATGAGGTCGCCCAGGACCGTACCCTGCTCGAGGGTACGAACGTGGTCACCAACGGTAACCTGCTGACGCTGCCGGTCGGCGATGGCGAGATTCTCTATGTCGAACCGGTCTACACCCAACGCAAGGGGCAGGAGACCGCATTCCCGAAGCTGTTGCGTATTCTCGTCGCTTACCGCGGTCAGGTGGGCTACGGCGCTACGGTCACTGAGGCTCTGAGCCAGGTTGGTATCGATGCTTCCGCCGTGACCAAGGTCCGCGGTGAGGAAGAGGCTGAGGAGCAGCCGTCGGATAAGGACAAGGACGCCGCCGACGCTGAGTCCGACGACGAGGCACCGAAGGAAGAGCGCAAGGTTGATGTCGCCGCGCGTGACGACGCCGCTCGCCGTATCTCCGACGCGCTAAAGAAGCTTAACGACGCCCAGAAGAACGGTGACTACGCAGCCCAGGGCCAGGCACTTGCCGAGCTCGACCGCGCTGCCGCTGACTACCAGAAGGCCAACGGCCAGTAAGGTTTACAGAGAGTAAGGCTTGCAACGGGAGATTAGCCGAGAATCATAGGTTCTTATGGTCTATAGGATCCCCAGGTTGTAGCGAAACCCGCTATGACCTGGGGATTGGTCTTTGTTGGGACCTCCGTGCTACAGTTACTTCTCGTTGGCCAGAGAGGTCAGCACCCGCTGTGAGTGCTTGTAAAAGCCAGGACAGTTGACGCGGGGTGGAGCAGTTCGGTAGCTCGCTGGGCTCATAACCCAGAGGTCGTTGGTTCGAATCCAGCCCCCGCCACTAAGAAGAGACCCCTACCGGTGTAAACACTGGTAGGGGCTTTAGTTATTTCTCTTAAGGCGCACGTCCTGGGACTCAAATCGGGACTTTAGCGATGGCATTTTGTCACTTAAGCCGGTTTGGAAGTGATGGGGTTAAGTGACAATTTTCGATTTTGTGACCTTGGATGACTGTGTCGTTTTGAGGAGTCGTCTGCACGGATTTCAGAAGTCCTCTGTACTATCGCCATCCACTCCGGAGAGGCCGCGGGCGTTCGTCCACTTCATCTGGAACGCGATTCGACAGAGCGCATTCAATACGATGGTCTTTTTCTCCCTGCGAAGGATGGGGGCAGTTTAGGGTGCCAGGGTGTTGACCAGATCGAGGAATTCCTCAGCGTAGGCAATTTGCTTGCGTAGCTTTTCGTAGCGGGTGCGCGTCTCCTCACGAATGTCGGCAAGGGTGGCCTTGGCATTACTCCGTGCCTGCTGTGCGGTATCACTTTCCTGCCCGCCATCTGAACTATGAAGAATCTCCGCAGCTTCCAGGAATTCCCGCATCTGATCCAGAGTAAACCCCAGCGGTTTCATCCGTCGCACCAGCAAAACACGACGTACATCAGCCTCACTATAAAGCCTGAACCCACCAGGGCTACGCCCCGATGGGGTAATCAGGCCGACGTTGTCATAATAACGCAAGGTGGGAATCGACAACCCCGTCTGGTCAACGACCTCGCCGATCTTGAAATTACTGTTTTGCATTGCCTGTTCTCCTTCACGGTGATGTTGCCCACGGGTTCCTGTGCCTGGGTTGGCGGTTGAGTAAAACTCCCGCTACCATGACCACCATCACCAAACCTAAAGTTACTAGAGGGTTGGATTCCTTTCGGGCGTTCGCCCAGTTACCTATCCCCTCAAAGATTGGACATCTATGACTGAAACTAGCACGGCGGCCCCCCGCCCCCTCCTGAGTCCAGACGGCGCTGATGCCCCTACCGGGATCATCGCATCCTTCCGTTACGCATTTTCTTCCCCCGCCCGTATCCGTATAGAGATTCTGGCCGGACTGGCGGTATCCCTGGCGCTGATCCCTGAGGCCATTGCCTTTTCCATCCTTGCCGGTGTTGACCCAGCCATGGGTCTGTTTTCCTCGGTAGTCATGGCCATTGCGATCGCCTTTACCGGTGGCCGCCCGGCAATGATCACCGGCGCCACCGGGGCTATTGCCCTAGTCATTGCTCCTGTGGCGCGTGGTTACGGGATGGATTATTTCATCGCCACCGTCCTGTTGGGCGGTGTCCTACAAATCGTGCTCGGCGCCCTCGGTGTGGCGAAACTTCAGCGTTTTATCCCCCGATCGGTGATGCTGAGTTTCGTCAATGCACTGGGCATTATGATTTTCACCGCCCAACTCGAACACCTCATTGATGTGCCTTGGATAGTCTACCCACTCGTCGGCTTGGGTGTGGTGATCATGATTTTCTTCCCCAAGCTCACCAGTGTGATCCCCGCCCCGCTGGTCACGATTATCGTGCTCACCGGTTTGGTCATTGCCGCCGGTTTGACTGTCCCGACGGTCTCGGACATGGGCAAGATGCCGGAGACCTTACCGTCCCTGTTTATTCCGAACGTGCCGTGGACGTTGGAGACCCTGCAGATCATCGCGCCTTATGCCCTGGCCATGGCCGTGGTCGGTCTCATGGAATCGTTGATGACCGCCAAGCTCGTCGATGACATCACCGACACTCATTCCGATAAAACTCGTGAATCCTGGGGACAGGGGGTGGCTAATATTGCCTCCGGTTTCTTCGGCGGCATGGGTGGCTGCGCGATGATCGGTCAAACCATGATCAACGTCCGCGAATCCGGGGCACGTACCCGCCTATCCACCCTGTTAGCCGGTGTGTTCCTGCTGGTCCTGGTCCTGGCACTGGGCGACATCGTTGGCATGATCCCGATGGCTGCGCTGGTGGCAATCATGATCATGGTCTCGGTCGGCACCATCGACTGGCACTCGGTGCATCCACGCACCCTTAAACTCATGCCGGTCTCTGAGACCATTGTTATGGCCGTGACGATTATTGCCACCCTAGCCACCAGCAACCTGGCCATTGGTGTGGTGTTGGGTGTGGTCACCGCGATGATCATGTTCGCCCGTCGGATGGCACATATCGCTTCCATTGAAAAGGTCTCCGAGATCGACGGCGACGGCGATGGCGAGATTGATACTCGTACCTACCGGGTGCATGGCCAGTTGTTTTGGGCATCAAGCAATGACCTGGTTTATCGCTTTGATTACACCGATTCTGCCCGTCATATCACTATTGATCTCACTGAGGCGGAGATCTGGGATGCCTCCACGGTCGCGACCTTTGACGCGATTACGCAGAAGTTCCAGGACAGAGGCAAAACCGTGTCCATTATCGGGCTCGACGGTCCCAGTCAGGACCGGCTGAACCGCCTGTCTGGCCGGCTTGGCACCGGCCACTAACATCCCCCGACTCGAGCACATCGACTTGGCGCCCCAACTTATAACCGGGGCGCCAGTTTATTGGTGCTGTTGCAAAGTTGGGGCATAGGAAGAGCATAAAAGAAGCGTAGCGGTTAACCGCTACGCTGTGTTGTGGGGATTTTTACTTTTTACGGTGCACGTGTTCTAGTTAGTGGTTCGTTTCTTTCCTCGGGTGATTGCGACGGTATTCCTCGACTAAGTGAGCAATACCCGGCGCAGCCTGGGACAACATCCAGGTCATAAGCGCTATAAGAACCCCTATGACGATAAGTGTTAACGCCAACCAGCCCAGTGTTGGGCCGATGCCGTTGGCCTCCTGGACGTGACCCCACAAGGCAGACACGCCGTCGGGTATGCCGAGCATACTTAGCAGCCCGTTCCCCAAGGCTCCGACAGCAACGAGTGCGATAGCAACGAAGAGAACACTGGCTGCAATCCACGAGGCAGACATGCAGGCCTTAATAAAGTTCGTGTTCGACTTTTCCATGTCGTCGTTGTACTTTTTGCGCTCTGCACGTATCTTCTCCAGCAGCTTTTCGTTGGACTCCTTCTCCTGGAGCAGGGCGCTGCGAGCCTTCTTAGATGCTTCTGCTGCCTTGTGCAGGCTTTCGGACTCTTTCGACATTGCCTCAGATACAGCTACTTCTACCAGCGGTTCCAGGCTAGAAGTCAGGCTCGAAGTCATCTGAGCGTTCAGGCTCTGGGCTACTGCTTGGCTGGAATCCTTGTCGAGATGGATGGGGCTTTCGGCTGCTTTGAGTACCAGCTGTTGCATCCTTGTCAGACGCGACATCTGCTCGCTTATCTCGATTAGGTACCCTTTTACCCCCTCCAGGCCGTTGGGCAGATCCTCGATGTTCCTTATCAGCCCGGTGATCATCTGCTGCACTTCCATCATCGTTACTTGGAAGTGACTGCTGCTCACGTAGTTCTTGTTTGCGGCGAGATTGCTTTTTACGTTCCTTAATTCGCTTTCCGCTTGCGTCAACCTCGTCGAGAAGTCGCTGGGCAGAGAACTGAGAATGTCCCCTGTATTCTCCGGCAGACTCTTCAGTTTCTCCTGCAGCGTCTTGATAGCCTTCTCCGCCTTGTCCAGGCGTGGGCTGAGAACCTTCAAGACGCTGTCCATCTTGCCTTTCGCCGCTGCTTGGGCTAGCTTCGTCATCTCGGTCACTGACACCATGATTGAATACCTCCTGGTTGTTATAGTTTTCTTCCTCCTCGTCATCGAGAAGGCTGGAGCCGTATTTCGCCTCCAGGTCGTCATCGGTTGAATTGGCTTGAAGTGCTGCAAGCTGCCGCGCAAGAAGGGCTGATTGGGCCTCGTTAACGCGTTCGGTCACACCCTCTAGCGAGTAGCTGCGGCCCAATTTTGAGCCAGCTTTAGCTGCTTTACGCTTTCGAGTACGTCCGGCCTTCGTGGTGTTCGTGAAGTAGGCATCCTCGCCGTCGTCGTCGACCAGGGCCACGGTTAGCGACTCACCCTCGGTTTTTGAGTTGGGCTGCACTTTTAGAGACAGGTTGTATTTGCCAGCAATCTCTACTGCCTTCGCCAGTGGGTCGTCAGCATCTGCCACCTGTTTATCCGCGCACAGCTCATCCATGCGCTTGCGGGCAAAATCAGCCCACGTGGCTGCGGTCAGCTCATCCACGCCCAGGCCCGTCGAGTCTGTGGACTTGCCCTCCTTGCGTGCCCTGCGCTCAGCAGGAAGCAGCGATATTTCCGGCTCTCGCTCCAGGACACGCATCCCCAAATCGCGCATCAGCTCGTCGTTGATATTGCGCAGCTTGTACCAGTTGCGCATATCCCGAGGTGCAGCCTTCTTTGTCTGCGTATCGTGGTTGGCAAAGACGATATGGTTGTGGACACAGCCGCTTTTACTGTCGGTGTGCGTAGCCACGGTAAACGGAACTCCCGTGCCCTGCGTCAGCCGCATCGCCAGCTCTGAGCCAGCCGCATTAGCCCGAGCTACATCGGCCGGGTTATCCTTATCCAGCTCGTCTTTAGCCCACGATTGGATATAAATAATTGCTTCGTCAGTGCGCTGAGCCGGAGCATATCGCTCCATTTCTTCCACACTGGCTTCCATGAAGTCCACACCCGACCAACGGCCAGCCGTAGCCTCCGGAGAAAACGATTCAGCGTTGGGCTGAACCGTGCATAAGGCATCAGCTCGCACCTTGCCCTTGCGGGCATTGTCTGCCGTTCCATAGACGGCATAGACCGTCGCCGCGCGGATATTCTGGCTGTAGTTAATCTTGATTGTGGACAAAGCCCTTCACCTCTTTACGAAGAGAAGAAACCTCGGAAGCAATCGCTTCTACAGCCTCAGACACAGGTGCAACGCCGTCGATATTCGCGCGCCGCGCCACCTGGTTCAGATTGACACCAATCCGACGCAGTTGGTCATTCATCTCGTCTAGGCGGCGCAGAGTGTCCGGGGCCAAACGCTTCTGCGTTAGTACGCTCCCCTCCTCTGCGAGGACGTAGAGAGCTTCCCGGAACACGACGGCTTTTTGCACCCCTGAAACCCGTGCAACCTCCTCGACAAATCGGTCTAAATCCTTATCGAGGCGCACGGTTGTACGCGAATATGCCGAGAACTTGTCTCGCATATCCACCTCCTACATGTCGTGCTTACTGTGGCAGGGTGGCCCCGACTGCTGATGCAGCCAGGGCCACAGTCTGTTTGTGAGGGTCACGCTTCTCCGGTGTCGGCCCCCTGAATCTGCTGCGCAGATTCAGGCGTACTCGCCACCGTCAAAGACGGCCCTCACAAACAGGCGGCGAGCAAGCTCCATCGCAAAACATGGCAACGTGGTTGCGCTGGCACTACTACAAGCGGGGACGGGACTTCGCATCTCAGAGGCGCTGGCGGCGACGAGACAATCTGTAAAAGTCGCTAATGGGCAAATCGCGATCAGCATTACATCTGATCAATCCAAAACGCACAGAGGCCGTTCTATCCCGTTCCTGGACAAGCGTGTCGAAAAGTTTTGGTTAAACCGGCTCGACGGACTAGGAACGACCGACCCACTGATCCCTTCGCCAGGAGACAAGCAGGCGCACTGGCGCACCGACAACGCCGTGAAAGCGTCAGCGGCTCTGTTTAAAGATGTCGGCGCGCAGGTCCAGGACGACCACATCGCTTTAATGAGATCCCATGACTGGCGCACGGTGCTCAATAACCGGGCCATCGCGCGAGGGGTGCCCGCCCAGGTGCGTGCAGCCTACTTCGGGCATGACGTCGACGTGAACGCGCGCAACTACACGGATTGGACTGATGTCGACGCTATGCGGGGAGCCTTGAATCTCGGTGAAGAAAGTGGGACTCAAAACGGGACTTAAGAGTCGGTAATCCGCGGTAAGGCGCAGTAAGGCCCAGTATGCTTATACCTCTCTAATCAGCAGGTAAAAGGGTAATAACTGCAGGTGGCTCGAACTTGAGGGTGAGAACCCAGAGGTCGTTGGTTCGAATCCAGCCCCCGCCACTAAGAAGAGACCCCTACCGGTGCAAACGCTGGTAGGGGTTTTCTTTATTTGGGGGTCAAATCACCGTTTGGGGGTTAAGCCGTTAGGTAGTCGTTGGGTCTGACGAACTCGCGCACTTCACAACCGGGCATTGAAGGACGGTCATCAGAAATGCAGCGTGAGGCGCTGCTCGATTAGTCGGGCTGAAGGTACTTAGCTTGAGGGGATTGCTGGGTTGATTCTGGTCGACTTGCCTCAGCTCATGTACGCGCTGCTAGCTTTCGGTTTCACATATCGATGAGTTATTCACTTATGGATACGCTGGAGCGCATCGATGGGTGAATCATGCATCGATAAGTGAGCGCAATACTGGCAAAACGGTGGGAAGACAGCTGCCAGACAGGCCCGGACAGCCCACGCTGGGCTCGCAAATGTGGGCGGTGTGGGAACTTCTACAAAGCCCTGGCTTTCGATTTCTTTAACCAGATCATCGGCGGAATCAACAGAGCCAGGCCACCGATAAGTGCGACCCCACCGAATAGCCACACCAGTCCGGCGATGATGGCGATGGGGGCGAGGATGGCCGCCGCGATTTCGAATGGTGCGAAGCCCACGTAGGCCATGCCGAACTCCTCGAGAGTGCCGGATTTCTGCTCCGGGTCCACAATCTTCAGGACGGCGATACCCGTGGCTACGGAAGCGGTTGCCCAGCCCCAGCTGAATACGGCGCGCTCGAACCAACCATGTTCGAAGACTCGTGGTGCGACGTAGAAGAACAACACCAGGCAGAAGGCCAGACCCACGACGAACAGAATAATCAGCGGGACGATGTAGGTGGCCACTACTGCCGGCACAATCGACGCGATGCCCACTGCAACCAGGAAGTCCGTCGACGCGCCGGAGACCGAACCCATCAACTTCGTATCCAGGTAGTGCGGTGCCTTAATCAGGTGCAGTACTCCAACACCCGCCAGGCCGACGAGGAAGGCCATCGCGAACAGCGGGAAGCTCAAGGCCGGGAAAGCGTCATTGACCAAGTTAGTCAGGATATTCGCCAGGAAGAGCGTCCCCGCCAGTGCCGCGACATGCAGCGCAATCGGCTCAATTGAGGACGGGCTCGTGGTCGCACGTCCCACGCTTGGACGCTGGCCGGGAAGAGAGATAATGCCGGTACGCATGTCCTCCGGCAGTTTATCCAAGGCGGGCAACTCGTTGGTGTGCCCCTTCTTTGAACCCCAGCGGGCAAAGATAACGCCACCGACAATTGCGGAAAACATGCCCACCGCGGCGGCTGTAAAGCCCAAACTCGTGGCCTCAGTCCCGGCCGAGTCCAGTGCGCCACCAACTGCTGCTGCCACACCGAAACCGCCGACGAAGCCGACGGGCAGCATGATGCCGAACCAGTCCGGAGTATTGAACAGCGGGGCGAAAAGAATCACGCCAAGCAGTGCGAAGAAGCCCCACTGTGCCAGGTACATGCCCACGGAATAGGACCACATTGTTCGCGCGCGCTGGCGAACCTTGGCATCGAAGTCCATTGTGAACGGCAGGGCACCGAAGACTGCGGCGATTAGAATCGTCGCATAGTCGCCGAAGTGCTCGCTGAACTGGATGATCCCCAAAGCGTTGGGGCCTAGTAGCAAGCCGAGTAGGCCTGCAGTAATCGGTGCAGGAATGAGGAGCTTCTGGAACCAGGGGATGAATCGCCGCATCAAATTACCGATGATGAGCAGCAACGAAATCCAACCGATATCCATCAAGACGTCGAAGGGCGTGTAACCATCCACGGGAATTGATTACTTTTCTCGTTGGTGGGGTTTCACCAATGAGCAATTATGTGAATCGCATCGTCAATTCATAGAAAAATTAGAATAAAACCATAGGAATACCTCACGATTGTACGTCAGTTACCGAGAGATTTTGTGGCTTCAGTCACGATTAAGTTCCTCGCATGCACGATAAAAGCCGCCTACCCAGTACTTTCCGGGGAGGCGGCTTGTGGTTGTGGTTAGACGGTTCTACTGTCGGCCATTCCTAATGCGCGACCAGGCTGCTGCGACAACCAGGCCAACGCACGCGATGGCGAGGTAACCCCACATGTGATCGGCGCTGGTCTGAATGGTCTTTGGCGGAGCAGGAGTGTTCTCCGCGGTCAGCACGCTTTCTGCGTCTCGGCCAGAGGTGATGTCATCGATCCAGTCAGCCGTGCCGGCGAGGGTGGTGATAGCTGCGCTGGGGGAGGGGAGGTCAGGGTCGCCATTGGAGGTTCCGGCAGTAGCCAGGCCCGCGAGCTTACCGTCGACGAAGAACGGGCCGCCGGAGTCACCGCCCTGCATACCCGCGCCAGAGACGGAATGTGCGTCGAGGATGGCGCTTTGAATCATTGGCATCATGGCAGCGTCGGCTGGGATGCTTTCCGTTCCTGCGGGGATCGACTCGGTTTTGGAGTCATCTGGCTTTACTGCATCCGGCATGGCACCGCCCGGAACAGCCTCACCAGGAGCGGCCCCATCTGGAGCAGCCTCACCTGGAGTTCCATCAGCCGGTCCTCCGCCTAGCAACTCATTGACGACCATCTTGGTCATCGGAAGCTGCCCGGATCGTGCCATGGACGAACTGCTACTCCAGCCATAGAGAGTTCCCGTCTGTCCAGGTGTTGGGATATCGCGGGAAACATTCGCGGGTGTTGCGTCAGTGACCTTTTGGGTCAGGTGGAGCAACCCCGCATCAGACATTGGAGACAGCGCCCAAGAATCGGCATCGTAGACCTTCCCGCCGATGCGGGCCTGGGTCCCTTCGTTGTTCACAGACTCCAGGCAGTGGCGTGCAGTGAGCACCCACTGGTCGGCAACCAGCGTCCCGGTACAGTCACCGAAATTGCCGATTTTGCCAATCTTCAGCGCGGCCACAGAACTGCTTTCAGCATTCGCAGGTGCGGGTTCGCCGTTTTCCAATGCAAGAGCTGGGGCTGCAGATAGAAGCAGGGTGCTGCTAACAATTGCTGCGATGGAAAAAGATGTTTTCTTCACGGTTATTTCCCTTTCCCAGAAGGAACAATGGCCTTGATTGCGGTGGCAACGAGTTTTTCGGCAGGGCCCTGTCCGACAAATTTCTTCCAGAGGCTAGCAATGACGAGGAAGAATACGATGAAACCGGCTGCGGACAACGTGGAATGCAATACAACATTCTGCTGCCAATAAAACGCGGTGAGAACGTGCAGGATGTAGATAGTCAGTGACATTGTTCCCATAGCCGCGAATGGGTAAACCACAGCTGGGAAACGATCGCCTACGAACAGGCACAAGTGCAACACAATAGCGGCAACAGCGACGGAGAGAATGATTTCGCCGAAGACGCCAGTGTGTCCGGTAAAGCGGAGCCAGCCAGCAATCTCTGGATCAAATCGGAAGTACATGCCGACGGCAGTGACGACAACGCTGACAGCGGTGACAATCCAGCTCAACCGAGCATTGGCGCTGTTCTCAGAGGTGGAAGTGTCTTGCAGGCGACGGCGTAGGTAGACGTCGTAAAGCAGCATGCCGCCGATGAAATATGCGATCCACGCGAGTAGCGGATAGATCTGCGGCAGCGTCATAGGCGCGTACTTAATTGTGGCGGCGATGGTGGCGGCGATGAAGAAGCCGACTCGCCACCAGGTTCCGAGCGCTGGCATCCAGGAAACCAGCATCATTACCAGGCCCATGATGACGAGGACCACCTGAATTTCTCCACCCACCGGCAATAGTGCCAGGCCGATGAGAATGATTAGGGCGCCGCGAGTGATCAAGCGCAAGAAGGTAGTGCTGCTGTAATTGCGGCCGATGATCATCATTGTGGCGCCGGCGATAATGGCGAACAGTGATGAGGGTAGGCCAGAGAGCACAACCTTTGTGCTCCAAAGTAGTGAGGCCATATGGACAATGATCATGCCGATGATGGCGAGTGAGCGCGCTATATCGAGCCCCACAATTCGGGTAGGTTTATTCACCCCGGATTTCTCCTTTACTACAACTTATAGGGAGGTGCTCTTTGGTAAAAAGCACTCTCTACAAATGGCGTATTGAAAACGACTTTCTAGTTGTAGCAGCCGAATCTGACAATACATTAAGTGAGCATGTGTAAAACACGGTGTTTCGTCTGTGTTTTTACTGGGAAACTAGCGCGTTCAAAAAGCCCAGGGGCACGCGTAACCTAGTGGCATGAGATCAATGCTGACGAGTTTCACCTGGGCTGAGGTGCCAGGAGTCTTCCTCGCGTACCTGTTGATTATTGCCATCCCCACCGCTCTCGCTTGGATGGGTGCCGCGTGGCTGGCCAAAAAGTCCGGCGAGCGTATCGCGTTTGGGCACACGATTTTCGTCTTTGTCGCAGCATTCCTAATCTGTTTTTGTACGCTCGCGTGGACGCTCGAGGGCGAATACGACTACTCGCCATGGCAGGTTTTCTGCAGTGGCTTCGCGATGGTCATCCTTACTGCCTCTGCCATGATGCGCGTGCCCGCCCCAACTCTGAACCTTCTGCCCACGTGGTGGGCAGCGGTCGCCGGCTATGCCCTGTGCTGGAGCATCATCGCCGGCACTGACGACACCACCGGGCTTTGGGGAGTCGGTCTGATATTCCTGCTCCTCGGCCTCATCGCAGGCGTTGGCGCAGTCGTGTGGCTTACGCTGGCGATAAGGAGGCTTTTGTTGGATTCTGCCGCTTAGGGATTCTTAGTGGAACAGAGTTCGACAGCTAACTCGTCGATACGGCGCTCGAGGTCATCGCGAATCAGATCCATGCGTTCTTCTCCGTCGATGCCTCGTTTTGAAGGCTCGTCAGTAAGCCAACGCTCGAGTGAGCCTTCAGCGTCCGAGGGGAGCTCTACATGAGCGACATCGCCGATGATGACAACACGATCTGCAGTCTGGAGGAGCGTGGGGTCAATGGGCTTTGGTGATGCACCGTCCATAGAGGCGCCGATTTCTGCAACTGATTTGGCTGCAAGCGCATTGGTAGTAGTTTTGGGGTTTGTTCCTGCTGAAAGGGCGATGAACTGCGTGGCATATTTTGCACGCGCAATGGCCTCGGCCATCTGGGATTTACCGGCATTTGCAACGCAGATGAAAAGTACCTTCGGGATTTCCTTCACTTCAGAACCCTTTTTCTATAGTTTGTCCGGTACGGAAAGGTCATTGGGGAAAAGGCGCGGCCCGAGCCAGCGGGTGACGTAGACAAGTGCAACGAGTACGGGTACTTCAATAAGTGGTCCAATCGTTCCCGCAAGTGCTTGCTGGGACAATGGGCCGAAGGTGCCAATCGCAACCGCAATTGCCAACTCGAAGTTATTTCCGGCGGCCGTAAAGGCAATCGATGCGGAGGTTGCGTAGTTCATGCCCGCGGCCTTGGCCGAAGTGAGAGCGATCGCGAACATGGCGAGGAAGTAGATCACTAGTGGTAGCGCCACTTTCGCAACGGTCCAGGGATTCTCAAGAATCTGCTGTGACTGAAGTGCAAAGAGCAACACGATTGTGTATAGAAGGCCGGCAAGCGCCAATGGTGAGATTTTGGGCAAGTAGTCATTTTCATACCAGTCGCGACCACGGGCGCGTTCACCAACTATGCGTGATGCTGCGCCAGCTAGAAGCGGAATACCGAGGAATACCACTACGGATAGTGCGATTGCCCAAAAAGAAAAGGTGGCGGAAGTGGTTTCCAGTCCCAACCAGGAGGGCAGAATCTGCAGGTAGAACCACCCTAGAGCGCCGAACATGAGAATTTGAAATAGCGAGTTTACGGCCACCAATACGGCAGCGACTTCAGTATCGCCGCAAGATAGGTCGTTCCAGACCAAAACCATTGCAATGCAGCGGGCGAGACCGACGATAATCACGCCAGTGCGCAGTTCTGGACTATCGCTGAGGAATATCCAGGCAAGGATGAACATCAGTGCGGGGCCGAGAATCCAATTGAGGAAGACTGTGATGCCCATCAGCTTCCTTGATGTCAAAATTTCGCCCGTTTTGTCGTATCGAACCTTTGCGAGCGGTGGGTACATCATGACCAGCAAGCCGATGGCGATTGGTACGGAAATTGTCGCAATTTTTGCCTCTGCCAGCCAGTTCACAAATGACGGTGCAATTTTTCCGAGAATGAGGCCAATTGCCATTGCAGCTGCAATCCATAGCGGCAAGAAGCGATCTAGGAAGCTGAGTGACTTTGTAGTCTGTGTCATAGTTTCCGGTGTAATCAATATATCGATGATTGTCAATATATTTTTTGGGGGGCGTGTAGCCTCAACAGGTATGGACGAAATCTCAGAATGCTGTGCACTTGGCGGTCGGCCTCTCGACACGGCGGAAGCGCAAGCTGCGGCAACGCTCTTCAAAGCGCTGGCGCAACCGACGCGCCTGCAAATTTTGTCTCAGCTCGCTGCCGCTGGCTGTAGTCCGATGACCGTGGGTGAGCTGGCCGCTGTTTCTGGGCTTAGTCAGCCGACGGTGTCGCATCATTTAAAGACCATGGCGGATGCCGGGCTGCTTACTAGGTCTAAGAGTGGACGGGTAGTAACCCATGAGGTACGCCCTGAAGTATTTGCTGAGCTGCGACGTATCCTGGATATCGGTCACGCGAACGGGAGCTAGTGGGGCGCTCGTCGCAAATTGCGATAGGTTGGAAAACCCTGTTTACCAGTTCAGGCGCTTGACGACGGCGTCGTGAAGCAACCCATTCGTCGCAACCGCGTCCCCGCCGTGCGGCCCGTCGACTCCCGCTAGGGAAGTGAAGCGGCCGCCAGCTTCCTCCACCAGAATCGCAAGAGCTGCCAGGTCCCACAGGGAAACTTCTGGCTCGGCGGCGACATCGACCGCACCCTCCGCTACCAGGCAGTAGGAAAAGAAGTCGCCATAGCCACGAAGGCGCCAGGCGTCATCGGTGAGACCGATGAAGTTGTCGCGCAGGTCGCGCTCGGCCCAACCTGTGAGCGAAGAGTTAGAAATTGAGCAGTCCGCGATGTTCGCCACCTTCGAGACTTCAATGAGGCGCTCAGCGGCTTCCCGGCCGCCGACCTGCACGCGCTTGAATGCGCCGTCGCCCTTGGACGCCCACCAGCGACGTCCCAGCGCAGGTGCGGAGATTACGCCGACAACCGGCTTGCCGTCTTCCAACAGGGCAATCAAGGTGGCCCAGACCGGGACATTGCGCACAAAGTTCTTCGTGCCATCGATGGGGTCGATGACCCACTGACGGCCCTCAAACACAGCTTCGCCACCGAATTCTTCGCCGAGGACCTCATCGCTCGGGCGCTTGTCCGACAGAATCTCGCGGAGCAGCTTTTCGCACGCGATATCGGCATCGGAGACCGGCGTGAGGTCGGGCTTGGACTCGACGACTAGATTGGCCGCCTCGAAGCGGGACATCGTGAGGTCATCGGCTGCGTCGGCAAGCGACAGTGCAAGGGCGAGATCTTCGGAGTAAGAGGTGGTCATGGCCGAAATTCTAGCGCAGAACCTCACGCAGCTCTGCGACCTGGCCGCTTGAGCCCGCGAGCTTCCAGCGCCGCACCGACGTGCCTTCGCCGCCTGCGCCCGTAATAAGCGCATATCCAGGCAGCCAGTCCCAGGCCGCGACGTCGCGCTGGAACCATACGCCGATGCGGCCGTCGGCCACGCCTGCCATATCCACTGACGCTGAGCCCAGCATGCGCCAGGTAGCGCTGCGGGACACTGCATCCAGCCAGGACTTTGTGGCTGTGACCTCGGATTCCTCGCTCGAGCTCACCACTGTGGTGTGGAGGTATGTCGCTGCGCAGACTTCCGAAAGCGGGTGGTCAGTGACCCGGAGATCGTCAACAGTGCCGTCAATGTTGATACGAGTGGTCGGGAGACTGGGGCCACCAATCCAGCTTTCGCCCGTGGCCGGACGGTGCACCGCGCCGAGGATGACCTCGTCCGGATTGTTCGCATCTCCCATAACCAGCGCCAATGCGCTGCACCAGTAGTCCGAACCAGTGGTGAAGTTGTAGGTGCCATCGACAGGGTCAATCACCCACGTGCGACCAGACTGGGACTCCTTCGCCGACCCTTCCTCGCCAAGGATGCCGTCCTCCGGGCGGAGCGCGGCCAAAGCCTCGACGACGAACTTCTCCGCTGCGCGGTCGGCCGCGGTGACGACGTCGGAAATCGATGTCTTGTACTCCGTGACCAGGCCTTCGTCGCGCATGCGAGCAGCAATGGCAGCGGCACGCTTCACGATGGCAACCGCAACGCTGGTATCCGATGCCACAATCGACTCGGATACTTGGGAGAGAAAGAGTTCTAGGTCTTGGCTGGAATCTTGGCTGGCGGTGGATTCAGACATACGTCCTATTGTGCACCGAAACAGGCGGTATAGCTAAGGTAGTACCCGTGAACCCGGATCTGAATGCTGACCTCAAAGAACTCGACGCGACGCTGACCACCATTGAGAAGGTGGTCGATGTCGACGAGCTTTCCGACCGGATCAGGGAGTTGGAAGCCCAGGCCGCCGATCCGTCGCTGTGGGATGACCCCGACCACGCGCAGCAGGTCACCAGTGCACTGTCGCAGGCGCAGGCGAAGAAGAAAAAGATCGACTCGCTGCGCGGGCGCCTCGACGATCTCTCCGTGATGTATGAACTCGCGGAAGAGGAGGGCGACCCCGACGCCGTCGAGATGGCCGATGCCGAACGCGCTGAGCTGCGTGCCGACATCGAATCCCTCGAGGTCACGACGATGCTTTCGGGGCCTTACGACGAGCGCGAGGCGGTCATCAACATCCGCTCCGGTGCCGGTGGCGTGGATGCCGCTGACTGGGCCGAGATGCTCATGCGCATGTACCTGCGCTGGGCCGACAAGCACGGGCATAAGGTCGAGGTTTACGACACGTCCTACGCTGAAGAGGCCGGTATTAAGTCCGCTACTTTCGTCGTCCATGGCGAGTACATGTACGGCACCCTCTCGGTCGAGCAGGGTGCGCACCGTCTGGTTCGTATTAGTCCTTTCGACAACCAGGGGCGCCGCCAGACTTCCTTCGCTGAGGTTGAGGTGCTGCCGGTTGTGGAGGAAACGGATCACATCGACATCCCCGAGTCAGATTTGCGTATCGACGTCTACCGCTCCTCCGGCCCAGGTGGGCAGTCGGTGAACACCACGGACTCCGCGGTCCGACTTACGCACGTCCCAACCGGCATCGTGGTGACCTGTCAGAACGAGAAGTCGCAGCACCAGAACAAGGCATCTGCCATGCGTGTTCTGCAGGCGAAGTTGCTGGAGAAGAAGCGCCAGGAAGAGCGCGCGGAGCTGGACGCTCTCGGCGCAGGCGGCAATGCCTCGTGGGGTAACCAGATGCGCTCCTATGTGCTGCACCCGTACCAGATGGTGAAGGATCTGCGTACCGAATACGAAGTCAACAACCCGCAGTCGGTCCTCGACGGTGACCTCGACGGTTTCATTGAGGCCGGTATTCGCTGGCGCATGGCTCAGCAGTCCGAAGGGGAGCAGCGCTAGAACGGCGGTTCGTCTTCGGGCGCTTCCGGTGTCTCGGGAGTTTCCGGTGCTTCCGGTGTGGTGGGCTCGTCGGCTTCTGATTTTCTCTTGTTTTTGTTCATTCCCAGTTCTTCGCGAGCCTGATTTGTCAGCTCCTGTGATTCGCGGAGGTTTTCCAACCTCTGCTCGTTGTACTCCTTGAGTGTCTGTGCTTTCTTTGTCTTGCGCAGGTCGAAGGAGTAGCGACCGTGGCCGGAGAGCGGCCCTGATTCTGTGCTGATTAGGGCAGCTTTTTCAGCGCTCTGATCAGTGGCGGAGGTCCAGTACTCCACGCCGTCGATATCGCGCACGACATTCCAAAGACCGGCCGTTTTTAGATTGTGGTGGCGACGGCATAGGCAATGGAGGTTGGGCGTCTCGGTTTGGCCACCTTCGTCGGGATTCTCGTGGTTATACGGCTGAATGTGGTCGATGTCGCACTTCGTCGCATCGACATCACATCCGGGAAAGCGACAGGTGCCGTCTCTACCTTGGATGTAAGTACGCTGTCGCTCTGTTGGCGAGTACTTTTCCGTTTTCTCGTCCGCTAGTAGCCGGATGCTAGTGACCCGATCGAGCCAGGATTCAGCGGCGATTTTGTTGATCCACCCTAGGCCGCCAATCCAGGCTTCTTGGGGCTTGTCTTGGGTAAGCGGGCAGTACAGATTCAGTGTGGCGGTGACCTGAGCAGTCCCGTGCAGAAGGTGTGAAAAAGCCTCGACGAAGTCGCAGTCTTGATCAGCGGTGATTTCTTCCAAGACCTTCTGAAACTCAATTGCCCGCTCAGGCATCAGTTCCATGGTGACTTCAGTGAGGGTGTCCTTTAACTCGAACTTTATAGATTCGCCAGCTTTTTGTTCGATGCCTTTTTGAAACGAAGTGATCGGCGGGTCGTACTCATTCTTCGGGCGCAATAGCGGGCTGACTTCATCAATAAGTCGCTGAATATTCTGTTGAAGGCTCCGAACTCCGCGAAGAACTTCACCATTGACTCTCGGCGTGATCAGCTCAAGGAGATGGTCTTCGAAATATCTCACAGCCGAGGGGTCATCCAATGGGAGGATGGCCGTGGCAATGACCCGCATGTGGGGAAGCGGTAGCTGTGCGCGTTTGAGCAGAAGCTCTTTTAACCGCGGGAGTCGCTCTAGTTGCATTCCGACATCGATGTACTGGAGTGTTCTCCCACGTGACATGCCAAGAGCTGGAGCGATTTTGGCGATGTAATCTTCGACATCTTTTGTTGAAGAACAGGGAACACAAGCAAGGGCAAGCTTCAAGTCAGCTCGATTGCGGTCAATTCCAAGACGTGCTGGTGCTGTTTGAGAAATCTCATGGTGAAAGCGTGGCGCTGTTGCTTCCATCGCCGCAGTGTAAGTGCGTTTGCGTGGTATATTTTCCCCGCTGGCCATTGTTGAATCCCCCTGAAAGATAAGGCCTGGACGTTGAAATGTTGGAATAGGGAAGAGGTAGGGAAAGTATTTTCGACTAGCTCTGAGTGTTAACTTTCCGAGCTTCAAGCAGCTCGGCGATGCTATTCGGTGTTTTTAATCCTCGTGTTTAATCTTTCATGGCTCATTGTAATCGAACAGGCAAGCGAATTAAAGGGGTATTTAAAGATTTTTGGGGAAAATAATTTCGAATGCCGCTATGGCGTGAGCTTTCGTGCAGTCGCGCGCTCTGGGGTAGCGTTCGACGCCGCCTGTTCCCGCAATCCCGTCACGGCGACCAATTCCACGCATTCCAGAGTGACTTGAGTGGCTTAAGTGATTAGAGTGTCTACTTATGATCACTTTCGACGGGGTTACCAAGTCCTACTCGACTTCTAGCCGACCAGCTCTCGACGACGTTTCAGTCCACATAGATAAAGGTGAGTTTGTCTTTCTCATTGGACCGTCGGGCTCTGGTAAGTCGACCTTCCTGCGCCTTATGGTGCGTGAAGAGAAAGTGGATTCAGGAAAACTGACGGTTGCAGACCAGGATCTAACCAAGATTTCTCGTCGCAACATCCCTAAATTGCGTCAAAAAGTGGGGTATGTCTTCCAGGACTTCCGCCTGCTGCCAAAGAAGACGGTGTACGAAAATGTCGCGTTCGCGTTGCAGGTAATTGGCAAGCCGAAGGCGAAAATCGACAAGGCAGTTCCGGAAACGCTCGAAATGGTCGGGCTCTCGGGCAAGGAAAACCGCTACCCGCACGAGTTGTCTGGTGGTGAGCAGCAGCGCGTCGCCATTGCTCGCGCCTTCGTCAACCGCCCGCTCATCTTGCTTGCCGACGAGCCCACCGGCAACCTCGACCCAAGCACCTCCGGTGACATCATGCTCCTGCTTGACCGCATCAATCGCATGGGCACGACCGTTATTGTGTCGACTCACGACAACGATGCCGTGGACTCCATGCGTCGCCGCGTGCTGGAGCTGGAGCTGGGGCGTCTCGTGCGTGACGACGCCACGGGTGTTTACGGCCTGAACAACTAGCAGACAGTCCATCGGTAGAAGAACTCATTCGAAAGGTATTACTGACCTATGAAGACTCGCTTTGTCCTCGGTGAGGCTTTCTCCTCCTTGGGCCGAAACATCACGATGACCATCGCGATGATTATTACGACTGCGGTGTCGTTGGCGCTGCTTGCGACGGGCATCCTGGTTACTGAGCAGACCAGCCGCACGAAGGATCTCTATCTCGATCGAGTAGAAGTGCAGATTGAGCTGAATGAACAAATCTCCGCCGAAGACCAAACTTGCTCCTCGCCGGAGTGCGCTGACGTCGTCGGCAAGCTTGAAGAGGCTGACGGCATTGATTCGGTGACCTTCCGAAATCGTCAGCAAAACTTTGACCACTTCGTGGAGATGTTCAAGGACAGTGACCCCGTGCTCGTGGAAAATGCGACGCCGGAGTCGCTGCCGGCTGTCGTGATGGTGCGTTTGAGCGATCCGACCGATGTCAGCCCGCTCGATCCGATTCGGGAGCTGCCACAGGTCGACCACGTTACTGACCAGCATGAAGAGATCGGTACTGCAGCTCAGAACTTGGATTCGGTGCGAAATGCGACCTTCCTGCTGGCTGCGGTGCAGGCCGTTGCCGCTGTGTTCCTGATTGCGAACATGGTGCAGATTGCGGCGTTCTCGCGTCGTAAGGAAGTTGAGATTATGCGCATGGTCGGTGCCAGCCGTTGGTTCACGCAGGCGCCGTTCGTCCTCGAGG
Source organism: Corynebacterium sp. LK26 (assembly GCF_014335085.1). NCBI lineage: Bacteria > Bacillati > Actinomycetota > Actinomycetes > Mycobacteriales > Corynebacteriaceae > Corynebacterium > Corynebacterium sp. LK26. The sequence goes on from NZ_PDHB01000016.1 coordinate 113,229, forward strand.
CTGTGATTGCGTCGCTGATTGGTGGTGTGCTGGCCATTGGTGCGCTGTTCCTGGGCAAGGCGACGGTCATCGATCCGGCGCTGAGTAACCTGTACAAGGCACAGCTCCTGGCGCCGCTGACCAACGGCGATATCGGTGTGGTGGCGCCGATCGTGGTCGTTATTGGCATGGTCTTCGCTGGGCTTGTTGCGCAGGTCACGCTGCGTCTTTACTCACGCGACTAGGGTTGCAAAAAGGTTAGCTATTAGGCCCCGCGGTTAAACCCGGCGAATAGGGTCGTCGCGCCCTGCCGGGTAAACTGTGGACTATGAATAATGACGACGTCCAGCGCCCACCGAAGCTCGACAAGAAGGCTTATGAGGCCGAGCTTAAAAAGCTCCAGGCAGAGCTCGTCGAAATGCAGCAGTGGGTAGTAGAAACCGGTGCCCGAATTGTCATCGTGATGGAGGGGCGTGACGCTGCCGGCAAGGGGTCGGCCATTAAGCGCATCACGCAGTACCTGAACCCCCGTACCTGCCGTGTTGAGGCTCTGCCGGCCCCAACTAGCCGTGAGCAGGGTCAGTGGTACTTCCAGCGGTACGTCGAAAAGCTGCCGACTGCTGGTGAAATCGTGATTTTCGACCGCTCCTGGTACAACCGTGCCGGCGTTGAGCGGGTCATGGGCTTCTGCACCTCCCAGGAGTACCGTCGCTTCTTGCATCAGGCGCCGATTTTTGAGCGTCTGCTGGTCGAAGACGGCATTATCCTGCGTAAGTACTGGTTCTCTGTGTCGGACGAGGAGCAGGTTGCCCGCTTCAAGTCCCGCCGTGAGGATCCGCTGCGCCGCTGGAAGCTCTCGCCGATGGATTTGGAGTCCATCACCCGCTGGGAGGATTACTCCCGTGCAAAGGATGAGATGTTCATCCACACCGATATCCCGTCCGCACCGTGGTTCACGGTTGAGTCTGAGGATAAGAAGCGTTCGCGTATCAATGTCATCAACCACCTGTTGACGACCATTCCGTACGAGCGCATTCACCGCGATGTTCCGGAAATCCCGGAGCGTCCGGAGTCGGAGGGAAGCTACGAGCGTCCGCCGCGCACGGAGTTCCGCTATGTGCCGGACGTTGCCGCCAATCTCGAGGCTGACCGCGTAAAGGGCGCAGGCAAGTCCGATAAGAAGGGCAAGAAGCACAAGAAGGGCAAAAAGGACAAGAAGAGCAAGAAGAAGTAGCTCCTTAGTCTCAGTGAGGTTCTGGTCGTCAGAACCTTCGCAGCAGAACCTTCCCGTCAGAACCTTTCCCTGGTTAGTTATCTGTGTCACACTGGGTGACATGACTGCTACTGATAACGGTTCTGGCACTGCACGCACCGAGGTCGATGAGCCGAAGGTGCTGCGAGAAGTCCACGGGCGATCTGGTCACCTTCGGCTGAATAGGCCGAAGGCACTTAATTCGCTCGATTTGGATATGGTCACCGAGGTCGTCGAGGGGCTCCGCGCATGGCGTGACGACGACTCGGTGGACCACATTGTTGTTTCATCCGGTCACCCCAAGGCGTTTTGTGCCGGTGGTGATGTGCGCGCAGTTCGGCAGGCTGTGCTCGATGGCGTTCCGGAGCAGGGGGAGGAGTTTTTCCGGGATGAGTACGAGATGAACGCGATGATTGCGGAATTCGCGCAGTCCAAGCCATATATCGCGATTATTGATGGCATCGCTATGGGCGGTGGCCTTGGTGTTTCCATGCACGGCTCCCACCGAATCGTGACCGAGCGTGCCAGCGCTTCCATGCCAGAAATGGCAATCGGCTTTATTCCCGACGTTGGAATTACCCACTTTTCGCAGCATGTGAACACGCGGTTAGGAGGGCCCTCGTCGGCAATCGCGAGGTTTACCGGGCTGACCGGTTACCGCCTAACTGCGGCGGACATGCTGTGGTCTGGATGGGCGACACATGCGGTGCCATCCGCGCAGCTGGACGAGTTTGTTGCGGCTCTGGACCGCGATGGAATTGATTCGGCGCTCGCGGAGTATGCGCTCGATGTGGACTCAGCTGAGGCTCGTGATCTGCTCGGGGATCCGCAGTTGGCCGAGTGGAGCGACTGCATTGAGGCTTGCTTTGGGGCTGATACCTGGGCGGAGATTGAGCGAGCTCTCAACGAAGCCGCTGAGGCGGGCTCTTGTGCATCGTCAACAGTGGAGACTTTTCGCGACCTGCTGGCACCCGCCAACCCGGAAAGTCTCGTAGCGGCCGTGGAACTCTATGCGGCTAACTCGGCCCACGAGGTCACCTTGCAGGAGGCGCTAGACCGGGAGATGAAGCTTGGCGCTTACATGCGTCAGCACCCCAATTTTGCCGAGGGCGTGCGGGCAGTGTTGGTGGATAAGGACCGCGACGCCGCCTTTAAGCCCGCTACCGTGCAGGAAGTTGATGTCGAAGAGATTCGACAGCACCTTCGTTAGCTGGCTATGCGTTAGACAAAGCTGTGGCGGCCAGTCGTCGGCGCGAAATCATCGGCAATCATGGCCGCCAATTCGAGATAACTCTGGGTGGTGGCGGGCTGGAGATTGTCCAGCTCGATATTGGCACCATTCGCGATATGCGGATCGTAGGGGATGACCTGTACTGCGCGGCAGCGCTGGGCAAATAACTCGTGCACGGTCTCTGTGGACAGTCCCTGTTTATTTAGCTCGTTGACCACCACGACAGTGGTAGAGACCAGCCGTTCGAAGCCGTGCGCTGAAAGCCAGTCCAATGTCGTCCAGGCGCTTTTCACGCCGTCCAGTGCAGGCGTGGTGACCAGCACCAGACAATTGGCCGCAGACAGAATCGAAGCGGAGATGGGCTGCGTCAGGCCGGTACCGCAGTCTGTCAGACTCACGTTGTAATGCCGCCGAAGGATGTCGAGGGCCGCGCAGTATTCGCCGTCGGAAAGCGCGATCGTCGATGTCGGATTTTGGTCGCTGCCGACAACCTCCAGCCGTGACGGCGTGTGTGATGTATATGCGCGGACCTGCGCGTATTTGTCCGTATCCGGGGCTCGGAGCAGATCGCGAATAGATGCGGGATTGGCTGCGGTGACGCGTGCACCGAGGGTGCCAAAGTCCGGATTCGCGTCGATTGCGACGATTCGGTCACTGCGCAGGCTTGCAAGCGTGGCGCCCAGGCACATGGTTGTCGACGTCTTGCCAACGCCGCCCTTCACGCTGATAACAGCGATGTTGTAGTCACCGTAGATAGGCTGTCGCACCCGCTCTATCAGCTCGCGTTGCTTGCGTGCCGACGATGATTCCCGCGGTGAAATTGCGCCCCAGGTGGCCTTATGAACCCAGCTGCGCCAGCCCGACTGTGGTGCCTGCCGCGAGTTCAGGCTAGCGGCCAAGTCTGAGACGGAAACTGCGTGATTGACTGCGTGTTTGGTGGAAGCCATAGACTTCATCCCCTCCCCAAAAATCCCCAAAGTATGTCCCCGCCGTCGTTTTTACCACGCAGCCAGGACGACGGCGACTCCAAAGAAGGCATCGAGAATTCCGACCTGTTTCGGAGTCCACGGCCGAGCGCGGCGAGCGCCGGAGATTGGCATGGTAAAAGACCTGATGAGAAGCCCAATTGCGACGATGGGCACACCGATGCTGATGAGGTTCCGGTCGTGGAGGAGGAGCCACCCGATGATGGCCACGGCGGTAATGAGAACGTGATACGTGACCGAGCCAATGAGCCACTGGCGGTTGCCGCGCTTGCGAATCATAGTTTTTACATAGGGCACGGTGCCGACGAAATATCCAGCGTAGATAGCCGCAATTGCCCAAGCTTTCGGGGTTGGTCCGGCGATGATAGGCACCATGAGGCTAGCGGCCAGAACGGTGGAGACACCAGAGAGAAGTGAGCGCGGTCGGCGGCGGTAGGTCTCCCAAATAGCGATAGCGGCAAGAGGGGCAATGAGGGCGACCCAGGTGAGGAGGGAAACGTCGGCAAGCAGTGTGATGCAGCCGGCGACGGCAGTGAGCGCGGTGTACGTGGCGGCGGGTGCGAGGTGGCGGCGTTGGCGACGAGAGCGGAGCCAGACGCTCACGGCGAAGAATGCGAAGTAGCCGAGCAGCCAGGTCGCGGTGACGGCAAGGCCTGTCCATGTGGGGGTGAGGGCGAGAGCGGTCAGCGGGGGAATGGTGACCATGAACCAGGCGCCGTGCTGGTCCGGAACCCAGCCAGCGGAGCGCTTGTGATGGGAGCGGCGGGCGGGGCGGGGAGGACGTGGTTGGCGGGGCTTTTGGCTCATACTACGCATTGTAGATGCGTAATTATGTCGGGGCTGTATTAGAACCTCATATTGAAACCTCATTGAATAAAATGCACATGCGCGCAAGGCGACAGTGCTAACGTTGAACTCGCATTCTCAGGGCGAGGTGAAATTCCTCACCGGTGGTGATGCTGCGGCTGACGCAGACAAGTCCACGAGCGCCCTACCTGTGGCCAGAAGGGTCGTCAGGTAGGGGACAAGCAGATTTCGGTTGGAATCCGAAACCGACGGTCATAGTCCGGATGAAAGAGAAGGAGTTGAATAATTCGTGGAATACGTGTCGGATTTTTTGGTGGGTTTCCTCACTGCACAGCTCAGTGTGGCGGGAGCACCAATCTTGATTCGTGAAATTGTCGGTAACCTCTTTGGCCTGGCGTGTGCCTTCCTAGGTATGAAACGGAAGGTATGGGCTTGGCCGGTCGGCATTATCGGAAATGCCTTGCTGTTTACCGTCTTCCTCGGCGGAGTTTTCCACACGCCGCAAAATCTTGATCTCTATGGCCAGGCGGGGCGTCAGGTCATGTTTATCGTCGTCAGTCTCTACGGATGGTTCAGCTGGGTCAAGAGCCGCAATCAGAGCGGTGACGAGGTCGCAATTGAGCCTCGGTGGGCGACGGCATCGGAACGCATTGGGATGATTACCGTGGCTATCTTCGCCACTGTGATTTGTGCCAATATCTTTGAGATGCTGGGCTCGTGGGGGCCATGGGCCGATGCCTGGATTTTCGTCGGTTCGATGTTGGCGACCTGGGGTATGGCCCGCGGGTGGAACGAATTCTGGCTAATTTGGATTGCCGTTGATGCCGTGGGAGTGCCGTTGCTGCTCAAGGGTGGCTACTACCCGTCGGCGGCGCTGTACCTCTTCTACGGATGCTTCGTTATTTGGGGCTTTGTCTCCTGGGTTCGCCTCGAGCACCAGAGCGACAATGACCAGCAGAAGAGCTCCGCGACCGACCAAGTACCGGCTTTGGCAGCAGCCGAGCGGTAGGATAGTCCAGGTGAGCTTCCGACCAGATAACTCCCGTACCAACCGCGCCCATCAAGCCGAAGAGCGTGCCCGCAGTCTCGTGCAGGACGTCCTCGACCGCGAGGAGCGGGTACGCAACAATCTGGCCAGCGCTGATGTCGACCCGTGGACGATGCGTTTCGTCGTCGATGAGTCGATTTCTGAGGGCGCAATCATCACCTGGCGCAATGAGGCCACTCGTGCCCGCCGCATCATGCGCCGCTATGACATTCAGCGGGGCTACCGCGAGAAGTTGCGCGAAGTTGAAAAGCGCATCGATGCCATGTTGCACCTCGCGGAATCGCTGGAGGAGTCGTGGGACGCCGCGGCACACGCTTCGAAGAGGCTTTCCGACGCGGAGGCCCGCGATGTCGCCGCCTTTGAACGCGAGCGCGAGCGGCAAAATGACGCGGCAGAGACTAAGCGGCAGCGTGAGGAGAAGGTCCGCAAGTTCCGTCGGAAAGCGGAGAATATTGCTACCGACGCGTGGGACGCGGGCCGTGACGCGCTGGAGAAGCTGCCGCCGCTGTCGTCTTCGCTGAAGGACATCGCGGCTAAGTTCCGTTCGCGGGGCTCGGAGGAGGAACCGCGCGAGGTACGGCGGGCAACAGCCCGCGACCTGCGCAAGGAGCCCCCGCTGCCGGAGGACTAGCGCTCCTCAGCTTTAGCTGCCTGGACTACCTCAACGAGCTTGGAAATCTCCTCGTGAGAGGGGCGGATATCCGGATGCGTGCGACAGTAGTCCAGCAACAAATAGCCAGCCGTGCGAATGCGACGATGGCCGTCCCAGTGCGGAGCGGCGATTTTGGGGTCGTTGGTGGCCAAAGACGAGATGGCCTGGCGCTCGCTGAGCAGCTCGTACTGGAGGTCGCGACGAATATCGAGTGCCTGATTCGGAGTGCCGGTTAGCAGCGCGCCGAGAAGAGCACCCATCTGTCGATAGCAGCGCGGAATATGACGCAGGTAGTGCTTCTCAATGCTCTCGGTCGGCCAGAAGTGCAGGACAGCGAGAGCCAGCGCGCAGGCGATACCGACTTCCAAAACACGATCGGTCACAATCGGTGCGAGCTCGCCAGCGACATTTCCGCCCAGCAGCAGCGCCAGCGGAGTGGTGACGATCGTCGTCAGCGCATAGTTCTTCACCACGAGAATCTCCGCGCCGAATTGGCAGGCTGCAAGCGCGATAAGTAGCGTCCAGCTGTCCAGGCCAAAGGAAAAAAGCAGCGCATAGAGGAAAATTCCGATAATCGAGCCCACCATGCGGTGAATCCCTCGAATCGAACCGGCGGTGCGGTCGGGGCCCCACTGTAGAGTCATCAATGCGCTGACCACCGCCCAGTCAGGCCGGTCAAGACCGACGAGCACGCTGATGAGACCAGCTAAGCCGCCAGTAATAGCCACCTTTGCCGCAGTCATTGACGCATGGGAATAGCGATCGAAAGAGCGGAAGATTCGGTAACTCACGCTTGGTCGCGCGAGTGGAATGGTTGTCTGTGTCTCGTCGATAAGGTTAGGCGTGTCCACGATGTCCACAGCGCTGCCGTGCACGCCCAAGCGGCCGCGGATAGCAATCAGCCGCTGATGAGCAGCAATGACACGGTTGACCAGTTCCGTATGGGAGGGCTTGACGATTTTGCTGCCACGGATGATGCCTGCGTCGGCAAGCGATTCCCATGCGTCGGTGAGTGCAGTTTGCGCCTGGTGATGAACGGCGAACGATGTCGAGTCTGACTTTTCCATCGCCTCGATGGCTGATTCAAGGGATTGGACGGCCGCCATCTCGGGGCCGTGCGGATTCCACAACCGCGGTGCCATGCCGATGACTATCGCCGAAAGCACACCAACGGTAGCCCACATGGCGGTTTCAACCGGGTTGAAGCCAAGGCGGGCGACCATTGTTGTGCCGCCGGAGACCATCACAATGAAGAATGAACCTGGCGGTGGCAGGCGCAGTGCGTTTTGAATAAAAGCGCCGATGGTGGCCAACGCCGTGGTAAAAAGTGCGATGAGCAGCAGCCATAGATTGCTGCCGCCGGAAGCGATCTCACCGTGGACCACTGATCCGACAAAACTGCCGGACATAACTCCGGCGATCAGGCATAGCCCGGCGATGGCCATCACGCGCAGACGACTGCGGTAGGGGTGGCCTTCGCCATAGATGACCACGCACCCACCAGCGGCGATAAGGAGCATCTCCGAGCCATGTCCGGTGAGAAGTGCCACGGCACCCGGCAGGAATAGCGCGAGTGCTGCGCGGAGGGCACCTGGCCATCTCTGCGCACGGGAGTGGAAGGCAGTAAAAAGCTGCCATGCACTTGGTTGTGGAGGAAGCTCAACCGGTTGGCTCAATGTTGGTGAAATCTCCTTATCTATATTGGGTTGTTATTGGCGCTGCCGCTGTGTGCAACCGAGAACTTTAGTCAGCGACCAGCGTCTCGAGCGTGAATTCCGGGTGCTCCTTCTCAATGAAGGACAGCTTCCACTTGTCGCCGAAGAGGGCGATGAGGGCGCCGTCGGAACGGGTGAAGATCTCCACACCGCGTTGCTTTGCCAGCTCCGGCGCGGTCTCTTCGTCCGTGCGGCGGGCGACGGAGTAGGGGATGGGATCTGCGATGGTCTCGACATTGTACTCGTTTTCCATGCGCGCCATCATGACCTCGAACTGCATCGGTCCGACCGCCGCCATCACCGGGGCGGCATCGCCGCGGGCATCGTTGCGCAGAATCTGCACCACGCCCTCGGCATCGAGCTGGTCGACAGCCTTGCGGAACTGCTTGTACTTGCCCAGGCTCTTGGCGCGCAGGGTGCGGAAGTGCTCCGGCGCGAACTGAGGCATGGGCTTGAATTGGACCTTGCGACCCTCATAAATCGTGTCGCCCGGAGCCAGCGAACCCGCATTGACCAGGCCGACAATGTCGCCCGGGTAAGCCGTCTCCACAGTCGAACGCGTCCGGCCGAAAACGGTCAGGGCATACTTCGTGGAGAAACTACGTCCAGACTGCGCATGCATGACCTGCATGCCGCGGTCAAACTCACCAGAGACAACGCGCATGAACGCCAGCTTGTCGCGGTGGTGCGTATCCATACCCGCCTGCACCTTGAACACGACGCCCGAAAAATCATCCGTCGGCTCGCGCTTTTCGACGATAGCCCCCTGGCCGCCAGCCGCTGCAGCAGCAACGGCAGCCGGGTCGGACTCGCGGGCGCCAGGGGCCGGAGCGAGCTCACAAAGAGTGTCCAGGATCTGGTGGACACCCCAGTTCAGCATGGCAGAGGCGAAAATTACCGGGGAGGTGTCACCAGCGAGGTACATCTCCTGGTCGTGGTCAGCGCTATCGGCGGAGAGCAGTTCGGACTCCTCGGCTGCCGTCTCCCAGGCATCGCCCTGCTCCGCGGCGGCCTCCTCTGGGGTGAGGTGCCGCTCGGCGGCAATGGTGGCGCCACCGGCAGTGCGCTCGAAGCCAATGAACTGCTTGGCTTTGCCGTCCTCGCCACGCTCCAGCAGACCGCGGAAGTCGCCGGCTTCACCGACTGGCCAGTACAGCGGAGTCGGTTGCAGACCAATCTCCGCGACAATCTCATCCATCAACTCCAGGGGAGCCTTACCCGGGCGGTCCCACTTGTTGATGACGGTGACAATGGGAATTCCGTTGGACTTACAAACCCGGAACAGCTTCAACGTCTGAGGCTCGAGACCTTTGGCGCCGTCGACAAGCATGACAGCGGCGTCGACAGCCGTAAGCACACGGTAGGTGTCTTCGGAGAAGTCGGCGTGACCAGGCGTATCGACGAGATTAATCATGTATGGTTCGCCGTCGTGCCCCTCTGGCTGGTACTCGAACTGCAGCGCGGAAGAGGCAATCGAGATGCCGCGATCCTTCTCCATGTCCATCCAGTCGGACACAGTCGACTTGCGGCCGGCCTTGCCGTGGACAGCACCGGCTTCGTTAATGACATGAGCATGCAGAGCCAGCGCCTCGGTGAGCGTGGACTTACCGGCATCCGGGTGTGCGATGACGGCAAATGTGCGGCGGCGTGCTGCTTCTTCGGCGAGAGTGGTCACAGGGAGACTACGCTTTCCTTAAAAAGAAAATCGGAATAAGGGAATCGGGTTCAACCTTTCTAACTTACCGCTCCAGTGGGGTAAGGGGTCAATTACGTTGGGGTGGCGTTAGAGGTTGAACAGTTCGCGCAGCGTCGTGATGACGCCTTCCTCCGCGTTCGATGGTGCGATGTCGGTGGCGCGGCGTTTGATTTCCGGGTGACCGTTGGACATGGCAAACGAACGGCTTGCGTGGTCGATGAGCTCGAGGTCATTCAGGTAGTCAACAAAGCAGACAGTTTCGGCAGGAGAGACACCGAGGGCCTCCTGCAGGGCGGCGAGTGCCGTGCCCTTGTTGGTGTTGGCGTCGATGAGGTCGACCCAATGTGCACCGGAGACTACTGCGCGCAGGTGCGGGCTCTGGGAACGCAAGTAATCGGCGGATTCGTCTTCGACGGAGTAAGGATCAAAGGCGGCAATTTTGACGATGCCGTCCTCGGCGGCGGCGGCGATGACATCATCGACCTTCTGCAGCTTCAAATAGTACTTGGCGGCCTCGTTGAATTGCAGCTGCTGAACTTCCTCCGGAATACTGAAATGCGGCGGGAAAAACTCCACGTATGCGCTGGCAGCGCCGCAGATGATAACCGATAGAGGAGTGCGCCCCGCTGCCACGCGGTTGTCGTTGAACTGGCGGATCGCGTGTACCAACTGGGTGACGATGTCGTGGTCGATACTGGTAACTGAGACCACCTCGCCCGCATCCGCGACATAGTTGCCGTTTTCCGCAATGATTGGGATGCGGTGTGCAATGGGGGCGAACTGGTCGGCCAGAGTGGCGTACTGGCGGCCCGATGCGGGAGCGAAGTGGACACCGCGGTCGAGCAGTTCGGTGACTACCGGCCAAAAGGAATCCGGGATTTCCTTGTCTTCATTTAATAGAGTCCCGTCCATATCCGTGACTACAAGGCGGTATGGCGGCTGGGCGGGAGATTGCTGCTGGATATCCAGGGGTTCCGTCATGGCTTTAATTCTAACGGGTAAGTAGGGTTCACTTTTCTTCCTCAGGTCGCCTCCCAGCGCCTCCCCCGATTGGGTGAAAGCTGGGCCACAATACGGGGTACCCAGTTGAGGGCGATAGCCGGTGAACGGCGTGTGCGGGGTATTTTGAGGGGGAACTCATATTCATTTAAGCCAGGAGGATTTATGTCGGATTCGGCCCCCATCAAGCGCAATGACTGGAATGAGCGCATCAGCCTTGCAGAGCAGATGATCCCCCTCCTGGGACAGCTGCGACGCAACAACGATGTCGTGACTTCAATCTTCGGCCGCCGACTGGAAAACGTCACCGAGACCGGCATCATTAAGTCGCACCGCTACGCCCGTCGCATTACCTCGCAGGAGCTGCCTCTGAGCCAGACTCTGCCGATTCTGCAGGAACTGGTGAAGATGGATCTCGGCACCGCCTCCATTGACCTGGGCGCCCTGGCTACCAGCTTCGAAGAGGAAGGCGGCGACCTGCGCGCATTCCTCGAGCGGGAGCTTGCCGAGGTTATCGGTGCCGGGACTCACACCCCGAAGACCGACATTGTCCTCTACGGTTTCGGACGTATCGGTCGTCTGCTGGCCCGCATTCTGCTGGCTCGTGAGGCACTGTTCAACGGCCCGCGCCTGCGCGCGATTGTGGTTCGCCAGAATGGTGAGGACGACATCGTCAAGCGTGCTTCGCTGCTGCGCCGTGACTCCGTCCACGGTGCATTCGACGGCACCATCTCGGTTGACCGCGAAAACAACATTATTTGGGCAAACGGCACCCCGATCCAGGTCATTTACTCCAACGACCCGGCAACTGTTGACTACACCGCCTACGACATTAACGATGCGATTGTCATTGACAACACCGGTCGTTGGCGTGACCGTGAGGGACTGTCGCAGCACCTTCAGTCCAAGGGAGTTTCCAAGGTTCTGCTCACCGCGCCGGGCAAGGGCGATGTAAAGAACATCGTCTACGGAATTAACCACAGCATCATCGAGGACTCTGACAATATTTTGTCGGCAGCTTCCTGTACTACCAACGGCATCACCCCGGTGCTGAAGGTCGTCAATGACAAGTGGGGCGTCGAGTTCGGTCACGTCGAGACTGTTCACTCCTTCACCAATGACCAGAACCTGATTGACAACTTCCACAAGGGTTCCCGCCGTGGTCGCGCAGCCACCCTGAACATGGTTCTCACTGAGACTGGTGCCGCAAAGGCCGTCGCCAAGGCTCTGCCGGAGTTTGAGGGCAAGCTGACCGGTAACGCCATCCGCGTTCCCACCCCGGACGTTTCCATGGCGGTGCTGAACCTGACTCTGGACACTGAGGTCGACCGCGACGAGGTTAACAACTACCTGCGCGAAGTTTCCCTGAAGTCCGTCCTGCGCCAGCAGATTGACTACATCCACTCACCAGAAGTGGTCTCCACCGACTTCGTTGGTTCCACCCACGCTGGCATCGTCGATGGTCTGGCTACCATCGCCAACGGTAAGCACCTAGTGCTCTACGTCTGGTACGACAACGAGTTCGGTTACTCCAACCAGGTCATCCGCATTGCTGAGGAGATTGCCGGTGCTCGCCCGCGCGTCTACCCGAAGCGCAAGCACATCGACGAGCTGTAAGTCGGCGGTCCTGGGCTTGAGCTGTTGAGCCCTCGAACGCCCTCTTCCCCCTCCTAAACCACGGGGGTTGAGGCGATGGGGAGGGCAGGGGAGGGGGGGACGGAGCTTTCGGTGCGGGAGGCCGCTATCGCCTACCGCTGGTGGACGTGGTTCTGCGCGGCTTCGGCGCGGATGCATGGGCCGGGGCGGTAGGGGATAGATGACGTTGCAGTGGCTCCGGGCAAGCCACATCACCGCGGCATTGTGCTTCTGTCCTTCACCCCGTTTACGCAGGTAGTAGTCGCGCGATGCGGGATGGCAGTTCGACGCGATCCACGCCGATCGAAACATCGCGTTTTTCAACTGTTTATTGCCGGTCCTGGTGGGAAACTCGCCGCGGACCGACGTACCCGACTGCCGGGTGGTCGGCGCGATGCCGGCGTAAGCGGCCAAGTGCGCGGCATCGGCGAAGTCCTGGCAATCGCCGATGGACAACAAGATGTTAGAGGCAGTCGTGATGCCTACGCCGGGCATCGACATCAAGACCTGGGCAAGAGGGAACGATTCGAGCATCTCCTCGACTTGCCCGGCGATCGTGTCGCGCTGTGCTTGAAGCGCTTTGATGTTCGCCGCCAGCTGGGAAATGACCAATTCTGCTGCCGCAGTGCCGGGTACCGTGACAGTTTGCTCGGCAAGGGCAGCGAGAATTGCGTCAACCAGGGCAGCAGGGTCCTTCTTGGCGCGGTTGCGTATCCACTTCAGGACCCGGCCCCGACCTGCGGCGGCCAGTTTTGTCGGACCTTCGTAGTGGATGAGCGAGTCCAGCACCAACGTGCGCGAGAGAATCTCACCTGCAAAGACGCGCTCGAGTGCGGGGTGAATCTGTGTGAGCACGCTGCGAAGGCGGTTTTTCGTTCGGGTGGCGTCTTTGGTGATGTCGTCGTGGAATCCGGCGAGCGTCTTCAGCGCTGCTAGTATCTCGTCGTCGCGGTCGACTGCCCGCAGTGTGTGCAGCATGGTGCGGGCGGTGTCGGCGATGATGAATGCAGCCCGGCGGTCAGTTTTTGATCGTCCAGGGTAGAGATCGGCTGCTTTTCGCATGGCTAGGTCGGGGAGGTCTCCGACCGTGCAACCGCAGTCGCGGGCCACGGCGATGGGCAGGGCGCCGATCGTGTTGGGTTGATCGACGACCATGAGAACGCTGCCGTGGGCCTGCATGGACGCGAAGATTTCGCGCTGTGCGGCTTCGTCTTTGGGCAGTGGTTTGTCGTAAATTCTCTCGCCGGTGTTGGTCAGCGCGCTGGCATGGTGGCCGGTTTTGCCGACGTCGAGGCCGATGATGATTTCGGGTGTTGTGGACGGTTCCATGGTGGTGTCCTTCTGTTGCGGCTGGTCGCCGGTGTCTTGGACATCCGTTGCAGGCACCCACGTTACGACGAGATCTCTGTTTGGTCCGTGTCCCTATTAGCTGTCAGCGGTTGTCCCCGGTGTCCGGTGGCAACACCCCCGGATTATGGAAATGTTCACGCAGATAAGCCATGCCGGGCCCGGTGACCGCGCCCCGTGAGGGGGCACCATCACGGTAACGGGGGAGGGCGGGGGTAAGCTCAGTAAATTGAGCCTGGCGTAAGGCGATAAGCATTGCCTAACCTAATACTGTTTCAGGTGGTGTTCCCGATCGGGAATCGGCAACGGAAGCAAGGCGGCGACGATGAACGGAAAACGTGGATCGACCGGAGAACCCCTCTCCGGAGGGGGAGCCGGGGACGCGGTGGCGTCGCAGACGGATGACGGGCGGTTGGTGCACGTCGCACCGGTCGCAGCGGGTGGCCGACCATCCACCCGCGACATGCTCGTCGCCGCCGCGATCGGCGTTGCGGGGTCTCTCATCATCGTGCCCCTGACCTACCTGCAGGTGTTTGCCGGCATCGCCCACGTTTATCTCGTCGCGGCGACGCTCGGGTTGTGGTTCCTGCAGTGCGTTGTTCCCCTCATCGTCGTCCGCAAGCTTGGCGCGAGCCTCATCGCGTGCCTTGCCATGGGCGTCGTGTCCGCGGCGACCACCCCGTTCGGCGTCGCCGCAATCGGGGCGCTGATTATGGAAGGATTGCTCATCGAGCTTCCGTTCATGGTCACCCTGTACCGGCGGTGGACGCGTCCCCAGTTCGTGGCCTCGGCGATGTTGTTCTCCGCGCTGATGGGAACGATGGCCCCGCGCGCAGTCGGCGTCGACTCGCCGACCACGCCCATGACCCTGATCAGCTTCGCCGTAGCCTTGGCATCGAGCTTGGTGTTTTTGGTCCTGGGCTTTGCCGTCGCAAAGGGGCTTCGCAGCCGCGGGGTCACCCGGTGACCGGCGGAGCACCCGCGTGCGCCGGTGCGACACGCGGGACGGCCCCGGCCCGGTTACGGGTTAGTGGTGCAGGTGTGCGGCACGCCGATGGGCGATGGGCACCCGACATGGTGGATCTCTCCTTCGATTTCGGCACGATCAACGCCATCACGGGGCCCGTGGGATGCGGAAAGACGAGCCTGGCCCACCTCATCGCTGGACTGATCCCCTCGCACATCCCCATCGACCATGCCGGATTCGTGCACATCATCGATGCCGACGGCACCGAACGCCCCGTGGACGGGGACCGGGTCACCTTCGTCGGGCAAGACCCGGCGACGCAGGTGCTCACGCTCCGAGTCGTCGATGACGTGGCCATGGCCCTCGAGTTTTCCCTCGTGGAAGCCGGTATCGTCGCCAAGCGATCAGCCGAGGCTCTATCGGAGGTCGGGCTGTCAGAGCTCGCGGAGAAGGATCCGTGGGCTTTGTCGGGCGGGCAACGCCAGCGGATGGCCATCGCCGGTGCGGTGGCCAGGGCGCCGGAGGTCATGATCTTCGACGAGCCCGCGGCCCACGTCGACGAGGACGGTCGCCGGTCGCTGTTCGCCGCCATCCGTGATTTGCGGGCCCCGGGGCGCGTTATCCTGCTCATCGAGCACGACCTCCGCCCGTTCGACGGGTGGGTCGACACGGTGACGGTCCTCGATGCGGACGGGAGCGTCGCCGCCCACGGAGCGCCGGATGGCATCGCGGTGAAGGGCATTGCGACGACGGCCGCGACCGCCGGAACGCCGGACGCCAGTACGCCGGGCACGGGGGCGCCGGACCGTCCCGATCCGGAATCGGAGGCGGATGCCGTTCCACTGCTGGCCTTGACCGGAACCCACGTGGCCCGAGGCGGGGAGAGGATCCTGAACGGGGCCGATCTGACACTGGAACGGGGCGAGATTCATGCCCTAGTCGGTGCCAACGGAGCCGGTAAGTCCACCTTGCTGGCGGTGCTGTCGGGCCAGATGACGGCGGGAGCGGACCTCCGGATTGACGGCGCGTCCGCCCGGCGCGTGCCCGACGCCTTCGCGTCGTTGGCGTTCCAGAACCCCGAGCACCAGTTCACCCGCGCGACCGTCGCCGCGGAAATCGACTCCGCGCTGGCCGGCACGGACCCGCACGGACCACTCGGCGCCGATGAGCTGCGGAAACTGCGGGAAGCCCTGTGCCCCCGGGCACTTGACCCCGTCTCGCCGTTCGTCCTGTCGGGCGGACAGAAAAGACGGTTGGGCATCTTCCTGGCGGTGGCGGCCAATCGCCGTTTGCTGCTTCTCGACGAGCCGTTGGCGCACCTGGATTCGCCGAGCTCGCGCATCGTACTGGATGCCCTAGCGGAATACGCCGGGGCCGGCGGAACCGTTGTGTTCACGTGCCACGACCGCCGTGCCGCGCGAACGTGGGCGGATCGGGCGAGCATCGTCGCCGAAGGGAAGGTCGCCTGGTCCGGTCCCGCAGCCGACGTGCCGGCTTCCCCGGAGTCGTCCCGGCGGGATCGTGCACTGCCCGCGGCCGGCGCACGGACGTCCTTGGACGAAAGCCCCTGGACCAGTGGATCCGCCGCTCGAAGGCGCGCGGGGTTGAACGCCATCACGATTGTCGCGGCGGTGATGTTCGTCCTCGTCGCCGCGCTGCTCTCCGGCGGAGACGCCGTTCTCGCCCTGACGGTGGTCGCGTTCCTCGCACTCGCTGCGATCGCGGAACGCGACGTTCGGGCGACGGCGGGGAAGGTCCTTCTTGTCCTGTTAATCGGGGTGTTCTTCGGCCTGCTCGGGTGGCGCTCCGAGTTCTACGGCGGTGGGGATGCGTCGGAAGCCGTCCGCCACGGCATCCATCACGGACTGCTGTTGATGGCCGTGTTCGCGGGGACGGTCCTGGTCTCCGCGTGCATGCGCGTCGAGGAGCTTTTCGACGCCATGGTGCAACGCCTCCGGGTGCCCTACACATGGTGCACCATAGCGATTTCCGGGGTGAGCATCGCAGCGTTCCTGCGCAGTGAAATCCCCCAGCTGACATGGGCGATTAGATTGCGCTCGATGCGACCGGAGCAGTCTTTCCGCTCCGGTTTCATTCGCGCGACGACGCCCGCGCGCATCGCTTTCCCGTTGTTCGTCAGCGCCGTGCGCTGCGCCGAAAAGCTGTCCCTGACCCTGGCGATGCGCAACTTCGGCCTCTATCCGCGGCGTACCTTCCGCACCGATCACCCCTGGCGAGTGCGTGACGGGTTCGCGGCCGCAGCGTCCGCCGCGGTCTTCGTCGCCGCCCTGGTGTCCGCAGTGACTTGACGGGCGCCTGGAACCGGCGGGTCCCGGGCCCGCGAGCGTTTCTGAGCTTGTGCGGAGACGCGCCCCACCCAGTTGCTTCACCCTTTCAACCCTTCAGACACATCCTCCGGGTCACGCCATGCGGGCCCGGTCCGCCCGGCACCGGCATGGCGCCGACAACCGAAAGAGGTACCAATGAACACGATCCGGACCATCAGCGACGTGCTTCGGGACAAGGCCGATGAGACGAAAAAGGGGATCACCTTCGTCGAGAATCGGCGGGACGTCTTCGTCCCGTATGGCCGGGTCCATGCGGAGGCGGTGGCGGGCCCGGTTGACGTCGACAGGGTGCGGACGCTCTCGGACATGATGCCCGGGGCCCCGATCCTGGTCGACGAACGCAGTCACACGCTGCTCACCGGCGCAAACGGTGCCGTGGTCGTGGGCGAGGACCGGCTGCTCGACGTGTCCATCGTCAATGACGCTGCCGCGGAACCGGGTGCGGCGATGCCGGGTGATGCTGAATCGGACTTCTCTCAGGCGGGGGACGTGGATTCCGGGGATGGCTCCGGGGCGGTCCCCGCGTTCCCGGTGCGAGGTGGGACGGCCGGCGAAGCCCTTATCCAGTTTTCGTCCGGCTCCACGGGATCGCCAAAGGGCGTCATCGTAACCAACGAGTCCGTGCTGAACGGTCTGCGCGCGACGATCCCACGCCACGCACACCGGTACGAGAACAAGATGCTCACGTGGCTACCTTTGACCCACAACCTTTCGCTGATCGGCTTCCACGTCTACGCCCTTTTTTGTGGTTACGACCAGGTGTTGCTGCCGGTTTCCGAGGTGGTCGCCGATCCCCCGAGGTGGTTCGAGGCCGTGACCAGGCACCGGCCGAAACGACCGTCGTCCGGGCGACCGGCCCGGGTTCCTACAAAATGACCGCGGCGATTGCTGCCGCCACCGTTGTGGCGGTCGCGGGGAAGCCGGTCGCGCCGGGGTGCCGGGATCTCGTCGGCCACCCCCGGCTCCTCGAACCGGTCCTCGCCTTCGCCCGCGATGCGGGCATCCATATCGAGGTGCCGCATGACAACCCGACCACGGGGCCGCTGCCGACAGCGGCCCACTGCGATACCAAAGGAAAGGGGAAACGATGACGGATCAAGCTGAACGAGGTGCGGCGATTGTCGTCCGCGACCTCACGAAGAGCTACCCGATTGCGGGCAAAGCGGGCACCCCGCCCGAAGGCGGGGCAGGTGCCCCGCCGGCCGGCGGCCGCAAGGGAAAGCGCGGTGCCCGGATGCGCAAGCATGTGCTCGACGGCGTGAGTTTCACCGTGCCCACCGGGGCGATCGTGTCGTTCCTCGGCCACAACGGTGCAGGCAAGACCACCCTCATCCGAATCCTGTCGACGCTCATCACCGCCGACTCCGGCGAGGTGAGCATCTTCTCGCGCGATGTGAAAGAGGACCCGGCGGGCGTGCGCGCTGACATTGCCACCACCGGCCAATTCGCGGCGATCGACGAGAACCTCACCGGCCGGGAGAACCTGGAGTTCTTCGGGCGGCTGCGCGGACTCGACCGCGCCGCCGCGGCCGCCCGCGCGACGGAACTGCTCGCGCAATTCTCGCTCGCGGACAGTGCCTCGACGCTGGCGTCGGCCTATTCGGGTGGCATGCGGCGCCGCCTCGACATCGCCGCGTCGCTGTGCGTCGTGCCCAGGCTGCTGTTCCTCGACGAACCCACGACGGGGCTGGACCCGGTCAGCCGCGAAGAGCTGTGGGGCTTCATCCGGCAACTGCGGGACGACGGAATGACCCTGGTGCTGACCACCCAGTACCTGGAAGAGGCGGAGGCGCTGGCAGACCACGTCCATCTGCTCAAGGATCGCCGCATCGTCGCCAGCGGAACGCCGGAGGAATTGCGCCGCGACTTCGGGTCGCACGTGCTCCGCGTGTCCTTTGCCACCGCCGCCGAGGCGGAGGCGTTCGCCCGCTGCCTCGGGGGAACGTGCCTGGACGGCGCCCGCGTCGCGGGGAAGTCGGTGTCCCTCGACGTCGACCCCGGACCGCGGGTCCTCGAGGCGGTGGCGCAGGCGATGGAGGCCTCGGAAGCGTCGCCGGATTCGCTGAGCGTGTCGCCGCCCACCCTCAACGAGGTGTTCATATCGATGAACGCAGGGGGTGCGGCGCGATGAGTGCGACGTCGGTCGCGGCGTTTCTCCATCGGGATCTGCTGCTGTTGCGACGCAACACCGCGTCGCTGATCTCCATGTTCGTAGTTCCGCCCCTCTTCCTGCTGTGCCTGTACGCGGTGTTTGGGTACTCGGCGGGGCAATCCGGCTTCGGGTACCTGCGTTTCGTGCTCGGCGGCTGCCTGTTCCAGGCGGCGATGTTCACCGCCGCGGCGTCGGCGATGGCGGTGGGACAGGACGTCGAATCCGGGCTTGTTGACCGCGTGCGCGTGTTGCCCGGGGCCACAGGCGGCTATGTCGCCGGCAGGCTCGCCACCGATTTGCTGCGGATGTCCGCGTCGATCGCGGCGCTGCTGGTCGTCGCGTGGGCCTGTGGCCTCGACATGACTGTCGGTGACGTCGCGTGGACTGTCCTGTGGTCACTGCTCGCCGCAGCGGTTCTGTCCCTGGTCACGGACGGGGTGATCCTGATGGTGCCCGCCCCGGTGTCGACGGCCTCATCGATCCAGGCGCTGGAAATGCTGCTGCTTATGTTCTCCACCGCGTTCATTCCGGCGACCGCTTTGGACGGCTCCCTTCGCGACGTCGTACGTCACATGCCGTTTTCGCCGATGATCGAGGTGATCAGGGCAGCGTCCCCGGACGCCTTCCCGGATAGCGCCGGGGAAGAGGCCGCCCTGTGGCTCGGTGTCGCGGCGGTCGCCGGAATCGTCCTGTTCATCCGCCGGTTCACCTCGAGGAGCGAATCATGATCGGCCCCATCTTCGTGCATCTGCGGCGCATTGCCCACATTTGGCTGCGGCGCCCCGACTTCTGGTTCATGACGTTCATTGCTCCGCTCGTGTACCTGTTCATCGTCAACCGCATGTTCGGTGGCCTGGTCAGGCAGCTCACCGGAGAGTTCGAACTCCCGAACGCGGTCATCCTGGTCGTGACGGCGTGGGCGTTCATCCTGGCCATCACGGGATCGTCCACCGTGTTCGTTGAACGCAGCAATGGCCTCCACGAGCGGTTGATCACCATGCCGGCGCCGTACGCGGCCGTGCCGGCCGCACGGATCATCGCCGAGTTTATCCGGATCATGGCGATGACGGCCGTCGTCGTGGCGGTGGCCGCCTTGCTTTCCGACAGCCCCCCTGAGGCGTCCTGGTGGTGGAGGATCGCGATGACCGGCGCGATGGTTGCCGCGGCGGCCGCATGCACCGGCACGTACATCGCGTTCTCCATCACCAGCCCCCAGGGCTCCGTGGCCCTCATCCCGTTAATCATCGTTGCGATGTTCGTCAACACGGTGCTCATGCCCGCCGACCACTTCCGTCCTCTCCTGCGCGGAATCGCCGGGCACACCCCCGTATCCGCGGCCGGCGAGGCCGTCAACGGCACCGGGGCTGCGGGTCTGGTGGTCTGCGCGGCCTGGTTCTTAGGCATCGCCGTGCTCGCGGCGTGGGGCATCGCCGTGAAAACGAGGCCGGGGGAGTCTGCATGACGGGCACGTCCACGGGGGCATCGCCGCCGACGACGGCCCGCGAACCCGAGCACCTAACCCGAAACCGCCGCGTGGACGCGGCCCACACACCCCGGAGACAGAACCAGATGAAGTCGATTGCCCAGATCGTCCAGAACAACCGCAGACTCCTCGCGGCCTACCAGGACAAGGTCCAGCCGAGGTTCCTCAGCCGCTATGCGCGTGAACCGATGGACGCCGCCGCCGTCGACGGGCTCGGGGCCCGGACGGAATTCCACGTCGCCGACGTCCTCGCGCCGCTCGCGGGAGAGCCCGGCAGGACCGATGAAATCTGGGTGTGCGGCGCGCTCCACCAAATGAAGGATGCAGGTGCCGCGCTCGGCAGGGTCGCCAGGCTGCTCGCCGACGGCGGCATCGCTTACGTGCAGACGTTCGCCGAGGATCCCGACGTGAACGAGCGGGTCGACATGGCCGTCATGGCGAAGATGGGCCACCGGGTGTTCCGGGGCAGCGAGCTCGAGGACCTCGCCGAAGCCAACGGGCTGAAGCTGGGCGGAGCCTCACACGCCGGCATGGTGTACTTCTGCACTCTCACGAAGAAAAGCGCGATCGGGGAGGCGGGCAAGTGAGCGCTGTGGACGGGACCGTAGGCCCGTGGTCGCTGCTCGCCCCGATCCGGACTCGGATGCGTGCGGTGGTCGCGTTATCCGTCCTGTCGTCGGTGGCTACCGTCGCTTCGCTGGTCGGCATCATCGACATCGCGATGACGTACCCGGAGGCCCCGGAGCATCGGACGTGGTTGGCCGTGGCTGTCATCGTCGTCGCCGCAACGGTGCGCATGGCCGCGGACGGCGCCGCCGGCATGCTCTCGCACCGGGCGGATAACGACCTGCAGCTCCACCTCCGGCGCCGGCTGGTCGCCCAAATCCGGAAGTTGCCGCTGGGCTGGCTAGACGCCCGGCGCTCGTCGGGAATCATCGGGTCGGTTGAGAAGGACGTCGCGGCTGTCCACCAGCTCATGGGCCACACCGTCGGTGAGACCGTGGTGGCGGTGCTGGTTCCCCTGCTTTCCCTCATCGCGCTCGTCGCGGTGGATTGGCGGATCGCGGCGGTGGCGGTCGTCCCGGTGCTGGTCACCTTCGCCCTGATGGGCGTAATGATGTCGCGTGGCGCCGGCCTTCAGCGCGACTACGAGCGAGCCTCCGAAGGAGTGACGGCCGCGGTCATCGAGTTGGTGCGCGGCATCCCGGTGATGAAGTCCTTCGGATGCGCCAACCAGGGCTCGGGCCGCTACGATGCCGCGGCGTCGTCGTTCGTCCGCGCGTGGTCCGCCTGGTCTCGGCAGTCGAACATCTATCTTGGGCTCATCGACGTGGTGACGTCTCCAATCACGGTCCTCGCAGTGGTGTGCGGCGCCGGCCTCGCTCTGCGGGACGCAGCGGGCGGCACACCGGAGGGTCTCGTCGCCGGGCTGGTTCTCGGCCTTGGACTCTCCGCGGCGATCGTGCGGGTGGCCATGAACTCCGAACCCATCATCGCGGGGATCGCGGCCCTGAAATCCATCGCGGAGGTGCTGGGCACGCCGCCGATCGTCGAGCCCGCCGATCCGGTGCCCGCGCGCGGAGGCGCGCTCGAGGCCCGGAACCTGGTCTTCTCCTACGGCGATGGGCCGCGGGTCCTCGACGGGATGTCCGCGACGTTCGAACCGGGGACCCTCACGGCGTTGGTGGGGTCCTCCGGTTCCGGAAAGTCCACCGTCGCCCGGCTGTTGGCGCGTTTCTACGACCCCGTTGAAGGCTCGGTGCTGCTGGGCGGCGCCGATCTTCGCGACATCGCCGTGCGTGACGTGCACCGCTCGGTGTCGGTAGTGTTCCAAGATCCGCAGTTGCTCACGCTGCCGTTGCGGGAGAACATCCGGCTGGCCAGGAGAGACGCCACCGACGGCGAAATCATGGCGGCCGCGAAGCTCGCGAACCTCGGTGCGGTCATCGCGGCGCTGCCGAAGGGCCTGGATTCGGTGGTCAACGTCGACGTGACCTTTTCCGGTGGTGAGGCGCAGCGCGTGGCCATCGCGAGGTCGATCGTCACGGACGCGCCGGTGCTCATCTTCGACGAGGCAACCGCTTACGCGGATCCGGCTTCCGAGGCCCTCATCCAGTCCGCAATCGAGCGTTTGGCCCGTTCACGGACGGTGATTGTGATCGCGCACAGGTTGAGCACGATCCGCAACGCCGACCGCATCCTCGTTCTCGACGGGGGAGCGGTCGCGGAGGCGGGTACCCACGACGAGTTGCTTGCGCGCGGTGGCCGCTACCGGGATTTGTGGCGCGCGTTCGCGCTCGACGACGAACCATCCGCCCCGCGGGGCACTGAATTAGACGATGAAAAGGCGGGGAACCGATGATTCGGGACTTGTGGTCGATGACGGATCGGCGCTCGAGAATGACGCTGGCGTGGCTCATTGCGTTGGCCGCGCTTGCCGCGCTGGCTCAGGGAGCGGCGTTCGTCGCGCTGCTGCCGCTGCTGTCGGCTCTGGCCGAGGGAGATGATGCGACGGCGTGGCGTTTCACCGGCGTCATCGCCGGCCTCGCGGCCGCCCATGCGGTGCTGTCTCTCGCCGCGGGGACGGTCGGCAGGGCGAATTCCGCAGCGGTGCTGTCGTCCCTACTGCGTTCTCTGGGCGAACGCGTGCTGACGTTGCCACTCGGGTACGTCACCAAGTCCACGGCCGGCCGCTTTTCGGAGATGGCATCGTCGGGTATCGCGTTCGCGGCGTCCGTGCCGCACGTGATCCTGCGGCCTGTCATCGCCGCGGCGGTTGCGCCGACCGTCATCGCCTTCGGAATTCTGGCGGTGGATTGGCGCGTCGGTTTGGTTCTCGTCGCGTCGGCGCCGGTGATCTTCTTCGCCTACCGGGCCATTGGTCGGGTCGGCGGGGAGTCGGACGAAGCGCATGCTGACGCCGTCGCTGCCGTCTCCGGCAGGCTGATCGAGTTCACCCGCTGCCAGCAGGCGATTCGCGCCGCGGGCGACGGTTCGGCGGCGGACGCGATGGTGGATGAGGCAATCCGGGCCCAACACGATGCGTTCGCGAAGGCGACGTCGACGCAGGGGGCGGCCATCGGACGACTGGGTTCGGTCGTCCATGCGGTGTTCACGGCGGCGGTGATAGTCGCCGTGGCAGTCGCCGCGACGGGCGGGATGGCGCCGGCGCATTTGGCGCCGATGCTCATCGTGGTCGTCCAGTTCACCGGACCGATCACCACGGCGGGAGCGTTGTCCGGCGGTTTCGGTGCGGGCCGCAACACGTTGGCTGCGTTGCGTGACCTGCGGGCAATCCCCGCCCTTCCCGAACCTGCCGCACCGGAGCTGCCCGACGGGCATGACGTGGAGTTCCGCGACGTGAGCTTCGGGTACGGGGATAAGAAGGTTCTCGACGGCGTCAGCTTCCGTGCACCTCAGGGAGCGCTGGTTGCCGTAGTGGGACCGTCGGGGGCGGGCAAGACGACGGTCATGCGGCTGCTGTCGCGTTTTCATGATCCGGACTCGGGGGAGGTCCTCATCGGCGGGGTACCCTTGCCTCGGATTGGCACCGACGGCGTGAACTCGCTGGTGACCCCGGTGTTCCAGGAGACGTTCCTTTTCGACTCGTCCGTGCGGGACAACGTGGTCTTCGCCGATCCCGGATTCGGTTCCGAGCCCGGTGACGGGGATCGCTTGCGCGAGGCCGCCCGGCGTTCCGGGGTGGACCGCATCGTGGAGCTGCTGCCTTCCGGGTGGGATACCCCGGTGGGGGAGGAGGGGACGCTGCTGTCGGGAGGCGAGCGGCAGCGCCTCGCCATCGCCCGGGCGCTTCTGAAGGATTCCCCGGTGGTGCTTCTCGACGAGCCGACGTCCTCGCTGGATGCGGCCACTGAGCGGGCGATCGTCGGCACGATGGAGGCGTTGCGCGGCGATCGCACCGTGATTGTCGTCGCCCATCGCCTGCACACCGTTCGCGATGCCGACCTCATCGTCGTGCTTTCGGAGGACGGGACGGTCGCAGAGCGGGGCACGCACGATGAATTGCTGGCGAAGGGCGGCCGCTACGCCGAGTCGTGGGCGTGCCGGACGGGGAGCTCCTCGGGCGCCTGATCCTCATCACCTGGTCGATGCCCTCACGGGCGCCCTGCCGCAGCTTCCCGAATCCCACCGCCAGGCGCTCGGTGGACAGAGCGAAAACGCCGACGAAAACGCCGAGCAGCACGAACACCGACGAGCTGTAAAGACTGAAGCTCCCGGGAACGTGAAAATAGCCCCCTTCCCGCTACTGCTACCGCCCGTGAATCTGGTTCTGCGCAATCTCCAGCCCGTGGCTGGCGATTAGCTCCACCGCCTCCGCAGCAGTGGGCAGAGTGAAAGCGAGTTCCTCGCGCTCCTTGGCATTGAAGTTGCGCAGCACATAATCAGCTGGATCCTGGCGGCCCGGAGGACGGCCAATGCCAATACGTACCCGCATGTAGTCCTTCGTGCCCAACGACTTCGTGGTCGAGCGCAGGCCATTGTGGCCATTCTCGCCCCCGCCGCGCTTAAGCCGTACCACGCCTGGGTCCAGGTCCAGCTCATCGTGGACTACCACGACGTCGGTAGGCGCGACGTTGAAGAACTTGGCCAGCGCCGCAATCGGACCACCCGACAGATTCATGTAGGTCCGGGGCTTAGCCAGAATCACCTGTCGCTCGCCGCCATCGGAGGTCTTAAACCGAGTCTGCACAATCTCAGCGTTGGACTTCTTATGCACGCTAAACGACGAAGGCATCGGAGAAGTGCGGCTCGCTAGTTCATCTAGCACCAGATGCCCGACGTTATGGCGGGTGAGTTCATATTTGGGCCCAGGGTTGCCGAGCCCCACGACAAGCAGAGGTGTGGTGGAGGCGTTCATGAATTCAATCTTGGCACACGGTGCGCGGTCTGTTGGCTTCGGGGAGTTTCAAGAACAAAAAAGGGACGGACCAGAGTGTCCGTCCCTTTTTACTTAGCTGTGGTAGCTAGGCCTGCGAGTTCATAATTACTCAGCAGCCTCTTCCTCAGCTGGCTCATCCGGGGTCTCAGCCTCGCCCATGCCCTCGATGTCGGCATCGACGTCACCAGCCGGCTCTTCCTCCGGCTCGACAATGTTGAAGATGAGCAGGTCAGCGTCGTCGGTGAGGACCAGGCCCTCCGGCAGGGTAACGTCGCCGGCGTGAACCATGGTGCCGACCTCTGCACCCTCGACGGAGACCTCGATCTCTTCCGGAATAGCCAGAACCGGTGCGTTGACCAGAATGGTCTCGGCATCCTGCATGAGCAGGGCGCCCGGAGCGAGCTCGCCAGTCGGAACGACCGGAACCTCAACCTCAACCTTCTCGTCACGGTGAATGGCGAGCAGGTCAGCGTGGTCGATGTCGAGGGTCAGCGGGTTCTGGTCAACAGCCTTGACCATGGACAGCTGGGACTCGCCCTCGATGTTGACGTCCAGAACAGCGTTGACACCGTGGTTACGGATGACAGCGTGGAAATCCAGAGTGTCAACGAGGATGTGCTTCGGGGCATCCAGGTCAGCGCCGTAGATGACAACCGGGATGTCGCCAGCAACGCGGGCACGGCGAGCGGCACCCTTGCCGAACTCGGTGCGGTTACGGGCATCAATCTTGATGATGTTGGGCTTTGCCATGAAAATGGACTCCTAAACGATTCGATACTGAGTCGTCGAGTCGAGCACGTGCCGCATCCATGCCACCGTGGGCGCAAAAGTTGGGCTGCGAGCGTCGCGTCGATAACGGCAACCACCTACTGTGGCCGCCCTCGCCGAGACTTACCGGAGAAATTGTAGTGGACTAACAGGTCAAACAGCAAACCCCGCCACCACCAGCAAAACTAGGTTGCTGGTCGCGGCGGGGTGCCCGTCGGCAAGCGGAAAGAACTTATGCCTGACCCTCGAAGAGGGTGGTGACGGAACCGTTTTCGAAGATCTCGTGGATCGTCTTAGCCAGCAGTGGTGCGATTGGCAGGACGGTCAGGTTGTCCCAGCCCTCGGTGGACTGCGGCAAGGTATCGGTGGTGATGACCTCGCGGGCACCGCACTTCGACAGGCGCTCGCGAGCTGGGTCGGAGAAGACGCCGTGCGTGGTAGCGATGATGACGTCCTCAGCGCCAGCCTCACGCAGCACCTTGACAGCGCCGGCGATGGTGCCGCCGGTGTCAATCATGTCGTCGATGAGCAGACAGGTCTTACCGGAGACCTCGCCGACCACGCGGTTGGCGACAACCTGGTTTGCGACATCGACGGAACGGGTCTTGTGAATGAAGGCCAGCGGGGCGTCGCCCAGGGTGTTGGCCCACTTCTCGGAAACCTTCACACGGCCGGCGTCAGGGGAGACCACGACCAGGTTGTCCAGGGAGTAGTTCTTCTTGATGTACTCCGACAGAATCGGCATGGCGTGCATGTGATCGACCGGGCCGTCGAAGAAGCCCTGAATCTGGTCGGTGTGGAGGTCCACGGAGACGATGCGGTCAGCGCCTGCGGTCTTGAGCAGGTCAGCGACCAGGCGAGCGGAAATCGGCTCACGGCCACGGTGCTTCTTGTCCTGGCGGGCGTAGGGGAAGAACGGCAGGATAGCGGTGATGCGCTTGGCCGAACCACGCTTGAGCGCGTCAATCATAATCAGCTGCTCGATGAGCCACTTGTTCAGCGGTGCCGGGTGCGCCTGCAGTACGAAGGCATCGGAACCGCGGACGGATTCCTCGTAGCGCACGAAGATTTCGCCGTTGGCAAAATCACGAGCGGTCATCGGAGTCAGCTCTGTGCCGAGCTCCTTGGCAACTGCCTCGCCCAATTCCGGGTGTGCCCTTCCGGAGAAGAGCATGAGGTTCTTTTGGTTATCGATCCACTGGCCGGTCATCTGCCGTCTAGCCTTCCTGGTCTTCCTTGTTGTTGTCAGCGTTGTCAGCTACCTGCGCCGCCTGCGCTGCCTCAGCAGCAGCGGTACCTGGACGCTTCCGCTCGACCCATCCCTCGATGTTGCGCTGACGGCCACCACTGACCGCCAATGCTCCCGGAGGAACGTCGTCCTTAATAACAGTACCTGCACCTGAGTACGCACCATCACCCACGGTCACCGGAGCGATGAACATGGTGTCGGAGCCGGTGCGAACATGCGAGCCGATAACAGTGCGGTGCTTGTTGACGCCGTCGTAGTTCACGAACACGCTGGAGGCACCAATGTTGGAGTGCTCGCCAATCTCCGCATCGCCGACGTAGGTCAGGTGCGGAACCTTCGAACCGTTTCCGATCTGCGCGTTCTTCGCTTCTACGAAGCCGCCGAGCTTCGCGCCGACACCGAGTTTGGTGTTCGGGCGAATGTAGGTGAACGGTCCGACCGTCGCATCCTCGCCGATCTCCGAATCGGAACCGTGTGTACGTACGACGCTGGCGCGCTTGCCGACGACCATGTTGGTCAGTGTCGTGTCCGGTCCCACGGTGGCCCCGTCGCCAATCACGGTCTTGCCGTGCAGCTGCGTGCCCGGCAGAATCGTGACGTCGCGGCCGACTTCCACCTCAACGTCAATCCACGTGGTGTCCTGGTCGACGATAGTGGCGCCCCCGCGCATAGCTGCCTCGCAGGTGCGACGGTTGAGTTCGCGGCCAAGGGTAGCCAGCTGGACGCGGTCATTGACACCGGCGACGACGGTGGCATCGGCGAGGCGGTGACCGCGTACTGAGCGGTCGGCCTCACGGGCGATGCCGATGACATCGGTGAGGTAGAGCTCGCCCTGGGCATTGTTGGTGTCCAGCTGCTTGAGAGCGTTTGCCAGGGTCTCGGCATCAAATGCGTAGACACCGGAGTTGACCTCGGTGATCTCGCGTTCCTCGTCGGAGGCATCCTTTTCCTCCACGATGCGCAGAACTTCGCCGTCGGCGTTGCGAACGATGCGGCCGTAGCCGTGCGGGTTGTCAGCAGTGGAGGTCAGCACAGTCACGGCAGCGCGTGGCTTGCGGTTGTGCTCTTCGAGCAGTGCCTGGAGCGCTTCGGAATCCAGCAGCGGAACATCGGAAGTGGTCACCAGAATGGTGCCATCGAAGTTCTGCAGCTCGGGGTGCTCCAGCGCGCACTGAACAGCGTGGCCGGTACCGTTTTGCTCGTCCTGGTGGGCAATGACGACACCGTTGGAGTGCTCGGTATCCGAAGCCCAAGTCCCGATGGCGTCGATTACCTTTTCGCGCTGGTGGCCAACGACAACAGCAATCTCATCCGGATTAATGCCCTTGGCGGCATAGAGCGCGTGCTCCAACATGGTACGACCGCCGATAGCGTGCAGCATTTTCGGCGTATCGGATTTCATTCGGGTGCCTTGACCCGCGGCGAGAATGACCACAGCGGTGGCCGAACCGTTCGACATGAAACTTGCTACTCCTCGGTCAGGGTGCATCACGGTCACGGCGGGGCGAAAAGTCACTTCTTAATTAAGGGGCCGGCCCCCCGCTTGCTCTCCCACCAGGACTCGAACCTAGAATGCCGGTACCAAAAACCGGAGTGTTGCCATTACACCATGGGAGAATGGGGCAAACGCGAAAAATTGCATGGCTGATTCGACTCAGCCAACTCGCTTGCGCCTGCGATATACGATAGCAAGACTTTAGCCACTAATCTAAAAGCATGGCCTCCAATTCTCCGAGACGACGTATGACCGGTCCACAGCGCAAAGCTCAGCTGACAGAAGTCAGCCGTGGAATCTTTGCCGCCAAGGGGCTTGATGCCGCCTCAATGGAGGAGATCGCTGCCGCAGCCGGGGTATCAAAGCCGGTTGTCTACGAGCATTTCGGTACCAAAGAGCGGCTCTACCAGGCAGTCGTCGACCAGGAGATGAAGACCCTGGAGGCCACGATTAGGGAAGCGTTGTCCCTGGGACGCTCGCGTTACCGCATCGAACAGGCGGTGTTGGCACTGCTGACTTATGTGGAGGAAAACCCGGAGGGATTCTCCATTATTTCTCGGGACCCCGGCGTGGCGGGTGGCTATGAGACGCTGCTGAATAATGCCACTGAGTCGATTACGCCTATCCTTGCCGAGGCTTTCAAACGCGCCGGCTTCGACCCGGCCATGTCGGTGCTCTACGGAAACTGCATGGTCGGTATGGTTTCGCAGACCGCTCGCTGGTGGATGGAGAAGCGCAGTCCGGATAAGGAGACAGTGGCGGCGCACATCGTGAACCTGTGTTGGAACGGGCTGGCCGGCATGGAGGGTTCTCCGACTCTGCATGGCTCCGCTGATGTGCCAGCGGCCGCTGAGGGCGCGAAGTTCGGCGCAGGTGCCGCAGCAGACCCGATGCAGGTGGCGGAGAACGGCTAACCAGCACGCAGGGTGGATCCGGGGTGCATGGTTATATTGGGGCTATGCCAACTTCTGCGTCTTCCTCGGCGAAAGCCACACCCAGCATTCTGCCGAACCCGCTGTCGGGGCTGGAAAGCCTCGTTGTCACGGATCCTCAATTTGTCGGCGTGCTCGGGCGCATCGGCGAAGACGAGCTGGCGCTCACGGGTGCGGACGCGGTGCGTTCGCACCTTATTTACGCCATGTCTACGAAGGTGCCGGTGCTGGTCATCACGGCTACCGGCCGTGAGGCGGAGGACCTGACTGCCGAGGTCAAGTCGATGATCGGCGACCGTGTAGCTATGTTCCCCTCGTGGGAGACGCTCCCGCATGAGAAGCTTTCGCCAGCGGTGGATACCGTGGCGCAGCGTCGTAAGGCGCTTTACGACGTTCGCCGGGGCAAAGTCGACGTTCTGATTGCGGCGGCGCGCTCGTTGGTGCAGCCGATTGTGGACGACCTCGAGGCTGAAGCCAGCGCCCCCATTCACGTCCAACTGGACCGGGACTGCGAGAACCTGGTTGAGCGGCTGGTGCATCACGGCTATTCGCATGTGGACATGGTCGGCAGGCGTGGCCAGTTTGCCGTGCGTGGCGGCATCGTCGATGTTTTCCCTGCGACCGAAGAGCTGCCGGTACGTATCGAGCTCTGGGGTGATGAGGTCACCGACCTGCGCGCCTTTTCCGTCGCTGACCAGCGCACGATCTCTGAGGTAGAGGTCGACCAGCTGGATATCTTCCCGTGTCGTGCACTGCTTATCGACGACGACGTTAAGGCCGCCGCGGAGAAACTCGCCACCACGCGCTCGGGTCAGGTCCAAGAAATGCTCACCCGCATCGGCGACGGCCAGTGGGTGGAGGGCATGGAATCGCTGATTCCACTGATTAGTCAGCATCCGATGAAGATGCTCACCGAGGTCATGCCGGAGAAAACTCATGTGCTCATGTGCGGGCCGGAGCGCATTCGCTCTCGCGCACAGGACCTTATCAGTGCAGGCGAGGAGTTTATGGCCGCAGCGTGGGAAACTGCTGCGATGGGTGGCTCGGCGCCAATCGCCACGGATGGGCTGGAGCCCAGCGCGTACCGCAGCTTGGCCTCTATCCCGATGCCCACTTCGTGGCATATTTCCCCGCCCGGCATGTTGGAGGCGGGAGTCACCGAAGATGATGTGCTGCCGCTGACCTTTGAGCCTGGGCCCGCGCCACGCGGCGACTTAAAGGAAATTGGTCACCTGATGAAGCAGCTGCGCGATGCCACGGTCGCGGGGGAGCGAGTGGCGTACGTGGCGGCGACGCCCGCGGGGGCGCGTCGGCAAGCGGAAAAGTTTAGGGAAGCCGGAATTGCGACGCGCATGGCGGCGGGCCCGGAGTATCCCGAGTCCGGAAGAATTACCGTCTACCAGGGTGTTTTGCACGGTGGCCTGGTGTTCCCGCGAATCCCCGGTGGCGCGCTGACTCTGATTACCGAGCAGGACATCACAGGTAACCGCATCGCGGAAGGCGCGCTTGGTGGGCGCCGCAAGCCGGCGAAGCGCCGTGGTCGGGTGGACCCGCTGGCGCTGAAGGCCGGTGACTATGTCGTGCACGACACGCATGGCATTGGTCGGTTTGTGAAGCTCACTGAGCGCACCATCGGCACGGGCGAGGATCAGGCACGCCGCGAGTACGTGGTGCTCGAGTACGCACCGAGCAAGCGCGGAGGTCCCTCGGACCAGCTCTACGTGCCGATGGAGAGCTTGGATTTGCTGTCGCGCTATGTCGGCGGCGAAAAGCCCACCCTGTCGAAGATGGGCGGGTCGGACTGGAAGTCCACCAAGCGCAAGGCCCGTGGTGCCGTCCGCGAGATTGCGGAAGAGCTGGTCAAGCTCTACGCCGAGCGCCAAGCCGCGCCGGGCCACGCGTTCGCGCCGGATACGCCATGGCAGCAGGAGATGGAGGATAACTTCCCCTTCACCGAGACCGAAGATCAACTGCAGGCCATCGACGAAATTAAGTCCGACATGGAAAAGCCGGTGCCGATGGATCGCGTGCTCATCGGCGATGTCGGCTACGGCAAGACCGAGGTGGCACTGCGTGCTGCCTTCAAGGCTGTTCAAGATGGCCGTCAGGTGGCAGTGTTGGTGCCGACCACACTTCTGGCGCAGCAGCACTTGACCACTTTCACCCAACGTATGGAGGGCTTCCCGGTCACCATCCGTGGACTGTCCCGCTTCACCTCGCCGAAGGACTCCAAGGAGGTCCTCGAAGGGTTGAAGAACGGGACGGTCGACATTGTTATCGGCACGCATCGTCTCTTGCAGACCGGCGTGCAGTGGAAAGAACTCGGCCTGGTCATCGTTGACGAGGAGCAGCGTTTCGGCGTCGAACACAAGGAACACATCAAGGCGCTACGGCACCACGTCGACGTACTCACCATGTCCGCAACGCCAATTCCGCGCACGCTCGAAATGTCGATTGCTGGCATCCGCGAGATGAGCCAGATTCTCACCCCGCCGCAGGACCGTCACCCGGTGCTGACATACGTCGGCGCGCAGTCCGACAAGCAGGTCGCCGCTGCTATCAGGCGAGAGCTGCTTCGCGACGGCCAGGTGTTCTACCTGCATAATAAGGTGGAAACCATTGACAAAGTCGCCCAGACTATCCGCAATTTGGTGCCCGAGGCCCGCGTGGTAGTGGCCCACGGTCAGATGGGGGAGGAGCAGCTGGAGCGCACGGTCGATGGCTTCTGGCAGCGCGAGTACGACGTGCTGGTGTGTACCACCATCGTGGAGACCGGCCTGGATATTGCCAACGCCAATACGTTGATTGTGGAAAACGCGCACCATATGGGCCTTTCCCAGCTGCACCAGCTGCGTGGTCGTGTGGGCCGTTCCCGTGAGCGCGCCTATGCCTACTTCCTCTACCCGGAAAATCAGACGCTGACGGAGACTTCCTACGACCGTCTGTCCACGATCGCGCAGAACAATGACTTGGGTGCCGGTATGGCTGTGGCCATGAAGGACCTGGAAATGCGCGGTGCCGGAAATATCCTCGGTGCGGAGCAGTCCGGTCACATTGCCGGTGTCGGCTTCGATATGTACGTCCGACTGGTTGGCGAGGCCGTGGCCGCGCTGAAGGCAGTGGCCGATGGTGAAACTCCGGATGCTTCCGATAACGAACCGAAGGAAGTGCGGATCGATTTGCCGGTCGATGCGAATATTCCGGCCGAATATGTGTCGTCGGAACGCCTACGTCTAGAGGCGTACCGCAAATTTGCTGCCGCCAGTGCGCTGGACGATATCAACGTAGTGCTCGAAGAGCTTGTTGACCGTTACGGAACCCCACCCATTGAGGTGGAGAGACTGGCGGTTATTTCACGACTTCGAATTATTTGCCGGGAATTCGGCGTGCATGAAGTTCAAGCCATGGGTGCGCACATTAGAATAACCCCTATGGAGCTTGCTGACTCCAAGCAGGTGCGTCTCAAGCGCCTGTATCCACAGGCGACCTATCGTGCGGCAACGCGCACGGTTTCCGTCGGAATGCCGAAGGAAGGGCGAGGGTTGCGGGCAAAACCTGTCCGCGATATTGCATTGGTGCAGTGGGTAGCAGACTTCTTGACATCGATGGCGGGAATTCCACGTATGGATATCTCGCACATGGGAAAGGACTAGAAACCGTATGACTATCATCAAGCTCGATAGCCGCTTTCCAACAGCGATTCCGCTGGAAGCCGCTAGCCTGCTGACCGGTGAAGTCAGCTACACCGAAGAAGTCCCGATCCGTGTGCGCTGGGCAATCGCCGACGCCGGTGGGCACTCGGTGTCCCAGGCGGAGATTCTGGTCACCACCGATATGGAAAACGACGAGGTACTCGATCGCCTCGATGCGGGCGAGAAGGTCTACTCGGTCGAGCTGGATGATGCGCAGGACCCAGCAGCTCCGGCAGCTCAGGTTGCGGCGGCTCCCCAGCAGGACTCGGTGAAAGAACCTGAGTCAGAACCGGTTGCAGAGCCAGGGGCAGAGCCTGTTGCAGAACCGCTGACTCCGCAGGAACAGCTTGCCGCAGCTCGTCTGCCCCACGTCGTCGAGGCCGTGGACATCATGGCGGCAGCACGGCGCACGGGGCAGTGGGAAGCTCGCCAGACGCACAAGAGCCTGCTGCCGTATCTCATTGAAGAGACCTACGAGTTTGTCGACGCAGTCAACGAGGGCGGTGACATTCGTAGCGAGCTGTCAGATCTGCTGCTGCAGATCCTCTTCCACGCTGAAATCGCGGAGGACTTCGACTTCGACGATGTGGCGACCGACTTTATTTTGAAGATGCGCGCTCGTCAGCCGTACCTCTTCGACGGCACTGTGGCCGAGGGAGAGATGGTGTCGGAGGAAGAACAGGAGCGACTGTGGGCTTACGGCCGCGGACGTCCGCGC
The DNA here is from genome assembly GCF_014335085.1 of Corynebacterium sp. LK26. Classification (NCBI taxonomy): domain Bacteria; kingdom Bacillati; phylum Actinomycetota; class Actinomycetes; order Mycobacteriales; family Corynebacteriaceae; genus Corynebacterium; species Corynebacterium sp. LK26. The sequence continues at coordinate 147,280 of NZ_PDHB01000016.1, forward strand.
TCGAACCCGGCCACACAGCTGCCAGCTCTGACTTTGGCTGAGGAAGCCATCCGCCGCGCACGTGCACTGGGACTGTCCGATGCAGACATTCCAGTGGAGATTCTGGTCCCGACCCCGGGGCTGGAGACTGAGTCCGGTGCGGAAGAACGGACCCGACAGGCTTCACGCGCATTCCTGACTGAGCTGGCCCAGATGGAGAATCAGCAGGCCGGCAGTGCTGAGCAGTGGGCAGCGGGCAGCGAAGATAACGAAGAGGCTGAGGACTTCGGCCCGTCGGAAAGCGACAGCTAGTTTCCAGCAAAAGTGATTTCTGTCCTCGAGTTTGAGTGATTTTTACGGTCTACCCCGTAGAGTAATTCCCCATGCCTTCTAATTCTCCCTTTGATGAATACGCGCACCCCGCACCCCGCGGGGCGAAGCCGCGTGGCCGCAGTAAGGGGAAAAAGAAGTCCTCGAGAGGCTGTGGCTGCCTCGGTCTAACCTCCCTGGCGGTGCTGATCATCATTGGCACGGTTGGGGCGTTGGCTATGTTCACTGGACCCGTAATCCCGTCGTTGACCAAGAAGCCGATTCCGGATAATGTGCCGCCTGCTGCGGCTGAGCCACCGCCGATGATTGATGTCAACGCGCCCGGGCGCACCTCGGAACAGCTCCGACAGTGGGCGCAGCAGATTTCCCCGAAGACGGGTATTTCTGAGGACGCTCTCCGCGCCTACGGCAACGCATATGTGATTGCGGCAGAACAGTTCCCGAACTGCCACCTGGAGTGGAACACGCTTGCAGGACTGGGCAAAGTGGAGACTAATCACGGCACGTACTCGGGCAATTGGCTCAAGCCGGCTCATATCGGCGCCGATGGGGTAGTCAGTCCGACGATTATCGGTCCGCCGCTGGACGGCACGAGTGGGTTTGCTGAGGTTCTCGATACTGACAACGGCGAACTCGACGGTGACACAGAGTATGACCGCGCTGTGGGGCCGATGCAGTTTATTCCCGAGACCTGGCATCGTTTTGCGATGGATGCTTCTGGTGATGGCGTCGCCGACCCCAACAACATCGACGACGCAACTGCGACCACCGCACGGATGCTCTGCAGTGGGGAACGCGACCTCGCCACCCCGGAAGGGTGGGCATCTGCAATTCGCTCGTATAACCAGTCTGAGCAGTATCTTCGCGATGTTCGGGATGCTGCGGCGAACTATGCGCTGAATCAGCCCGCATAGGGTGAAAAGGATTTAAGGCGAAGGTCGGCAAACCGTGCCACAATTGGAGTCATGTGCCGGAACGGTTCCGGCGGAAAGGTGACCTATGGCTGCAATCATCGAGTTGAACGCACGCGAAATTCTGGACTCCCGTGGTAACCCGACCGTTGAGGTTGAGGTGCTGTTGGAAGACGGCGCTGTGGGCCGCGCTGCGGTTCCGTCCGGTGCCTCCACCGGCGTTCATGAGGCACACGAGCTCCGCGATGGCGGAGACCGTTACCTGGGCAAGGGGGTCGAGAAGGCTGTCCGCGCTGTGCTCGAGGAGATTGAGGACGCAATTATTGGCCTCGAGGCTGAGGACCAGCGTCTGGTTGACAAGACCATGATTGAGCTGGACGGCACCGACAACAAGTCCCGCCTGGGTGCTAACGCAATCCTGGGTGTTTCCATGGCTGTTGCCAAGGCTGCTGCTGAGTCCGCTGGCCTGGATCTGTTCCGCTACGTCGGCGGCCCGAACGGTCACGTTCTGCCGGTTCCGATGATGAACATCCTCAACGGTGGCGCACACGCTGACTCCGGCGTTGACGTCCAGGAGTTCATGATTGCTCCGATTGGCGCCCCGACCTTCAAGGAAGCACTGCGCGTCGGTGCTGAGGTCTACCACGCACTCAAGAAGGTCATTAAGGACAAGGGCCTGTCCACTGGCCTCGGCGATGAGGGTGGCTTCGCTCCGTCGGTTGACTCCACCAAGGCTGCACTGGACCTGATTGTTGAGGCAATTGAGGCCGCAGGCTACAAGTTGGGCGACGATGTCGCTCTGGCTCTCGACGTCGCTTCTTCCGAGTTCTTCAAGGACGGCAAGTACCACTTCGAGGGCGGCGAGCACACCGCTGAGGAGATGGCAGCTGTCTACGCTGACCTGGTTGAGAACTACGCCATCGTCTCCATCGAGGATCCGCTGCAGGAAGATGACTGGGAGGGCTACACCACCCTGACCGCTCAGCTTGGTGACAAGGTCCAGATTGTCGGCGACGACTTCTTCGTCACCAACCCGAAGCGTCTGGCAGAGGGCATTGAGAAGAAGGCCGCTAATGCTCTGCTGGTCAAGGTCAACCAGATTGGTACCCTGTCCGAGACCTTCGAGGCCGTCGCAATGGCTCACAACGCCGGCTACAAGTCCATGATGTCCCACCGCTCTGGTGAGACCGAGGACACTACCATCGCTGACCTGGCTGTCGGCCTGAACTGTGGCCAGATCAAGACCGGTGCTCCGGCTCGCTCCGAGCGCGTTGCTAAGTACAACCAGCTGCTGCGCATCGAGGAGTACCTGGGTGACGCCGCAGTCTACGCTGGTCGCAGCGCATTCCCGCGTTTCAAGTAAAGAGCTGAGGCGCTGCGAAAGCTGCGTCTAGCACTTCCCGTCCGCACCACGCACGTGGTTGTGGGCGGGTTTTTGTTATTTCATCGGCTGGCGGTCGGGTAGAGTGTGGGGCATGAGTGCATCGGACCGATCTCGCCGCGGAACACAGTCGCGCCCTGCAGGGGCGGGGCAGCGTTCGGCAGCGGCAATCGCATCGGGAATGCGCTCGCTGAGCACAGCACAGAAGATCGGCATTGGTCTGCTGGTGCTTTTCTTAGTATCTGTTCTCGCAATTCCGCTGCGGACTTTTGCACAACAACAGGCGGATGTCGCCGCCACGCAGGACAATATTGCTCGCATGGAACAGCGAATTAAGCAGTTAGAGGATGAAAAGGAGCTTTACTCCAACCCCGCCTACGTTAAGGAGCAGGCACGTCTGCGCCTGGGGCTGGTAGAGCCGGGGGAGACCCCATTCCGTATCCTCGATCCGGCCGTGGGCGAACAGCCTGTGACGCAGCCGGAGGAAATTCCGCAGCACCAGGCTAAGAAGTGGTACGAGACGCTGTGGGATTCCATTTCCATCCCGCCCGAACCCGAAGAGACTCGCCCGAATCCGGGGCGCGATCAGGCAACGAGGCCAGAGAGCTTGCCGACGGTACCGGAGTCCTAAACCTCCATACGGCTACCTGAGCCTCTCGGTGAGGTTGCATGCGCGGCGGAGTGTGCCGTCGTAAAGCGAAACAACGCGCTTGTAAGGCGACTGTGAGATTATGTGTCAGTAAAACGGAAGCAAAAGGAGTGTGACCGATGTCTGTGGATACCGCAGATTTGGAAGTGATAGCGGAGCAGCTCGGACGTGAACCACGGGGTGTAGTGGACATCTCTTACCGCAGCCCCGACGGCACTCCTGGTGTGGTCAAGACGAAGCCTCGTTTGGACGATGGCACTCCGTTTCCCACGCTCTTTTACCTGACTGATCCGCGTTTGACAGCGGAGGCCTCCCGGTTGGAGACGACCGGCGTGATGAAGGAAATGACCGCGCGTCTGGAAAGCGACGAAGAGCTCGCGGCCGATTACCAGCGCGCGCACGAGGCATTTCTGGCGGAGCGCAATGAGATGGAAGACCTGGGCACGGACTTCTCCGGTGGCGGCATGCCTACGCGCGTGAAGTGCCTGCACGTCCTTATTGCCTACGCGCTGGCCAAGGGGCCGGATCACTTCCGACTGGGTACTGAGTCGGTGGCGCTGGCGGCGGAGAACGAGAAGCTGCGCGGCACTGCGATTCCCGCAGATTGGCCCACGATTGCCGAGCTCGGTATTGCGTACCCGGGGGTGGAGGGATAAATGACGACCCTCGCTGCCGTCGACTGCGGCACTAACTCGCTTCGCCTGCTTATCAGCCGGGTCGAGGTCGTCGATGGAGTTCTCGAAATCACAGAACTGCACCGACTGATGGAAATCGTCCGCCTTGGCCAGGGCGTGGATGCCACTGGCATGCTGGCTCCAGAGGCGCTGGAGCGCGTGCGGGAGGCTCTGACGAAGTATGCGGAGCTTATGCAGGTCGAAAAAGTGCAAGCAGTCCGAATGGTGGCGACATCGGCGACACGCGACGCAAGCAACCGCGACGATTTCTTCGCCATGACCCGCGAGATTCTCGCTCCGTGGGGTGCAGAGGCCGAGGTCATTTCCGGCGACGAGGAAGCCGCGCTGTCCTTCCGCGGGGCAGTCGATGACTTGGAGCCCGAGCTCGGTCCGTATTGCGTCATTGACGTCGGCGGTGGCTCCACCGAGGTTATTGTCGGTGACCACGATGGTACGGTAGCCGGTTCTGATTCCGTGGCTATGGGCAGTGTGCGCTTGACCGAACGGTTCCTGCAGGCCTCGCCACCGACGGCGGAACAGGTCCAGGAGGCGCGTTCGTATGTTGCGGAGCTGGCCGACGAGATTGTTGCGAAGGTGCCTGTCGACAAGGCTCGCACCATCGTCGGCTGCGCCGGGACCTTCACCACGCTGTCGGCGCTGGAACAGGGGCTAGAAACCTACGACCCGGAGGCAATCCACCTGTCGCAGCTGCGCTTTGCGGCGTTGCGTGCGCTGACCGCGTCCGTGATTGAGACCGACGCGGAGTCCCTCGCTGCCAATCCCGTGATGCATCCGAAGCGCGCGGATGTCTTCGCCGGCGGTTCCATCATTGTGGACGGTCTGATGGACATGTTTGAGGCGCTGCCGCTTTCCGAGGCAGCGAAGGAAGAGCAGCGCTTTTTCTACATCAGCGAGAAGGATATCCTCGACGGAATTGTGGCGAGTTTGGTAGACACCCATATCGCCCATTAATCTTTCTTAGGGGCCCCTATAGCCCAATTGGCAGAGGCAGAGGACTTAAAATCCTTTCAGTGTGGGTTCGAGTCCCACTGGGGGCACCAAAAGACCAGGTAGAAGCGTTTTTCTACCTGGTCTTTTTGACGTAAACGCCAAAAGTCAACACTTAATCCACAAGTAATTACGGGTGTCCGTTCACTTTACGTTTTTGGGCTCGTTAACTTTACGGCTCAACCCAATGAAAAAGGTGCCACTACCTGCGGAAACTAAGGAAAACCTAACCTTCCCCCGGCTCTATTTTTGACACCGTTGTGACACCGAGACACTGGGGAGGTATCGCGGCAATGCAGTGCCCTTTTTGCTTCCGTGGTCTGGTTAGGGTTCCCTCCCCAGGGGTCGGCATCGGTGAAGCCCTAGGGGGTTAAGGTTTTACCTATTGGGGGCTATATACCGTAGAAAGTTTAAAGAAAATACGTGTTCCCTATGTTCCCCGTGTTCCCGCTGGTAGAGGGGCTGCAGTTCATGCTCCCTCCGTGTTCCCAGGTGTGTTCCCCGTGTTCCCTGGCGGTGTTTTTCGCGTTCCCCGGTTGTGTTCCCGTTTTTAGGTGTTGTATCAACAGTTTCGTTGATAGGTTTTGTGCATGAAAAAGTGGCCGTCACGGGGCATCTGGTGTGATGCGGTGGCGGCCACTAGGCGGGGTGAGATGAAGGAGCTAGTAGAAGGCGGCTCGCTGTTCTGCTGCGCGCTGGTGGTCTCCTGGGGTAAGGCTCACGCGGGCGGCTGCATCTTCGCGTACTTCGGTTTTGCCCCAGCTGTCCAGTGCCTTGATGCGCTGCTTGATGGTTTCTTCGTCGGTTGAGATGTCGAGCTTCATTCCGTCGTATTCGCCTTGTGCGAGCTTTACGAGGAAGTCTGGAAAGTGGCTTCGTGCTTCGGCTGCGATCTTCGTGCGGCTGCTGTGCTCGTCGATGTCGTGTTGGGTTGATTCCCATCCGGTCATGATGCCGTTGTTGACCTGCTGCAGTGGTTCAAGTGGTGTGATGTCGGCGAACAGGCAGATGCCAGGCACGCGCTGTGCTTCGGTTCCTCCTCGCTGCGCAAAGTAGATTTGGAGCGCCTGCAGCTTAGCTCCGTTGGTGATAAAGGTTGTGTAGTCGTTGCCGCGTGCTGCTAGTGCCTTGTGGTCTGTGCTCCATGCGAGTTGTCCGAGTGCGCGCGCTGCTTCTTGGAAGTTGCGCTGCACTGTGTCGGTGTCGAGCTGTGCTGCGATCTGTAGGCGTGTGGCGCGGTTGTTGGCTACCCCTCGGGCTGCGCTGCGGAGGGCGGCGGTGGTGGCGCGTTCGAGTGGGGAGACCCCACCCCCGTCCGCGAGGTAGGTGGGGGTAGCTGCTTTTTCCACATGGGCGGTGATGGTCTTGTCCCACTGGTCAACGTTGGTTGATACCAGGGCGTCTACGAGGGCGTCACGGCTTGCCTGCTGTTCTTGGCGTGCGAGGTCGTGGAAGAACTTCGGTGCCTGCATTGCGCGTTGGTGTAGGTCGTTCCACTGCTTCGGTGGCTTGATTTTGGTTTCCCAGGTCTGCGCGAGCCAGGTCATTTCGGCGGCGCCGGTGTCGGCGCTTACCGGTGGTGTGTCGATGAAGTTGATGTGCTGCTGGCGCGCGGTGGTGGTGGCCATGTTGCCAATGCCAGGGATTGTCATGTTGGTGTGCCTCCTTTGGGCGTTGATTGTGTGTAGATGTGTTGGTGTTGGTGGGTAGGGCGGTGGTGCTCGTTGTAGTGGGGTGGGGGTCATGCTGCTTCCTGGTGGTCTAGTGGGTGTCCGTTGTCTCCGTAGAGCTCTCCTGCCCAGATGCCGCGGCGTTGTTCTGGGGGAGTGTTGGCGGCTACTTTGCGGCACTCTCGGCGGGCGTCACAGATGCGGCAGAGGGTTCGGGCGTGATGGTGGCGGGCTTCGCGCTGCTCCGTCGTTTCGCCGTCGATGGTGTGGTCGAACAGTGGTGCTCGGCCACGGCACGCGGCTTGAGTGAAAATCAGGCTGTAGGCGGGTGTCAGCAGTGGCGCGAGGTAGGCGGGTACTTCCTTGATGTTCGGCCAGGGGTATTTGGCTCTAGGCATCTGTGATTTGCTCCATGAGGTCTACGAGGTTGTTAGTCAGCTGCCTTACTTCACGGGGGCTAATTAGGTAAGCCTCACATCCGATGATGAGGAAGATTCCGTTCCCTCCGTCTTTGAGGTCTCGGCGGGCGCGAACTGCGATTTTTTCTCCATGGGGCTTGCGTATCGTTGCGATGCGCGGGTCGGTTACCATGATGTTTCTCCTATGAGATTCCTGCGATGATCCAGCTGTCGGTGGTGTCGGTGTCGATGAGCTTGATGCCGCGATATTCACGCCAGCGCTTAATCTTGGAAGTGCCGTCGGCGCGAGTGGTTTTCTCCTTCGGCATGATGTGTTCAACGGTGGGGTAAGCGGCGGTGATGGTGTTGGCCAGGGTTACTGAGTTCATGCGCGCGCGGCCTTGACTGTCACACCATTGGCGGTAGATGCGGTTAACTTCCTTGGCGTCAGCGGCATCGTTTTTGTTTCCGGTGATGATGAGCTTGTCGTTTTCGTCTGCCCAGTCGATGAACTCATCGAGCGGGCGGGCAAGGTCGGCCAGAGTGTCTACGAGTCCGCGAGCGCCGGAGGGGGTTGTGAACCGTCCGTTTTGCTTGTCGAGCTGGTCTAGTCCTTCGAGTGCCCACACGAAAATTCCGGGGAGTTCTGCTAGAAGTTTGTCGGCTAGGTCTGGATCTGGGTTATTCGTGAAGCTCTTTTCCAGGCGGATGATGGAAAACCTGCGCAGGATAGCGCCGGATGAGTCCTTAAACCGCGGCAGCTCGTTGGAGACAAACAGCAGGCGAGTACCTAGGCGGCCAAACCACGGGTCTTTGTATTTGCGGTCAATGCCCATTGGATCATCTGCGATGAGGGACAGCAGGCGCTCTACAGCCCGTTTTCCGGCGTGCTCGGTGTCGCGTGCGTCCTCCATGACGGCCAGTGGTTTACCGATGCAACCGGATAGCATCGAGTCATTGCGGGCGATGCCGTCGAGGGTGATTGTTGCGGTGTTGCCGTCTCCCATCAGCGCGCGGATTACAGTTGCTATGACTCCCTTGCCTGCGCCGCTTGCTCCGATGAGCATGAGGGACTTCTGAAGATCAGTGCGGCCACTGAGCAGGTAGCCCATGAATTCTCGGAGTAGATGAGCGCCTTCGGGGTCGTGCTCAAAAACTTCGTCAAGGAACTTTGCCCATCGTGGGCACTTGGCGTTGGGGTCATAGTTAAATGGCAGGCTCCAGGTGTTGAAGATTGCGGGCGTGTGGTCAGTGAGCTTGCGGGTGTCCAGATTGAACAGTCCGTTAGCCATCGAGATGATGTTTCCGGCTGGGGTGCCGGTACCGGTGGCGTAAGGCGGGGTAGCGTCGTAGCCCTGTATCGTGAGGATCTTGAGAGGTTCCAGGATGTCCGAGACGCGGCGGGTGGTTGGTGCCCAGGGCTTAACCTCACCATCGGTGCCAGCGGGGTAAGCCTGCTTTTCTAAGTGCTCCCAAATATCGCCCTTGGACTCAATGGCATCTTTCGGGGCGTGCCATTCGGCGCCTGCGTAATGCCAGAGTTGCCCCTTCCAGTACGCGAGTAGAGGAAGGTTTTCGGGGTTGGTGTAGAGGTCGCGAACAAGGTGGCGGGCTACCGCCATTGGCTGCGTTGGTGCCGGGTAGATGCCCCAGTCGGCGGGTGGTTGGATGAGTCCGGCGTCTACGCGGTCTGCGAGGTTCATGCGCGTGGTGGTGGTCATGCTGCCACCTCCTGCGCTGCGCGTCGTGCGCTAGCGAGGGTGCGCATAATTTCCGGCTCGGATAGCCCGGTGCAGGCGGCTGCGCTAGCTAGTTCTTCCGAGATGTCTAACCCGTACTTGTAGGCGATGAAGGCGGCGCGGTTAAGTGTCTCGTTGCGAGAACCAGACTGTGCGGCGGCCACGTCGTTGATAAGCCGGCCGGCAAGGTTTCCGCTAGAGGAAACTGCGCGAGGGATAACCGCTTGGACTTTCGCCGGTGGCCGGAACACGTAGCGATGTAGATGCTTCGGCAGTTCTGGGAGCTGGTTAGGGTCATGCCAGGACTGAAACACGTAAGGGCGGCCAGTGCCCGGGTGTGTGCTGCCGGGCATAACCAAATAGCCACGGTGGTTTTTAAGATCGATGCCGTCCCCGGCTGTCTTGTTCACGGGAGCCGAGTAGGGGAGCCGGAACCAGATGTGAAGGCCACCGGAGCCGGTGCGAGTGACCAGCGTGGCGGGGAGGTATTTCCCCTTGTTGATTCGGCGCCAGGTGCTATTGCCGCCATTGCGCGGGTCGATGTCGAACACAATCACGTTCGCGGCGGGTCGTGCTCCGATGTTGGCATGTGGCCAGCGCGTCCACCATGATTCTATTTGTGTTTGGTTGGTGGTTGCGTCCTTGTGGCCGTGGCGGGTTAGAGGTGCTTTTCCTTTGAGTGGAAAGACTTCCAGCCCCCACCCTGCGAGGGTGGCTGCGTCGGCGTATTGCTGCGTACGAGTCATGAAGGAACCTCCAATGTGTCAACGGGGTGGTGAGGTTCGCTAGGGTCAGCTCCTGGCTGCGCCTAAGCCACTGTCTGTGTGGGGCGGCTTATGTGGCTCCTGGCCTGCGCCCGTGGCTGCCCACGCGGTTTGTGGGGCTTCGTGCCCTGCGCGGGAATTGCACCCGCGTTCGCTGTCCAGGGCTGCTATTCAGTTTGTTTTCGTCACTCTATTTCGTCACACCCTTGTTTTCTCCCCTTATAGTTGGGCGGCGGTGTTTGTAAAACCGCTTAAATCAAGGATGTTGAGCAGGGCGTTTGCCCAGTTGACTAGTTCTTCGTCTGCCGCGTTGAGTAGGGCGGTGGCGTCCATCGTGATCATGCTGCACTGTCCTTCGGTTGAGCGATGTCCACGATGTCCAGTGCTAGGGACGCTGGGATACGAAAGATTGGCCAATGGCCTTTCATCTCTTTTTCCAGGCGGTGGATGTACTCACATCCCGGGCAGGGGAAGAACTCAATGTCACCGGTGTAGGTGTTGACATCGATAATTCGGTTCTTCGAGATGAAGTGGCCGCAAACCATATATTCGCCAGCGTCAGTAACGCGGGCGCGCGTATGGTAAGGCCTGCGGCGGCGCTTATGCTTGCTGCTCGTTGATTCGGTTGTGGTAATCTTCTGGTTGGTAGTCATTTTGATGTCCTTCCTTTCTTTTTGGGAATGTAGACGCTCTAGCTTTTCAGCCCTTGGCTAGAGCGTCTTTTTCTATTCCTGGTTTTCTTGCTTTTCGATGTAGTTGAAGATTGCCGACATGACGGCTTCACCCTTGGCGGTAAGTTCCTGCATCGTGTAGTCAAAAACCGCCCCGTCTACAGCGTTGATGATCTCGTTAAAATCGTCGATGCCTGCCAGCCCGTCGAGGAACTTCTTCGTTTTTTCGGTCGCCATGTCCCCATCGGAGATCGTGACGCCTGCCGACCGTTCGATGAGTAGCGCGGCAGCTACCCGGCGGTAGTCCTGGTTTCCTGCAATTTCGGCGGCCAGTCGGTCTTTAACCACTTGTTCCCAGGGGGCGCCTTCTTTCGCGCGGTCTGGCATCTCCTGGTTGATGAAGTGCTCTGCCAGGTCGCACAAGTTGGCCATGTGCTCGTTGATGGTCTGTGTAGTCATGAGTGCAGCCCTTTCTTCTTTTTTTGGGGTTACGCGCAATCCAAGGACATGCCCAAGGCAGGGTTGGAGTAGTTCCCGGACGGGTGAAGCGTGCTGGTCATTTCGCCGTCCTCATCGGTGTACGAGATGTTCACCGGAACCTCGTTTGAGTAGCGCTGCAGGTCGGCCACGTTGTGCGCGCTGGCTTCGGCCTGAATGAGTTTTTCCATCGTGTGGATGACCTGAATTGAGGTTGATACCTGAACCGATGGGTTATTGTCGCTGAGCTCTTCCAGTAGCTCGATTGCGATGTCGAGCATTGAGGTGTTGGCGAGGTAGGCCAGGGAGTCGGCGGGGGTGTAGTTGGTAGTCATTGAGGTTGTTCCTTCCTTGGTATTACGCGGCCTGCTGGTGGGGAATGGCGAACACGATAACGACACAGTTCGTTTCGTCTGTTTCGCCGTCCGTTGGTGACAGGGTGCCTTCGATGGTGACAGTGGTGCCGTTGTCGTTCTCAGCGGTGTCATAGATGGCGAAGTCGTGGCGTGACTGTGGGTGCTGGTTACAGAAGTCCAGCAGGTCGGCGGTCGCGTCCTTGAGGTTGGTGGCAGTGGCGGAGGTGGTGACCTGCTTCACGCCGTTGAAGTAGCACTCTGAATAGATGCTGTGCGTCTCTGTGGTAATTGCCTGCAGCTCGGCGGCGGTGTGTGCCAGATCGTTAGTAGTCATCGGTATTTCTCCTTAAGCGGCTTGAGGGGTATCTGTGCTGGTTACTTCGGTCGGCAGTTCGTCGAGTCCAAGCAGGTCAAGCAATGGTTTGGTTGGAATGACGTAGCGGCCGCCAATCTTGATTACTTGAGTGGGGAAAATTCCCTTCTGAATAGCTGCGTATCCTCCACTGGAGCTGATTCCTAGAAGCTGTGAGGCCACTTGCACCGAGATAGTTGGCGGTAGCTCTCTATTAGGCATTCGCATACCTCCTAAAAAATGTGATGTTCAGAAACAGTACAATTACTGCCTCTAGAAAGAACGTTACTACATGTGCAGTAACAGCGCAATACCTGAAACATTAGTGAACATCGCATTTCTTGGTTAAAGTGCGATATATGGGTGACTGGCAAAAAGAAATGACCGCCAAAATTGGATCGGAAGTGCAGCGCTTACGCGGCGACCGGTCTCTACTCTGGCTAGAAACACGAACAGCCGAGCTAGGGCACAAGGTCGCAAGAAGCGGGCTATCTCAGCTTGAAAACGGCAACCGGAAGTCAATCAGCGTTGCCGAATGGCTAGTTTTGGCCGCTGCGCTCAACACCGCCCCTATCCTGCTCTTGTTCCCTGCCTACCCGGACGGCATTGTTGAGTACCTGCCGGGGCTGGAAGATCGGGCAATCCGAGCGGGCTCATGGGTAGAAGGAACTTCAACCTTCGTGGCCGCGTCCGGGGAAATTAACTACTTTGAGAACCAGCTAGTTAAGGCTGCTCAGGAGCGGGAAAACACTCAATACAAGGCGTTAAAGATGATGGAGGAGCACGGAGACTTTGAGGAATCGCTAACGTGGTTCAAAAGGGTTGTGCAGCGACTCGAGCAAACAATTGAGTCGCTTGGCGGCAGTGTTGCCGAAAAGGACGACTAGCCGTGTCCAGGGGTCAGCCACCTACACCACCGGGCACACACGGAAACATCTCATACAGCACCGCCCCCAGCGGAAAAATCAAAGCACTCACAAACCTACGGCTCTACACCGGCAAACGAGTACAAGTCACAGCCACCGGCAAAAGCAAAGCAGAAGCCACCCGAAAACTAGAAGCACGCTGCACAGAACGACTAGGCACCCCATACGCCGAAGTCATAACCCCAAACACCCAACTATCCAAACTCATCGAAACTTGGATTGACCAACACGACGTAACCGACCACTCAAAACGGATCTACAAACAGGTCATCGATGCACACATTCAAGAAGGGATAGGCCAGCTACGGCTCAACGAGCTATCGCCCGTAACCCTGCAGGCGTTTATCAACGAGCTAACCCCAGGTACAGCCAAAACCACAGCCACCGTCCTATCGGCGGCACTCAACTACGCCGTGCGCGTCGGCGGACTAGCAACCTCACCTTGGCAATCAATCAAACTGCCTAAAGCGGATAGAAAACCAGTTGCAAACATCACCAAAGAACAGCAAGACGCATACATTGAAGCCATTGAACGATGGTGTACTGGGCTAGATCCCAACCAGGGCGATGATGAAGAACCAGCGGGGCATAAGCGCGGCCACGGGCTACCCCAAATAGTTCGAGTGATAGCCGGTAGCGGCCTGCGAAGCTCCGAGGTACTAGGACTGCGCATTACAGATGTAGACCCGGCTAACAGGCGCGTCATCGTTACCGGCCAGTCAGACGCGAGCGGCGGGCGAACCGAACGGATAAAAAACCATGCGTCACAGTTCGCGCGGCGAAACATCACCATCACGGCAGACGCGGCAGCAGCGATACAGGAACAGTTAGACAGTGAAGCCGTTCAATTCTGGGGTGAGCCACTTTTCCCCAGCAGGAACGGGACGTACATCACCGTTCGGAATCTGAACCGTTGGCTACGTCTCGCAACCGCTGGGCTGAACTTTGGTGTGAAGATAACGCCGAAACAGTTTAGGTCTACGATCTCTAGCCGTATTTCCGAGAAGTACGGTATCGACGCGGCGCAACGTCAGCTGGGGCACTCTAAGCGGACTACCACCGAGGCTTATTACACTGCGCCACCTCCGTTGATTGAGGATTATCTAGGAGACCTAGAAAACGACTAACTCTAGGATGCTCTGTGAGCGGTTGGAGGGTGTTAGGGTACGTGCTCCCGCCCTTTAACCGATTAGAATCGATTTGCGAACAGGGGTTTTAGGTCGGAATCCCGACTTAAGCCCCGCGAGTGCATGGAAGCTATATCGACGAATCCGTCGAATCGAGCGAACCGTACATAAGCCCCGCGCGCGGAAGCTATTAATGGAGAATCCTCCAATAACGGAAGTTCTTCCGAATTTCCAAGGGGTCTCACCGAGATATTTACAACTTGTAAACAACAGGCGATTGGGCCACCGGCACCGAATCTTAACATTGTTAAAATCCTTAACATTCACGGCTTTAGGTGGTGACATTGACACCACCTCATCACCAGCACCGAATCTTGAAAGATTCAAAATCCAGAATTATGGATTATGCCCAAGGCTTCACGTGATCCAAATGGATCACCTGCCAGGGCCGCACTGATTTTACACCGGTGTAAAATTCGCCGGTTCAGAGGTAAGCCCTACATGCTCACGGGAGATATTCCCGGTTCCGGGAACCTTCCCGGTCATTGTTGACCGAGAACACTTTCTTCCATTTTCCGAAAAAAGTCATCTGCTACGAACCTCGTAACGGTTGAACCGAGAGCAGGTGCCACGGCAAAAAGGGGATCGTGAATCGCTACACCCCTCAGCTCCCTAGAATCAGCCACCCGCAGCAACAGGGGCAACCGGTAGGCGCAACGGGGCGAGAACCGTGAAGGAAAAGCTAAATTCCTTGAGACCATTGGGAACATGTTCCCTACCTGGGGGAACACGGAGGGAACATAAAGGGAACATAGTAAAAACATTCTCTGACCTTGGGGAACATGGGGAACACGTTTTTTACTAAACTTTCCTATAGGGTTTAGAAATCCCGTGAGAATGGTCAACACTTAATCAACAAGTAATAAACGCATCTAGTGAGAATCAACGACACTAGGTAAACCGCTAGGCGTAGCTGACCTGGAGAAACTGCAACTAGTGAGAATCAACGACACTAGACGAAACACCTAGTAACACCCTTTCAGTGTGGGTTCGAGTCCCACTGGGGGCACCAAAAGGCCAGGTCAGAGAGTTTTCTGACCTGGCCTTTTGCTATTTGTGCGCGCTACATGCGGATTACGGCAGGACGTTGAACTTCTTGCCGAGGACAAGTGCCGTGTTGAACACCTTCGAGTACAGCTCACGCGGCATCTGCGGCATCGATACCGGGGAAAGACGCTGCACGGTCACTGTCTGCTCATCGGTGTACTTCAGCAGGCCGCCCGCTGCTTGACGACGGCCCACACCCGAATCCTTGAAACCACCCATCGGGGCATCGACAGACGCGAAGGCCGCAGCAAAACCATCGTTGACATTGACAGTGCCGGCCTCAAGCTGTGGAGCCAGCTCCTTTGCGCGACGCGGGGAGGTCCACAGCGAAGCGTTGAGGCCATAACGGGAATCGTTGGACTTGGCGATAGCCTCGTGGACATCCGAGACACGCTGGAGGACTACCACCGGGCCGAATACCTCTTCGGTCAGCAGGGCGACGCCCTCCGGGACGTCGGTAAGCACGGTCGGTTCGTAGAACAGCGGTCCCAGATCCGGGCGAGGACGACCGCCGGCCAGCACGGTGGCGCCGGCCTCGATGGCCTCGTCGACCATGGACTTGACGGTGTCGAACTGGCCCTGCGACTGCAGACAGCCCATCTCGGTTTCCCACTCGTAGCCAGCGCCGATGGACATTGCCTTCACGCGGTCGGTGAATGCCGGGACGAACTCGTCCCAGACGGAGTCCACGACATAGATTCGCTCAATGGACACGCACAGGTGACCGGAGTTGGTGAAGCAGCCAATGCGTGCGCCCTCGACCGCGCGGTTGATGTTGGCATCTTCGGCGACAATCAACGGGTTCTTGCCGCCGAGCTCCGCGGAGAAACTAATCAGGCGCTCGCCGCACTGCTGCGCCAGCGAGCGGCCGGTCTCGGAGGAGCCGGTGAACATCAGGAAGTCACACTGGCCGACAATGCCCTGGCCGACAACGCGACCGGGACCTGGAATGACCTGGAAGAGATCCTCCGGAAGGCCAGCGCGGTAGAGCAAATCGACAGCGAAGAGAGCAGTAAACGGAGTGGTGCTGTCCGGCTTGAGCACGATGGCGTTACCGGCCATCAGTGCAGCCAGCGCGTCGGAAACCGCGAGGGTCAGTGGGTAATTCCACGGAGCAATAACACCGACTACGCCCTTTGGATGGTGGTAGACGGTGGTCTTGGAAAGTACCGGGACAGCGCCGTGTGCTCGCTTCGGCTCAAGCAGTTTCGGGCCCTGATTGCCGTAGTAGCGGGCGGTGATAGCTGTGTGTACGAGCTCCTCGTGGGCACTGGCGCGGTTTTTACCGGTCTCGGCCTGCAGCAGGTCCAGCACCTGGTCGCAGTGGGTAAAGAGCAGGTCGTGGAAGTGGTGCAGCACTTCGCCGCGCTTTTCCGGCGCCATGCGGGCCCACTTCTTCTGCGCGGCACGGGCACGCTTGAAGGCCTCGTCGACATCGGCCTGGGTACCGACAGGAATCTGCGCCAGCTCCTGGCCGGTAAATGGTGCCGAGATAGTGGCGGTCTTCGACTTATCAGCTACCGTGACGCGCTGAAGAAGGCGGGCAACGAGCTCGTCGTTAAGCGGATTGCGGATGGTAGTTCGGTTTGTCGTAGCAGTAGATGCTGTCATGGCACAGATACTACTGTTGCGCGGCGCCCCGAGATAGTAAATTTGGCAAAACTACAAAAACTTAGAAAACTTTAGTAAGTAGTCCAGCCCATCCGACGGTTGCGGTCCGGGTCGCGCGGGCCATCGTTGCCGAACTCGAACGGTTCGTGGCCGTCGACATCGCCGTAGCGCATCTCCGGGTCATCATCCAGATCGTCGTCGACGTCGATGTCCGGCTTTTCCTCGGCCAACCGCTTGCCGAGAGTGTCATGCGGAGAAGCGCCCCGCCAGCGGTCCGGCGGATCCATTACATAATTCTCGCCATCACCGGTGAGGAAGTCGCCATCGAGTCCCTCTGAGCCATCGAGCGTGGTCTCGTCGAAATCACCAGTGGTATCCGGATCGTAGTCAAGGCCATCAGACATCTTGACCAACCTCCTGTTTCATAATCACTCATGTGGTGCCCACGCCTGGCGACTGTGAGTTTTTCCGCGATTACAAAATCACCGCCAGCAGGCGAGGAATTACCTTGATACTAACTGTTTTTCAGGGTTGGGAACAATACCTTTACATCGCCCGTTGTAGAAAGTGTAGGCAAACGTAAGCGCGTGTGCCTGAATACAAAACGTAAGAAAAACTGAGAAAAGAAAGAAGGACGACGTGCGCGAAAGCAGCAATCCTGCATTCAGTTCACTTACTAAGACCGTCGCCCGCGGACAGGCGGGCGCACATCACTACGGCCAAGGTCAGATGGGCGCTGGCTACGGGGATAACCCGTACCAGTCGCAGGTTGCCGCCGACTACCGTCCGATGACGGTCGACGATGTCGTTTCCAAGACCGGCATCACGCTGGCAACCATCATCGTTTTGGCTGCGGTCAATTTCTTCATTGCCGTCAGTGTCTCCACCAGCCTGGCCATGATTCTGACCATTGTCGGCGCCATCGGTGGTCTGATTACTGTTTTGGTTTCCACCTTCGGCAAGAAGTACGGCTCCGCGCCGGTTACCCTCACCTACGCGGCCTTCGAGGGCCTCTTCGTCGGTGGCATCAGCTTCATGTTCACTGCTCCAATTCAGGGCGTTGCCGCTGGTGCGCTGATTATGCAGGCCGTGCTGGCTACCCTGGGTGTCTTCATCGGTATGCTCTTCGTCTACAAGTCGGGCGCTATCCGCGTGACCCCGAAGTTCACCCGTTTTATGAGTGCGGCTCTGATTGGTGTCCTGGTCCTCATGCTGGGCAACCTGGTGCTCTCCCTGTTCGGCCTGGGTTTCCCGCTGCGTGACGGCGGCATGCTGTCGATCATCTTCTCGCTGGTCTGCATCGGCCTGGCAGCCTTCAGCTTCCTGATTGACTTCGATCAGGCTGACCGCCTGGTCCGCGCTGGCGCTCCGGCTCAGTACGCCTGGGGTGTCGCCCTCGGTCTGGCTGTGACCCTGGTCTGGCTCTACACCGAGATTCTGCGTCTGCTGTCCTACTTCAGGGACTAAACGCTAGAAAACTAACTAACGCACAAGCGCCGGTTAGCCCGTTATTACGGGTTGGCCGGCGCTTTGTTGTTGGCAGTCGACGTATTGACCGATAGGGCTGTGCAGTGTGACGTCGTAAAGCGCGATATCGAAGCGGGAGAGGGCACAAAAAATGGACCGATAGGCCATATGGGCTTCTATCGGTCCAAGAATCGGGCACTGTGGCCCGAAGTTGCCGCCTGGGTTGAGGCGGTCTAACGCCGGGAGCGCTTAGGCGTCCATCTCCGGGTCGTACGGCTCAGCCTTGACCACAGTGACAGACACTTCGTCGCCGCTCGGGGAAGCGTAAGTGCGGGTCTCGCCCTCCTTAGCGCCGACCAGAGCCTTGCCCAGCGGGGAATCGGTGGAGTAGGTCTCCAGGTTCGGGTTGGAGGAGTCAGCGCCACGGGTACCGATGAGGAAGGTCTCGGTGTCGTCTTCGTCGCCGTCGTAGTAGACGTGGACCACGGTGCCGACCAGAGCCACACCGGACTCCTGTGGAATCTCGCCGACGGTGGCGCGCTGCAGCAGGTCTTCGAGGTAGCGGATGCGTGCCTCTTCCTGTCCCTGCTGCTCGCGGGCGGCATCGTAGCCGGCGTTTTCCTTCAAGTCGCCCTCTTCGCGACGCTCGTTAATCTCGGCGGCGATGACCGGGCGGTTTTCATATAGCGCCTCAAGCTCGGCCTTGAGCTTGTCGTAGGACTCCTGGGTGAGCCATGGGCTATTGTTCTTTGCCTCAGTCATGGTTCCTCCTGTGTTTTTGGCTATTTAATACAAAAGCGGCCCCGCGTGGGGCCGTCGGCTGCGTCACAGGATAGCACTGTCACGCCACATGGCAATAACAGGCGCGTCGGAGTGTTGTCGCGCACGCTTTACGACGTGCCCCCGCAGCGCATGATCCTCAGTCGCGAAGGGAGATTACTTCGCAGGTGCGAGGAACTCCGGAATGTCGGTGGAGCAGCCATAGACATCGCCTGCGACGGCCAGCTCGCGGGTGGCAATGGGGACGTCCATCCGCACGGTAGCGGGGCCGCCGCCCGGGATGAATACGTCGCGACGCCCGACCTCTGCCACGTCATAGTTCAGCGCATAGATAATGCAGTAGCTATCCAGCTCCGGCTTTTCGCGGGTGACGTCCAGCGTGAAGATGAACTGCTCATCTTCCTTACCTGGAGTGCGGCTCCAGCCCGCTTGCGTTGCAGAGACATCCGGGGCGGAGACGCGGTTCATCTGAACGAAGATGTATGCGCCGGCGATGACGAGCATGCCAACAATAGCGATGACAACCAATTTTGCGGGGAGAGTGCGACTGTTGTCCCCATAGCGCTCGCGCTCTCGCTTCGGCGCTGCGGTATTTCGGGTGTTTCGCTCCGAACTTTCAGCCATGCTTTTTAGCCTATCGGAGTTCTCGGTCGACGTGGTAAAATGTTGACAGTTAAACAATCTTTCTGGTGTGGCGCGGTGTCCTGCTGCTATGTCGTTCCACCGAGTAGCGATGCTGCGTGGTCATATGATGGTGCAGCGCTATAGTGGGGCGGTATTGAAACGGTGCTGGAGTAGCATCGTTGCGGTCGAAGGGCTCCGGCCTTGGCCAGAAAACATGGACTGAGATAGTAGCGGGAGTGACTTCAATTGACACTTCGTCTGATGGCAATTCACGCTCATCCTGATGACGAATCGAGCAAGGGCGCCGCAACGATGGCCCGATATGCGGCGGAAGGGCATCGCGTCAAAGTGGTGACCTGCACCGGCGGTGAGGCCGGCAGCATTCTCAACCCTGCGATGGATCGGCCGGAGGTGCGGGAGAATATCGCCGCAGTGCGCGTTCACGAAATGGCTGCAGCCGCTGAGACTCTCGGCGTTGAACATGAGTGGCTCGGCTTTACCGACTCCGGTCTGCCTGCGGGCAACCCGGTGCCGGTGCTGTCGCACGGAGTGTTTGCTCGCCAATCGGTCGAGGATGCGACCAAGCCTCTCATTCGGGCAATTCGCGAGTTTCGTCCGCACGTCGTCATTACTTACGACGAAAACGGTGGCTACCCGCACCCGGACCACATCATGACCCATATCGTGTCCATGCGCGCTTGGCTGGAGTCTGGAACGGATAAGTACCCCGAGCTCGGTGAACCATGGGAAATTTCCAAGCTCTACTACACCCACGGTTTCATCAAGGCGCGTCTCATCGCGCTGGACAACTACTATCGCGACAACGGTTTGGAAAGCCCGCTGGCCGAGTCCTTCCGCCGTTGGACTAAGACTCCCGGCGACATCATGACCCGCGTGACCACGCAGGTTGAGTGCGGCGATTACTTCCAGCAGCGGGATCAGGCGCTGCTGGCGCACGCTACGCAGATCGATCCGAACGGGCCATTCTTCGCCGTGCCGGTAGACATTCAGCAGCGCGTTTGGCCGACCGAAGAGTTTGAGCTTGCCCGCACTCGAGTGCAGACCGAGCTGCCAGAGACCGATCTCTTCGCCGGTATCGACCCCGACGCGGAATAGTCCGGAATTAACGCTAAGCTGGAACTCATGATTGAAAGCTTCGATGCCTTGGCGGCTCGCACGACAATTTTCCTGGCGCAGAACCCCACTGGTCCGCGGGGTGCTGACTTCGGAAAGGCCTCTCCTGTTGGCCTGCTCATCATTGTCGTTTTGCTCATCGTCATCCTGGCTCTCGGCTGGGATCTCTCGCGGCGCGCGAAGCGCATGGCCGCTCGCCGGAAGTTCGCCGAGGCGCACGACATGGATCCCTTCGATTCCGAGGCTGTGGATAAGGCGATGGCTGCAGCAGAGCAGCGTCGTGAAGCGGAGTAGTCAGCGTCAAGGTGTGTGCGCGTCGCTTGACGACGGGCAGTTGCGCGCACCCCTGATTGTTTCCCGTGTGGCGGGATTTGGAGTTCGAATTGCGGGATTCTAGGCAGTGCGCTACAGTCAAGCACATGCGTATGTGGCGATTTTATTTTTCGAAGGCTCCGGAGGCAGTGACGACATAGTCACAGCCGGCGGCTAATCGTCACGTCGCCACCAACCGGAGCCAAAGGCAGCAGCCCCAACCAATCGGGGCGCTGCCTTTTGTCGTACCTACAGCCAAAATGCGCAACTAATCACCCAGAGAAAAGAGACCTCAGATGACCCCTCCAACTTCCCTCGAAGCCCCCGCCTCGACCGCGAACCGCCGCGTCGTAGCCTTCCACGACCTGCCCTCCCCAGAAGAGGTCATGGCCAAACAGCCACTGACCCCAAACCTGGTTAACGAGGTAGAGCAGTCGCGACTCGACGTCGCCCGCGTCATCGCCCGTGAAGACGATCGTCTGCTGGTCGTTGTCGGCCCGTGCTCCATTCACGACCCTGAGGCCGCCATCGACTACGCCCGCCGCCTGAAGGCCACCGCCGATGAGCTCGACGAGGACCTGCTGGTCGTCATGCGCGTCTACTTCGAAAAGCCGCGCACCACCGTCGGCTGGAAGGGACTCATCAACGACCCCGACCTGGATAGCTCCTTCAAAATCAACAAGGGCCTGCACATGGCCCGCGAGGTACTCATCGAGGTCCTGCGCACCGGCCTGCCCGCCGGCGCCGAATTCCTCGAGCCCAACAGCCCGCAGTACATTTCCGACGCCGTCTCCTGGGGTGCAATTGGTGCGCGCACCACGGAGTCGCAGGTCCATCGTCAGCTCGCTTCCGGACTTTCCGTGCCCATCGGCTTCAAGAACGGCACCGACGGCAACGTCCAGGTCGCCGTGGACTCGCTGGTCTCCGCAGCAAACCCGCACTTCTTCTTCGGCATGAACGACCAAGGCCGCGCCGCCGTCGTCGAAACCGCCGGCAACCACAACTGCCACATCATCCTCCGCGGTGGCACCTCCGGCCCGAACTGGGACGAAGAATCGCTTAACGACGCCGAAGCCCGCCTGAACAAGGCCGAGCAAACCGTCAGCATTATGGTGGACGCCTCCCACGCCAATTCCGGAAAATCCGAGGTGCGCCAGGCCGAGGTCGTTGAGGAGCTCGGCAAGCTCATCGGGGGCGGCGACGAGCGCATCACCGGCATCATGATGGAGTCCTTCCTCGAAGCCGGCGCGCAAAAAATTACCGATGGTCGTAAGGGCCTCGTATACGGCAAGTCCGTCACCGATGCGTGCATGGATTGGGAAACCACCGACCGGTTGCTGCGTACGCTTGCGACAGAAGTCCGGAAGCGTCGGCAGGCACGCGACTAAGCACAAAGTGGCCGTGCCCATTGGGTAGGGTTACATATGTGAAAGAAAACCAGCCGTCCTCACTCCGGCGGATCGCCTATCCGCTCTACGAGCGCAAACTAGCCCAAGAGCTAGAAGGAAAACCTCGCCCCAAGCACGTTGCCATCATGGCCGATGGCAACCGCCGCTGGGCGAGGGAGGCTGGATTCACCGACGTCAGCCACGGCCACCGCGTCGGCTCCCGCAAAATCGCAGAATTCGTCGGCTGGTGCGCCGAGCAGGAAATCGAGCTGGTCACCATCTACCTGCTCTCCACCGAAAACCTCGGGCGCGACCCCGAAGAGCTGGAATTACTGTTCGACATCATCGCTGACGTCGTCGACGAATTGGCACAATCGCCTAACGACGTGCGCCTGCGCATGGTCGGCCACCTCGAGCTCCTTCCGGAAAGAATGACCGCCCGGCTGCGTCACGACGAAGAAGTCACCGCGAACAACACCGGCATCCAGGTCAACATCGCCGTTGGCTACGGCGGCCGGCAGGAAATCGTCGACGCAGTACGCAGAATCATCCGGGAATCAGTCGCCGAGGGAATCGATGCTTCCGAGCTTGAGGAGCGCATCACCACCGATGCCATTTCTCGCCGCCTCTACACATCCGGACAACCGGACCCCGATCTAGTCATCCGCACTTCCGGAGAACAGCGGCTCAGCGGCTTCCTCCTCTGGCAAACCGCCTACTCCGAGATTTGGTTCACCGATACCTACTGGCCCGAGTTCCGCCGCATCGACTTCCTCCGCGCACTTCGAGACTTTTCGCAGCGCTCGCGCCGCTTCGGCAAATAACCTCCCTACATCCGGAAAAATTTCCGGATGTTAGAGTTTGCGCATCCGGACCCTCGAAACCTTGTGGTCCCGAGACTTCGTAAGAACTAATGACGCACGCACTCGAGTGGGCAAAATATTTTCCGTAAGGTTCGGCAAGTTCACCTGCTGCCAAATGCGTCGGGCTACCTCGGCCGCAGCTTCGTCGTCAAGCGTGGCATAATCCGCGAAGTGCGCGCCCGGAGCGCGAAACGCTGTCTGGCGGAGACGGAGGAAACGGCTGATGTACCAACGCTCGATGTCCGCGCGCGGGGCATCGACGTAGACACTGAAA
The DNA here is from genome assembly GCF_014335085.1 of Corynebacterium sp. LK26. Taxonomy (NCBI): domain Bacteria; kingdom Bacillati; phylum Actinomycetota; class Actinomycetes; order Mycobacteriales; family Corynebacteriaceae; genus Corynebacterium; species Corynebacterium sp. LK26. The sequence continues at coordinate 170,252 of NZ_PDHB01000016.1, forward strand.
TCGAAAAGATCGGAAATCATCAGCGTCGGGCCCGTCTGCAAAACGTTGAGCCCCTCGAGAATGAGAATGTCCGGACGGTCAACATCGACGAACTCATCCGGCACCCGGTCATAGAGCGTGTGCGAATACACCGGGGCCTTCACATGCCGCGCCCCCGACTTCACCGCCGTGACAAACCGCATCAACGCACGCTGATCATACGACTCCGGATACCCCTTGCGCTGCATAATCCCACGGCGATTCAATTCCTCAGAAGGGTAGAGGAAGCCATCAGTAGTAACCAAGTCCACCCGCGGATTAGTCTCCCAGCGCTCGAGCAGCACCTGCAGCAAACGCGCCGTCGTTGACTTGCCGACCGCCACCGAACCCGCGACGCCGATAATAAACGGCACCGACGCCCCCTTCGAAGGATTTTCCCCAAGGAAGTTTGACGTTACGGCGTTCAGCTCCCGATGCGCCGCCACACGCATGTGAATCAGACGAGAAAGCGGAAGATAGACCTCGGCGACTTCGTCCAGGTCGATGTTTTCACCGATACCGGAAAGTCGTTCAGCTTCCTCTTCCGTCAGCACCAGAGGCATATTCTTGCGCATTTCGCGCCACTGCTCGCGTTTGAACTCGACGTACGGGCTGGGGGATGTTGCGCGCGTCATACTTCCAATTGTGCCAAGGGGGTGCCGAAAACCGGAAAACGAGTCAATAAAGGGGGCATACCTGAATGGTGCTGCTTTCGTGGTTTGCCCCATAAAGGGCTAGCATGGCCTGTGGCATTGAAGTTTCATTGAAAGGTCGAAAACCTACTCATGACCGGGTCTAACAATAACGATGTCCGCTACCAATCGCTGCGTGAACTCGATCCCGACCTCGCAGAGGCAATGGCAGGGGAGCTCTCTCGTCAGCGTGACATGCTCGAAATGATTGCCAGTGAGAACTTTGTTCCACGTGCAGTGCTGCAAGCTCAGGGCTCGGTTCTGACCAACAAGTACGCCGAAGGCTACCCGGGCCGTCGTTACTACGGTGGCTGCGAATACGTCGACGTCGTCGAGGACATGGCACGCAACCGCGCCAAGGAGCTCTTCGGCGCTGAGTTCGCCAACGTTCAGCCACACGCAGGTGCGCAGGCCAACGCTGCCGTTCTGCATGCGCTAATCAACGCCGGTGACAAGATTATGGGCCTCGACCTGGCACACGGCGGTCACCTGACCCACGGCATGAAGCTGAACTTCTCCGGCAAGCTCTACCACGTCGCCGCATACGGTGTGGACAAGGACACTATGCGGATCGATATGGACAAGGTGCGTGAGCAGGCGCTCGCAGAAAAGCCGGATGTTCTCATCGCAGGTTGGTCGGCGTACCCGCGCCACCTCGACTTCGAAGCTTTCCGTTCCATCGCCGATGAGGTCGGTGCGAAGTTGTGGACGGACATGGCGCACTTCGCAGGCCTGGTTGCCGCCGGTCTGCACCCGTCGCCGGTTCCGCATTCTGACGTTGTGTCGACTACCGTTCACAAGACCCTCGGTGGTCCTCGTTCGGGCATGATTTTGGCTAAGCAGGAGTACGCCAAGAAGCTGAACTCCGCTGTTTTCCCGGGGCAGCAGGGGGGTCCGCTGATGCACGCCATCGCCGGCAAGGCCGTGGCGCTGAAGATTGCTGGTACCGAGGAGTTCAAGGAGCGCCAGGAGCGCACTCTGGCTGGTGCCCGCATTCTGGCTGAGCGTCTCACCGCTTCCGACTGCGCCGAGGCTGGCGTCGATGTTCTCACTGGCGGCACCGATGTCCACCTGGTTCTGGCGGATCTGCGCAATTCTGAGATGAACGGCCAGGAGGCCGAGGATCTGCTCCACGCTGTTGGCATTACCGTCAACCGCAATGCTGTTCCGTTTGACCCGCGTCCTCCGATGGTTACATCCGGACTTCGTATCGGTACTCCGGCGCTGGCCACCCGTGGTCTCGACGAGAAGGCCTTCACCGAGGTCGCCGATGTCATCGGTACTGCTCTCGCCGCCGGCAAGAATGCGGATGTTGACTCCCTGCGTGCTCGTGTTTCGAAGATTGCTCAGGAATTCCCGCTTTACGACGGCATCGAGGACTGGAACCTCATCTAATTCTGCGTTTTTGCAGCGCAAGTACCCGTTCTAGCAGTGCGCTAAGACGGGTTTTCCCGTACATCCGGGTTTTGGTCCGGAGGTGGTGGCTCCGGCCCGAGCTGTTTCGTCGTGCCTGCCCGGTATCCGGCGTAGGACCTCCCGGACATTGATGTCACGAATGAGTTGCTAAACAGCGGCGGCCGAGTCTTGTCAGGTGGGCGCCATCGAATATGTCCGGATGTGGGGATGCGTTCGAGGTGGCCGTTGCGTCCTTCCCGGTCGTCGTCGTTAAGCCCGTTGTGTTCGCGGCAGACCATGGTGAGGTTGTCCAGCGTGGTTGTGCCGCCGTGTTTGTGGGCGACTAGGTGGTGCGCTTGTCCGCTATAGGCGGGGCGTTCACAGCCGGGCCAGGCGCAGATGGGGTTGTCGATGAGCATCGCGATGCGCTGCTCTTCAGTCGCCAGGCGGGGGTTGCCGATGGGAAATAAGTCCGTAATGGCGCTGTGTTCGTCGTAAAGCACGGCCCACCCGGTGTCGGCGAGTAGGGCGTTGAGGAAGACGTCGGGGGCGAGCGCAGAGCCGTTGGTGGTGGCGGCGAATCGCGGGCTGTAGTCGATGAGGTCTTGTGCGGTGATGATGATGGCGGGTTGGTAGCGCATTTCATCGAGCTTGTCGACGGGCGTTGCGGCATCGGCATGCTCGAGGCGCTCGGCAAGCGCTTGGCCGACGCAGCGGTCGTGGGAAAACTCCGGATGGGACTTCCGGATTTCTGCGGCACGGATGGTAAGCGGCGACAGGAGATTGTCGAGCATATCCGAGGGGCCGGAGATGTGGAAGTGCTTCATTCCCCGGATGTCTACCTTCCGGGAAAATCGGGCGCGCAGATGCTGGGGTGGCTCGTCTTCGGTGTTGAGCTCGGTGAGAGTTTCCCGCATGTAGAGATCGAGTTCTTCGAAGCCGAGGCGTTCGGCGGCAGCGACGAAGGTGAGCCGCAGGTTGTCGTGGAGTTCGGCGTTGTTGGCTTGGCGGCTGCGCTTGTCGATAAGCACGCAGGTGTCCAGGCTGAGGCCGAGCTGGCGCGCAAGGGCGGTGGCGTCTTCGCGGGCTTTGGTGTTTTCCTCGGTGTCAGCGGGTTGGAGATAGTGGGCGGCGACGCGTAGCAAAAGCCGGAGGCGCGCCGGGTCAAGGCCGAGGGTTGCCGCCAGGTGGGAGGTGGCGTCGTGGCCGTCGGGACGCGCGGCGTGGAGTTCCGCTAGCGTGTCCATTCCGCGCGAGGCCAGTGCGGCGAGCGTCCCAAGAACTGTCATGCCTTTGAAGGTAAAAGTCCGGATGTAGGGGGACAACGCCTATGGGGGCAGGCTGTGGATAAGTCAGCCGGTTTAGCAGTTATCCACATCCGGACTTTTCACCGCGCAAACGCACCGCAGCTGCACCGCCGTACCGCCGCACCACGCGCTGCCGTCTGTTACGCCCCGAAGTCACGCAGGGCGCTGCCGGTGAGGCGGAAGGTGTCCCATTCGTCCATGGGGAAGGCGCCGAGGGAGCGGTAGAAATCGATGGAGGGTTGATTCCACTTCAGGACGCACCACTCGACACGTGAGTAGCCTCGCTCCACGGCAATTCGCGCGAGGTTCTGCAGCAGTGCTTTGCCCTTGCCGGTGCCGCGTGCCTCGGGGCGGACGTAGAGGTCTTCGAGGTAGATGCCGTGGGTGCCTTCCCAGGTGGAGTAGTTGAGGAACCACAGTGCAATGCCGTCGAGGCGCGGGCTGCCTCCAACACCGCCATCACCGCCACCAACACCGCCATCACCGCCACCGGCGCCGTCGTCCAAATTTCCGGATGTGGAGTCGACGACGTGGCAGAAAATCGCAGGGTTGTCCCCGAAGAGCTGTTCGCGCAGGCGCTCGGGGGTCAGTCGGACGGCATCGGGTTCTTTTTCGTAGGCCGCCAGGTCTTTGATGAGGTCGACGATCTCGTGGACGTCGTCAGGCGTGGCGGGGCGTGGAAGTGTCATGTGTCCCTTGTTACTCGCGGCGGGTGATTTGGTGCAAAAGTGCGTCCGAGGCGGGGGAGATTGCGATAACCTGCGAGGTTATGAGCAACGTTTCTCAAGACTTTTCCGACGGCATTCTAGCCATCACCATCGACCGCCCGGATGCCTATAACTCCCTGGATAAGAATCTCCGCTTGGAGCTAAAGGCCGCTTTTGAGCGTGCACAGGAGCCGGATGTGCGCGCTGTTATCCTGCTCGGCGGGCCGAAGGCGTTTTGTACGGGCCAGGATTTGAAGGAGCACATTTCTGACCTGCAGTCCGGCGCCGGCATGGGCAAGGTTGTCGAGGAGTACAACCCGATGGTCGCGGAGCTGACCGCGATTAACGTTCCGGTTATTGCCGCTATCGAAGGTGCTGCGGCGGGTGCCGGCTGGTCGTTGGCGCTGCACTGTGATTTCCGTATCGCCGGCCCGAAGGCGTCGTTCAAGGCGGCGTTCCCGTCGATTGGCCTGGCCACGGACTGTGGCATGTCGGCGCTGCTGCCGCGCATGGTCAGCGACGCGAAGGCGCGTGAGCTGTTGTTCTTCGATAAGAAGGTGCTTGCCGACGAAGCCCTGAGCCTCGGCCTGGTCACTGAAGTGGTGGATAATCCAGCGACTCGGGCACGTGAGTTGGCTGTCCAGTTTGCGGCGGGGCCGACGGCCGCGCTGAAGGAGATTAAGGCTCTGCTGCGCCGGGATACCTTGTCTGCTGCTGCGGCGGAGGCGGACGCGCAGGCTCGTTTGGCGGTCTCGGCCGACCATAAGGAAGCGGTGGCCGCGTTCTTGGAGAAGCGACCACCGCATTTCGTAGGTGAGTAAGACAGATACCTGGAGTGGCAGGGGAGAGATAGTAGTGAAGAACTACTGCTCTTCCTGTGCTCCTAGTACTTCACTGGTGAGCTCTGGGTGATCTCCCAGCTCACCGGAAACCTCGTCAGGGTGCTTGGATAGGCTGACCAGCGAGACCGCCAGACCGCCCCAGATGACGATGATGAACAGTGCCATCATGACAATTGCGATACCGGACATTTGGCTTAAACCTCCTCAGTTTCCGGAGTGTGCTTGCGTGGCAGGTGTGAGGACCGCTTGAAATCTGGCGTCACACCGAAGTCCGAGCCCGGAGGGCCATCGAGACGGTGTTGGCCGCGCCAAGGCAGGATGGCCATAATCAGAGCGCCGATGAGAATCACGCCGATGACACCCCAGCCAAAGATGTCGATTTGGGTGTCGGAGTAGCCTTCGTAGTTTTCCTGGAAAAGTCCAATGAGCTCCTGGAACAGGATGACGGCGAGAATGACCGGCGTGATGTTTCCGACGAAGATCTGCCACATGGTGCCGACCTTGAACGAGGACACGGCGTTGAGGTGCATGGCGAACTCGTTGGTGCGGCGCAGGATCCAGTCGATTGCGATGATGGTCAGCAGTGCAACCAGGACGATACCGACGTTGTTGGTGAACTTATCTACGATGTCGAGGGTTACCAGACCTGAGGTGGTCGGGAAGGCCAGCAGCGAGATGACGGCCATGGCGCCACCGACGGTGAGGGTGGCCTGGACGCGGCCGAGGTTCAGCTTGTCCTTTACTGCGGAGACGACGACCTCGAGCAGCGACATCAGGGAGGTCACACCGGCGATTGCCAGGGAGAGGAAGAACAGCAGCCCGAAGACCGAACCGATGACCTTGGGCATCTCAGAGATGACCGTCGGGAATGCGATGAAGGCAAGACCAATACCGGAGGTTGCGACCTCGTCAACGGCCTGACCCGACTGCGCTGCCATGAAGCCCAGGGTGGCGAAGACACCGATACCGGCGAGAACCTCGAAGGAGGAGTTTGCGAACGCGGTGACCAGGCCGGAACCGGTGAGGTTCGTGCGTGGCTTCAGGTAGGAGGCGTAGGTCAGCATAATGCCGAAGGCCACGGACAGGGAGAAGAAGATCTGGCCGTAGGCGGCAATCCATACGCTGGAGTCAGTCAGTGCGGACCAGTCTGGGGTGAAGAATGCATCCAGGCCCTTTGCAGCGCCGTCGAGCGTCAGGGAGTAGATGACCACTGCGACGAAGAGGATGGTCAACAGCGGGATGAAGATAATCGAGACCTTGCCGATGCCCTTGTCCACACCAGCGGCCAGAATGCCGATGACGAGTACCCAGACAATGAGCAGGACGATGGAAATCGAGGGGACGAAGTCCAGAGAGAAGACGCTCTCGGTGTCTACTTGGAGGAAGTCCTTCATGAAGTGGGTCTCGGCATCTGGGCCCCAGCTCTTGCGGATGGACTTCCAGGCGTAGATGAAGGACCACGCGATAATAACGGCGTAGTAGACGGTAATGAAGAAGGCGATACCGACCTGAATCCAGCCGATTGGCTCAGCCCAGGTCTTGATGCGACGCATCGACTTCGGTGCGGACCCGCGGAAGCGGTGGCCGATGGCGAAGTCGAGGAAGAGCAGTGGGATACCCGCGGTCAGAAGTGCGACCAGGTAGGGGATAAGGAAGGCGCCACCGCCGGAGTCGTATGCGACATAGGGGAAACGCCAGATGTTTCCAAGCCCGACTGCCGAGCCGATGGCGGCGAAAATGAAGGCTGCTCGGGTGGAAAACACCTCCCTTCGCTGAGGGGTAGCGGTCGAGTTAGTTGTGCTCATACCTCTGGAACTCCAATCCTTCATCTTCGGTCACGCGCCCGCGTGGCCGAGGGGAAAATTGGTGAAGTGCATCACCATTACCTAATGGAATCTTAGTATATGAGATAGGTATCTCATTGTATAGTTTCAGTTTTGTAGGGGGTAATGGTTTTGGTGAGGGGTGTGGCACAGGGGGAGGGCAGCTCCAATCAAGCCTCGTAAATAATCACCAGCCATGAACTTTGAGGTATGCAAAAACCCCGCCAGGAAAACCTGACGGGGTTTGTGTCGAATCAGCTAGGCCGACGTGCGCTATTTACTCTGCGCCGCCCTTGGCGATGCGACGGAAGATGATTTCCTTCATGATCTCGTTGGTGCCACCGTAAATGGTCTGGACCTTGGAGTCGAGGTAGTGAGTGGAGATTGGGTACTCGAGCATGAAGCCGTAGCCACCGAACATCTGCAGGCAGCGGGTAACGATGTCCTGCTGCTCCTCGGTGGTCCAGTACTTGGCCATGGAAGCGCCGGTCTCGTCCAGCTGGCCTGCGTTGTGAGCCATAACGGCCTGGTCAACGAAAGCCTGCAGGGCGGTGACGCGGGTGGCGATGTCGGCCAGGTAGTGGCCGTGGACCTGGTGCTGGATGATCGGGCGGCCGAATGCCTCGCGCTCCTGAGCGTATTTGTAAGCCAGGGTCCAGGCGCGGCGGGAAGTTGCGACAGAGCCGCAAGCCAGGGTCAAGCGCTCGTGAGCGAGGTTGGTGCGCAGGTAGCCGAAGGCAGCGCCCTCTTCGCCGAGCAGGTTCTCAGCCGGAACGCGGACGTTGTCGAAGTTGAGCTCAGCGGTGTCCTGAGCCTTCAGGCCGACCTTCTGTAGCGGGCCAGCCTTGGTGAAGCCCTCGAGGTCGGCGTCGACGATGAACATGGAGACACCAGCGCGGCCCTTGGATGGGTCGGTGATAGCTGCGACGAGAGCGAAGTCGGCCATCATGCCGTTGGAGATGAAGATCTTGGTGCCGTTGAGGACGTAGTGGTCGCCGTCCTTCTTGGCGAAGGTGCGCATACCTGCCAGGTCGGAACCTGCGCCCGGTTCGGTCATGGCGAGGCAGCCGATGGTATCGCCGGCGTTCATGGAAGCCAGGTACTTCTGCTTCTGCTCTTCGTTGCCGAACTTAGCCAGGTACGGAGCGACCAGGTCGTTGAGAACGCCGAAGGAAACGACGATGGAGCCACAGTCAGCGTTGGAAAGCTCCTCGTTCAGGACCTGGTTGTAGCGGAAGTCCATCTCTCCGCCGCCGCCGTATGCCTCCGGAGTGGACATACCAATCAGACCGAGCTCGCCGGCCTTCTTGAAGACCTCGCGATCCGGCTGGCCTTCCTTGTGCCAGCGCTCTACGTTCGGGGTGATTTCCTTCTCGACGAAGCCGCGAACCATGTCGCGGAACATGTTGTGCTCTTCTTCGAAGTGAGTACGGGGCAGAAAGTCCTTCATGACATGCTCCTAGAAATATTGTCGTGGAATTTTTGTCTTAAGGCCTTTTCGTACGTCGCAGATAAACGCTGCAGATAAACGCGATGGCCTCGGTTCATCGTCATAGTGACTATGACTGTTGTACCCCATTATGCATGAGTGTGATGAGAGACACTTGTTTTTTTAAAAGTTTTTTCCCGATTGGTGATGTGGAATCGCTTGACGACGGATATTGCGCCCAGCCTTCCCGGAAAACTACCCCCGTTGCGGTTGGGGGTTGCTATTGAATTCGGACTATCGCCGACGGTCGGCAATATTAGGTAATGCTAACCTACAAAGCCAGGTGGATGGCTATTTTTGTCATGTCTGCCAGTCGGGCCGCTGGGACTTTGGGTGGAGAGTGTAAGCGTTTGAGATGGCCGTCATGGGGGTGATTAACGAAACATTCTCGTTTTCTTATTTCCATTAGTGCTGGTGGTCGTTAGTATGAGCATCAGGTGGAGACCGGTTCCCTTGATTATCCGAGCTTCTTCCACTGCAGTCATAGCAACCTCCAATTGCACTCGAAAAAATGACGCGACCCGTGCGCCGTCCCTGTGGAATGGACAGCGAGCAGGTCGCGTCATTTTTTTTATTGCTGCGATTAGGCGCTAGTCG
>NZ_PDHB01000006.1:0-124395 GCF_014335085.1 Corynebacterium sp. LK26
AATCCACTCACCTGCATAAATACAAGAAAACCCCCGGCGTAAACCGGGGGTCTTCACTCTGCGGAGGATGTGGGATTTGAACCCACGAGGGATGTGACTCCCGCACGCGTTCCAGGCGTGTGACATAGGCCGCTAGTCGAATCCTCCAACGTCGTTAAAGACTACCCAACAAACCCCATTTTCCCAAAACGCGCCCCCTACCTGGGAAAACGAGGCATTTAAGCGACACTCCCGCGCAACCGGTGCAACCAACAGCAACCAACTCCGGTTGCCGAATGCTGTTTCGCCCCCCACTCCCGGAATTTTTCCGGGAGTTACTTAGCCAGCCGAGCAATCGCCGCCGAGGCCTCCTCCAGCTTGGCGTCCAACTCCTCCGGGCCGCCCTCAGCCGCATGCACCACACAGTGATGAAGGTGAGCATCCAGAAGAGTTAACGCCAACGACTTCAACGCCGAATTCACCGCCGAAATCTGGGTCAAAACATCGATACAGTACTCTTCGTTCTCAATCATCCGACCAATGCCACGAACCTGCCCCTCAATGCGACGGATACGGGATTCATAACGCCGCTTCTCCACGAGATAACCGGGATCAGTGGTGTCATGGCAGCAAGAATCGTCGTCAAGCGAATGCGATTGCGACGAACAACAAGACTCACTCATGAGTTACTCCTTTTTGAATAGCTGGTTGACTCGGAGAAAAACCGCGCAGACGCAGACTGTTGCCGACCACAAAAACCGACGAAAACGCCATCGCAGCGCCAGCCAACATCGGATTCAACAACCCCAGCGCGGCGACAGGAATTGCCAAAACGTTGTAGAAAAACGCCCAAAAAAGATTCGAACGAATCGTGCGGAGCGTCCGGCGTGACAACCGCAGCGCATCCGCAGCCGCCAACAGATCACCACGCACCAGCGTGATATCCGCAGCCTCCATCGCCACATCGGTGCCCGTGCCCATCGCCATGCCCAAATCCGCCTGCGCAAGAGCCGCAGCATCATTGATGCCATCGCCGACCATCGCCACACACGCGCCGCCAGCCTGCAACTTCTCAATCGTCGCGACCTTATCCTCCGGCATCACTCCCGAAATCACATCCTCGCGAGCAATACCGACCTCATCTGCGACCCGAAACGCCGGGCCGGCGGCGTCGCCGGTCAGCAGAATCGGCCGCACCCCCCACTCCCGGAATTTCGCGACCGCAGCCGCCGACGTCGGCTTCACCGAATCCGACACCTCCAACGTGCCCAGGAGCTCGCCGTCGCGGCGCACCGCAACCACCGTCCCCCCACTCCCGGAATTTTCCCCGGAGCGGCCGACCTCGATGCGGTGGCCATCCACGGTGCCTTCAACCCCCACTCCCGGAATATCCCGGAAATCCGAAACCGGGAGTAGAGAATCCGGATCCGCCGCACGCACAATAGCCTGCGCAATCGGGTGGTGCGACGCCGCCTCCACCGAAGCGGCAAGCGGCAGCAGATTTTCGGGAGTGGGAGGGACCTCCGTCAACTCCATCACACCCGTAGTCACCGTGCCGGTCTTATCCAGCACAACCGTGGCGACCTTCCGCGCCGACTCCAGCACCTCCGGGCCACGCAGCAGCACACCAGCCTTGGCGCCTTCACTCGTGCCGACCAGGAGCGCTGTGGGCGTCGCTAAGCCAAGCGCACACGGGCACGCGATGATGAGCACGGCGACCGCGGCCGTGACCGCCTCACTCGCGCCGTGCCCCGTAAACAACCACGCGCCCAGCGTGACCGCGGCGATCACGATGACGGCGGGCACGAACACTCCCGAAACCCGATCCGCCAGCCGCTGCACCGGCGCCTTACCCGTCTGCGCCGCCTCGACCATCGCCGCCATCTGCGCCAACTGCGTCTCCGAGCCCACGCGCGTCGCCCGCACGAGCAGCCGCCCTGACGTATTGATTGTCGCTCCCGTCACCTCATCGCCAGGGCCGACCTCGACAGGCATCGGTTCGCCGGTCAGCATCGACGCATCCACCGCCGACGCGCCCTCCACGACAACGCCGTCCGTCGCGATCTTCTCACCAGGCCTAACGACGAACACCACTCCCGGACGGAGCTGTTCCACGGGCAGCCGCTTCTCCACTCCCGAACTTTCGAGAACGGAGACATCCTTGGCGCCAAGCTTCATCAACTCCCGGAGTGCCTGACCGGCGTTGCGCTTGGAGCGCTTCTCGAAGTAACGACCAATCAGCACAAACATGATGATGCCGGCCATCGCCTCGAGGTAGATGTTCATATCGGCATCACCAGGAGTGACCGTGAAGTGGAACTCGTGCTTGAGCCCCGGCAGCCCGGCACGCCCGAAGAACAACGCCCACACACTCCAGAGGAACGAAGCGGTCGTCCCCATAGTGATCAGCGTGTCCATGGTGACCTCGCCATGACGCAGATTCTTCAGTGTCGCGCGATGGAACGGCCAGCCGGCCCACACAAAGACCGGCGCCGAGAGCGTGAGGCACAGCCACTGCCAATTAGTGAATTGGAGGGCAGGAATCATCGACATCGCGATGACGGGAACCGTGAGGATGACAGCGCCGACGACGCGATTGCGCAGGTCCTGCAGCTCCCGGTCTTTTTCTTCGGGAGCAGCTCCCGGTTCCTCTGCGGTCTCTTCCCTCGGAAGCTCAGCGGTGTAACCCGCCGCCACGATCGTGTCGATGAGTTGCTGCGGGTTGATGTCCGCCGGCGCCTCCACATGCGCCTTCTCGGTCGCATAGTTCACGCTCGCGTTAACTCCATCAAGTTTGTTCAGCTTGCGTTGAATACGGTTTGCGCACGACGCACACGTCATCCCGCCGACGGGGATATTAAGAGTGAGAAGTTGCTGCTCGGACATCTACTTTCCTCTTTTTTTTGGGGGTTAGTTTGCGACCGCCTTGTAGCCAGCTTCATCCACTGCTGCGATTACGGCAGCAGTGTCAATGTCTGCATCCGAGGTCACGGAAAGGAAATTCCGGGAGCGGTCAACCTGGACATCGGTGATTCCCGGGAGTTCAGAGACTTCCTCCCGCACCGATGCCTCGCAGTGTCCGCATGTCATGCCAGTAACAGTAAAAGTTTGATTAGCCATACCCCAACATATACCCCCTACGGGTATATCTGTAAAGCTATTCGCGCTGACGGTAGCCCGAGTAGGCCCGCCCAGCGAGAGCCGTCGGGAAGGCAAGGTTGAATTCAGGCGGCGCGTGCGGAGACGGCGGGTGACGGTATACCGCACCGGAACCGTCGTCACGCTCGAGGTGCCCGTTGAGGCCTTGTCTGTCGTCGTCGTTGGCGGCGTTGTGTTCTTTGCAGGTCATGACCATGTTTTCCATGGTCGTGGCGCCGCCGTTTTTCCTGGCGACCAGGTGATGGGCCTGCCCGGCGTGGGCGGGGCGCGGGCACCCGGGCCACGCGCAGATGGGATTGTCGAGGATCATCGCGATGCGCTGTTCCTCCGTCGCCAGGCGCGGGTTGTGCATCGGGAGTAGGTCGGTCGGCGTGTTGTGCTCGTCGTAGACCAGCACCCAGCCGGTTTCCGCGAGCAATGCCTCGACGAATTGCCCGGGAGTGAGGACGGAGCCGTTGGAGGTCGCCGCAAACCGCGGGCTGTACTCCACGATGTCTTGCGCGGTTACGATGAGCGCGGGCTGGTAACGGAGCTTATCGACGTCGTCAAGCGGCCCCGCCGACCCGTGCGCCAGGCGTTCTGCCAGCGCCTGACCGACACACCGATCCCGGGTGTAATCCTCGTGCGCTTTGGCGATTTCGGCTGCGCGCACGGTCAGCGGCGCGACCAGGTCGTCAATCATGTTCGCCGGACCGGTGACCTGCAGATGCTTCATCCCACGGATGTCCGGATTCCGGGAGACGTGGGCGCGCAGGTGCTGCGGCGGCTCGTCGGTGCGGTTGAGATCCTTGACCTTGGTGCGCATGTAGGTGTCGAGGCCCTCGAAGTCGTAGGCCGCGGCGGCGCGGGTGAAGTCCAGGCGGTAGTACTCCCGGATTTCGACGTTGTTGAGCTGCCCGGAGCGCTTGTCGATCTGCATGACCGTGTCCAGCGACAGCTTCAGCTCCCGGGCGATCGCGACGGCCTTGTCGCGGGATTCGACGTCAACATCGCCCTCGACGGTGCCGAACAGCCGCTCGGCACAGCGCAGCAGGCGCTTGAGGCGGAAGGGGTCGAAGCCGATGCTGGCCGCCAACTCCCGGTGCCCGGTGGATTTTTCCGGGAGTGCGGCGCGCAGGTCGGCGAGCACGTCAATCCCCCGTGTCGCCAGCGCGCTGAGCAGTCCCAATGTCGTCATGGGGCTAAGGCTAGTTTCCGGGAGTGGGCGGCTTCAATCGCTTTTTGGCGTTGTCCACAGCCGTCGTAAAGCATGCACAATCTGCACAAACGGGCTTGACGACGCACTCCCGAAAGTGCCCTACCGGAACGCGACCTCTCCCACCGGCCGTCGCAACTTCCGGGAGTGGAGGGTGTCGGGAGCGGCGGCCATGTCCTCGCACGCGCGCACAGCGGCCATGAGGTGCTCTTCCTTGGAGGACTGGTAGAACTCGCGGGCGGATTTCGGGAGTTTGGGTTTGTCGTGCAGCGGCATGTCGGAGACGCTGAGCAACGCGCCGTAGGGCACGCGGAAGCGGTAGCCGTTGGCGGCGATGGTGGCGGATTCCATTTCGACGCCGATGGCGGTGGATTTCTGCAGCTCTCGGTAGAGGTCGGCCTGGGAGCGCCACTCCCAGTTGCGGTCGGAGGTCGACAGCACGGTGCCGGTGCGCAGACGCTTTTTCAGCTCATCGCCGGTGAGTCCGGAGACGCGGGCGAGCGCGTTAGTGACAGCGAGCTGAATTTCCGCAATTGGCGGGATGGGTTTTTCCAGGGGCACGTAGTTGTCGAGGACTCCGTCGGCGCGGTCGTAGCCGTTGGCGAGAATCATGTCGCCGATGCGCATGCGGCCGTCGAGGCCAGCACAGTGTCCGACCATCATCCAGCAGTGCGGACGCGTGACGGCGAGACAGTCGGTGATGGTTTTGGCGTTGGAGGGGCCGACACCGATGTCAATGATGGTGATGCCGCATTGGTCGTCGCGAAGCAGGTGGTACGCCGGCATCTGCGAGGCGTGCGCGTGCTGACGGCAAATTCCGGGAGTGGGGATGGCGCCGATGTCGTAGCGCTGCCCACCCGGGCACGCCAGCGCCGTGTACCCGTGCGGATTTCCGGGAGTGAGGGTGGCGGCGTATTCGAGGAACACGTCCGTGTGCAGCTGGTAGTTGGTAAATAGCACGAAGCGCTGGATGTTTGCGGCGTGCGACCCGGTGTAGTGCTCGAGGCGCTGGAGGGCGAGGTCGATGCGCTGGGCGGTAAAGAGGCTCAAGGGTTTGATGAGCAGGCCCAGGTAGTCGGCTTCGCCGTCGGCGATGGTGTCGTCGATGCTGGCGGAGTCGATGGGGGTAAACGTCTTCTCCACTGCCGCCAGCATGCTTGCCGACGCCCCTTCCCTCCCCGCCGCTTCCTCGGCGGCCGCGTCGAATCCGCGGCACATCCGGAGTGGGATGGGCTGGTCGGAGACGCGCACCTCGACTTCGCCGCCGTGGTTGGCGAGCAGGTCGGTAATTTGCTCGATGAGGTAGGTGCGGAACATCACCGGGCGGGTGATGGTGGTGGCATACACTCCCGGACGGTCGACGAAGCCGTGTGACAGGGAGGGGTCGACATCCTCGACGGCGCTGCCGGCCGGGACGGTGAAGCGTAGTTCGGGGTAGTAGGCGCGCACCGGCCCACTCCCGGAATTTCCTTCGGTGGCGGCGGTGTACTGCTCGACTAGGTAGGCCATCCCTGCCCGGTGGATTTCGGTGAGCCGGTCGACGGCTGCGGCGGCGTCGGTGTAGAAGTCGCCTTCGCCTTCGGTGGGCCAGAACGGGGGTGTTGCGGAGTCTCGTACCTGCATAGCCCAAGGCTAGGCGGAGAGGTTCCCGCTCGCATCCGCGCCGCGCTCATCACGCCAGGCACGCTCACGCAACCAGCTCAGTGCCGGCTCCACACTCCCTCGCGGCTGCGGCGGACCTCAAAGACCTGGTGCACATGGTAGCCGCCGATGGTGGGGATGGTGAGGAAGTGACGACCGTCGTCAAGCTCGTGCCAGAGTATGCGGCCGTAGCGTACGCCGTCGCGGACGTGGGCGCTGAGGTAGTCGGCGCGTTGCTGGCCGCGGAGGGTGGCGTAGAAGGCGGGGTCGACGGGTAGTTGGACGAGATTCCGGGAGTGGGGGTCGATGTCGGCTTCTTGCAGCCGGATGGCGACGGGTCGGCCGTCGACGAGAAGGTCAGCGGTGTGACGGCTGAGATGGATGATGTGGACGTCGCTTATTGTGGTGTGCATTTGGCGCTCCTATTCGCTCTTCCCCGCAGGCGGTCTGTGGGGCTGATCTTCCTTTGGGGCACCGGGTCCGCGAATCGGGCGGTTGCCTATCGACGCTGTCAAAGGCCATTTCTCGTCGATATCTTGTGATCGTGTCGCCCACCCTAACACCAACTAGACAGCTTTGTCTACCATCTCCCGCACGCTTTACGACGAGGCCCCCGCCCCGCCACTCCCGGAAGCTACCCCTTCCCCGTCAGCACCAGGACCACCAGCGCCACGTTGAGCGCGATGATGAGCCCGCAGATAACCCACGCGACCCGGCGCAGTAGTGGGGTGTTGGCCCAGATGCCCATCTCGGCACGCGAGGAGGTCATGCGCACCAGCGGGACCAGCGCAAACGGGATACCAATCGACAGCACCACCTGGCTGAGCACCAGCGCCCAGGTCGGCTCCACGCCGCTGGCGATAATGAGCAGCGCCGGAATGATGGTGACTATGCGGCGCACCAGCATCGGCACGTGCACTTTCAACAGGTCACGCATAATCAGGTCGCCGGCGTAGCAGCCGACAGAGGACGACGCCAGCCCGGAGGCCAACAGCCCAACGCCGAAAAGTATGCCCACCACGGGACCAAGTGCGCTGGTCACAGCGGCGTGGGCGCCTTCGATAGAGTCAGTCCCCTCCACTCCCGGAAGTGCTTCGGCCGCGAGACACAGCATGCCGATATTCACCGACCCAGCCAGCACGAGGGCGCCGAAGACATCGAGGCGCGTGGCCCGCAGGTGCTGGCGCAGCGAGGAGTCATCCTCCACCTTGTACTCGCGGTCGCGCACCAGCCCGGAGTGTAGGTAGACCGCATGCGGCATCACGGTCGCACCCAGCATGGATGCCGCCAGCACCACAGTGTGCGCGCCCTGGAAGCGCGGCAGAATTCCGCTGGCCATCTCCCCGAGACTCAAGCCCGTGACAAACAGCCCGGCCAGGAACCCCACCGTAATGACCAGCAGGAACGCCACAATCACGCCTTCAAAAGTGCGCTGCGAACGCCCGCCTTGCAGCAGCAACAGCCCCAGCGAGACCACACCGACAATGACGCCGCCGAGCAGCATCGGCGTCCCGAAGAGCAGGTACAGCGCGGTGGCACCACCAATAATTTCCGCCACATCCGTCGCTGCTGCCACAATCTCGGCCTGCACCCAGTACGCCAGTCGCCCCGGCCGGTTCGAACCAAAGCGGTCGGCAACACCTGCGGTCAGCGACCGCCCCGTCACCAGGCCGTACTTCGCCGACAGGTACTGCACAACCATCGCCATGAGGTTGGACACCACCAGCACCCACAGCAGCAGATACCCATAGCTCGCGCCCGCAGACAGGTTCGCAGCCACATTTCCGGGGTCCACGTAGGCAATCGCCGCCACAAACGCAGGCCCCAGCAGACTCATCATGGGCTTGCGGTTTTTCTCGCTTGACGACGTCACTTGCGCCCCTTGCACCCCTGAATCTTTCACCTGGCCATTATTTCACGGCCCCGACACTAAATCTTCAATCAGCCCAAAATTTGGGCAGCCATGGTGCCACCGAGATTTACTAGGCGGTCGGAGATGTCGTCGTCAAGCGGGCCGACGAACACGACGGGTTCGGCCGCAAGCTCCCACTTGTAGCCGGTCGTGATGGTTTTCATGGCGTTTTCCGCGCCGGTGGTGTCGAAACCGCCGCGAATCCAGTATGAAAATGGCAGCCCCTTAGTGACTTCCTGCGCCTCCCGGAAGGTGGTGTCGAAGAAGTGCTTGAGCGCGCCGGAGATGTAGCCGAAGTTGGCGGAGGTGCCGAGCAGGATGGCGTCGGCGCTGGTCAGGTCATCGATGGTGGCATCGAGAGCCTCGACGACCTTGACATTCACGCCCTCTAGCGCGGGATCGTTGGCACCCTCGAGCGCGTGGCTTAGGACTTCCTGCAGAAGCGGGGTCGGGGAATGGTGGACGACAAGAAGAGTAGGCATGCCCCGAGGGTAACGGCAGTGATAGGGTAAGCGCAGGTTTCAGCAACAATCCAATGTTTATCAATTCGAGTAAACGTGGCGTCCAGTAAGAAAGCCTCAAATTCGTACTGAACTAGGTGGCAATCTAAGAACGGAAAAATAGATGGAACCATACATCGGAATTGCAGTTTTTGAGTTAACAAAGCAAAGAGATTCAACCTCAGTGAATGAGAGCTTCTTCCGTGAGGACTTATACATTGTCTTTGCCGATTCTGATAGTGCCGCATACGCGCAGGTCGAAGCATTAGCCCACGAAAATGAATCAGCCCCAGAAGAGCCTTCCCACTCGGGAGGATCTGTCACGTTGCGCCACATCGTAGATGTCGCCCCCGCTCTTTACGGTCGCGTCGATACAGACATCGACATCTATTCTCGCCACTTCGCTTCCCTCGAGGATTACAAGCGCTTCGAAATGAAATTAGGTGGCAAAGATCCTCTAGCGGAGTCCTAGGCCTCGTACCATGAATCGCTTCCGCAATTTCGCAGCTGCCGCACTCCTCTTAGCCCTGACTTGCTACATTGGACTGTTTTTCGTCAGCACTGCACTCTCCGATGCCTGGACAATACCCCTCGCTGTCGGCGTCTTCGGATTCGGCCTAATCAGCTTCCTAACAGCGCTAAAAGCCCGGTCAAACGGTTTGACAATCGTAGCGGCACTAGTTGCATTCGCACTCTTGCCCCTAACGTATGCACTAGCCGTAGTTCTCGGCGGGCCCTAGAAAATCACCTGTCCGCGAGGAATTTCCAGACCCGCACGCAGGGCTTCAGGGAGGTCGGCAATGGAGCCGAGTTCTGCGCCACTATCGCCACCGTCGCTACCATCGCCACCATCGCTACCAACACCGCCACCGAGCGAATCCAGAATCCACCGCTGCGCTGCACCCACGGACACCTCGCCGAGAGTCACGTCGCCATCCCGCTTGGACAATCGGCGCCCCTTAGAGTTCACCACCAGAGGCACGTGCACGAAGGAAGGCGTCGCGTACCTCAAAAGACCAGCCAAGTACGCCTGACGCGGGGCGGAGGACATCAGGTCATCGCCACGCACGACCTCGGTCACCCCCTGCTCGGCATCGTCGACGACGACTGCGAGGTTGTAGGCCCACATGCCATCGGCACGCTGGAGGACAAAGTCATCGATCGGGGCGGTAATCTCGCCATACAGTTCATCGGTCGCGGTCCCCTCAGTCACCTGCGATTTCAGGCGTATCGACGGTCTTCTCCCCGCCGCCGCAAATTCGGCTTTCTTCGCGGCGAGGTGCTCGTCGTCAAGCGAACGGCACGTGCCGGGATACTGACCTGGCACGCCATGCGGCGCGGAGGAGGCGGCGAGGATTTCGCGGCGCGTGCAGAAGCAGGGATAGGTCAGGCCGCGTTGCGTGAGGTCGGCGAGCGCGGATTCATACAGGTCAGAGCGTTCTGACTGGCGGACCGGGGCGCCATCCCAGTCGATGCCGATGGCCTCGAGATCGGCGAGCTGCTGCACCTCATACTCGGGGCGGGAGCGCTGGCGGTCGATATCTTCGATACGCACGATGAAGCGGCCACCCTGCGCGCGGGCGTGCGCCCAGGCGAGAACTGCGGTGCGCAGGTTTCCTAGGTGCAGCCGACCGGTCGGCGAGGGAGCGTAGCGGCCGGTGGGAGGTAGGAGCGTTGAACAGTTGATGGTTATCACTTGCTTTAAATTGGCCACCATTACAGATTAGCGAGCCGACTAGAAGAAATGCGACAATCCCTTCATCCAATTAAAGTTCATACAATCTTACATATTGACTATCGGCTACCCCCAGATTAGACGGTTACCAAAATAACGTCATTAATCCCCATAGGACATTAATTATTTTGTTATAGTTTTCCCATGTCGGCCTATCAAACATATTTGAGGACACTCAATAATGACTAAAAAGGGACACATAACCCGTCGTAAATTCACATCATTAATCCTAGCTGTAAGCGCTACCGTCACATCTCTTTGCGCAATGCATCCAGGAACAGCCTCCGCAAGCCCACATAGCGCTGACACATTACTCGACCAGGGAACAACCGTCTTTGGAGGCAGCGCACAGAGCAACAACCCTGCATCATATGATTATGTTCCCAAAACATCGACAGCTACTTCCGCCGTGAGAAGTGCTTCAGGATATGCATGGATTCCAGCATTCCACTACCAATTTGGAGGGGTAAACATCCCAGTTCCCGGCGGACAAATCTTCCACCGCATTGATGGCCAGCGCACTCACATTAACGAAGAAACTGCCACATACAGCGCACCTGCGAATATTTGCAATTATCGTTTCGACTTCCAAAATCGCGATAATTTCGGCCGAATTGTATCTACTAGATCGACTGGCATACATAACGGTTGTCAATTCGGAATGGTGGGGCATGCGCCACTCAAAAACTTTGATATCCAACCTGGAATGATGTGCGCCCGCCTTTTCGTAAGTGGATCTTTCCGAGGTGAGCAATGTCACCACATCTACAGATAAAATCACTACAGTTCATTTCCGCTGCAGGAATAGCGGTAAGCATTCTTTGCATACTAGGTATCGCAAATGGCATGTATACGCTGGGACAGCTTGCTCAGCAAACTACTCACATGAGCACAACCGCTGTCACTGCAAAGGCCGACAGGGCATTGCTCTATTCTGAAATTTCTCTAGTGTCTCTCATCGTTAGCTGCATTGCACTATTTATTTGCAGCATTCGTATGAAAAATATTAGTTACGAGAAGAAATCCTAGCGGCTCACAGAGAGACTGGCCCCCGGAGATTTCGGCTCTCGCTAGAAAAATTCAACCTCGAAGACTTCATCGGCGCTCGCTTGGAGCCCTAAGCGGCAGGTAACATTCCCTCCCGTGACAAATAACGAAAACCTGCCCAAGTCTGGGCCGGGCAACGCCGAGGCTGCCGCTGTGAGCACCTCGCACGCGCCCGAGAACGCAACTAAGTCCGACTCCACAGCAACCACGCCACGCCACATCCCGGTACCGAAATCGCTGTACCCGATGTTCACGGCCATTTTCATTGGCGTGCTGATTGTCTCCAACATCACCGCCACCAAGGGCGTGGAAATCTTCGGCCTGGCCACCGACGGTGCCTTCTTCCTCTTCCCCTTGAGCTACGTCATCGGCGACGTGCTTTCCGAGTGCTATGGCTACAAAGCCACCCGCCGCACCGTGTGGACCGGTTTCGCCATCCTCGCCGGCGCAATGCTCTGCTTCTTTGCCGCCATCAAGCTCCCGGCGGCACCGTGGTACGAGAATCAGGAAGCCTTCGCCACTGTGCTGGGCACCGTCCCGCAGCTTGTTCTCGCAGGTCTGGCCGGTTATGTCGTCGGTCAGCTGCTCAACGCCTGGTCGCTCAACGCCATTAAGAAGCGCACTGGTGAAAAGGCTCTCTGGGCGCGACTGATGGGCTCGACTGTGGTTGGCGAGTTCGTCGATACGCTCATCTTCTGCTCCATCGCCGCCACCGCTATCGGCATCGATACCTGGGGTACCTTCGTCAACTACGTCATCGTCGGCTTCATCTGGAAGACCGCCGTCGAGATTGTAGTCATGCCAGTCACCTACGCCGTCATCGCGTGGGTCAAGCGCCGCGAAGGCTACTACGACACGCGCGTTCCCGCTTAACGACGAAAAAAGTGCCGCGACCTCGCCTGAGAAGCGAGTAGTCGCGGCACTTTTTGCTTTTACTTCACATCCCGTTTGGCATTGACCCAATGAGCAACGCCAACAGCCACAACAATCCAGGCCACCAGCACCACGATGTTGAACCACATCGGCTGCGTCATGCCGGCCTCAAACCCGATGCGTGGATTCTCCGGATTTGCCATCAGACCGCCCAATTGCGTCGACAACTGCTGAATGCGTGCACCCGGCGTGACCAGCCACAGTGGCCGGAAAATCGCATACGCCAGCGCCGCGAACTCCAGCATGCTTTCCACCACCAGAATCCACACCAGCGGAATAGCGACAGCGGCCACGCGCGAGCGCGTCAGCACTCCCAGCGACATCGCGATTAGTCCAAACACTACAAAGCCAAGCACTCCGGCGAGCATGTCCGTGGCAGCGTCGCCGCCCTTGAACTCCACGCGCGGGGAAACCGTCACCGATAGCCAAGCAAGCGCCACACCAATGACCCAACAGACAGCAATCAGCACAAGGGTCAGCGTCATCCGTGCCGAAAGCCACAGGCTCCTTCGGTCCTGCGTCAAGAACGCATGCGCATTCATCTGATCGTTGTACTCACCCGCCAGGGTGGAGCCACCAAAGGCAATCACGATCATGTTGAAGATCACGGTCCCCAACAGCAGCAATTCCCAATCAGCGGTTGCACCAGCGTCCGCCGCCATGCTGAAAGCCGCCATCGGCCCAGCTATCGAGCCCACCAACAACACCACATACACCCACGTGCCACGCAGGCTGGCTAGCTTCGTCCACTCCGACCGCAAAGCGTTTCCAAAACTCATCTCAGTCACTCCCCTACTGCCCAATCGCCTGCGCGCGGTATTCCTGCGATTCCTGGGTCGCAGCCAGGAACTTTTCCTCCAGGTTGTCGCGCTTCGTGTGCAACCGCGTCACCAACAGCCCCTCACGCAGAGCAGCGGCCGCAATGTCGCGGCGGAGTTGCTGCTCGCTGATGCCGTCGTAAAGCGGAATGCGCAATTGCTTATCGACGTCAACCCCACGCGCGACCGGCCCTAACGCCTGCAGCAGCCGAGCGGGGTCATCGACTTCAACTTCGATGACCGTGCCGTCGGAAAGGAATTCATCCATGCTGTACTCGCCGATCATGCGACCGCGGCCGATGACGACGATGCGGTCGGCGGTGAGCTGCATCTCGGAAAGGAGGTGCGACGACACGAGGACAGCGCAGCCCTGTGCGGCCAGCGCCTTGATGGTGTGGCGCATCCACGAGACGCCTTCGGGGTCCAGGCCGTTGACCGGCTCATCCAAAATCAGATGCTGCGGCTTGCCGAGCAGAGCCGCTGCCACTCCCAGACGCTGCTTCATGCCCAGCGAGTAGCCGCCGACCTTGTCCTTCGCCGCCTCGGTCATGCCGACCTGCTCAAGGCACTCTTCCACGCGGGTGTCGGGGATGCCGGCGCCGCGGGCGAGGGCCCGCAGATGAGCGCGGCCCGAACGAGCCTTGTTGTGCCAACCGGCATCCAGAATTGCACCGGCGATGCTGGGCTTATTCTTCAGCGTGGAAAAGGGCTGGTTGCTGTAGGTGTTGCCCTGGGAATCCGTCCCGGTGAACAAGGCCTGGCCCGTGGTCGGGGTATCGAGGCCCAGCATGCAGCGCATGGTGGTGGACTTGCCGGAGCCATTTGGGCCGAGAAAACCTGTCACTACACCGTCGGGAACGGTGAAGGACAGGTCATCGACGGCTAATTTCGAACCGTACTTCTTGCTGAGTCGTTCAACCGTGATCATGTCCTCCATGATGCCGGTTGAGACTGCCTCGCGCAGTAGAGCTAGGTCTAGTTTTGGGCTTCCCCCGGGCCCGCCCAGCCGCCACTTCACGCCACTGGACTGATTCGGGTGTTCCCTGCCACTTCACGCCACTGGTGTCACCTCATGCCACCTCCACAGATGGCACGAGGTGACATGGCTGTCGTGAAGTGCGAAAAGGCAGAAGCCTAGCCCCAGCCCAGCCACAGCCCAACCGACCCAAGCACTCCCCAGCACACCCCAGCCCCCAGCCGAGCCCTAATTCCCCACCGCACGGCCACCGTTGGCGTAGTAGCGGCCCATAAACTCATCGCGATACTCGAAGAACCGGTCCTCCAGGATCGCAGCGCGAATGTTCTCCACCAGCTGCACCATGAAAAACAGGTTGTGAATCGTGCACAGCGTGCCAGCCAGGTACTCCTTGGCCTTCAACAGATGATGCAGGTAGGCCCGGGAATAATTCAGCGAAGTGTAGGAGGGCACCTCCGCATCCACGGGGCGGAAGTCGTTCTTGAAGCGGGCATTCGTCAAGGTCATCCGGCCATCGAGCGTGTACACACCACCACGGCGGGCAAGCCTAGTCGGAGCGACGCAGTCAAAGGTGTCGGCACCGGCCTCGACAGCGGCGAAAATATCGTCCGGCTCGGAGATTCCCAGTAGGTGGCGGGCTCGGTCGTCGGGAAGCTCGTCATTAACCCAACCGCAGATCAAGCCCAGATTCTGCTTCTCAATCGCCCCACCAATGCCATAGCCGTGGAAACCGAGCTGGCCCGCGTCCTCGAACTCGCGGGAGAGCTCGACTAGCCCACGAGCGGCCTTGCGGCGCAGGTCTTCGTACTGCGCACCCTGCACGACGCCGAATAACTGCTGGATGGGCAACTGGCCGTCGTCAAGCGAATGGACGTGCCCGTCGACCTGACCGCGCGAAACTGTCAGCTCGTTGTGAGCCTCCAGGCAACGGCGCGCCCAGCGGTGCGTGCGCTCGACGGATGCCTCCTGGTAGCCGCGGGTGTTCATGAGCGTGGTGAGCTCGTCAAATGCCATCATGATGTCTGCGCCCAGCGCGTGCTGAATACGCATGGAAACTTCCGGCGTGAAGCGATGCTCGGAGCCATCGATGTGCGAGCGGAAAGTCACGCCGTCCTCATCGACGAACGCGTTGCGCTCTTTGCCCTCGGCGACGATGTCGTCTTTCTGCATGCCGGTGACGTCCATCGCGAGGGTCTTTTTAAAGCCCGCGCCGAGGCTGAGCACCTGGAATCCGCCGGAGTCAGTGTACGTCGGGCCATTCCAGTTGGAGAACTTTGCCAATCCGCCGGCCTGGTCGACGATTTCCTCGCCGGGCTGCAGGTACAGGTGGTACGCGTTCGACAGCATCGCCTGCGCGCCGGTGGATCGCACCTGCTCGGGCGTGAGTGTCTTCACGGTCGCCTTCGTGCCGACCGGAATGAACGCCGGCGTAGCAATATCGCCATGCGGGGTGTGGATAGTGCCAGCACGTCCGCGCGCGCCTTCGATTTGCTTTACGACGTCAAAGCCCGTCGTCCTCGACTGCGACATGAAGCTCCTTGGTTGTGGTCCAGTGCTAATGCATTGAGGTTACCTGGGTGCTATTCGCAAGTTACTCAGCGCTGTCATTTTCCTCGGGTTGGGCAGCGTTTTCCGGGTCCCACACGGCGCGGCTACGACGTGGCGCTTCCTCTTCGAGTCCTTCGCGCTTCATCAGTTCCGCAACCGTAATCTTCTTCCGCTTACGAGCCGGGCTGAAGTACGGGCGGACCTCGATGTCCTTAGCATTTTCCGGGTTCGGCTGGGCGTCAGTTGGTTCAGCTGGCGCGGACTGCATGAGCTGTTCTGTCGGCTCCGGCTGTGTCGGCTTCTCCGGCTGTTCGGCCTGCTCCGGCTCAGCTGGTGCCGTCGGGGCGGACGGTTCGGCTCGCTCAGCCTGGTCAGAGCGCTCCGGCTGTTCGGCCTGCTCCGCCTGGTCAGCGGGCTCAAGCTCTTCCAGCTTTGCCTTCTTCCGCTTCGGAATCCAGCGGTTACGCTTCTTGGTCGCAACCGCCACAGCGGTACCACCTGCTGCGCCCGCCGCGCCCGCCGCGCCCGCCGCAGCGGCTGCACCAGCACCAACTTCACCATCGGCACTGTCTGTTTCGTCCTCGTCAGCGTCCGTGTCGCCAAAGCCACGCCCAGCACCTTCGCTTTCGGGCAACAGGGACTCACCGCGAGCCATACGCTCGCGGCGGCCCTTCTCCACCAGCTCCTCGGAAACCTCTTCCAGGGCAGAGCCTTCGACATCCACAGAAGGCAACACCTTGTCCAGCCACTTCGGCATGTACCACGTAGCGCGGCCAAGCAGGAACATGGCTGCCGGGATGAAGGTCATGCGAATAACGAAGGCGTCGAAAAGCACTGCGGCACCCAGCGCGAAGCCGAATACCTTAATAATCGCCAGGGGCTGCCCGGCGAAAGCCGCGAAGACGGAGATCATAATAATCGCAGCGGCAGTGACCACACGAGCGCCGAGAGTAAAGCCCTCAACGACCGATTCTTCGACCGCGTTGTACTTCGACTCTGGTGAGGATTCACCCTTGTTGTGGGTGTAATGCTCGCGCATGCGGGAAACCAGGAAGACCTGATAGTCCATGGCCAAACCGAACGTCACGCCGATGAGGAAGATTGGCACAAAGCTGACCAGCGGACCCGGAGTGCTAATCACGCCCCAGAGGCCGTCCTGGAAAAATGCCACTGTGACACCGAATGCGGCTGCGACAGAGAGCAAGAAGCCCACACCCGCAGTCAACGGCACCATCAGGGAACGGAAAATCATCAGCAGCAGGATCACTGCCAGACCCACGACAACGCCCAAGTAGAGCGGCATTGCGCCCTGGAGGCGGTCGGTGATGTCAATTTCAATAGGAACCAGACCAGTGACACCGGTGAATAGGCCGGTGGTCTGCTCAATCTGCTTCTGCTGATCGCGCACCGCGTTCATCAGCTGCTTGGTCGCAGGATCGAGTGGACCCGACTTCGGGGTCATAATCATCTTGACCGCAGTGCCGTCATGATTCATGCCAATCATCTGGATGTGCTCGACACCGACGTTGGATTTGAACTGGTCGACAGCGTAACTATAGGAAGCCTTGCGGGCGGCCTCGATGTCAGAGAGTTCCGGGTTGGTCTGTCTCAGGGACTCGATAAGTGGTTTGAGCACCGGTGCATCGGGCTTCACATCGTCCGACTTGGCAATAATGATGAGCTGAGAGTTACGTCCCGCACCGAAGCCCTCTTCAATCATGGTGATGGCCTTGCGGTTCGTGCTGTCCTTAGCCGCAGTAGAGTCGGACGGCAGCGCCAGCTTCAAGTGCATGGCCGGGTAGGCCAATGCCAACAGCAAGACGATACAGCCGACCAGGAACAACCCTGGGGCCTTGTGCACGAAAGTGACCCAACGTCGCCCCATCGTCATCTCACCGAAGAAGGAAGAGCGACGTTCCTTGCGCGGGTTACGCGAGGGGTTGCCAGCAACACCGGGCACGCGACCAGCGAAGACCTTGTCGCCCAGCAGAGACATAACTGCCGGCAGCAGGGTCAGAGAGACCAGCACTGTGAAGGCCACCGTAATTGCCGCCGAAATACCCATCAGAGACATGAACGGCACCTTGGCGACCGTCAGCGCTGCCAAAGCGACAATCACGGTGAGGCCGGCGAAAACCACAGCGGAGCCAGCCGTACCGGTAGCCATGCCGATGGCGTCTTCGTTGGTCATCCCTCGGGCTCTTTCTGCCCTGTAGCGAGAGAGGATGAACAGTGCGTAGTCAATACCGACAGCCAGGCCGAACATGACGGCAAGTACCGGGGTAATCGAGTTGACGTCGGTGAATGCGGTCATCAATGTCACGCCGAAGACACCGATGATAATGCCCACTACCGCCGTCACAATAGGCAGGAACGAAGCGACCAGAGATCCGAAGGTGACAACCAGCACGATAAATGCCACGGTCACACCGATAATCTCCGAGGTCGGAGCTACCTCAATCGCGGGCTGCATGCCCGGGCCAGAGGCCTCGACCTTGATACCGGCGTCACGACCGGCCTGCATCGCGTCGAGAAGCGCCTGCATATTCTCCGGTTCGATGTCCTGCGGCATCTTGGCGTCGAAAACGAAGGTGGAAATACCGTAGCGACCGTCATCGGACACGGTACGCAGGGCATTGGCATCGGCCTCGGCAACATCCTTGGGCAGGCCGGCGGCCATGCCCTGTTCCTTGACCATCGCCTGCATCTTCGGATTGAGGTCTACCGGGTTGTGAAGTTGCAAATCATCGGAGATTTGGCCGACATTGTCGCGGATGCCGTTAATGACCTGGTCAACAGCTTCTTTATTCTGTGGGTCATCGAGCCTCTGCCCCTCCGGGGCCTCGAAGGCGACATAGATACGCTGCTCTCGAATTGGGTTCGGAACATCGGGGAACTTTTCCTCAATCACGTGCGAAGCCGTTGCCGACGGCATGCCGGGGATCGAGAACTGGTCGATGAATCCCTTCTGGAATGCGGCAACTGCACCGCCCAGCCCCGCCAAAATCAGGAACCACGCGATGATCACAGTCCATTTATGCAGGTAGGAGAACCTGCCGAGTTTGAACAAGGCCTTTGCCATGTCAAGTTTCCCTTACGTCTAATATTCGCCTGGACCGCCCCAACTGCAGCTTCCCCAAGTTCGCGCTAACCAAGCACTCCCTCGGACTCCACCTGCAGTTTGAAGCCTCTTCGCTACTCCGATGCTAGCGACCACCCCGGATTGGCCAACATCAACTCTGGCGCTGACATGGTCATTGAGGGCGGGCACGACATAAAAACCGGAAATACTTTTGCTAAGAGTAGCGGACTTCCCGGATAAACGTGAACAATGGGGTGTGTGTTACTGATGTTATTTTTGTGATTTAGGCACTCCAGGTCGGGTGCCTCACCATTCACCGCTTTACGACGGGCACCTCCCCCGCACACACCGCACTCAGGCAATCAGGGCCGATTAAATGCAAAACCCCCGAGGCTCCTACTTAAAGGAACCACCGGGGGTTTTATTGGCGGTGACGGAGGGATTTGAACCCTCGGTACGGGGTTACCGCACAAAGCATTTCGAGTGCTTCACCTTCGGCCGCTCGGACACGTCACCGCTAGAAAACGTTACAGGTAGCCCCTTTATCTACCAAATCCCCAGGTCAGAAGGCTCAGCCGTTCGCACAGTCGACACCGCCGGTCCTTCGCCAAGCCGTTCACACAGAACCACAACCCCCGCCATTCCAAATCACTCCATCTACTGCACCATCCACTTAAACCACCGCGCTCTTCGGGGTGGCCAACGCCCGCTGAGATATGAAGGAATAGTCTATAGCTTGAAATCTAGAAACTTAAACACAGAAGTGCAGCCACACAGAAAGGGTTCTCCCTCATGATTCGTTCCGCCATCATCGGCTACGGCAACTTGGGCCGCAGCGTCGAAAAAGTCATTGCCGACCAGCCGGATATGGAACTCGTCGGTGTTTTCTCCCGTCGCGATTCGCTGGACACTGAGGCCCGCGTGCTCCCGGCTGCGGATGTCGAAAAGTACAAGGACGAGGTAGACGTGCTGTTCGTGTGCCTCGGCTCGGCCACCGATGTCCCAGAGCAGGCCCCTGAGCTAGCAAAGAACTTTACGACGGTCGACACCTACGACAACCACCACGAGATTCCGAAGCACCGCGCGGCCATGGACGCCTCCGCTCGTGAGGGTGACAACATCGCCATGATCTCGACCGGTTGGGACCCGGGCCTGTTCTCCCTGAACCGCGTCCTGGGCGCTGCCATCCTGCCGGGCGCAGACCAGATGACCTTCTGGGGGCCGGGCCTGTCGCAGGGCCACTCCGATGCCGTGCGTCGTGTGCCGGGAGTGAAGAAGGGTGTCCAGTACACCAAGCCGAACCCGGAAGCTATCGAGGCCGTGAAGAAGGGCGAGGGCGCAGACCTGAAGGGTAACGAGTGCCACCTGCGCCACTGCTTCGTCGTCGCTGAAGAGACCGGCAACGCCGAGGAGGACGCCAAGCTCAAGGAGCAGATCCGCGAAACCATCGTGACCATGCCGGATTACTTTGCCCCATACGAGACCATCGTGGACTTCATCTCTGAAGAGGAGTTCGACCGCGACCACCAGGGCATGCCGCACGGCGGCCAGGTCATTACCCGTGGCCAGGCCGGTACCTCCGGCCACGTCATCGAGTTCGGTCTCGAACTGGAGCGCAACCCCGACTTCACCGCAGCCGTCCAGGTTGCCTACGGTCGCGCTGCCTACCGCCTGAAGCAGGCTGGCGAGACTGGTGCCCGTACCGTCTTCGAGATCGCCCCGTACCTACTGTCCGCCGAACCACTGGATGACCTAGTGGCTCAGAAGCTGTAGCCAGCCCCAA
Source organism: Corynebacterium sp. LK26 (assembly GCF_014335085.1). Lineage (NCBI taxonomy): Bacteria > Bacillati > Actinomycetota > Actinomycetes > Mycobacteriales > Corynebacteriaceae > Corynebacterium > Corynebacterium sp. LK26. The sequence continues at coordinate 20,309 of NZ_PDHB01000006.1, forward strand.
CGCTGACAGCCGGCCATCGAAACACAAAGAACCCCAACCGTCTCCGCACATCAGAAGCGGAGAAGGTTGGGGTTATCTCTACCCGAAAGCTAAGCGCTTTACTTGTCAGTCAGCTTGCCCAAGGCCTCAGTAGCCTTGTCCTTCAGGTCCTCAGCACCCTGCTTGACCTTCGAAGCAGCCTGCTCGCCCTTGCCCTGGTTTGACAGGTCGTCATTGCCAACGGCGTCGCCGGCAGCTTCCTTAACCTTGCCGCCCAACTCGTCGGCCTTGTTCTGCAGCTCGCTCATTATGTAAGCCTCCCATGTAAACGACTTAATCTATTTCTATAGAGCCACCGTCTAGCAGCCCCACTAGTTCCGACGGTACGTGAAAATGGAGGCTCGTCACGGCCACAGCGGGAATTGTGACCTAACTGTGACCCCGCTCACGCTCCCGACTGCCGTTGCCGTTCGAAGAATTCGCGCAGGTAAACGGAGCATTCGTCGGCAAGCACACCCCCGCGCACCTGCGGCGTGAATGCATGGGCGGGATCGCGGATGACATCGGCGATGGAGCCGCACGCGCCGGTCTTGGGCGACCACGCGCCGAAGACCACGCGCCCCACGCGCCCCATGACGCACGCGCCGGCACACATCACGCACGGCTCAAGTGTCACGACCAACGTGCACTGCTCCAGCCGCCAGCCGTCACCAACAGCGCGGGTGGCCTCGCGCAACGCAATGACTTCGGCGTGGGCAAGTGGGTCACCATCCGCTTCCCGACGGTTCGAGCCCCGACCCACAACCCTGCCCTCGGCATCCACGACCACAGCTCCCACCGGCACATCCCCGGGGGCCGTGTGAGCAGCTTCGGCGATAGCCAGGCGCATCCACTCTTCGTCGAGAATGTCCTGTTTTCGACGGGGTAGCGCGCTTGGCCGCCCGGTCAGATGACCTTTGTCAGGGTTAGTCGTCATAGGGGTCGTAGTCGTCATCGTCACCGTCGTAATCCAGGTCGGCGACATCGGCGAGCTCCTCGGCGCACCCCAGCTCCTCGGCGATGGCCAGAAGCTGCTCGGACGCCCACAGCGACTGATCGTCACAGATGGACTCCAGGGCTTCCTCCGAACAGCCCAGGTCAGCGAGGATATCCATATCTCCTTCGGCCCAGGCGTCGACATCGTCGAGCTCGTCCTCGTCGAGGTCGGGGATATCCAGATCCAGCTCGTCGAACACATCTGCCGCAATGTCGTCGGTGACGGCGGCGGTGGCGTCGGAAAGCACAACGCGCAGCGACCCAACGCCCTGGCGCACGAGAATGAAGTAATCGTCGTCGATATTGAGCATTCCGACAGCGGCGCGTTCCGAACGCAGATTGCGCAGCGCCTGTGCAGCGTCAGCGAGGGAATCGGTGGCGTCGTCCCCAAGATCGACGACGCGCCAACCGCGCTCCCCCATAGTTACGGCAACCGCGAAGGAGCGGTCGTCATCGGAGGTGTACCCTCCGGAAAAGGTCGTGCTCATAACCCACAACGCTAGTCGCTGTATGTCATGCTTGTCAGGTGAGCAATTTCGAGTCCCCCTCCCCTGCTTCGTCCTCCCTGTCAGCTGCACAACTACCCGCGGTATGCATCCTCGGTTTGGGCCTCATCGGTGGCTCCATGATGCGCGATCTGCGGGCCCACAACGTCGAATGCTTCGGTTGGAATCGCTCGTCCACGACGGTCGAGGAAGCCACGAAGGAGGGATTCGACGCCAGTACAGATCTTCAAGCCACGCTCGAGCGCGCTGAGGCCAGTCGCGCGCTCATCGTAATTGGCACCCCCATGACAGTCGTCGGCACGATGCTCGACGCGATCAACGAGCACGCCCCCAGCTGTGGCATCACGGATGTGGTCTCCGTGAAGGCGGCCGTCGCCGCCGAGGTCTCCGCTCGCGGGATGGAGGAACGCTTCGTCGGCGCGCACCCAATGGCGGGTTCCGCGCAGGCGGGCTGGTCCGCCACGCTCGAAGGGCTTTTCGACGGCGCCCCCTGGGTCATCACCTACGACCTGGCAGCTGCTGCCGACGCTGCAGGCAAGCCCGTCCCGGAGCGGTGGATTGAAGTCTTTTCGCAGGTCGCCAACTTGGGAGCAGCTCTTGGCAGTCAACTCATTCCAGCGCTGAGCGATCACCACGATGCCAGTGTCGCCCGCATCTCCCACATGCCCCACCTAGCGGCCTACGCAATTGCCGCCGCCGGTGAAGCCGGTGGCCCCCTGGCCATTTCGCTTGCAGCCGGCTCTTTCCGCGACTGCACCCGCGTCGCCGCCGCTGCTCCTGACATGGTCATGTCCTGGTGTGAGAACAACACCGAACCCGTGCTCACCGCGCTTGACGACGTCATCGAGCGCCTCACCGCCGCGCGCACCCAGTTGGCCACCGAGGGAACCGCTATGGACCTGGCCAAAACCGGTCAGATTGCCCGTGTCCGCTACGAGGCCCGCCCTGCTCACCGCCCGATTTTCCGACTGCGCGTCGGCGAGGGCGGCTGGATCAACCAGTTGAAGTTGGCCGAAAGCGTCGGCGGACAGATAGATGTGTTCTAGTGTGGAACTATGTTTTCCCCCGAGCTGCACACCAGCCTCGCAGGCATCACTGTCGTCAACTTCGCCATTAACGTACCGGGACCACTGGCCGCTCAGCACTTGGGCCAGCTAGGCGCCCGGGTGATTAAGGTCGAGCCACCAACAGGCGATCCGCTCGGCGCCTTCGGCCGCTCCTGGTATGAAGCTATGTCCGCAGGTCACGAGATTATCCAGGCGGATCTGAAGAGCAATGAGGGTCGCGCACAGCTGAGCTCGCTGATCGATGAGGCCGATGTGGTCATCACCTCGGTTCGCCCCTCCGCGCTGGAACGCATGGGGCTGGCGGGCCTCCACGAGCGCCCGAATGGGCCGGTACATATCGACATTGTCGGTGATACCGAAGCTCCAGAAACCCCTGGCCATGACCTGACCTACCAGGCGGAGGCCGGAACCCTCACGCCTCCGGCGATGCCGCCGGTGCTGTTGGGCGACATTCTGGGCGCGCACTTTGCGGTCACCGCTGCCCTTGCCGGGTTGATTAAGCGGGCGGGTGCTGGGGCGGACGTCGTAAAGCAGCCTGGACTGCACTGCCGCATCGGCCTAAAGCAGGCGGGCGAGGCCGGTGCCGCGCCGCTGAAGTACGGCATGACGGCGCCCGGCGGACTACTCGGTGGCGGCCTGTGGACGTACGGCCTCTACCCCAGCGCCGACGGCTACGTGGCCGTGGCAGCGCTGGAGCCGCACTTTGCCGCCGCCCTGACCGAGGCCACTGGCGCGAGCAACCGCGAGGAACTTGCGGATTTCCTCCGCGAGCGCACCAACGCCGAAATCATGCAGCTTGCCAGCGAAAAGGCGCTGCCACTGGCTGCGGTGGAGTAAGAGGGCGACTTAAGGCCGCGTGCCTCGACGTACTCCTGGGCCTGGAGCCTTACGCGGTCAGCCCCGTGGCCTCCGCGGTGAGCTCCACCGAACGCAGTCGGTCAGGAACCTTCAACGACTGATGAGCCACGATCAGCTCATCCGCCGCCGAGTACTCACCGAACTGCGCAATCTGCTCACGCACCTGTGCCACCGTGCCGACTGCCGTATGACGGAACATATTCTGCACCTGGCGCCCCTGCGGGGTATCCATCAGAATCTCTGCCTCATCGTCGGTGAGGTGGTGACCACCGCGGCTGAGGAACCGCCTGACCATGTTCCTGCGGGTAGCGAAGTACTGCTGCTGCGCATCCTCTTCGCTTTCCGACGCAATCACGTTCATGGCCGCAAAAGCGTACGGCTTATCCAGCTGCTCAGAAGGCTGGAACTGCTCGCGGTAGACCGCGATGGCATCGCGAAGCGCGTCCGGCGCGAAGTGCGAAGCAAACGCGTACGGCAAGCCGAGCGCCGCCGCGAGCTGAGCACCAAAGAGCGAGGAGCCCAGGATGTACAGCGGCACGTGGGTGCCGCGGCCCGGAATCGCGTTGATGCCCTTAATCAGCGACTCGTCGGAGAGGTAACCGCGCAGCTCCTGCACATCCTGCGGGAAGGAATCAGAAGAGCGCGGGTCACGACGCAGCGCACGCATAGTGGCCTGGTCAGTGCCCGGAGCGCGGCCAAGCCCCAGCTCGATGCGATTCGGGTACAGGTTCGCGAGCGTGCCGAACTGCTCCGCGACCGTCAGCGGTGCATGATTTGGCAGCATGACGCCGCCGGAGCCGAGGGTGATGCTCTCGGTTTTTGCAGCCACGGCTGCGATAAGAACTGCCGGCGACGAGGACGCGATGGAGTTCATATTGTGGTGCTCAGCGTACCAAATACGCTTATAACCAGCCTTTTCCGCTGTCTGCGCCAAATCGATGGAGCCCTGTAGGGCGTCGGCGTGGGACTGCCCCGAGGCTACGGTAGCGAGGTCAAGAATGGACTCAGTACGAATCATGGTTCCACAGTCTAGACCGTTAGTCGGATATTGCGAGTTTGAGATGCTTCGAATACTGAGGCGCTGGGGGTTGGGGTTTTGGGGTTTGAGGTGGCTCGTGGATGGACGGGCTCATGGGTGGCTCGTGGGCGGTATTCACTTGTCGATGAGGTATTCACATATCGATGAGCTATAGCCTGGCCACAAGTGAATAGCTCATCGATATGAGCGCAGGCAGAGCCAATACCGCGCGCGTAAGTGCCGGAAAACCATCGATAAGTCGGGCAGACAAAAAGACCCGCACCTTATCGGTGCGGGTCTGCATTGTGCGCCCGAAGGGATTCGAACCCCTAACCTTCTGATCCGTAGTCAGATGCTCTATCCGTTGAGCTACGGGCGCATTTTGTTGTTATTCAGCGACTCTGGGGTAATTCCCTCGGCCCCTGCAACGAATAGATACTTTACTCATCCTGCGGAGTTTTACAAAATCCGCTGTTCAGAGGCATAATCCGGGCAACCCGGGAAGAGTCTTAGGCTGCAACTGCGCCACCCGCTATAGCTGCGGGTGGCAGCGTAAGCTGTACGCGCGGCGGAGACTATCCGCCGCACAGCACCAGACCAGTCCTACTCGCCGCGGACCCAGCGGACAGCGTTGCCAAAGATGTCCTGCTCACCAATGCCCGGAATGTTGCGCATCAGGCCTTCGCGGAAACGCTCCGGGTGGCCCATCTTGCCCAGAATCCTGCCGTCAGCACTGACAATGCCCTCAATGGCGTAGGAGGAACCGTTCGGGTTGGCTGGCGCTGTCATCGTCGGCACGCCCTCGGCATCGCCGTCGGCATCGACGTACTGGAAAGCGACCTGACCGGCCTCGAACAGGCGGCGGGCCTCGTCCTCGGAAACCACGAAACGGCCCTCACCGTGAGAAACCGGCATGAGGTGGGTCTGGCCTGGCTCGAAACCACGCAGCCACGGGGAATTCACGGTCGCGACGCGAGTAGTAGCGATGCGGGAAACGTGACGCAGCTGGCGGTTGTGGGCCAGGGTCGGCGAGTCCTCGCGGAGCTGCGCAGGGTCGCCGTACGGCAGGAAGCCGGACTTGACCAGCGCCTGGAAACCGTTACAAATACCGAGCACAAGACCGTTGTCGGCCACGAACTCCTTGACGGCGGCTGCGACATCGTCGGAACGCAGGAACGCGGCGATGAACTTGGCGGACCCGTCCGGCTCATCCCCCAGGGAGAAGCCACCGGAGAACGCCAGGATGTCGGCGTCCTGAAGCTTCTCGATGAACGCCTTCGTGTCCTCCGCCAGCATTGCCGGGGTCAGGTTGCGGATAACGTGGAACTCGTAGGTAGCGCCAGCTGCGACGAATGCTTCGGCCATGTCGTATTCGGAGTTGGTACCCGGGAAGACCGGCAGCAGCACGTGGACATCCTTCTTGCCCGGGCTCTGCAGGTCGGTCTCGGTTTCGTTTACCTGGTTGGCAAACTCCGGCAGGGCCTCGCCCTCGTACTCATTGAGTGGGAAGACGTCACGGTAACCGGACTCCATCGCTTCCAGAGCCTCAGCGACCGTGAAGGACTCCGCACCGAAGCGCAAGGTACCCGACTCGTCGGTGGCACCAATCTTCACGGCCCCCGCAATGGCCCCCTCAACAGCACCCTCAACAGCCTGACCAGCTGGAACAGCCACAACGATGGAACCCAGCGGAGCCTCCGGAAGGGATGCCTCCAGGCCCACGCCATTGCCCACAGCCATGTTGACCAGAGTCGCGGCCAGATCCGCGTTGGTCACAGCCGAAGCAGCAGCCGGACGCAGCTCGCGCACAGCAGCAAACAGTTCATTGAGCTGCTCGTAGTTCGGTTCCCCGGACTCGAGCGGCTTGTGCGCAAACAGGTAGAGGTCGAAGTTACCGGCCGGGATTGCAGCGGACACAGCGTCGGTTTCGTCCATTGCAGCGACCGCAAAGGTCACCAGTGTCGCCGGCACGTGCAGATCCTCGCCGTAGGTGCCGGACATGGAGTCCTTACCGCCAATGGCCGCAACCTGGAAGCCATCCTGAGCCTCCAGCAGGCCAAGCAGAGCCTGCGCAACCTCGCCCCAGCGCTGCGGATCCTGGTCCAGGCGCTGGAAGTACTCCTGCACACTCAGCCAGGCACCGCGCGGATCGCCACCGGCCGCTGCGAGCTTAGCCAGTGCCTCCACGACGGAGTAGGAGCCCATGAGGTACGGGGACTCGTCGGCAAGCGATGGCGAGTAACCCCAAGTCATGACGGACGCGGTGCTCGTGCCGCCATCGACCGGCAGCGTCTGGATCGACGCCTGCTCGTCGGTCTTCTGCGTCGCGCCACCGTACGGCATGAGCACGGTGGAGCGGCCGACGGTCGAGTCGAACTGCTCGATCATGCCCTCCTGGGAGCCCGCCGTCGCCGCACGCAGCGACTCCAGCACGCTCGCCGGTGCCTGCTTTACGACGCCGCCCTCCGCAGCAACCATCTCGACATTCTGGGCGCGGTCAGCGCCGTTGGTGTCGATGAACTCACGGGAGAGGTCGAAGACAACCTCGTCGCCCATGAACATGCGCAGACGGCCAGTGTCGGTGATGTCGGCCAGCGCGACGGCCTCAATGTTCTCCTCGGCAGCGGCGGCGATGATGAAGTCGGCATCCTCCGGGCGCACGACCAGCGCCATGCGCTCCTGGGACTCGGAAATCGCGATTTCGCGGGCATTCAGACCGGCGTACTTCAGCGGCACGCGCTCGAGGTGAATGTCAATGGAGTCAGCCAGCTCACCAACCGCAACGGACACGCCACCAGCGCCGAAGTCATTACAACGGACGATCTTGGTGGCGACATCCTCGCGGCGGAACAGGCGCTGAATCTTGCGCTCGTTGACCGGGTTACCCTTCTGCACCTCGGCGCCGGAGCGGCCCAGCGAGTCCTCATCGTGGGCCTTCGACGAGCCGGTCGCACCGCCGACGCCGTCACGGCCGGTGCGGCCACCGAGCATGATCACCACATCGCCCGGCGCAGGTTCGAGGCGCTTGACGTTGTCTGCCGGGGCAGCGGCGACGACGGCACCGAGTTCCATTCGCTTAGCGACGTATCCCGGGTGGACCAGCTCGCGCACACCAGTGGTGGCCAGACCGATCTGGTTTCCGTAGGAGGAGTAGCCGGCTGCGGCACGAGAGGAGATATCGCGCTGCGGCAGCTTGCCCTCGAGGGTCTGCTCGCGCGGAGTGTTGATGTCACCTGCGCCGGACAGACGCATGGCCTGGTAGACCCAGGAACGGCCTGACAGCGGGTCACGGATTGCGCCGCCGAGACAGGTGGAGGCGCCACCGAACGGCTCGATTTCGGTCGGGTGGTTGTGGGTCTCGTTCTTGAACATGAGCAGCCACTTGCGGTCATCGCCCTCGACGTCGACGTAGACGGAGCAGGCGTTGATTTCCTCGGAAACTTCCTGGTCATCCATCACGCCCGTGCGACGCAGTTCGCGGCCCATGATGGTGCCCATGTCCATCAGGGTGCGTGGCTTGTGAGTGCGGCCGTTGAGTTCACGCAGCTCGTCGTAGCGACGCAGCGCGCGATCCAACTGCGCGGCAAAGCGCGGCTCGTTGTTCTCGATGGAGGTCAGCTCGGTGTTGAAGGTGGTGTGGCGACAGTGGTCTGACCAGTAGGTATCCAGCGCGGACAGCTCCACCTCGGTCGGAGTGCGGCCCTCGGAGCGGAAGTAGTCCTGGATGGTCTTCAGATCGGCCAGCGACATGGCCATGCCGTCGGCTGCGAGCAGCTCGGCCAGGCCTTCGTCATCCAGCTCGGTGAAGCCCGGGTACTCCTTCAGCGGCTCAATCTCGCCCATGCTCGGACGGCGCAGGACGTTCAGGTTCTTCTCCCCCGACTCGACCGGGTTAATGAGGAAGGAGCGTACGGCGTCATTCACCGGAGCGTCGAAAACATACAGCGTTGCCGAGGTGATCTGCGCGCGGGTTTCCGGGCGGAGTAGCCGCAGGGCCTGCTCGGCGGCATCGGCACGCTGGTCGTACTGGCCAGGAAGAGGCTCGACAGCAAGGTAGTTCCCCAGCTCGGCGGGCGTCGGGAGCTCGGCCAGCTCGTCGACACGCGAATCAGCAACTACCGACTCACGCAGCGCGACGAGGTCCTCCTCCGTCGCATCGAAAGCATCGTAGAGATAGTAGATTGCCACCTCACCGTCCTGGCCGATCGAGGACAGCAGCGTAGCTTCCTCATTGCGGAACTCGGGCTTACGGCGAACGGCTAGACGGGCGTCCATCAAGGCTCCTATCGAAATACGGGGAGGGCAACCGGGGTCTAAGTCTATTGCAACTGTTCAGGATAGGAAAATGTCCCCCGGCGTGCGAGGCGGCGCGGGGCGGCGCGGGGCGGAAGCCCCGATTGACCAAGTACAAGGCCAGGCTAATCGGATTCGGCCAGGCAAAGGCTGCGCGGGGGTGTTGGAGGTACGGCCGTGGCGGCTCAGGGAGGTGGTGAGTCGGGCGGCAGGTCCGGGTTGGTGCCTGTTGCTGCGCTTTGCTACCTGTTGCTGCGCGTTGCTGGAGCAAGGGAGCTGGTTCGTTGTCTTATCGATGCATAGTTCACCCATCGATTCGCTATAGCCTGGCCACAAGTGAACAGCGCATCGACAAGTGCACACATAGCACCCACAGCGCGCGCATAAGTGGCGAAAAACCATCGACAGGTCACGAGAAACCATCGATAAGTGACCGAACCCTGGCCACAAGTGAAGGACCGCGCTGCCCCGCCCCGCAATGCCCCGGCTCGCGCTGCACTGCCAGGTAATAAAACAAAAAGACCCGCACCTACAAGGTGCGGGTCTACATGGTGCGCCCGAAGGGATTCGAACCCCTAACCTTCTGATCCGTAGTCAGATGCTCTATCCGTTGAGCTACGGGCGCGTGTGGCGGAGGCGAGAGGATTCGAACCTCCGGCCCGTCGCAAGACAGGCAACTCCTTAGCAGGGAGCCCCATTCGGCCGCTCTGGCACGCCTCCAAAACCACTGGCATCGGTCCCGCTTCAGCAAAGCTGTTCGCCATTGCGTGGACGAGACCAAATAACCGCAGCCAATCCTACAGAACACAAGAATTGAAAAGCAAAACACCCGCGGAGCCACCAAATACGGCGCCACAAATAGCGACCACACCTTGGGATTTTGCGGGGATTCTGTACTGCCCAATCCGGGCCATGTTCTACAGTTAGGCCTATGACCAACGATGCATCTTCAGTTCAGCCCAAAACCCGCGCCGACCTCGAGCAGGTTCCGGCCTATGTCCCGGGCAAGGCTGTGCCCGGCGCGCTGAAGATCGCGTCCAATGAAATGACCCAACCGCCACTGCCCTCGGTGGTGGAGGCCATCTCACAGACCATCGCTGACCCAACCACCAGCCCGAACCGCTACCCGGACATGGGCGCGGTTGACCTGCGCATTAAGCTCGGCGAGCACCTGGGTCTGCCCATGGAGCAGGTCGCGGTCGGCTGCGGCTCCTCTGCTCTGTGCCTGCAGCTCGTACAGGCCACCTGTGCGGATGGGGATGAGGTCGTGTTCCCGTGGCGCAGCTTCGAGGCCTACCCCATTCTCGCTCGCGTCGCCGGGGCTACTCCGGTGCCGGTGCCGCTGGATGCGCAGGGTCGCAATGATCTTTCGGCAATGGCTGCCGCTATCACCGGCCGCACACGCCTGGTTTTCGTCTGTAATCCCAATAACCCGACGGGCACGACCATCACTCGCGAGGCTTTCGCGGAGTTTATGGCGCAGGTTCCGGGCGATGTTGTGGTCGCTCTCGACGAGGCGTACATCGAGCTGGTGGACGAGGCCACTCATGCCGCTACCCCGTTGGCGCATGAGCTGCTGGATACCTACCCCAACCTGGTCGGTTTGCGCACATTCTCCAAGGTCTACGGTTTGGCCGGGCTCCGCGTGGGCTACATGTTCGGCCCGGAGAAGCTTGTGGAGGCCGTGAATAAGGTCGCTATCCCCTTCTCCGTAAACACTCTCGCGCAGATTGCCGCGCTCACCTCGCTCGACGCACAGGAAGAGCTCACCGCCCGCATTGCTGAGGTCCGCGCACAGCGCGTCGCCGTCACAGAGGCCATCAACGCCGCCACCGGCCGCGAGACGGTGCTGCCGAACTCGCAGGCCAACTTCATTTGGATTGACGAGGGGCGGATCGCGAATCTCTCTTTGCTTGACGACGTCTCGGTGGCCACCACCACGGATCTCGGTGACTTCCTGGCGCAGCGCAACATTCTCATCCGCTGCTTCGCCGGCGAAGGTGCTCGCATCACCATCACTACTGAGGAAGAGACCTCGCAGCTGCTGGCTGCGCTAGGAATTGAGCACTAGCAGCTATCGCTCAGCTAGCAGCTACCGGCGCGGCCGGTGGTCGCGCCACCGCTGCGCTCAATCGCCTTTGCGATGCGGTCAAGCATTTGCTGGCCGGTCTCATAGGTGCCGTCGTCAGGCTGGGCTGCGATAGCGACACCAACGAAGGTGCCCGGCTTCTTGCCCGGCAGATAGCCGAACTGTCGCACAAGGTAGACACCTTCATCATCTGGGCCCCACCCACCCTTGAAGTGGGCACCGCGGATGCGTCCGAGGCCGTAGGACTGCTCGTCGGCAATCTGTCCCATGAGGTCAGCGACCTTTGGGCCCGCCTCGATGCACTGCAAATTGGCGCCGAAAATAGCCTGGTCGCGCAAATCCCACTGCGTCTGCCCGAAGACGGTGTATTCCGCACGGATGCGGTCAGTGCCCATGACGGTGCGGGTGTCGTGGCCCTCTCGGAGAATCTCGTCGGTGGTCGCGCCCGCGGTCGCGTCATCGCCCAGGGAGTACCACATGGACTCAGCCGCATCGTTATCGGAAACCGTGATTGCGGATTCGACCAGGGAATCCACGCCCGATTCGCGCACATAAGCCACCGCAATCGGCACCTTGGAGGTAGACCAGGCCGGACCCGTTTTGAAGTCGCCCGTGGAAACCACTTCGGAATCTTTATCCGGCGTTGCCAGAGCGGCGCCGGCCAGACCACCGAGTTCCTTTTGCGCGGACTTCACTGCCTCGACAACTTCGCGAGGCATCTCACCGGGCACAACTTTCCTGTCGGAGGATGCTCCGCCGGGGCCGTCGTCAAGCGGATTGGACAGCGTCGGCGACGGCATGTCCGCCGAGTCGGTGCCGATGGTGCAGGCGCTAAGGCCGAGCGTGACGACGGCGGTTGCGGCCAGAGCTACTCGGAGACGTTTAGACAATGTGCACCGTCGCATTCGTACCGCCGGTGCAAGTGACAACCTCACCGTTATCGCGGCAGGTCATGCTGTATGTCTTGCCAGTTGTTGGGCTGCTAGCGGTGACTGTACCGTTGAGCTTCTTCGTAAGTTGGTACTGCTCAACGAAGGAATTGCGCACGTTGGTGGCAAACTGACAGGTCGTAGTGTTACCACCGACATCTTCTGCATATACCAAGTTCAAATCACCCGGATCGCCCGAGCCGGAGCAGTGACGCCAGTTCGATGGCGGCTGGAACCCTTCAGCGCGACGCTTCTGCTCAGCGGTCGACGACGTGGAGGAATCCTCAGTTCTAGCGGACTGAACCGACTGGGATGAATTGCTGCCGGCCGAATTCACTCCCTTCGAATCGGAGAAGTAGAAGAAGGCCATTGCGCCGACGAGGAGGGCAACCGCAACGAGCGCCAGGACAATAACCGCGATGGTCAGCCCCTTATTGTCATTGCTCGGTGCAGCAGCCGGCCCAGCTTGCGGGCCAGGGACGTAGGGGGCGGGGCGGTACGGTTCAGGCTGCTGGGACTGTTGATACTGCTGCAGATACTGCGTTTGCCCCTCAGTCTGCTCCCACTGTGCCCCATCCACAGCGCTCCACGCATTTGCCGGCGTATCTGCAGAGGGCTGATCATCTGACGCGTCCGGATTTATGCTCCACTCACCGAACGAGTCGTCCGAGTGGTTGCTCCGATTCGTTGCCATTGTTCGACCTTTTCCCTCAATACCGTCCGCCAGTATGACGCTGGGTTTGTATTACAGCAAGACCGAGCTTACCGGTTTTGGCAAATTGCCCGTATTGTTTCAGGCCACAACGGTTTCGGGTCCATGTCATGCAGCTTTTCCACCGAGTGCCCCGGGTTGAAGTGGATTTCAGTTCCTGTATTCAACGAACCGTCGGCAATCGCGTCGGCGCCCCTTGGCGATGGTGTCATTGACCACCAGTTCCTGAGCATGTGCGATACTGCCGAATCCCGCACATGTCCGCGCATGTCATACCTGCGGCCGGAGAGAATGCAGCAATGCGCGCAATACCGCGGTTACGTACGGTACGACTATCCGTCGCTGGCCCCACCACATACGCCAATTTTGAAGACAAATGAAGAAACCCCCGGTAGAAAATCTACCGAGGGTTTCATCTGCGGAAGTAGAGGGATTTGAACCCCCGGAGGTGTGACCCTCGCTGGTTTTCAAGACCAGTGCATTCGGCCGCTCTGCCATACTTCCAACGCCAACATCATAACCGCATACCGCCGTAAGGCAGCAAACGCCCTCATAACACCCCTTGCCAGCACCTTTCGCAAGCCCTTCATCGGAAACCACACCCCAAGCATCCACCTCTACAGACATAACTATTTTTGCTAATTGCAAAAGAGGTTGAAATACCGCGTGCATAACCAGTTTTTGCATTACCTTTGAAGACTATGAAGGCAATCATTCAGACTGATCTTTCCAACCCCCGCGCCCTGGAATGGGCCGATGCTCCGGAACCGACTCTCGAGGATGGGCAGGTGCTGGTCAAGGTCAAGGCCGCTGGCGTAAACCGCGCTGACCTACTGCAGGCCGCTGGACACTACCCGCCGCCGAAGGGCGTGACCGACACCCTCGGCCTGGAGTGCGCGGGTGTCATTGAAGAGGTCAAGGGGGACTCCCAGGGCTGGAAAGTCGGCGACGAGGTCTGCTGCCTTCTCTCCGGTGGCGCTTACGCCGAAAAGGTCGCAGTCCCGGCCGGCCAGATTCTCCCCCTGCCACATGGCTACTCCTTCACCGAGGCAGCATCCATCGTCGAGGTTGCCTGCACGGTGTTCTCGAATGTCGTGATGATTGCCGGCCTCAAGGAAGGCGACCTACTGCTGGTCCACGGTGGCGCGGGTGGCATCGGCACTTTCGCTATTCAGATGGCCAAGCGGCTCGGTGCTCGCGTCGCAGTCACCGCCGGTTCGGCGGAGAAGCTGGCTAAGTGCAAGGAGCTCGGCGCCGACATCCTCATCAATTACAAGGAAGAGGACTTCGAGGAGATCGTTGCAGCTGAGGGTGGCGCCAACGTCATTCTGGACATCATGGGCGCAAAGTACCTCGACCGAAACGTCAAGGCCCTGGCGAAGGACGGCCACCTGGTCATCATCGGCATGCAGGGAGGCGTTAAGGGCGAGCTCAACATCGGCCGCCTGCTGAGCAAGCGCGGCTCCATCACCGCCACCGGCCTGCGCTACCGCGATCTCGCTGACAAGGCTCGCATCGTCAACGCCACAGAGGACACCATCTGGCCAATGCTTGCCGACGGCACCGTCACCCCTCAAATTCATGAGGTCATGGATATGCGCGACGCAGCCAAGGCCCACGAACTGCTCGACAGCGGCGCGGTCAGCGGCAAGATTGTGCTGACCGTCTAGTTAGCTGACTACCTAGTTAACCGAGCGAGGCAACTGCGCGCACGAGCTGGTCAATGTCGTGCGGCGTATTGAACGGCTGGAGGCCAACTCCCACGGCGCCTCCAGCCTCATCGATGCCCATGGCCTCCAGCAGTGGCGATTCGTATGCATCAACAATGCTGGTCACGAGGCCATTATCCAGCAACCTATCCACGACCACCTTCGCCGACACCCCATCGACGAGGAAGCTAACGCGCGGAATGTGCTGTGCCCGCGACACACTCGCGAAAGAATCATCTTCGGTATCCATGCCGATGATGTACACCCGCGGCAGGGTCATCAACGCCGCAATTAGGCGTTCCGACAACGTCGTCAAGTAGCGAGAAACCTGCGGCATCGCCGTTTCAATGCGGTGCCTACGCGACCCCCTCGCCGTGCTATCCAGCGATGCCAGGTGCAGCACCGATTCCGACACTCCGCCGAGCAATGCCGGCGACACCGGGGAAACCTCGATCCGCTCGACGCCGCGCACATTCGGCACATAGCTTAACGACGTCATGCGCTCGAACATCTCGGGATCCTTGAACACCAATGCTGCGACCTCAGGCCCGCCCAGCACGGAGGCATCAACCAGCATGATGTCGGCGCCCAGCTTGCTCATCGACACATCGCGGTAGGCGACAATATCCGAGGCATCAACCAAAACCCAGGCGTTGGAGTACTCATGCACCCGCCGAGAAATGTCAGCTACCGGGGCAATGGTGCCAATGAACGGATCCGCGGCCGGGACGACAACGAGGCGAGTGTGCTCGTCTACGAGCTCGTCGAACTGCCAGGACGGCAACGTACCCGAGGACAAGTCAGCCTCAGCAATGCGGACTTGAGCTCCGTAGAGATTGGCTGCTCGGCGTAGTGGTGCGTGTACAACTTGCGAACCAATGCGAGAAATCACCAGGTTAGAGCCGAGCGTCAAGCGTCGACTCATTGCGGACGTGAACTGCTCCATGAGCACCTCACGCGAAGATCCCAACACCACACCGGCGACCGGGCCGCCAGTGAGGTCCGCAAAAGCCCGGCGCGCACTGGCGGTTAGTTCCGCTGCAGCGGGAACGCCCGAGCTGCGAGACTGGCCATGAGCCCCCGCCCCAGTCTCACCGGGAAGGGACTTCTGCGCATTGCGAAATGCAGAAATCATCGCAGCCTGGACACGCTCGGGCACCTGGGCGCGTTGACCCGCATTGAGGTATGTCCACCCGTCGGAAAGCGACGAGTAAGCACCCCTGGTTGTCGGCACATCGAAGGCCATGAAAACCCTTTCCCGGTTTCGAATTCAAGCTGCGATATCTATTTCAGAGTTAACTGTGCAATCACCCACGAATCGAGCATCCATGCCCCGAACCGTGTATCGCTTGCACATCTTAGTTGGAGCCAATTCTATCGAAGCAACCCCATATAGGATAATCTTTATCCCTTTTTAGCAGTTGCTTAAAATTGGCCGAACTTTTCCTGCCTGTATCCATGCGCAAGCACTCCCGATGCGTGAACCATATGCACCAGCTGCATGCCATAAAGCAGTTACAGCGGCGATTGTATGTAAGTTTTCCAGGGTCACATAACCAGTCACATAACCAACAGTGGAACCAGTCTCAGAAGCACCACGTCACCACCAATGACGACCGTCCCACGCGACCGTTGTTCGCTGTCACGACATGGAATAATGGCTCGCCCAGTGCCGTCGGTATTCAATCTAAACCGCCCTAGCTAGTAGTTTGGAGACGTGACTAACGCAGAAAATGATCGCCAATCCGCAGCTGCAGCCGACCAGCCGGCCAATACTGTGCGCAATGGCTCCGCTATCCGCACGGAGGAAACTCTCCGTCGCGACATTGCGCGCATAACTGACGCAACAGGCGAGGCACCGGCTTTCAAGTCGCGTTCCCGCACCATGGGCGCTGCCTGGCGGGATCTAGCTATCGGCTTCGGCCAGCGCGAGCTGTGGCTGCAGCTGGGCTGGCAGGACATCAAGCAGCGCTACCGCCGCTCCACGCTTGGCCCACTGTGGATCACCATTGCCACCGGCGCCATGGCCCTCGCTCTCGGCCTGCTGTACTCGCTGCTGTTCCAGCAGGAGCTGGCGTTCTTCCTGCCACACGTGACCGTTGGCCTGATCATCTGGGGATTCATCTCCGGCTGCGTGCGCGAGGGCGCAACCGTCTTCATTGAAAACGAAGGCCTGATCAAACAGTTGCCCAGTGCGCTGAGCGTTCACGTCTACAGGCTGGTGTGGCGTCAGTTGCTTTTCCTGGCCCACAACATGGTGATTTGGCTGATTCTCGTGCTGGTCTTCCGTCCGGATTTGGGCTGGAACTTCTTCCTGGTCATCCCCGCGATGGCGCTGCTGGTGGTCAACGGTGTGTGGGTGACGATGTTCTTCGGCATCATCGCTACGCGCTACCGCGACGTGGCACCACTGCTGGATTCCCTAATTCAGCTGGTGTTTTACATGACTCCGATTGTGTGGACCACCAAGACGCTGGAGGAACAGGGCGGTGCCGTCGCCGAACGCGCACGCATCGCAGAGATCAACCCGCTGTTCCACTACCTGGAAATCATCCGCGCCCCATTGACCGGCCAGCCGGTGGATACCTACCACTGGTGGATTGTCCTCGCCTGCACCACAGTCGGCCTGTTGCTGGCACTCGGAGCCATGCGCCTGTGGCGCTCCCGCGTGAGCTACTGGGTTTAGGCCGCAAAGGCCGTCGTTAAGCGAATAGAACTAGCAAGGGATAAGCATGGTCAGCATTGATACTTACAACGCGTGCGTTGACTTCCCCATTTTCGACGCCAAATCGCGGTCGATGAAGAAGGCGTTCCTCGGCGCCGCGGGTGGTGCGATTGGCCGCAATGACTCCAATGTCGTGGTCATTGAGGCGCTGAAGGACATCAACATCCATCTGCGCGAGGGCGACCGCGTCGGCTTGGTTGGCCACAACGGAGCGGGTAAGTCCACGCTGCTGCGACTGCTGTCGGGCATCTATGAGCCCACGCGCGGTGCCGCCGATGTGCGCGGCCGTGTGGCTCCGGTGTTCGACCTCGGTGTCGGCATGGACCCGGAGATCTCAGGCCTGGAAAACATCATCATCCGCGGTCTGTTCCTGGGGCAGACGCGCAAGCAGATGAAATCCAAGCTCGACGAAATCGCAGAGTTCACCGAACTCGGCGACTACCTGCACATGCCACTGCGCACCTACTCCACCGGTATGCGCGTGCGACTGGCGCTCGGCGTGGTCACGTCCATTGAGCCGGAGATTTTGCTTCTCGACGAAGGCATCGGAGCCGTCGACGCCGCATTCATGGCGAAGGCCCGGACGAAGTTGACCGAATTGGTCGATCGCTCCGGTCTGCTGGTGTTTGCGTCGCACTCAAATGAGTTCCTGGCGCAGCTGTGCGACACGGCGCTGTGGATTGATCACGGTACGGTTCGACAGGCAGGGCTTGTCGACGAAGTGGTCGAAGCCTACGAAGGTAAAGAGGCCGCCGACCAGGTGCGCCGCGTGCTCGCGCAGCGACGGTAGCAGCTTCGCCGGGAGTCCGGGCGCGGTTCCCCCATCGTGGCCGAGCGAGCGGCTCGCGGGCAGCCGGCCGGCGGCTGGCGGGCGGCACGGATGCTTGGAATTGCTCACCCGGAGCAACATGGCAAGATAGACAGCAATAAAAACAGTAATAAACGGTACGTCCCCGATGGAGAACGAAGTGAGCGAAAACTCGGCTGACCACCCAAATCACGATGAGGCAGCAACGGCCGCAATCGTGGTGACTCACAACCGCATCGAGGACCTGCGCCAATCGCTTCCCATCGTTGCCAGCCAGACCCACATGCCGAAGTGGCTCATCATCGTCGACAACGGCAACGACCCGAAGGTCAAGGAACTCGCCGAGCAGGTGGCGGCGCAGCAGTCGTCGGAAAGCGGATCGGCGCCGGAGATTCACTACGTCGGTTCCAAGACGAACCTGGGCGGCGCTGGTGGTTTCGCACTGGGTATGCTGACTGCGCTGTCGCTGGGCGCGGAGTGGATTTGGTGCGCCGATGATGACGGGCGCCCGGAGGACTCCTACGTGCTGAAGGCGCTGCACAGCTGCGCGCGACGTCACCAGCTCGACGCTGTCTCGCCGGTGGTCTGCGACATTAAGGCCCCGAACAAGCTGGCATTCCCCCTGCGCCGCGGGCTGGTGTGGCGCCGTCATCGCGAGGAGCTTTTCGAAAGCGGCATCAACCCCAAACTCCCGGAAGTACGCGACTCCGAGGGCACGAAGTGGTTCACCAATTTCGCAGATCAGAAGGCTGCTACCGGGCTCGAACTGCCTAGCGACCTCGAGACCATCGACGGCAACCACGATCTCCTGCCCGGCATCGCATCCCTGTTCAACGGCGCGCTGTTTAGCGCCCGCTCGCTGGAACAGCTCGGCGTTCCCGACTACCGCCTATTCATCCGCGGCGACGAGGTCGAATTCCACCGCCGCCTGGTCCGCTCCGGCCTCCGGTTCGGCACATGCTTGACGACGGCCTACCTGCACCCCTCCGGCTCGGGTGAATTTGTGCCCATTCTCGGCGGCAAGATGCACACGCAGTACCCGACCAACGACTTCAAGCGCTACTTCACCTACCGCAACCGCGGCTACCTGATGAGCCAGCCCGGCATGCGCAAGCTCATGCCACAGGAGTTCCTGCGCTTCGGCTGGTTCTTCCTGGTCCAGCGCCGCGATGTCCGCGGCTTCTACCGCTGGTTCAAGCTACTGAAGCAGGGGCGCGCGGAGAACTTCGAGCGCTTCGATCCAAAGTCGAAGTAGTTCGGGCTGGCGTTGCGGCTGGTGGGGCTGAGGCTGTGGCGCTGGCCTGGAGCGCAGACGTTGCGGCTGGTGGGGCTGAGGCTGAGGCGCTGGCCTGCATATTTGATCTCGCCCGGGTCGTGTAGTCCGCATTTCGAGTGCTCAGTGCGCAAAAGCGTTACCTAACCCCTGGTTCCCTTCTCCTCCACTGACATATCGATGAGGTATTCACTCATCGATGCGCTACAGCCTGCGCATAAGTGAATAGTCCTACGATAAGTGCGCGGGCCAGGCCAACAGCGTGGCCATAAGTCCTGAAAAGTCATCGACAAGTGGCGGAAAGTTGGCCATAAGTCAGCACAATTGCAATAGGTCAGAAGCCGAACTCAGCGGGAGTCGCGCGAGGCCGGTGCATTTTCCAGAAGCTGCAAACGCTGCTTACGCTCCTGGATTCTGGACTCACGGAGCTGCCGATCTTTATACGGGACAGTGGCTTGACGAAAACGCCCAACTTCGGACGAAAATACCAACCCACCTGCCTGAATGCGCTGCCTCTGCCGAATAGCAAACTGTCGCAAGACCTCCACGCAGTCCCCATTAATGACCTGCGCCCATTGGAAGCGGAGTACATCTAAGTGGAGGTTTCGCAGACGCTTCTCGCGAGCTTGCTCTTTCAGAAGCACAGTCTCCGTAGCTGCTACCCCGCCACCGGAATACTTAGTCAGCCCATCGAACTCAATGATCAAATTCAGATGAGGCACATAAAAA
This sequence comes from Corynebacterium sp. LK26, assembly GCF_014335085.1. NCBI lineage: Bacteria > Bacillati > Actinomycetota > Actinomycetes > Mycobacteriales > Corynebacteriaceae > Corynebacterium > Corynebacterium sp. LK26. The sequence goes on from NZ_PDHB01000006.1 coordinate 40,039, forward strand.
TCGACGCGCCCAATGAATCCTTCACTGTCATAGAACTCGACTTGCTGCATGAGCACGCATTTTTCGTCGTAAAGCGTGGCAATTCCTGAGTCGATTATGCATTTCTTTGTGATTGACTCACCGATGGTTTCGCTGTGTGCGCTGGCAGTTCGAAGTAGCTCGCGGGCGCGGCGGGTACCCGGCGAACGTGGGTAATTTGTGAGGACGGTGTGCAGTTCTTCGAGGTCACACCACTGTCGCAGTGCGGTGTCAACGATGATTGGCCCGTTTTCGGACTCGGCGGTGCGGCAGATATCGATGACGGTTTTCGGCACATCGGTAACGCAGCGCCCACCAATGCGAACGATGTCTTGTTCGAGGATTCTGCCACTGACATGGCGCAATCCGCCGCCAGGTCGGCGCAGGCCGGAATTGGCAAGCGCGATTGTGGCATTTCGAACAAGCAACGGGATGCCATGCAACGCAGCGGCTGCTTCGCCCGTAATGATTGTCCCGGAACCTGGCTTGACCAGTGCCTTTATCTGTAGTTGAAAACGTTCGAATGCTGACAGCGCATTCCAGCGAGAGCACTCGATGTAGGTGCCGTACGCCAGTCTGAGCAGGGATCCATCTCGAATATTTGCGCTTCCGACGTGCCCGTGCAGATTATCCAGCTCTGACTTGGCACTGACATATTCACAAGGATGCTTGATTTGTTTCTGCGAAGCCGCGTGGATGAGGCCATCGGAATCGTAAGTCCAGTTAGGCATTGGTTTAGGCACGCTCCCCGAGGTGGGCTACAGGAATTCACGCATTGGAATTAGTGCCTTTAGTTATGGTCGACCCCGCGGAAATTGGCAGCAGAAAAGCCGCCGAATTGCCCGTTTCTGTGGACAATTTGGCGGCTGTGGATAACTGCGTAGAGACTAGTTCAGGCTAATTCCGCGGCGCATTCTCGAGAACGATTCCAGAAGGAACTCCCGGGTCAGATGGCCAGTAGTATTCGTCGTCGGCGAAGGTAATTGTTGTGTGCTCACCATCGTTGTGCAGAGCGGGATTGACTACGGCTTTTTCAATCACACGCGCATCCGGCCCGCCTTGCCCAGATAGCTTCGCCGTTACCTCGGTCGGCTGATCCAACACCAAGATGGCATAGGGACCTTTATCCTGCGCACCAGGATTTGGATCCTGTCGCTGCTCATAGGCAAGAACCTCCGCTCTGGTCTGGAACACTTTCACGGTTCCCGTGAGCGAATTGGCTCCAGACGTTGTCGCCGAAGAATCCGAGTCCGAAGGCCCAGACTGCGAACCCGAAGCCCCGGACTGCGAACCCGAACCAGACCCCGACCCCGAAGCCGACCGCCCCGCCGTCGGATTCGGGCCACCGTTGCCACCGTTGCCACCGTTACCACCATCAGCGCCAGCACCATTCGAGCCCGAGCCCGAGCCCGGCGCGCAGTCATTACCAGCAGCAATGGCCTCGACGACATCCAGGTTGTCAGCCGGAATCCAGTTAAACTGCTCGAACTCCCCGGCACCCGGATTCGCAGGCGTTTCCACCAGCTCATTGCCCTGGCGCGTCACCAGCAAATCTTCCTGATTACGTCCGCCTCTCTCTGCAGAAAACGAGAACATACCCGGCTGCCCAGTTGCTCGCTGAAGAGCGCGACGTACACCGCCCACAGAAGTCACGCCGTCATGGTAGGAATTCTGAAACTGAATTTCCTGACCATTTTCGTCAACGCCGTAGACACCAATCGCATCAATTTCGGCGCTCATCGCACTTGTGCCATAGTTCAGCACCAGCTCGGGCACGCACCCATCATCAAGATGCACGAGCGCATATTTCATCGCCCCACCAGGACTAACTTCACCGACAAAAGTCTGCAGTGGCGCCGGGTTCGCCAGCACCTGCTTGTACACAACGACGGCCTTCTCCGCCTGCGCCTGCGCATCGCCATTTTCGCTTGACGACGACGCACTGCCCTCGGCAGCCGCCGAATCGCCACCTCGATCCCCGGAAATCTTGGTTATTAGGAACACGACCATCGCAAGGATAATCAACACCAGCAGCACCAAGATGGTGATGAGCTGTTTGCGGGTTTTGTCACCTGAGCTAGTCGAAGGCGTGGGTGTGTGCGTGGTCATGATTGAAGAACTACTCGCCTTGGAAGAACTTTTCCCAGTTGTCTTCGCTGGTCAAAGATGGCACGGCGGCACGCCACTGCTTCGCAAGGTCGTCCCACTTGGAGGACAGTTCGCGCATGAGGCTGATGGTCTCGGCGCGCATGGACTTTTCCTTATCCAGGTCGCGGACCAGGTGACGCACTCCATTCTGGGAAGCATCGGTAACCCAGACATCGTCGAAGGTGGAAATGTGCCACCAGAAGGAGTCCTCGAAGGCCACAGCCACCGGTCCCGGGCGCTTCTTACCCATCTGCGTATAAGCCAAACGCTTTGCCATCGTCTTATTTTCGCTGGAGATCTCGTGTGACGGCGGGCGAACTGGGGTCAGACCACCCGGCATCTCGTGCATCGGCAGCAGCTCGGTCTCCGGGAAGTTCTTTCGACCAGCGGAAATGCGAGCGAAGTCGCCCTGCGATGCGTTCTTCAGCACCTCCGGGCCACGCAGCAGGTCACGAACAGCTTCCATCTGCGTCCAGGCCAGGCCGTAGCGCATGGAGACCAGGTTCGAGAGGATTCGTCGTGAAGCGACGTTGACCATGTCCTTTGCGGTGACATCGCCGTGCATGGTGGCGGCGATGAGGGAGTTGCGCAGGCCGAAGTACTGGGCGGCGTTTTCGATGTCCTTCCAGTAGAAATCGGCGTGCCAGACGGCGGCGCCCGGAATGGTGTCAGTCGGGTAACCGGCCTTGGCGGCGCGGAATCCGTAGTCGATGTCGTCGTACTGGAAGAACAGCGGCAGCGCCAGGCCAATCTTCTTAATGACCTCGGACGGCACCAGGCAGGTCCACCAGGCGTTGTAGTCAACGCCCAGGCGACGCAGCTGGTGGTACTTGCGCACGTCCACGTCGGCGTAACCGAACTTGGGGTCGTTCTCCTCGACCGTCAGCGCCTTCCAGTTGTACGTCTCGCCGGTGCGGAAGAGGCTGGTCGGGTTGAACAGGAAGAGCATCTGCGCGCCGAGCAGCATCGGCTTTTCCGCGCATACGGCCAGGGCGGATAGGCGCAGGGTGGTTTCGGGCTCGGGGCGGATGTCGTCGTCGGTAAGCAGCACCATGCAGTCGCCCGCAGCGGTGGCATCGCGCATGCCGCGGGAGAAACCGCCGGCGCCGCCGAGGTTCGGCTGGTGGACAACGTTCAGGCGCTCGCCGAGGATCTCCTTGGCCTGAATGAAGTCAGCTTCGTCGGCCGGGTGCTGTTCGCCCTGGTCAACGACGCGGATGGTGCGAACGCGCTCAAGGGCTGGCAGGTCCTCAGCCAGCGTGGCGACGGTTCGAGCACAGTCAACCGGTCGGTTGTAAGAACAAATGACCAGGTCAGTCGGAATATCGCGCTTGATAGCCGACTTGGGCACAACATAGCGGACATCGGAAATCTTTGCGCCTGCGTCCTCGGTGTCGAAGCGCAGGTGAATGGCACCGCCATCGGCGAAGCGGTCCAGCGGGACGGTCAGGCGAACCTCTTCATTGGCAGAACCCGACATCGGCGAGTGCTCACCGGTCCAGTTGCCGTCGGCATCCGAGCCACCCGCTGCCCAGGAGTCCTCCAATCGGAGGTGGCCCCCAATATCCTCGGTGTAGGCCAGCACACGCGCGGAACCGACCACGCGCGCACGGATTTCGACCTGCTTAATTGAGGTCCAGCGCTGCCAGTAAGAAGCTCGGAAGCGCCCGAAGTAGGTGTCAGTGCGCACTACGGTGTGGCGACCGAGCGTGATCGAGTTACGGGTGGCCTGCACCGAGCTGTCGTAGGCGCCAACGCCTTCGACTCGGTAGTACAAATCCGGCTCCACCCAGTCTGCGGGCGGAGCAAACAGCACGCGCTGAATAGTCAGCATGTCAACATCGGTTTCGGCGGTCAGCTGAGTGGATTCCTTATTAGAAGCAGTCGAAGTCACGTCCCCCAGCGTATCGCGCTATTTCACACGGAAGATGAATACACGCTGAATGATGAAGTTAATTACCGTCGCAACGCCCTGTGCGACGACGAATGCGCCGAACTGTGCCCACTGCGCGTTCCAGTCCCAGGATTCGACGAGCCAGGGCTGCAACACGTTGAAGATGCCGACCTGGGTGGCGTAGGTAATCAGGTACAGCACCGCAACTGCCAGCACCTTCTTCGCCGAGGACTTCGACTTGAAGGTCCAGCGGCTGTTAATGATGTACGCCGTAATCGTGCCGAAAACCCAGCCGACCGTCTTGCCCCAGAAGTTGGTCGCCCCGAAGGCGTTGAGCATGATGAACGTCAGGCCGAAGTCCACCACCGCCGCGATGACGCCGGAGATGATAAAGCGCATCATCTGCACTTTCAGTCCGTGCTCGTCCTTGGTCTCCGTCGCCATTGGCACTGCGGCCGAGTCCTCTACGACAAAACCGTTTTCGTGGGAGCCGTTTCCGAGCTTGCCGTTGTCGCGGTTCGGGTTTTCATTTGCTGTTTCATTCGCTGACACGCCTAGGAATTCTAGGCCACCGGCCAGCTAACAAACAGCCAGCGCGAACATAAACAGGCAATAAAGAGGAGAAAAGAACTAACGCCGCAGCGCCTCACGCAGCAGATCCAGCCGCTCCACCGGCGAGAGCGCAGCCTCCCCAGCTAGCCCCAACGCGCTCATCTCCGCCCAGCTAGCCGCCGCCAATTCCTCAACGTCCTCGCCGGATAGCGGGATGCCCTCGTCGCTCTCCCAGCCGAGGCGCTCCATGACATGCGCCGCCACATCATGCCGTAGCTCATCCGAGGTCAGCGCCGCCAAGCACAGCAGCTCCACCAATGCCGCATCGTGCCCGGCTGGGTCTTTCTCGGCGTCCTCTATAGGCAATGCGCGCAATCGCTTAACGACGCTCTCCCCCGCCTCCCCGGTCAATTCCAGCGCGGTTGCTTCCGACCTCTGCAGGTCCAGAGCCTGTAACAGGGGCACGAATTCAAACACCCCCGACCTCTCGATGATGTCCACGATATCGGCACGAGCGGTGGCCAGCGTATTTTGAATAGAGTCCCGTCCGGTCAATTCCCTATTGATTGCGGCAATATCTACCGGCTCCTCCGCGTCCACATCCCCCAGTGCGCGGATTGAACCCGAGCCACCGATGCACAGGGCATCCGGGGTGGCCTCATCGCGGGCAAAAGCTTCTCTGACCTGCAAGGTATGTTCCCACAGGCCCCACTGCCAGATAAGGGTATCGCCGGGACTTTGCAGCACCTCGGCAACTGTGGTGGACAGGGGAACATCGACGACTCCGACCGCTGCGGGTCTGCCGCCAGTCACCAGCTGCGCCGCAGACTCCACCGCAGAGCCGGGCAAATGGAACTTCGTCGGCACGCTTTCCTCGCCCCACCCAAAGATGACCGCTAACACGCGGGACAGGCTTCGCAAATCCATCTGGTCATTGACCCCGAAGACGCGGTGGGCACTGCACGGTTCTTCCTCTAAAGAGGCACCGATAATGAGCGTGGCCGGTTCCGTGGCCACGCGAACGCCTGGGAAGGCGACTACGTTATCGGTCTGTGCTGCCATACCTCACAGCGTACGCAGGAAAAACAATGTGGCCTGGATAGCAAAAACTCGCTACAATGCGCGCGTTTTTACCAGCGGAATCTGGCGCGGCTCCGCACCCCATGGCTCTACCAAGTACTTGCGACGCAGGCGCTGCGACTCCACCGCGGTCCACTGCGCCACCAGCTCTTCTACCCCGCGGGCAAGCCCCAGCACCGGCCCTGCGACCTTTTCGCCAACATGCGGAAAATCAATAACCTCCACGTCGTTGACCTTGGGAAACCGCGGCTCCGTCAGATTTCCCTTGCCGGGCTTGGCCTTCTCTTCCTTCGCGGCGGCGCGCAGCTGTCCGATGTGGTCACGAATGCCGGCCACGGATGCCGGCAGGTCAATCACCGTGGCCCCCGCCTGCTCAATCGCTTGCGATAGCAAGTCCGCACCCTCAGCACCCTCAGCGCTCTCTGCCGCAGCGTCACCGTCACCATCGCCCGCGGTCACAGTTGCAACAAAGCAACCGGTGAGCAGATTAGTGGCGGTCTCCAGGGCTCCGTCGTCAAGCGGATCCACCAGCCATGCACCCGACAACCTCTCCCCTGCAAAGGACGGCGAGAGCTCCACATGCCAAATGACAACGGGCGATGTGGAACTACATACGGCAAGGGTCTGCGGAGTAGCAGCAGGCGTGGACATCATGAGGTTGATGGTATCGCGAGTGACGGATTCGAAGCGGGGTAGCCTTTATCGCATGTTCGACTTTTTTAAGAAGAAGCCGCGCGAAACCATCAACATGGCCGCCGAGTACACCAATACCCCGCTGTCGAACCAGATGGTCATGCTGTTCGCCGAGGAACTGCCCATCCTCGACAGCACAGAGCGCGCACAGGTCTACCGCGTACTCGAGGCCTACGACGGCCCGCAGATCACCTCGCAGGAGATGCTGCCGGAAGAGATCCGAAAAATTATGGATCTATAGCCTCTCCGTACATTTCGTTCGCTTTCCGACGGCCCGTGCGCGGCCTCAAGCGTGACCAACACCTCGGAGCGTCACGGGCGACGGAGCCGGTGCAAGGGGGTAGCCTAGCCTTGATGTCCACTAACACTAACGGCAAGTCCAGCACCGATGCTTCGAACGGTGCCTACGGAGCCGTACACACAGAAGCCAGGACCCTGACCGGTTGGGGTCGTACTGCCCCCGCTAAGTCCCAGGTGCTGTCGACGCCGGACTTGGATGAAATTGTTAACGCCGTCAAGGCTGTCGCAGACCAGAACTCCGACAAGCCTGCCCACCTGCGCCGCGGTGTGATTGCCCGCGGTATGGGCCGCTCTTACGGCGACCCCGCCCAGAATTCGGGCGGTCTGGTCATCGACATGCAGAAGCTCAACAAGATCCACTCCATTGATCAGGAGTCGGCGATTGTTGATGTCGACGGCGGTGTCACACTGGATCAGCTGATGAAGGCCGCGCTGCCCTACGGCCTGTGGGTGCCGGTACTGCCGGGTACTCGCCAGGTCACCATCGGTGGTGCCATTGGTCCGGATATTCACGGTAAGAACCACCACTCCGCAGGTTCTTTCGGCAACCATGTGCTGTCGATGGAGCTGCTGGTCGCTGATGGCCGTATTCTGCACCTCGAGCCGGAGGGCTCCGCGGATGACCCGGACGGCAAGCTGTTCTGGGCAACTGTCGGTGGCATGGGCCTGACCGGCATTATTGTCCGCGCTCGGATCAAGATGACCAAGACCGAGACGGCCTACTTCATCGCCGATGGCGACATGACCCACACTCTGGACGAAACCATCGAGTTCCACTCCGATGGCTCCGAGGAGAACTTCACTTACTCCTCCGCGTGGTTCGATGCCATCTCGCCGGAGCCGAAGCTGGGACGCGCCGCAATCTCCCGCGGTTCGCTGGCAACCCTGGCTCAGCTGGAGGAATACGCCCCGAAGCTGGCCAAGGACCCGCTGAAGTTCAACGCTCCGCAGCTGGTGACCGTGCCGGATATCTTCCCGTCCTTCACCATGAACAAGCTGACCATGATCAGCATTGGTGAGCTGTGGTGGCTGAAGTCCGGTACCTACCGGAACCAGGTGCAGAACCTCACGCAGTTCTACCAGCCGCTGGATCTCATCGGTGAGTGGAACCGTGGCTATGGCTCCAAGGGCTTCCTGCAGTACCAGTTCGTTGTTCCGCGCGAGGCCGTCGAGCCGTTCAAGGAGATTGTCCGCGATATCCAGCGCTCCGGCCACTACTCGGCGCTGAATGTGTTCAAGCTGTTCGGCGAGGGTAATCGCGCTCCGCTGTCTTACCCGATGCCGGGTTGGAACGTCTGCGTGGACTTCCCGATTAAGCCGGGTCTCGGCCAGTTCCTGGACGACCTCGACCGTCGCGTCATGGAGTTCGGCGGCCGCCTCTACCTGGCCAAGGAGTCGCGCACTTCCGCCGCTAACTTCCACCAGATGTACCCCGAGATGCAGAGCTGGCTGGACACCCGCAACGAGATCGACCCGCACGGTGTCTTCGCCTCTGACATGTCGCGTCGACTGGAACTGCACTAAAAGAACCGAGAGGATTTAAGCCCCAATGATTAATGCTGTAGGCGCTGCCCAGTCCATCCTGCTGCTCGGCGGCACCAGTGAAATCGGCCTGGCTATTACCGCCGAGTTCCTGAAGAAGGGCCCGGCCAAGGTCATCCTGGCTTCCCTGCCGAACGATCCGCTGCGCGAGGCCTCCGCTGAGAAGATGAAGGCCGCCGGTGCTTCCGAGGTGGTCACCCTCGACTTCGACGCAACGGACTTCGACTCCCACCCGGAGGTCGTCGAGAAGGCATTTGCCGACGGCGACGTGGATATCTGCATCGTCGCGTTCGGCATGCTTGGCGACGCCGAGGAGCTCTGGCAGAACCAGCGCAAGGCCGTCCTGGCTGCGAACATCAACTACACCGGTGCGATGTCGATGGGTGTTCTGGTTGGTCAGAAGTTCAAGGCGCAGGGCCATGGTCAGTTCATTGCCATGTCCTCCGTTGCTGGTGAGCGCGTGCGTCGCTCCAACTTTGTCTACGGTTCCACCAAGGCCGGCCTGGATGGTTTCTACCTGAACCTGGGTGAGGCCCTGGAGGAGTACGGCGTCAAGACCCTGGTTATCCGCCCGGGTCAGGTCCGTACCCGTATGTCCGCTGACGTGGACGAGGCTCCGTTGACCGTGAACAAGGAAGATGTCGCCAAGCTCGCAGTGAAATCCGTCGAGGCCGGTAAGACCCTGGTCTGGGCTCCGCCGGCATTCCAGCTAGTGATGATGGTGCTGAAGCACATCCCGCGCCCGATCTTCAAGAAGCTGCCGATTTAAGACTCGAACAGCAGAGCTTTTACAGGGTATTTCCGCGCTGACTCTCAAGTTTCTTGCATCCGTTTCGATAAAACCCCAGGGCTGTTTTCTGAGGAGGGCGAGAAGTGCAAGAAACTTGAGAGTTTCTTGCACTTAGGCCCCTTTTCATCCTTGACCCCACTTTTAGCGCCTGGGCTCAGACAACCAAGCGTGTATTGGTCTCAACCCACAGCTGCAGTTCCAATTGGGATAACCGTGGAGCAATACGATTGCAGCAGCTCATCATCGTGACTGACTAGAACTATGCCCATTCCCTCGCTGTTGAGTTCTTGCAGAACGCTCATCACTTTGGTCGCTGCTTGATAATCAAGCGCAGAGGTAATTTCATCGCAGAGCAGGAGCTTTGGGCGCACGGCTAGAGCACGTGCGATTGCAACACGCTGCCTCTGCCCTCCAGAGAGTCCACTTGGCTTACGCTGTGCGAGCTGCTTATCGATACCGACTTTATCGAGCAAATCTATTGCCGCTCGGCGTGCGTCACGGCGTCCCCTTACCGACACCCGGGCTGCACGCGCTACGGCATCGAGCGCGGTCATTTTCGGGTTCAACGTAGAGGCAGGATCCTGCGGAACTATCTGCATCATCAAACGATTCTTCCGTGGCCATGTACGCTTAGCTTCACGAGTTACACCAGCACATTCAATCTCACCCGACTCTGCGTGGTTTAGCCCGATTAGGCACCGAAGTAGTGTCGACTTTCCGCTTCCCGACGGTCCCTTGACCCCAACCATAGTGCCACGCTGTACAGCGAAAGAGAGGCCCTGAAAAAGAGTCACGCGTTCATTATTCACGCAGCTCAAGTTGGAAACTCTTAAGACTGGAGACGCGCCCGCCCCTGCCCCCGCCCCCGGCATAGATTCACCGATCGAGGCTTTGGATAGTTCTGTGACCTGGGTATCTTTCGTTACCAAATGCAGGATTTGATCAGTCTTCGTCCCTGCACTCTGGCGTTCCGCAATCTGGCATTTCGAACCGTTTTCTTCGATTCCATTCCCGACAACCGCGACTTTGTCAATGCCAATCGCGAGCTTAGGAACCTGGTGAGCGGTGAAGATGACCGTAACACCGCTATCCGCAATGTCCCTGAGCAGATGAGCGATAACCGTCGATGTACCGGAATCGAGGCCAGCGAACGGCTCATCGAGAACAATTGCTTTAGACGAACGTGATAGCGCCCGAGCTAATGCCACCCGCCGCTGTTGCCCACCGGACAGCTGGTGAATCCGCCGGGAAGCAATGCTGGCTGGAAGATCTACACGCTGCAGCAACGCTGCAACGTCGGCCGCTGGAGCTAGCTCCCGGAGCATCCGGGCTACTGACATCAATGGTGGCAACTCGGCGCCCGGATCCTGTCCTACGAAAGCAATGTGCTCACGGCGAAAATGAGCTAATTCACATGATGGAAGCTCCAGCGGGTTTACATCTCGCCACTCACTGGACTCGACAGAAACCCCACCAATTACTTCCGATCTCTCCGGTACCGCACCAATCAATGCCTTTAAAAGTGAGGTCTTCCCGGAGCCGCTCACCCCAGTTAAAACCGTAATCTCACCCGCTCGGGCAGTGAGCACTGTGCGGGGTAGGATAACGTGCCCGCTTTGCATCACGGAAATATCTACATCAATCACGAGCTCGGCACATCCTTCGGTTCCTTCTGCCTCCCATTAATCAGGGCCACTACAGCAATCGATGTCGCTGCCAACGCGGCGGCTGGTGCAAGTACTGACCAGGGGTTCAGTGATATTCCACTCGCGTTATCCCGCACCATCGCTGACCATGCAAACTCACCGAGGCTTCTCCCGACCCCAAGGAAGCTCGCCGTAGCCAGCACATACAGCGCTTCGATAATGCGAAGACTCCATACCGAACGAAGTACTGCGGAAATATTGGGAATGATGTCCCGCAAGATTATCGAGACGGTCGATACGCCACTGCCCAGCGCAGCCTGAACATAACCAGCGTTAGCAACGGGATAGGTGGCGGCGGCGACCACACGGGCAGCATAAGGCGTACCCACCACAACCGAAACACCAATAAGCGCTGGTAGCCCACCATTGGGATACAAGACTGCAGTTAAAAGCAAAAGAATTACTGCGGGCACCAAGATGGTGACATCCGCCACTGCTTCAATAAAGAAGCCCAGTTTTGGCTTTAGCGACCCCAAGATACCGAATAGAGCGCCAAATGCCGTGGTCAAAGAACCGACGATAATTGCAGTTACGACCAAGGACCGGCCACCGACAAGCACTGCAGCGCCCACGCTTCTCCCCAGGTGTTCTGTTCCTAGGAAACCCTCCTCGTTACCGTTAGCGAAGGGCACGCCATGCGCCGACAGTTCAATGCCAAACAAACCAGCAGCGACCGGTCCGCCTAACACTAGGGCGATAAAGGCCCCCGCTAAAAACCTTCGAATCATAGTTGCACCTTCGGGGTGAATGCGACTTTTATTGCATCTGCCACAGTCAGCAACACCAATATGATCGCCCCTGTTACAGCAAGTACGGCAAGAATCACCGAGATATCCCGTTGCGCGACTGCATTAGACACCAAAAGCCCCACTCCAGGATGGTTAAATAACGCTTCGACTGTGACTGTCCCTGCTATCAAAACACCTGCTGTTGTAGCCATTGAAGTAGCAAATGTCGGTGCGGATAGCGGCAGGATATGTCGAAGTGCCAGCTGATTTCCCACGATTCCGTTTAGCTCAGCATTGCGGACCGCAGTGTTGTGAGAAGCATCCTCGAACGCTGCGAAAAGCATTCTCGAATTCCAGGCCGCCTGAGGAATTACCAGCGCCATAACCGGTAATGCGTACATACTTATCTGGGTTGGCAAGCCTTCCGCGGTAATAGTGACCGCGGGAAACCAACCAAGCCAGAGAGAGAATACCGCTACCAGAAACACACCAACGACAAACTCTGGTAGCGCAATTAATGCCACTGTCGATCGGTCAATAATGTGCGAAATCCAGGGTCTTTCAGCACGTGAAGCCCAAAAAATGGCGATTGCTACCGAAAGAACAGCAGTGACTAAAAATGCCATACCAGTTGTTGCCAGCGTCACAGGCAGCGCTGAACTCAGCAGATTAATAATCGGTACTCCGTTTACGGAAGTACCAAAGTCGCCCGCAAACGCACTTCCCAGCCAGCTCAGGAAGCGGGCCATAAGCGGCTTATCAAGATTCAGGTTTCTTTCTAGCGCTGCCAGAGCTTCCGGGGTCCGGTTTGCGCCCAAGATTGCGGAGGCAGCATTACCGGGCAGCCAATCAATCGCTACAAAAACAAGTCCGAGAACTGCGAAAAGTAAGCCTCCACGAATTATCAGCCGAGGAATAAGCCAACGCGCGATTTCCGCTGGCACACTAAGCCTTCTGGACGGTTTCAAGAAGGACACGACCATAGCCTGGAGCCTTAGGCAGACCACTCAAATTAGCTCTCGCAATATCGACTCCGTCAGATGCACCCCAGACCAGATACCCGGATCGCTCGAACTCAATCTTCTGCAGCTGGCGGCTTAGCTGGTTAATTCTCTCAGTATCGGTGCTTTCCAGTACCTGATCATAGATCTCGTTGAATTCAGCATCATCAAATGCGGTCTCATTAGAGGCCGCGTCACCGTCGAGAACCTTCCCAGCGAAGAAGAGCACAGAATCATTAGTTCCCCAATAGCCACAATATAGGTCTGCCTTGGTCCATGTCTCGTCGTAGAAAGTACCCGAATCCTGCTCCACTACATTGAGAGTCATGCCGATTTCTTTCACCTGATCAGCGATAACCTTCATCGCCTCTACTTGACCCGGAGCCTCAGGGGTAACGTACAAATCATACGTTTTCTCAAGGTCAAAATCTGCCTCTTGGAGGAGATTCTTCGCTTTCACAACGTCACGCTTACGCACTAACGAAGAATCCAGGTTCGAATCTGCCGTTCCAAGAATGTCGTTTGCAGGGGTTCCATAACCGGAGAGAGCTCGTTGGATGATTTGCTCCCGATCAACTGCAAGGCGCAGCGCCTGACGAACTTTCACATCTGAGAAAGGCCCATCTGAGGTACGCATGATTAGTGGAATAACCGAGTCATTCATCCGGCGCACAATCTTTATATCTTCATTTCCTTCGACGGATCGGGCCGCAATAGGACCCGCAGCTTGAGCTAAGTCAATTTGCCCGGACAACAGCGCATTAGTCATTGCGGTGGAGTCTTCAAATGGAATGACATGGACCTCAGCAACTCCTGCTACTGTTCCGTGATAGTTATCGAAACGCTTGAGCTTAGCAGAACCATTTTCCCAACTGACCAGCTGGAACGGCCCCGATCCAATGGGCTTTTCAGCAGAAGAACCCTTCTTCATCACGAAGGTCATCAATCGCGCAAGCATCGGAAGCTGTGAATTCGGTTCCGCAGTTTCCATCACAACGACGTTGGCTCCAGCAGCACGAATGCTATCAGGCATCACTGGAAGCCGGAATGAGTTTTCCTCATCCGAAAGCATCTTCTTCAACGACCACACGACATCTTCAGATGTGACCGAGGAACCATCATGGAAGGTAGCACCGTCGGCAATCATAAATTCCCACTCAGTCGGATTATTCTGTTTCCATTCCTGCATCAGGCGTGGCACTACAGTTTCTTTCTCGCCCGGCACCGTCAGAGCCTCCCAGATCAGGGAGCTAATAAGCATATCTGAATCATTAGGCAAAAGCTGGTAAGGGTCTCGTTGAGCGCTTGCCGCTTTCCCGAGAGCCCCAACACGCAGCACATTAACGTTTTCGACTTCATCCCCACTGGCAGCCCCATCCCCTGCCGTCGACTCTCGTGACGTACACGCCGTCAGAAAAGTGCCTGTCCCAATAACTGCCATTGCAGCGAGGAATTGGCGTCGAGAAAAACTGGTCATGATGGTTCCTTAATCTCTAAGAAAGACTGCCCACAGGAAAAAAGACATTGCTAACAACTACAGCAGCAGTAAAGCTTAGGCAAGCCTACTAACGAAATTCTTTTAAGAATAATTATCTAGGCCACCCTTTACAGCATAGGTTACCCTCACCTAATCTCTTTGTCATGCAGAATTTGCACCTGAGCCAAGAACTCTCACACAGGATCGTTAAAGCTGCCGACGAACTTGCTGCGACACAGAAGATTAGCTCTCCCGACTCGTACAATGCCATCAATCATCTTTTGACTGATGAGCTGGAGGAACTGAAAGAACTAATTCTGCTCTCCCCTACTGCCCATGCCACTTCCATCCATGGACTTCCCTTCCCTGCAGTTCACGGACCTACCCCAGCCACGTGGCAGGAATGCGTTGGCAAGGTCCGAACCTGGAGATTCGTTCTTGCGATTATCGCTAGCGCTGTCGGTCGCCCATTCGGATGGTTCGGACAGCAGAAAGGCCGTATCACCACAGACTTGGTGCCGACCCGCGGCCAGGAGAACCAGCAAGTTGGCGCCAGCAGCAACACCACATTGACTCTGCACACGGAAGATGCTTTTCATCCGCGGCGCGCGACGCACTTCGCTTTATTTGGTCTTCGTAACCCCAAAAATGTCGGCACTACGCTGGCCCCCATCGATGAAGCATGGCATCTACTCGATGTAGATTCGAAAAAAATTCTAACCGGGGACGGAGCCATCATTATTCCAGATGCATCTTACGGTGATTACGAATATGCAGCTCCTACTGCCATGACATCAATCTGGAAAACTGATGGCAATTTAGGCATGAGGTTTGACCCCGCCTACACAGACAAAAATTCTGGAACCTTACAGTGGTGGGAGGCATTTGAGAAGCTTCAACAGGCTCTTCACACTGTCACCTATACGGTGCCTATAAAGCCAGGTCAGATGGTCATCATCAACAATGACCGATGCGCCCACGGACGAGTACCTTTCGTAGCCAACTACGACGGGACCGACCGCTGGATGCTACGCATCAACATTATGGGAACCAAAAACACACGCCCCATCAATGAAATCAACGAACCCGGCTACGGCCAACACATCCGATTTATGGATGGTGAAATCCTATGAAACAGCGAACTAACCTGACCGTCCTCAGCAGATCAGAATTAGCTCAAATAAAAATTTCACCCGAGTCCGTACTCGAGTCGGTGAAATCCGCTCTCATCGAGCTCGACCAGCCAGGAACTCTGTGCCCAGGGAAAATCAAAGTTGAAGTACCTGAAAGCGTGAGTTACTCGATGGTCGGCAGAAGTCGTTCTTCAAATTCCGTCGGATTCAAGACTTCCTATACCCATTGGAGCAAAACTCACCAACAAAGCGCCAGGGATAGAAGCTATTACACGACCCTCACACTGTACGACGATTCCAGCGGATATCCTATTGCACTTCTCGACGGCGCTGCGGCGGGAACTCTCAGAACCCCGGCAGTCTCAGCGCTATTGGCACAGTATGCTGGTGCAATTCCTCAGAGCGCTCTCATCATCGGTTCGGGAACCCAAGGACAAAACGCAGCCCCTTTTCTCCTTGAAACCTTTGAAACATTAAACACGATTTATCTCGCCGGCAGCCACAGCGTGGGACTAGAGAAAGGCGCCAAGATTGCATCAACAGCAGCAGTGAAGCTTGGCCGAAAAATAAAAATCAAGATTGTAGACGATCCTACAACTGTGAGTTCAAACTGTGATCTCATTATCGGGGCCGCTGGACCTGAGACTCGTTGTACTGTCACAGCATCCGATATTCCCCGGCACGCAACCGTCGTTGTTGTGGGCTACGGAATCGCCCCTGATATCTGTCATCAAGCGAGCAGAGTCATCACGACGAGTATCGAACAGATGAATGTTACCGGTCGCGATTACGCTGACACCGATGGTCGGTTGCCGAATGTCCATGCCGAACTATCCGATTTGCTCCGCAAAGGGCGCAAACTTCCTCGTATTGACGAAACTACGTTTTGCTATAACAGCGGACTAGTTCTAACCGATATCGCTGTCGGCCAAATCCTCGCCAAGGAAGGTCTTAAGCAGGGATTCGGGACGGAGATATCCCTGTGGTAAGTGCCATATCATGCAAGATTGATGTTCCAAGCTGGCAAACGGCTCTGATTGGCTCAGGGAAACTTGACTTCATTGCTGAGCTTTCCGACACCCCTTTTCATGTCCTTTGCCCAAACCAATTTGCTCAAACACTTTCAGCCTGGCATACAACCGCTAAGGAAGTCGGCATTAAATTCGGTATCCGGTTTGGCAAAAAGGCAAATAAGTCCGCGCACTTCAGTCGCGAGATAGCACTGAGTGCTCTTCGTGGTTTCGACAGTGGAATCGATGTCGCCAGCGTCGAAGAGTTCCAATCATCTCTGGCCGCTGGTGTACCAGGAAATAAATTAATCATTACTGGTGCTACACCGAGTCGAGAACTTATCCATTTGGCAGTTTGCCACGATGCAACTCTAACTATTTCCAATGAAGTAGATTCAAGAATAATTTCCCAATTTGTCGACGAAATCGATACGCCTAATCAGCTCCGAGTTCTTCTCCGGATTGCGAACCAAACCCCCTCCACACGGTTTGGTATGAGCATCGATACCGCCTTGTCTCTAACCGCTCGTCTTAGCCAAGGCCGTGCCAACATCGAAATTACCGGCCTAAGTTTCCACTGCAACGGTTATGACCTCCACGAGAGGATAAACATGTCGCATCTGGCAATCGACACCCTACTCAAGGTGCGCTCCCTGTCTCCACGGGCCGACACTATTTCCATTGGAGGTGGATTTCCCACAAGCTCAGTCGAGTATGGAGTCTGGCGAAACCTGCAATCTCGACTAAAAAACGAAATGTTCATAGATTCGGATAAACCTAAAGACCAGTATCCGTTCGGATCACCTTTATCCGGACAATACTCACTACGGTTTATAGCTAATCAACATCGCCCACTGACACGTCGAGATATGGAGTCCACTCGACGCAGCTCGGACTCCATGGCTCAGCGCGCTCATCGTCACAACATAAAGATTTTGGCAGAGCCTGGACGGTCTTTATGCCAGTTCGCGGGTGCTAGTTTCTTTCCTGTTCTTTCGTGTCACGCATTGCCCAATGCTGCACGGACAGTAACTGTCGTACGTGGAACTAGTCTCAGCCTCTCAGAGCAATGGTTCAACTCGGAGTATTATCCGGACCCATACCTTGTGCGTAACGGAGTCATTATCGACTCGGGAGTAGCTACCGCAACAGCAGTTTCCGGATCAACGTGCTTAGACAGCGATTATCTCAGCAAAAGAATGATTCAACTCCCCGACAGGCCTCGACCTGGAGATTTCCTAGTCTATCCCGACACAGCCGGGTATCAAATGGACTCGAACGAGTCTGCTTTCCACGGATATCGGATTCCTCAGAAATACGCCTTTAATCCTGTCACCATGACCATCACGGAAGATCGCTAGAACAGAGGCCAAATAAAGATGCCAAAAAGAATTTATACGCAGATGTCTCAACTCATTGGCAATACTCCTCTGTTCGAGCTTGTCTGTACTCCCCAGAAAAGTCGCGTTTTGCTTAAGCTCGAGCAATTCAACCCAACTGGAAGTGCGAAAATCCGGATGGCCCAGTCGATGATTAAGGCGGCAGAGCAGGATAACCGACTTCAAGAGCATGGCACTATCGTTGAATCGACTTCCGGTAATACTGGACAGGGCTTAGCACTTCTTGCACTTGAGCGCGGATACGACTTCGTAGCAGTCGTCGATAATCATTCTTGTAAAGATAAATTGAACTCCATGCGTGCAATGAATGCACAGATGTGCTTCGTTTCCAATCAAGATGACGATTCGCTCGCCACATCGGCTAGAGAAAACCATGCTGAGGAGCTCGGCAAACAACACGGCTGGGTATTCATGAAGCAGCATGACAATGTCGCAAACTCGATGGGTTATTACCCTGCAGCTGATGAAATTTTGAATGATCTTGGGGAAAGTCCGACTCATATCATTAGTGCCGTAGGCACAGGTGGAAGCCTCTTTGGAGTTACTGAACGTCTCCATCAATTGGGACACCGTCCCACTATTATAGGCGTCGAACCGGAAGGTTCCATTGCATTCGGTGCTCCTGGACACGACTATTGGCAATCTGGAACGGGCACCCCCGAAGGTGCAGTTATCGGCACTTCAGTTCGCTATGACTTACTCGACTACGGAGCAAAGGTATCCGACAAAGCAGCTTTCGCTGCATGCCGAACAATCGGAAAGCACATGGGGCTTCTACTGGGAGGATCTGCTGGCGGAGCCGTAATAGCAGCCCTCGAGCTCCTGCCGGGCTTTCCCGCTGGCTCTACATCGTTGACCATGGTGTGCGATGGAGGGGAAAAGTATCTAGATACCGTATTCAACGATGAGTGGATGTCCGAACGTGGTTTACTCGATGTCGCCCTCGAGGACAAAATTTGGGCACAAATTACGTCATTGCGCGCTGGGAAAAGTTCAATTCCGCTAGGTTCAACACGAATTTCATGGTCGAAGGAAAAGTAGTGCCCGGTACTACCTTACAGAACTTAAATCGTCAGCTTTTGGCGATGTCTCTTCCCCTCGCCGGCACACAGCTTGCGAACATCGCAATCTCAACCACGGACACTCTCATGATGGGTCAACTTAGCCTCGAGGCTCTGGCTGGCGGAGGCTTGGCAGTGGTGTGGTTTAACCAGGTACGCACAATGGCTGTGGGCCTATTAACACCACTGGGCAATAGGATTGCGTCGGCTCATGCGCTGTACGAAAGCAAATCTCGCGAACGAGCGGACTCTGAACTATCTGTTACTACGTTGCAAGGCGAAATTCGCAATCTTTCACGCACCGGCTGGTTCCTAGCAACTGCCAGTGGCCTCGTGGGAGCACTAGTGCTAATCGGGATTGCCTACGCGCTGCCATTTTTCGGCCAGTCCGCTGAGATTAGTTCCGCAGCCACTTCCATGATGTGGTTGCTCGCGCCAGGTCTTGTTCCTTGTTTGTGGTTCCAAGTCTCCCGTCAGTTTTGTGTAGGCCTCGGCAAACCAAAATCGCTACTACACATAACCGTGGCGATGATCGTAGTGAATGCAGCGTTGAACTACGCGCTCGGTTTTGGATTCGGGCCGTTTCCTGCATTGGGTCTGCTAGGCATTGGACTGTCCACCACACTGGTTCATTTATTGTCGGCCCTAATTTATCTGCGAATCACCATCCGAGATCCCGACCTCTCAACTTTTCTTGCCCTCGATTTCTGGAGTGCCGACGGAGACACGATGCACGGAAGGCTCCGTCACCTCGTCCGCACTCAGCTTCGTCTGGGGCTTCCAGTCTCAGCAACCTACGGAGCCGAAGCGGGCATGTTTTCTGTGCTGGCGATGGTCATGGGATCCTTTGGCACAGAAGCACTCGCAGCGCACAACGTCGTCTATCAAATAACCTTTATTGTTTTCCAGATTGGTGTTGGGTTCTCCCACGGCAGCTCTATTCTTGTGAGTCGCGCTTGGGGTCTGAATGACAACTCCCTTGCACGCCAAGTCGGCATTCGAACTCAAACGATGATGGCTGCCATCGTTGCTGTTGCTTCCGTCAGCTTTCTTTGCGCTCCCCGCCTCGTACTTTCCCCATTTATAAGCAGCTCCGAGAAATCCAATGCCACCGAGACATTAAGCATCGCATTGGGGTTGTTGGCTATTGGCGCAGTGATGGAATTTGTCGATACTGCACAAAACATAGCTATCGGTCTCCTGCGCGGGATTAGCGACACCACTACTGGTTTGAAGGCATCCCTCACTGGTTATTGGATTATAGGTTTGCCAGCTGCTTTAATACTTGCTTTTCCCATCGGTCTAGGGCCTCACGGGGTGTGGTGGGGATTGGTCATCGGGCTTGCCAGTTCTTCAATAATCCTTTGGAGAGCTTTCCTTCTCGCGACGCGTAAAGACCTTACCGTGAAACTCTAAAGAACTCGTCCCTCAAAGCGATATCCACGTCGCAGGTATCCGGTCGTTCACGTTCGTGTGCAACACTTAAAAGCATGGTTGACAAGCAGGCCGACACCTCATCATGCAGCGAAGCCCAACAGGCTTCGCCAGCTTTTGACGAAACTACAGAGTTTTCCACAAACCGGCTCGCAGGCGAGTTCACCGACGAAGACCGTTACGAGATTTTCAATGATGACCAGCTCTCCCTCAAGGCTGCCTTCCTCTACCTAGTTGCTGCGCTTGTGGGCGGTTCAGTTATCGCTCTGGCGTCCTGGTTTGTGTTCCACCGCCTGTCGCTGCCGGCCTTTGGCGGCTCGCAGCTGACCAGGGCAGTCGCAACAGCGCTGATTGTCATCACGCTGACGCTCACCACCGTCCTGCTGTATTTCTTCGCCACCAAGGGCAAAGACAATCGCCCCCGGTGGCTAACGTGGTTGACATACCTGATGGCTTACATGTCACCGGCCATTCTGGTGGTCTCTGCCGTCGGCCTGCCGCTTGGCTCGACCAGACTGTGGTTAGACGGTCTGTCTGTCGACCAGGAGTTCCGCACTGAGTACCTCACCAGGATGGCCGCGGAGCCTGGCCTGCATGACATGTCGTACATCGACATCCCGTCTTTCTACCCCGCTGGTTGGTTCTTCCTGGGCGGACGCCTGGCCAATATCCTGGGCATTGCCGGCTGGGAGGTTTTCCAGCCCTGGGCGTTGATGACACTCGCCGCTGCTGGCTGTGTTTTGGTTCCGGTGTGGCAACGCCTGAGTGGCTCCCTGCCAGTAGCCACTGGCATTGCGCTGACAACCACGGCCGTCGCCCTGGCCACTGTCGCCGATGAGCCCTACGCCGCAGTCGTTGCTATGGGTCTTCCGGCGATGACCGTGATGGCCTGGCGCGGTCTCACCGGCGCTTGGTCCGCCATGTTTGGCGTACTCGTCTTCCTGGGTATTTCTGCGACTTTCTACACTCTTTACACTGCCGTAGGCGCGCTTATTGTGGTCGTGTTGGCCGTGGTCGCGTGGACGTCGTCAAGCTCTTGGATGCCTGTAGTGCGTCTGATCATTATGGGCGTGGGATCGATGCTGATTGCGGCGACGGTGTGGGGGCCGTACATGCTGGCGGTTGCGACGGGGGCACCGCGCTCGGGCGCGACAGCGACGCATTACCTGCCCCCGGAGGGCGCGCAGCTGCCTTTGCCGATGCTCGCCGCCAGCGTGATCGGTGTGCTGTGTTTCATCGGTGTCGTGCGCATGCTGGTCAGCGCCACGGAGCCGGATGCCCGCGCGCTCGGCCTGGGCACGCTGGTGCTCTATGGCTGGGTAGTGGCCTCGATGGTGGCGACGCTGCTCGGACGCACGCTGCTGGGGTTCCGCCTCACCGCACCGATTACGTTCATGCTGATCGCGGCTGGTGTGGTCGCGCTTGCCGACGCCCGTCTCAACGGCATCGAGAAGTATTGGCCGCAGGCGGCACCAGCTCACATTGCCAAGCGTGTCTCCGCGGTAATGGCGGCAGTCTTGCTGCTGGCGGGCATTGGCTACGCGCAGTCGATTCCGAATAAGTTGCATGGTGCCATCGACTTGGCGCATACCGACACCGACGGTAACGGCGAGCGCGCGGACCGCTTCCCACCGAATGCCGGGGCGTGGTACTCAGCGGTGGACCAAACGCTGAAGGAGGCCGGGCTCGATCCGGCCCAGACAGTGGTGCTGACGGATGAGAAGAATTTCCAAGCACTCTATCCCTGGTACGGATTCCAGGCACTGACCAGCCACTACGCTAACCCTCTGGGTGAGTTTGACCGCCGTAATCAGGCATTGGAGAAATGGTCGGAAATTCGCGACCCCGATGAGCTCGTGCAGGCCATGGATGCAACGCCGTGGCGCGGACCGGATGCCATTGTGCTGCGGGGCGAGGTTGAGACACCTGATGGCGAGGATGCCGCTCCACTGACGTTGGACATCGCGGATGATATCTATCCGAACAATCCGAATGTGGTCTTCCGGAGCCTGAATTTTGCCCGCTCTGCATTTGAGAAGCACTGGGAGCTAAACCAGGTCGGCCCGTTCGTAGTGGCGGTTCGCAAGTAGGTATTGGCAAGTAGGTATTGGGCGGCCATCCCCTGCTATAAACGTGATTCCTGTTACTAATGTGGAAACTGTGATGTAACTTTCGCGTTGCAAACTCAAAGAAAAACGCCAATTACCGTAGTATCTTTCCTTGTGACTGCCGAAACTAAAGAAATCAAAGAAAGTGTCGACGGCTCACCCGAAGTGACCATCGACCGCGTGGAGAGACCGCCTATGGACGGCCCCTCTCCTACGACGCTGACTCGTTGGACAGCGATTATCGCTGGAATCGTCGGTTTCATTTGCTTTGTCATCACACCGTTCCTCCCGGTCGTGAATACTCAGTCCTCCGTGTCTTGGCCTCAGCGCGACACACTGAATTCAGTGGATGCACCGCTTATGGCGCAGGCACCGTTGGATCTGAGCATCGATCTGCCTCTGTCGCTGACGGATGAGCTTTCCGACAAGCGGACAACCCTGTTGTCGACTATCCCGCCGACCGCGGATAAGCCGACCAAACGGGGCTTGATGGTGCGTTCGGGCAAGGACGGCCTCGATGTCATTCTGCGCGACAGCGTGGTGATGAGCCTGGATAAGAAGGAGCTTGCCAGCAATAAGGGCAAGATCCTGGAGATCCGCTCAAACGAGCATGAAACCACCGTCAACATCGACGGCGCCAAGAACTCAGATGGTGAGAAGCTCACCGCCACCACACAGGGCGATTACCGCCCGCAGGTCACCGGTATCTACACTGATCTGCCCGCTGACGGCGACGTGGCCAAGGCCGTAGCCGATGGACTCGATGTCCACATGAACATCGACTCCCGCTACACCTCACATCCGACAGTGGTGAAGTACATCGTCATGTACTTGGGTCTGCTTCTGACACTGGCGTCCCTGGTCGCGCTGGCTCGCATTGACCGTATCGACGGTTCCTCCTTCACTCCGCTGTTCAAGCGCGGTGCGTTGAAACCAACTCCGCTGGACATCCTGGTCGGCACGATTTTGGTTGTTTGGCACTTCATCGGTGGCAACACCTCCGATGACGGTTACATCTTCACCATGGCGCGCGTCTCCGACGAGTCGGGCTACATGGCGAACTACTACCGTTGGTTCGGCGCTCCTGAGTCACCGTTCGGCAGCCCCTACTACGACCTGCTGTCGCTGATGGTGAAGGTGTCCACCTCGTCTCTGTGGATGCGACTACCGGCGCTGCTGTCCGCACTGCTGGTGTGGTTCATTATCTCCCGAATGGTTATCCCGCGCCTCGGCGACAAGATTGCCCAGCGCCGGGTGGCCTACTGGTCTGCTGCTGGTGTGCTGTTGGCCTTCTGGCTGCCGTACAACAACGGACTGCGCCCGGAGCCGGTCATTGCGCTGGGATCCCTGCTGACCTGGGTATTCATCGAGCGCGCAATTCTGACTCGACGCCTGCTGCCAGCTGCAGTCGCAGTGGTTATCGCCACGCTGGCACTGGGCTCGGGCCCAACGGGCCTAATGGCAGTTGCTGCCCTGCTCGCAGGCATCCCGATGCTGGTGCGCATTGTCGTTGAGCGCCATAAGGCTCTCGGTGGTGGTTGGCAGGCCCCACTGATGCAGATTGCACCGTTCCTGGCTGCGGGCACCGCCATCTTGGTCGGTGTCTTCGGCGACCAGACTTTGGCCACGGTCCGCGAGTCCATTCGCGTCCGCAGCATCATCGGCCCGTCGGAGCCTTGGTACAACGAGTACGTCCGCTACTACTGGCTGGTGCTGCAGTCGGTCGACGGCGCCTTCCCACGTCGTTTCCCGGTTCTGATTGCACTGGCGTGCTTGACCATCACGATTGCCGCGCTGCTTCGTCACCGCACCGTTCCGGGGGCTCTGGCCGGCCCGTCGGCACGCCTGGTGTTCATGTTCATCGGCACCATGTTCTTCCTGACCTTCACGCCGACAAAGTGGACGCACCACTTCGGCGTATACGCGGGCATCGCGGCTTCCCTGGCAGCACTTGCCGCCATGGCCATTAGCCATTGGGTAGCAGGTAACCCGCGCAACCAGCTGTTCTTTGCCGGTGGTATCACCTTCATCCTCGCTTTCTCACTGATGGGCATTAACGGCTGGTGGTATGTGTCGTCCTACGGTGTGCCGTGGTTCGACAAGACCATTCAGTTGCGCGGTCACCAGCTGGGTTCAGCAGTATTGGCTCTGGCCTTGCTACTGCTGCTGGCTGGTGCCGTAATGAACTTCGTCCAGGAGTTCCGCACCAAGCCGAAGTCGCAGGAAAAGTCGGCACGCGCGCGCCGCATCAATGCAGTTGCATCGTCCCCGATTGCGGTGACGACGCTGCTGGTGACGATGTTCATGGTGGCTTCGCTGGGCAAGGGCGCAGTATCGCAGTACCCGGCATACTCGGTCGCCGCTGGTAATATCCGCTCCTTGGCTGGTCAGACATGTAATATGGCGAGCGATGTGCTGATGGAAACCGATCCGAACGATGGCTTCCTGAATACCGTCGATGGCAAGCCGCTAGCGGAATCGCTGCGCGGTGGCGGCAAGAACCGTGGCTTCGACCCGAACGGCGTCCCGTCTAATATGAAGGCCGAAGCTGTGGACACCAGCCAGAGCCAGGCAAGTACTGCCGACACTGATGATCAATCTACTGATCCGGAAGCCACAGTTGAGGGCGGTTCCGCGTCGGGCACCGACGGCGGCAAGCGCGCCGACAAGGGTGTCAACGGCTCGCAGGTCGAGCTGCCATTTGGCTTGGATCCGGATAAGGTGCCGGTGCTTGGCTCCTACTCCGAGGACATTCAGCGTCCTGCAAGCCTGGAAACTTCCTGGTTCCAGCTGCCTGAGATTGACGAGGACCACCCGCTACTCGTCGTATCGGCGGCCGGCCGTATCTTCCACCACGACATCAACGGTGTGGCTCAGCAGGGTCGCAAGCTGGTGGCAGAGTACGGTCGCAAGGGCGGCGACGAGGATGGCTTCGAGGTCCTCTCCGAGTCGGAGCCGATTGATATCGGCCCTGCTCCGACCTGGCGTAACCTGCGCTTCCTGACCGAGGAGATCCCAGAGGGAGCGACCGCTGTGCGACTGGTCGCGGAGGACAATGACGTCTCCGAGGATCAGTGGCTGGCACTGACCCCGCCGCGCCTGGCCGAGCTGCAGTCGATGACTGATGTCATTTCGCCGGAAACTGCGACTATCCCGGACTGGCCGGTTGCCTTCCAGTTCCCGTGCCAGCGTCCGTTCGACCACTACGCAGGTGTCGCAGAGCTTCCGGAATACCGCATCACTCCGGACCGTGGCCTGAAGGTCGTCGGTGCAGATGTCTGGCAGTCGGTCGATGGCGGTGGTCCGCTCGGATTCTCCGACGCTGTGAATGAGGCTACGTCCGTACCGACTTACCTCAAGAACGACTGGCGCCGCGACTGGGGTTCCGTCGAGAAGCTCTCGCCACGTCCGAATAAGGACAAGGTCAAGCCGGATGTCGCCGAAATTGAGTATGAAGATATCACTCGCTCGGGTCTATACTCGCCCGGGAAGATGATTGTGAAGGATCCCTAGGCGAAAGAGCCTCGGTGCCTCCTTCACCTAAGGAGCCCGAGTGACTGCACAAACCCGTTCCATCG
Organism: Corynebacterium sp. LK26; assembly: GCF_014335085.1. Taxonomy (NCBI): domain Bacteria; kingdom Bacillati; phylum Actinomycetota; class Actinomycetes; order Mycobacteriales; family Corynebacteriaceae; genus Corynebacterium; species Corynebacterium sp. LK26. Next base: position 65,692 of record NZ_PDHB01000006.1, read on the forward strand.
TTGTCGCCGCAATGGTTGTGACTGACCCGGTGGGGCGGGTTTTGTGCGTTCGTAAGCGGGGTACGGATACGTTCATGCTGCCCGGCGGCAAGTTCGAGCCGGGTGAGTCCGTCGATAACCCCGGAGGTCACCGCCGCGCGCGAGGTCTCCGAGGAGCTCGGCGTGGACATCGAGCTATCGCTGTTGCGTCCGTGGAATATCGCCCGCGCAGCCGCCGCCAACGAGGCGGGCTTCGAGGTCGTCGGCCACCATGTGCGCTATGTCGGCGAGTTCACCGACGAGTTGGCAAACGTTCAGCCCCATGCCGAGATTGAAGAGGTCCGCTGGCTCGACCCCTGGCTGCCGACCGGGAAAATCGCCCCTATGCTGGCCGAGACTACTCTGCCGAAGCTCCGCGAAGAGCTGCCGCAGCTTGCCGCTGGCCGTGAACAGCCACAGCGCGCACTGTCGTCACTAACTGTTTTCTGCGGCTCCGGCTTCGGCAACGATCCCGCCTGGCGCGTCACCGCCGAACGTCTCGGCCAGACACTCGCGGAAAATCGGGTGGAGCTCGTCTACGGTGGCGCGGCGATTGGTCTTATGGGCACGGTTGCTAACGCAGCGCTTGACGACGGCGGCAGTGTCACAGGTGTCATCCCCGAGGTCTTGGTCAAGAAGGAAATTGCCCATCCGCGGCTGACTCACCTGGAAACTGTTGCGACTATGGCCGATCGAAAGTCGCGCATGTATGAGCTCGGCGATGCTTTTGTTGCACTCCCCGGCGGTGCGGGCACACTGGAAGAGTTCTTCGAGGTGTGGACCCAGCAGCACCTGGGGATTCATGCCAAGCCAGTGGCGTTGCTGGGACCTTCGGGCTTCTGGGAGCCCCTGTTGGCGCTCCTGCGCAAAGTTGTGGATGCGGGGTTTGTGCGACCGGAGCTTCTCGATGCGCTTATCGTCGTCGACGACGTCGACAAGCTCCTGCCTGCGTTGATTGCGTGGCGTGCGGGGCGGACGAAGTTTTAGCCTGCCCCCAGGCCCCACAACACACTGCTAGTGAGCAGCAGCCAGCTGCTGCAGCTCAGCTTCGGTGCCGTTGAAGACATCCTCATCCACGATGGTCGGGATGCCATCGACGCGGCCGGTGGAGGAACGCTGCCAGAAGGCCATGCTCTCCCAACCGCCCGGCAGCGAGGTCGGAGCGCTGTCTTCGTAGGCGGCGAGCCACAGCGGGTAGTCGGTGAAGTCGGTCGAGTTACCCATCGGGTTCTGCCAGAACCAACGGTAGGTGTAAATCATCGGGGTTTCGCCGGTCTTTTCCTCAACGCGCTCGAGGAAGTCCTTGGTCCACTTTTGCAGCTGGGTTGGGTTGAGGCCATTGTCTAGCTCGATGTCAAGCACAGGCGGTAGTGTCTTGTCTGTGGAGATTTGTTCATCGCGCTGCTGCAGTGCTTCTACGTACTGGTCAGCCTGCGCGGTTGCGGAGCGATCCGGGTGTGCCTTGTGGTAGCTGCCCACGTACAGACCGGCCTTCGCGGCGGCGATGGAGTCCTCGAGGAAGTACTTCTGGTCACCTTCGACACCGTCGGTGGCCTTGATGAAAGCGAACTTCTGGCCGCTAGCTGCGACCTCGTTCCATTTCAGCGCGACGCCACCTGGGCGCTGCCACTTGGAGACGTCCACACCAGTCGGCCCCATGTGGAAGCCGGTGCGAGCCGGGTTCGACGATGCGCTGGTAGCCGAACCAGTTGAGGAACCGTTGGCACCAGAGCCCTGCGACTCCTGAACATCCGACGCAAGCGGCGCATCGGTGATGCTCGGTGATTCGGTCAAAAAGTCGAGCGACCCCTTGGAATCAGCAGCGGACGGGTTGGAGTGTGCAGATGCGTCCTGGGGTTGCGCGTCAGCCGGTGCAATAACACCCAAGGTCAGCGGCGCAACGGCCACGATACTTGCCAAAGTGGCGCGGCCCGGGCGTCGCTTCAGCACCGCGGTCGCGGAAAGTGGAAGAAATTTCATGGTTTGCACCTTACCCCCTAAATCACTTTAGCCCCATTCGTAATCCTAAACTTATCCCGCCCCTCCAGTCACAGCTTCAATCCGCCCTTGCCCCTAGACTGGCGGCATGACAAATAGCACTAATACTGAGACCCAGTCCGCAACGTCCCAACTCTCAACGACTCCTCGCCCACAGGATGACCTCTACTTGGCCACCAACGGTGAGTGGGTTAGTAATCACGTCATCCCGGCTGACCGCCCCATCGATGGCGCCTTTTACAAGCTGAGGGATGAGGCGGAGGAAAACGTCCGCGAGCTCATCACCACTGCCGCCGATGCGGATCAGAATTCCCACGTCGCTCGCTTGTACAACTCTTTCATGGACGAAGCCGCTATTAATGGCGCCGGCGCTGCTCCGCTCGCGCAGGATTTAGAAATGATTGCCTCCGCCGAGAACGCGCATGAGCTGGCGTTGGCACTCGGCCGCCTCGACCGCCTCGGTGTCGGCGGTGCGCTCGGGTACTGGGTAGAGAAGGATTCCGGCTCGGACCTGGATGCTCTCTACCTGCTGCAGTCGGGCCTCGGCCTCCCGGATGAGGCTTACTACCGCGAGCCTGGTCACGCCGACACTCTCGCCGCCTATGAGCAGCATGTTGCCGCTATGTTGAAGCTCCTCTCCTCGCATGACGACGGCGCGGGGGACCTCTCCACTGCACTTGCTGCATTCGAGTTGGTGGACCCGGCCGCTGCGGCGGCGCGCATCGTGGCTTTTGAAAAGCGCATTGCCGCTGGTCACTGGAATGTGGTCGATACTCGCGACGCACTGAAGACCTATAACAAGACCGCTATTGCTGACCTCCCCACCGGCTTCCCGGTCGCGGAGTGGCTCGCGGCCACCGGTGTCAATAAGACGAACCAGACTGCCATCGACACCATCGTGGTGATGATGCCGTCGTACTTCGAGCACTTGAGCAAGCTGTGGCAGGACACTGACCTGGCAGATCTGCGCCTGTGGGCGCTGTGGCGCGTTCTCCACCAGCGTGCCGCCTACCTGTCGGATGACTTCTCTGCGGAGAGCTTTAACTTCTACGGCCGCACCTTGCAGGGTTCGACCGAGCAGCGTGCACGCTGGAAGCGTGGTGTTGCCTTTGCCGACGGGGCGGTTGGACATGACGTCGGCAAGCTGTATGTGGAAAAGCACTTCCCGCCGGAGTACAAGGAGCAGGTCTTGGAACTGGTGGACTACCTGCTGGCGGCGTACCGGGAGCGCATTTCGGAGCTGCCGTGGATGACGAAGGCGACGCAGGAGCGGGCGCTGGAGAAGTTGTCGCTATTTAAGGCCAAGATTGGTTACCCAGAGCGTTGGCGTGATTACTCGGCGATGGAGCTCGGGAATTCACTGATGGAGAATGCTCGCGCTGCCAGCGCTTTTGCGCATGATTATGAGGTGGCAAAGCTGGGCACCCCGGCCAATCGTGATGAGTGGCATGGTACTCCGCAGACGGTCAATGCCTTCTACAATCCAGTGGTCAATGACATCACGTTCCCGGCTGCGATTTTGCAGTCGCCGTTCTTCTCACCGGACGCTTCCCCGGCGGAGAACTTCGGTGGCATCGGTGCGGTTATTGGTCACGAGATTGGGCATGGTTTTGATGACCAGGGCTCGCAGTATGACGGTCACGGCAACCTTCACCAGTGGTGGACCGATGAGGATCGTGCAGCTTTTGAGAAGCTGACCTCCGCGCTGGTGGACCAGTACGAGGGCCTGGTTCCGCAGGCTCTGCGCGAGCAGGCCGAGGAGGGCGCTGACCTACCCGGCGTCAATGGCCGCTTCACCCTGGGCGAGAACATCGGTGACTTGGGCGGGCTCGGCATTGCCGTCGTCGCTTTCCGTCGTTTCCTCGCTGCCCGCGGTGAAGAACTTGGACTGGAGGACGCCCCAGAGACCTACCGTGACCTGTTCAAGCAGTGGGCACTGGTCTGGCGTTCTAAGATTCGCCCGGAGTTTGCACGCCAGCTGCTTGCGATTGACCCGCACTCACCAGCGGAGTTCCGCTGCAACGTCATTGCCAGCAACATCGATGAGTTCCATGAGGCCTTCGGCACTTCAGCGGGCGACGGCATGTGGCGTGAGCCGAATGAGCGCGTGAATATCTGGTAATTCTGCGGGAACCCAACCTGCGCTGCGTTCCCCTCCGGCGCCTTCGGGGCCTCCGATGCCCTCCGACACCCTCCGGGAAAGCCAACGCCTCACCGTTTACTACAAATGCAAAAGCTGACTTTTTGTTTTTGCAAACATGGAACTAAAATCACAGGTGAGGCGCACGCTTTCCCGATGATCAAGTCGGGCAGGGCCACAATCAAGCGAGGTTCCTGTTACAAGTGCGCTTGCTAAGTGCTCTTGTTGGAGGAGGCCGCTGTGGACAGTCGCGACATCCAGGCACTCACCGCCGTCAAACTCTATTACGGCGAGGGGCTCACACAGTCTCAGGTTGCAACCGAACTCGGGGTTTCCCGTCCAACGGTCTCTAAACTGCTCAACCTTGGCCGTGAGCGCGGTTACGTGCGCATTGAGATCCATGATCCGCGCGAGGAAGCCTCAGAGACCGCTACGCAGATGCGGGATCGCTACAAGTTGAACGATGTGCGCCTGGCGCAACCGGCACGCGCTGGCAATGCAGTCTTGCTCCGCGAGTTGGGGCGCGTGGGCGCCGAGCTTCTCGACGAGCTGGTGGTAGACGGTACCCTTCTCGGTGTTTCGTGGGGTAAGACCATGTACTCCGTATCCACGCAACTGAAGTCCAAGGATGTCTCGGGCGTGGAAATTGTGCAGCTCAAGGGAGGAATGAGCCACTCCGATAAGTCCACGAACGACATCCGCACTATTGGCGCTTTCTGCCACGCTTTCCACGCCTACGCCCGAACACTGCCGCTGCCGGTGATTTTCGATTCGGTCGAGACCAAGCGCATCGTGGAACAGGATCGGTTCATTGCCAGCGTTTTGGCTCTTGGCCGGACGGTGGACATTGCCGTTTTCACCGTCGGCGCCGTCGACCATGATTCGCTGGCCTTGAACTTGGGACAGCTGTCGACAACCGAAAAAGACTTGCTCGTGGAGCGCGCAGTGGGCGATGCCTGCTCACGCTTCTACCGCGCTGACGGTGGCATTGCGCTGCCAGAGGTCGATGCCCGCACGGTAGGTATCAGCCTCTCTGACCTGCGCCGGATCCCCACTCGGGTACTTGTGGCCGGTGGCGCACACAAGGCCGCGGCCATCGACGTGGCCCTTCGAACAAATTTGGCTACTCACCTGGTCATCGACGATGCCACCGCTGAACGCCTGCTTGCGCTCGACTCACCGGACTCACCAGCTGCACCGGCTTCACCGGCTTCACCGGGCTCACCGGGCTCCCCCGATAGCTCCACCCCTCTTACTGCCACGGAATAACCGTCCCGGAACGCATCAGTACAAAGAACTGACACCCGGGCCCGAGAAGCGTCTTTGTCCTCTTCGACCGATAGACTTAAGCGAGCGCACATGTCCGCATATATGTTGCAGCCGCTGTCCGGTCGGAGAGGACGATTCTTTAGGTGTCACCAGCACAGCAAATCAAGCACACACTCCAGGCCTACGAGTCGGCGGACGCATCATTTGCCCAGTCCGCGAAGAAGTTGCCACCCGTGGGGTGGAAAGGAGCGCTCTACGCCCTCAAGCGTGCGGGTATCGAATTTTTCTTGGAGCTCGGTTTCGACGCTGCCGCGAAGTTGACCTACTACACGGTGTTGACCTTCGCGCCCGCACTGCTTGCGATTTATTCGATTGCCACGCTGATGCTGGCCGGCTATACAGAAGACCTCAACCGACTGACCGAAGATTTCATCCGCAGCTACATTCCGGCTGAGTATGCCGAACCGATCCGCAATGTCATTTCAACGATTATCGGCTCCGCCACGGGCGGTCTTGTCGCACTGACTATCGGTATTGTCTTTGCACTGATTTCGTCCTCGGCCTACACGCGCGCTTTTTCGCGCACGGCGAACTCCATCTACGGTGTTTCCGAAGGTCGCACGCTGATTCGCTACCACCTGCTCATGGTCGCCATTACGCTGCTGCTGTTAATCGGCACTGTGGTACTGCTCATTGCGATTATTGTCAATGACCAGCTAGTTATCACCATTGTCGAACCGGTTGCCCGCCCATTGGGTATTGAATCGACCACGCGCCAAATTATTGACTTCTGCATCTCCGTCTGGAGTTGGGTACGCTGGCCGGTCATTATCTTGATGTCGATGATTCTGATTGGCTCGCTGTACTACTTCACGCCGAACGTGCGCATGCGCAAATTCCGCTGGCTCAGCACAGGTTCGGCACTGGCAATTATTAGCTCGCTGATCATCGGCAAGGCGCTCCAGCTGTACTTATTCAACTTTGCGGCTTCGAATCCCTATGGCGCCATGGGTGCGGTTATCGCGCTGATGACCGCACTCTGGAGCATTAATGTGGTCGTGGTCTTCGGCTTCAAGCTGGATGCCGAGGTTGAGAGGATGCGCCAATTGCGCGCTGGCCTGCCCTCAGAGCGATACATCCAGCTTCCGCCTCGAGCTACCGCTGCCGCCGAGGGCGAGCAGAAAATCCATCAGAATCTAGAAAAGCAGGCGGCCGAATTCCGAACTGAGGAAGAGCTATAGCGCAATCACACCCACGATTGCTGCGTTGAGCAGGTTAGTGCACAGACCCGCGATCAGCGCCAGTGGACCGTTCTTGGCAATCTCACCGCGGCGCTCCGGCGATAGCGCACCGAAGGAACCGATCTGAATCGCAATGGACGACAGGTTAGCGAAGCCGGCCAGGGCGAAGGTCGCCAGCATGATGGACTTCGGATCCAGCGAGTCGACGTGCTCAGAGAACGAGGTGTAGCCGACGAACTCGTTCAGAATCGTCTTCTCACCAATGAAGCTACCGACCAGCCCTGCGTTCTCCCACGGCACACCAATCAGCCATGCAATTGGCGCAAAGATCAGGCCGAACAGTCCTTCCAGAGACCAGTTATCCTGACCGAACCAGCCGCCAATGCCGCCGATCATCGCCGACAGCATCGCAATCACAGCGATGAACGCAATCAACAGACAGGCCACAACCACAGCAATACGACCGCCGGCCAGCGCACCCGATCCAAGCGCATCAATGACGTTCTTCGACTCGGTATCGCGGACATCCTTCACCGACGCATCCAGGTCAGATTCCTCTGTCTCCGGCCAGAAAGTCTTTGCAATCAGCAGCGAGCCCGGCGCGTTCATGACCGATGCCGCCAGCAGGTATTCCAACGGGGCACCGAGCAGGGAGTACCCGATCAAGGTCGATCCGGCCACCGACGCAAAACCGCCCGACATACATGCGAACAGCTCCGACTTGGTCAGTTTCGGAATATACGGCTTAACGACGAGCGGAGCCTCCGACTGCCCGAGGAAAATCACCGTGGAAGCGAAGACGGACTCCACCTTCGAGGTTCCCATAATGAACTTCAGTGCGGACCCGACATATTCAACGAAGTACTGCACTACCCGCAGGTAGTAGAGGGCACCGAGGACTGCGCCCAGGAAGATGATCACTGGCAGCACGTTGAGCACGAAGACGAAGTTTTTACCCGTGTCGTCGAAAAGATTACCGAAGACAAACGAGGTTCCCTCATTTGTAAAATCGATCATCTTCTCAATGGCGCCGGCGACGCTCTTCAGCGCATTAAAACCAGGTTCCCACTTCAGCACTACCAGCGCGAATACCGCTTGCAGCAGCAGGCCAACGCCGAGTGTGCGCCAGTTAATGGCTTTCCTGTTCTTTGAGATAGCAATGGCAAATCCGATGACGAGGATGATGCCCAGTAAGCCTTGCAGTCTATCCATGACTAAGGTCTTCTTTCTTGATAAAAGAGGCTGTGGTGATGATGCCTACAGGTCCTCGGGACCAAAGGCGTAAGGGAGAATTTTTTCGAAGTCAATGCTGGCCGGAGCGCCTAAACCACCATTTTCCGGGCGCTCGGACTCCACTATGACGCGCTTGCACCCAAATTCGTGCAGGACCTGCCGACAGGCGCCACAGGGGTGGCACGGTGCCGCCTTTCGTCCGACGATGGCGCAGGCCGCAATCTTATGGTTGCCACCGTGCTCCGCGACCATGCGGAATACGGCTGTGCGCTCTGCGCAGTTGGTCAACCCATAGGACGCATTTTCCACGTTGCAGCCTGTGACCACCGTGCCGTCGTCAAGCAGAAGTGCGGCACCGACCGGAAAACCTGAATAGGGGACGTACGAGTTTTCCGTGGCTGCGTAGGCCTTAGCCAGTAGTTCTTCGTCTGAAATGTGGGACATTGTGCTCTCCCTCCCCGAGCCTGTTCGAGGTGTTTATGCAAACATACTTATGTGGGTACAAATGGAAAGTTGCCTATTGACATTTGTTCTAGTGCTGATGATAATCGGAATCAGCAGAGTTCACAAGACCAATATCGCTAAGCACGATCGCCTATAAAAGGAGCGAACAATGGCTGAAAAGTTCGATGTAGTTGACGTCATCAAGGTAAAGCGTGATGGCGGTGAGCTCAGTCCGGAAGAGATTTCCTGGGTCATTGACGCCTACACTCGCGGTGTCGTGGGCGATGAACAGATGGCGGCGCTGAACATGGCCATCTTCATCCGCGGCATGAACCGTCGCGAGATTGTGGATTGGACCCAGGCGATGATTGACTCGGGCGAGACCATGAGCTTCGCATCGCTGAGCAAGCCCACCACGGACAAGCACTCCACCGGTGGTGTCGGCGACAAGATTACGCTGCCACTGGGCCCACTGGTGTCCTCCTACGGCGTGGCCGTCCCGCAGCTGTCTGGCCGTGGCCTCGGCCACACCGGCGGCACCCTGGACAAGCTGGAATCCATTCCGGGCTGGCAGGCTGATGTTCCGAATGACCGCTTGATGCAGATCCTGGAGGATTCCGGCGCGGTCGTCGCAGCAGCCGGTGCGGGCCTGGCACCTGCGGATAAGAAGATTTACGCGCTGCGTGACATCACCTCGACGGTGGACTGCATTCCGCTGATTGCCTCGTCGATCATGTCCAAGAAGATTGCGGAGGGCACCTCCAGCTTGGTGCTGGATGTCAAGGTCGGTTCGGGCGCCTTCATGAAGGATCTGAATCAGGCCTGCGAACTGGCCCGCACCATGGTTGACCTGGGCAACGACGCGGGCGTGAACACCCGCGCACTGTTGACGGACATGTCCACTCCGCTGGGCCTGACCATCGGCAACGCCCTCGAGGTCCGCGAATCGGTGGAGGTTCTCGCCGGCGGCGGCCCCGCAGACGTCGTGGAGCTGACCTGTGAACTGGCCCGAAACATGCTCGAGCTGGCCGGCGTGCACGATGCCGACGTGGAGCAGGCTCTGAAGGACGGCCGCGCAATGGATTCGTGGAAGAAGATGATCCGCGCTCAGGGCGGCAATCCGGATGCCGCGTTGCCGGTGGCACCTCACACGCACGATGTGGTTGCGCAGGCTGACGGTTACCTGACCAAGCTGGATGCACTGGCTCTCGGCGTTGGTTCCTGGCGCTTGGGCGCGGGACGTGCTCGTAAGGATGATCCGGTGCAGGCCACTGCCGGTATTGAGATTTTCGCCAAGCCGGGAGACAAGGTGGTCAAGGGCCAGAAGCTGCTCACGCTGCACACTGAAACTCCGGATAAGTTCGAGCGCGCTCTCGAGTCCATCGAGCCGGGCATTGAAATCGGCGACACCGCGCCTACAGCCGAGCGCGAGATTATCCTCGATCGCGTGTCCTAGAAAATTACTGACAGACTCGCGCCGGCGCCACTTCCCGCCCCGAGCCCGCCACCTCCCTACTTTTAAGCTCTCTCCCAAATTTCCGAAAGGACTTGATTTCTCCCATGACTTCCCGCGCTGATGTTGCCAAGATGATTGACCACACCCTGCTCAAGCCAGAAGCCACCTCTGACCAGGTCAAGGCCCTTATCGCTGAGGCCGGCAAGCTCGGCACCTACTCCATCTGCATCTCCCCCTCGCAGCTCCCAGTCGAGGTACCGGAAGGCCTGCACATCACCACTGTCGTCGGCTTCCCCTCCGGCGCGGTAAAGGCCGAGATTAAGGCCGCTGAAGCCGCTCGCGCTGTGGCCGATGGCGCTGAAGAAGTCGACATGGTCATTAACATCGCCTTCGCCAAGGAGCACCGCTTCGACGACCTCGAGGCCGAAATCAAGGCTGTTCGCGATGCCATTCCGGGCAAGGTCCTGAAGGTCATCATCGAGTCGGCCGCCCTGACCGATGAGGAGATCATCGCAGCCTGCAAGGCCTCCGAGTCCGCAGGCGCAGACTTCGTCAAGACCTCCACAGGCTTCCACCCGGCCGGCGGCGCTTCCGCTCACGCCGTGAAGCTCATGCGCGAAACCGTGGGCGACCGCCTGGGCGTCAAGGCTTCTGGCGGTATCCGCGATGCCGCTGCCGCTGAGGAAATGATCGCCGCTGGCGCCTCTCGCCTGGGTCTTTCCTCCTCCGCCGCTGTCCTCGACGGTCTGAAGTAGGCGAACCCCGATGCTCTCCGAACAGCTACAAGCCACCATCACCGATTGGATCGCCCACGATCCGGACGAGGCCACCGCCGCCGAGCTCTCTTCGCTTTACGACGAAGCCAAGGCCGCCAACCCCGATGCGATTGCCGAGCTGGAAAGCCGTTTCGCCGGGCCACTCGAATTCGGCACTGCAGGTCTTCGCGGTGTCGTTGCAGCTGGTCAGTCCCGCATGAACCGTGCCACGGTCATCCGTGCCACCGCTGGCCTGGTTGCGCATCTGAAGAACATTGTGGGCGACGACTTCACCGTGGTCATTGGTTGCGATGCCCGCCACGGCTCCGCCGATTTTCACCGCGATGCCGCCGCGGTTGTCGCCGCAGCCGGTGGCAAGGCCCTGGCTCTGCCACAGCAGCTGCCCACACCGGTGACCGCCTTTGCCGTGCGCCACCTCAATGCCGATGCCGGCATCATGGTCACGGCCAGCCACAATCCACCGAAGGACAACGGCTACAAGGTTTACCTCGGTGGCCGCGCGGTGGAGTCGGATTCCCGCCGAGGCGTCCAAATCATCGCGCCCCATGACAAGCAAATTGCGGACGCCATCGCCGCTGCTCCACCGGCTGATGAGGTCCCGCGTGACTTCGATGCCGTCGAGCAGGTTGGTCCTGAACTGCTGGATGCTTATGTGAAACGGGCGGCAGCGCTCGCAACGACGTCGTCAAGCGAAGAGAAGCAAGCAGCGAAGATTGTCCTCACCCCTATGCATGGCGTCGGTGGCGAGACCATCGTGCGCACACTGAACGCGGCAGGTTTCTCGAATGTCCGCGTGGTCGAGAAGCAGTTCGCGCCGGATCCGGAGTTCCCGACGGTATCGTTCCCGAACCCGGAGGAAGCCGGGGCGCTGGATCTTGCGTTTGAGCTCGCGCGTGCCGAAGACGCGGATGTCATCATCGCGGCTGACCCGGATGCGGACCGCTGCTCGGTGGCTATTCCGGATAGCGGCGTCGACGGCGGCTGGCGACAGCTCTCCGGCGACGACATCGGTGCGTTTCTGGGTGAAGTCATCGCTGCGGATGCCGAGGCCCGTGGGATTGCGACCGTGACCAATGATGAGGGCGCAGAGTTCCCAGCCACAATGGCTAACTCGATTGTGTCCTCACGCCTGCTGAGCAAGATTGCTGCAGGTCACGGACTGAATTATCGCGCTACACTGACCGGCTTTAAGTGGATTGCTGGTGTGGACGGGCTCGTCTTCGGCTACGAGGAGGCCATTGGCTACTGCACTGACCCGGCAGTCGTTCGAGACAAGGACGGCGTATCTGCGGCGGTGCGTGTCGCCGACGCGGTGGCGCGACTGAAGGGCCAGGGTCTTGGCATCCAGGACCTTCTGGATGATGTCGCCCGTGCCCATGGTCTCTACAAGACCGCACCGTTGACCTTCCGTGTCGAGGACCGCTCGCTGATCACCAAGGGCATGGACACTCTGCGCGCCAACCCGCCTGCACAACTGGCTGGTTCGAAGGTCACGCAGGTCACGGACATGAATGATGGCCTAGACATGGTCGACGCCAAGGCCGAGAGCTATCACATCCCGCCTACCGACGGCATTCTCATCCTCACCGAGGCCAACGACCGCGTCATTGCCCGGCCTTCCGGCACGGAACCGAAGCTGAAGTGCTACCTGGAAGTCGTGCTGCCGGTCGCTTCGGCCGCGATTCCGCACGTGGCCGCGGCCGAGCGGCTCGACCAGATTAAGGCCGAGCTCAAGGAAATCCTGGGGATGTAGCGACTAAACAGCTAACCAATAGGCAGCTACCAGCTACACCTCGCAACAAACTGGGGTGCGCATGAACGAAACGGCCGAAAAATGGCCGTGGGGTTTCACGCGCGCCCCAGTTTCACATATGCAGCCCGGAGTCTTGGACCGGCTCATGAGTTACTGACTAGGTTTATGACAAAAACAAGCAGAAATTAGTGCCGAAACTGACATAAACTTAGGCAGTTTCTCGATGGTCACAACCTCATTTGAAGCTCACCACCTCATTTCGGGTCTAGCTAAACCCGTCCTTGCCGCATTTTGCGCAAGACATGCGTCTCCTAACATGCTTTACAGTTTTCCCAGTAATACAATAAAAGCCGTTAACCGTGTCCCCAGGGGATGGAACACCATTCGCTACGCGGGTTGGGCTCATCACAGGGGGAACACTTCCTCCTCGTGATTGGTCGTCCAGCATGTCGCATAACGAGTCCCCCAGCTCAGACCCCAACTACAATTCGAATCCTTCCACCGGTTCTTTCGGCCCCGTGTACCCGAACCAGGCACCTCAACCACAACCACAGCCGCAGCAGCAACCCCAGTTCGCTGCGCAGCCGGCACCAGCGTACGCTTACGCAGCCCCAACAGCGTATCCGCAGCAGAACTCAGGTACTTCCGGCGCAATGATTGCGCTCATTTCAGTGCTGGTCGTGGTGCTGCTGAGTCTGGTTGGCGCAGTTGCTTATGTCAGCCTCGGCAAAGATGACTCGGTGGCTGCTGCCGATACACAGCCAGCTGCCACCACGCAGGTCGCTGCCGATGCTTCGAGCCAGCCCAACCCACCGGTCACACAGACTGAGACCGTGGTTGTTCAAGATTCGAGTGGCTCATCCGGTAATTCGGGCTCGTCTCGCTCATCGGGCCTGGCTGGCGGCAACCTCTCCAGCGCATGGAAGGGCACGTCCTCAACGAGCGATCCGTTCGTTCGAAATGTACACAGCGCCTACGTCCGCTATCGCAATTCCACTGGTGCGGAATCCGGCACCATCACGGCCTACAGCCCAACGACTGGCCTGACCTACAACATGTGGTGCCGTCCTGCTGGCAGCAACATCAAGTGCACGGGCGGCCGTAACGCAGTGGTGTACATCGGCTAACGCATACCGCCCACCGCCACGGTCACAGCACTCCAGTCCGCGACCTACGCCACTGCGTCGTCTAGGCCGCCAGCTAGGTCGTGGAAAATGGCCCGGTTGAGACGAAATGCCTTTTTCGCCTCGTCAACCACGGCATCTTTGTCGGCATCCGAAATGCCCAGCTCAGACAGACTCTGTCGGTAGCCGTCGCGGTAGGGCTTAATTTTTCCGATCGCGGAGAAGTCATAGAATCGGGTTCCCTCCGCACCGATGCCGTAGTGCTTGGCCAGCATGGACGCAATCACCTGGCCACCAGAAAGATCGCCCAGGTAGCGAACGTAATGGTGTGCCAATGCGGCGTTGGCGTTGCCGTTGCTTTCGATTTCACGAAGCTCGGCCACGTAGTTCTTTGTCGCCTCCACTGGCGAGATCTTTTCCCGCCAGTCAGGCCCCACCAAATGTTCAAGGTCGGCCGCCAGAGCCTCCAGGCGCTCCAGCTGCGCATCGTAGACCGCGCTGACCTGCGGCGACTCCGCAGTGGACCGCACGGCCTGCTCCAACGCTTCGTACACAAAGTACAGCTGACCAGTTAGATCGATGGCCGCCTGCGCATTCAGTTCACCCGCAAGCAGCCTCGACATGAAGTCGGAGTTCTCCGCTTCACTGTGGACACCCGCAGTCTCCACTTTGAGTCGTTCTGCCAGGGGCTGAGCAGCCTGCTTGTCACCTTCTTTAATCGTGTTTTCAACCATGGTTTTCTTCTTTCTCTGTGAGGTTCGGAGACTGGGGTGAGAGATTGTGGCTCGCGCGCTGAGGCACCAGCACGGGGTTGCCCGCGGAGTCCTGAAGCACTTCCACACCGATGCCGTAGACTTCGCTGACGGTCTGTGCATCCAGGGTTTCCGCAGGCGGTCCTTGCTTTACGACGCGCCCCTGCGCCACCACCACAACGTGATCGGCATACGCCGCTGCGGCGGACAAATCGTGCAGGACCACGACCACGGCTTTGCCCGCCGCCGCGCGGGCGCGCATCATTCCCATGATTTTTTCGGCATGGTGGAGGTCCAGGGCTGCAGTCGGTTCGTCGAGAAGCACGACAGGAGTGTCCTGGTAGAACACGCGCGCGCTGTGGACGCGGGCGCGCTCGCCGCCGGAGAGGGTCGGGACTTCCCGGTCAAGGAGGTGCGCGACGTCGCATTCAGTGATGACTTCCGCGAGCAGCTCTTCGTTCGGGCAGCCCCAGGGGTTGCGTCCGAAGTCGATGACTTCACGGCTGGTGAATGGCACGGACAGTTCTTGGCTCTGCACCAGGACGGCGCGGTAGCGGGCCAGGTCGGCGATGGAGAGCTCGGTAATGGAGTGCTCGCCGATCCGGACGTCGCCGCCACTGAGCTCATGGTCGCCGGAAAGCGCTGCAAGGAGTGTCGACTTTCCGGCACCATTCGGGCCGACCAGCGCGGTGACTTTTCCGGGCTCGGCGACCACGGAAATATCGTTGAGGATGCGGTGACCGTCCAGGGTGATGCTGACATTTTCGGCAGAAATACCCAGGCCAGAGTGAATTTCCATTAGTGCACCGCCCTCTTCGAACGCAGGAGCAGCCAGAAGAACAGTGGGCCACCGACAATCGAGGTGAGCATTCCCAGCGGCAGGTCCGCACCGGTGATCATGGTGCGGGCCGCGAGGTCGGCCAGCGTTGTGGCCAGCGCGCCGCCGAGGATGCATGCGGGAATCAGCGTGCGATGCGCTGGTCCCAGCAGCAGTCGTGCAGCGTGCGGCACGACCAGGCCGATGAAGACGATGATGCCGGAAAATGCCACTCCAGCCGCCACGACCAGGGACGTGCCAAAAATGATGGCGCGACGCAGCGTGACGACGTTAATACCCAGGTGGCGGGCTTGCGCTTCACCAAGACTCAGAATGTCCAGCTTGCGGTAGCTGACCCACATGGCAATCACGGCCGGAACTGTCACCAACGTAATAATGACAACCTGCGTCCAGGTGGCACTGGCAAACGAGCCCATCTGCCAGAACACAATGCGGTCGCGGGCAGCCGTGGAGGCTACGAATGTCAGGAGCGAAACCAGACCACCACAGATGGAGTTCACAGCCACACCGACCAGAATGATTCGAGCGATATCGCGGCCACCGTGCGCATTGGCGGCCACAATAGCCGTGGCTACCGCGCCACCAATAAAAGCTGAGACCGCAATGGCCCAGCTGCTGGCGAAGACACTCAACACTCCGCCGAGCACTCCGGAAAGCCCGGCGGCGGTGCCCAAAACTGTGGCGGTGGCAGCGCCGACCGCGGCGCCGGAGGAAACGCCGATGAGGCCGGGTTCGGCAAGCGGGTTGCCGAACACCGCTTGCAGCGCCACACCTGCGAGGGCGAGCCCCGCGCCAACGAGGCAGGCCAGCGCGATGCGCGGCAGTCGCACTTGCCACAGCACGGTGTCGATGGGCTCTGGCGCGTCACCGAGACCGCCATTGAACACTAGCCTCACCATTGAGCTCAGTGATTCGCCGATGGTAGCGCCGAACTGCCCCACGGAGGCCGACCAACCTATTGCCAGCACCAGCGCTAGGGCGAGTCCAATGAAAACGGCCACCTGTCTGAACGGACTAGTTTTGTTCGCGGTTGTCTGCATTGCTCAGCCAGTCACTTTCCCGCAGTCTTGTCAGCGCCATCACCAGCACCGCCACCGTAGAGAGCATCCGCAATGGCGCGAATCGCACGCGGCGACTGCGAGTCAAAGGACAGCAGCTGCGAATCGGGCACGTCCACAACGGACTCATTCTGGCCCGCCGGGGTCTGTGCGATGCCCGGGATTTCCTTCAAGCCTTCAATCCCGCCGACGGACTCCAGGCCACCAGACATAACCAGGATGGTGTCTGGAGCCGCAGCAATCAGGGACTCCGGAGTAATAGGCGTGAACGCACCCTCAATACCCACGCCCTCACCGGCATCGACACCGCCGAGACGAGTGATCAGAGAACGCCCACCAGAATCCGGTCCCGCAATCATGGCCACACCGGTTCCGCGCACATACAGGATCATCATCTTGCGGCCATCGGCCTTGGCCTGCGCGTACTCGGTCGCAGCCGCCAGCTCCTTGTCCAGGTGCTCCTTCACCGGGCGAACTTGGTCAGCCAGGCCGACTGCGCCCGCAACCTCGTCGATAAGCGTGTTGATGGTCTCGGGAGTGCGCTCGTCCGACACATGGACGACAGTGATTCCCGCCTTTTCAAACGTGTCGAAGACACGGCTAGGGCCAATCGTGCCATCGGTAATGATGAGCTCCGGCTTCAGCTTCATCACCGACTCAGCATTGACTGCATGTCCGCCAATGGTGAGGTTCGGCAGATCCTTTACCGCCGGGAAATCGGAGGTGGCGTCGCGCCCCACCAGACGGTCTCCGAGGCCAAGCGTGTAGACCGCTCGGCTGAGTGCTCCCGCCCGGTCAAGCGTGAGAATACGCTGGTAGTCCTTGTCCGCCGCCGGTTTCGGGTCTTTCAGCAGCACTTCGGGGTTTTCCGAAGGTAGGTTCGCATGCGCGGCATCGTGAGCGGAAATGTTGTCGGCGCGCGGTACCGTCGTCACGCCAGCGCTTGACGACGATGCCCCCTCCCTCGCGGCATCATCGGAACCACAGGCGACTAGTCCTGCGACCAGGACAACACTCAGCAGTGTTCCGGCAAGGCTGCGAACGCGACAGGCAGGCACGGTGAACATATTCCCCCTCTGTGAGCTGACGCTGCACGGAGATAGACGACAAAAAGAATGACTAAATAACGACTAACACTAGTAACAAAGAGCTTAGAAAGGACTTTGCTCTACTCACCCAAAGAATCTTAGGCTATCTTTTAGTTCTAGGTTAGCCTACCCTTAAGTAAAGATAGTAATCTCTACAGTTTTTCGGAAGGACGTTACCTCCTATGACTACTCGTACACTCCAGCGTCGCGCGGCTTTCCTGGCTGTTCCGGCCGTCGCCGCACTTCCACTTCTCGCCGCCTGTGGCACAGATGACGCGGACGATGCCGCACAGGATGCTACCAACGCCTCGGAAACCACCAGCTCGGCTGCAGATCAAGAAACCGACGCCAGCGCCGGCGAAGTAACCATGGAGGCCGAGCCGGTCAACGACCTCTCCGAGGGCGATGTCATCTCCGTCGACCTGTCTGGTCTCGACCCCGACTACGGCTACTACGCCGCACTCTGCGCCGCCGAGAAGGCTCCAGGCAACCCCGTCCCGGACTGCACCGGTGACCGCAGTGCCGGCACCCAGTCGCAGCAGTGGATTACCAAGAAGTCCGGCGGCACCACCACCATCGCCGACGACAACACCGCACACTTCGAGCTCAGCGTTGTGCCCACCGGCGAGGCCGTGGACTGCACCCAGCAGGACTGCGTGCTGAAGCTCTTCGGTGACCACAGCGAGGGCTTCGAGGACATCACCGAGATCCCGGTTACTTTCGCTAAGTAGGCCAAACCACACACGCGCAGGCGTCGCAGTCCTAGGCTAAGAGCCATGGAAACCGACCAGCCTGCGACTGCTTTAGAAGCGGCACCGCGCCGCATCACACTCCTGCCCGGCGACGGCATCGGCCCTGAAATCACCGATGCCTGCCGAGGACTCATCGCCGATGTCTTCCCGCACTGGGAGCTGACAGAGGCACAAATTGGCTGGTCCCAGTGGTGCGCGCACGGCAATCCCGTCCCGCAGGAAACTTGGGAAACACTCGGACGCAGCGACGCCGCTCTGCTCGCGGCGATTACCTCCAAGCCCGCTCGCGAGGCTGAGGAAGAACTAGCACCGCATCTGCGCGATACCGGCCTGACCTACCGCTCCCCTGTTCTCCAGCTGCGCCAGCGCCTCGACCTCTTCGCCAACATCCGCCCGGTCACCCTGCCCGGCGTGGCTGTCGACTTCACCATTGTCCGCGAAAACACCGAGGGTCTCTACAGTCACGACTATCTCCTCCCGCCTTACGACACCCCGACCGACTCCCCGCACCACCACCTGTGGGCAGAGGTGGCGGAGGACTCGACGGTGGCTCGCGCCGTCGATAAGCGTGGCGACGTTGCGATTTCTTTGCGCGTGACGACGTCCTTTGCGTGGCACCGCCTTGCGCGACAGGCGGCCAAGTTGGCTCTCGCGCGCCAGGCGGCAAACCCCGATTCGGAGGCCACGCCGACGGTGACGGTGGCGGACAAGCCGAATATCCTGCGGGACTCTGCGCGTGTGATTCGCGGGGCAGTTGAAGAAGTGGCGGAGGAGTATTCGCAGGTCGCATTCGATTTTGCCAATGCGGATGCCGTGGCAATGCAGCTGGTGACCGACCCGGCGCGCTTTGATGTCATCATCGCGGAAAACCTCATCGGCGACATTCTCAGTGACATCGGTGCCGGTTTGATTGGCGGGCTGGGGCTGGCGGCATCGGCGAATGTTGGCGACGACTTTGCGGTTTTCGAGCCGGTGCACGGTTCGGCACCGGACATTGCCGGGCGCGGCATCGCCAACCCGGCTGCGTTTTTGCTCTCTGCGGCAATGTGCGCGGAGCACCTTGGGCATCCGACCTCGGAACTTGCGCCCGCAGCCAAGCTGCGCGAGGCCGTCTACGCCGCCAAGTGCACCGCGCCGACGCCAGACCTCGGCGGCACCGCGACTACCAGCGAGTTTGTGACTGCAGTGCGGGGGGAGCTGGGGTTGTAGGCATTGACTCGATTACGAAGCGCAATTAAAGTGGTTGCTATCAATCCCAGCCGTTGACCCTCCGCCGATAAGGAGAGCGCCGATGACTGGGATTACTCATAGGGGGAGGGCCAAGAAATATGAGTAGAAACAGATATAGTGCTGCGCGAGCTGTGCCTTTACGCGAGATCACTACAGCAGTGCTTGTTGATGGTGGCTTTTACCGCAAACGTGCGGCAACACTGTTTGGTCATAAGACCGCAGAGGATCGCGCTGATGAACTGGTCAAGTACTGCCATCGCCATATACGTGAATCGCGCGCTGGACTGTACCGAATCTTTTACTACGACTGCCCACCGTCACAGCGGGTTGTTTATCACCCATTGCTCCAGCAGCAAGTCAACCTTGGTAAAAGTGAACTTTTTACCTGGACCAATGACTTCTTCGCTGCATTGGCTAAAAAACGAAGACGATCCTTTACACGTTAACTACACCGGAAAACAGGACCCTGAGGACGACGAAGAAGAGCTCTAGCGCCTACTGGAACTGGCTGAGGTCAATGCCTTCCAGCGGGTCGGACTCGCGGATGTCCTCCTCCGGTGGCAGCGGCACCTCGCAGAGTACAACTGCCGCACCACACGGATCCTGCACAGTTGCCAGCGGACCGAACTCGGTAGCCTGCGGGGCAACGAGCACGGAACCGCCCAGTTCCTCAGCCTTGGCGACAGCGGTGTCGATGTTCTCCACGCCAAGGTAGGCCAGCCAGCCAACGAAGCTCTTATCTGCCGCATCGGTCTGTGCAGCAACCGAGCTGGCTACCAAGCCAGCGAACGGCGCCCCGTCTTCCATCGCAACTGCGAAAGTGCCGTGCTCATTCTTGTTGCGCACTGCGATTTCCCAGCCAAAGAAGTTGTGGTAGAAGTCCGCGACCTGCTCAAAGGTCTCCTCCGGGCCTGCGACCAGCTCGAACCACACCGGGGTGCCGGGCTCGCCCGCTGCGATAAAGGCCTGCTCACCCGGCTGTTCCAGCAGCCCAATGAGGCCACCGGCGGGGTCGGAAACGACGGCCATCGTGGATCCGTCGACAAGCGGGGTCGGTTCCTGGAAGACCTCAGCGCCGAGCTCGCGCGCCTTCTCGACGGCACCAGCGGCGGAGCCGACATGGAAATTCACGCGCCACTGATTGACGAAGGCATCCTCAGCGTCCTTATCGGCCTCAAGCAGCACCGACACCGGCATTCCGGACAGCATGGCAACGCGGCGACCAGCGGATGCCTCGCGGGCATCCTCATGGATTGGCGCGGTATTGCGATAAGCCCACCCGAGAACGCCGCGGTAGAAGCGCTCGGTCTTACGCGGTGCGGCGGAAAGCAGATCTACGCGCAGGGGCATGCCAAATTCGGCGGGAAATGCGGGCATGAGTTACAAGTTCCTCCACTTTTCAGGATCAAAGTCATCGTCGGCGGTGGCCTCATCAAAGTAGTCATCATCGACTTCATCGGCGGTGGCCACGCGTGCCGACATACCGGCAACAGAGACGACGTCCCCTGGACGCAGCACCTTGCCACGGCGAGTGTCGACCTCACCGTTCACGCTGACCTGGCCCTCGGCAATGAGTTCCTTGGCCAGACCGCCCGTTTCCACCAGGTTTGCCAACTTCAGGAATTGCCCGAGACGGATAGACTCGTCCCGGATTGCGACATCGATAGGCTCCATGTCCTTAAGTGTGTCATACCCGGTGAAAATGGTCGGAGTTTGGTTCGGGTCTGGTTCGGGTTTGGAGGCTTGGGAGACCTGGGCGCCACCCCATTTAAACTTCTATTTCAATAAAAACCTCGAACCGCGACGCAGATGAGGCTGCACACCCTAACATCGTTCTCATGTCTAATTCACGGTCTCCGAAGTGGCCCCGAATCGCCAGCGAAGCGCCACCCCGCCCGCCGCTGCGCCATGTTATCGCCGCCTCGGTAGCCGTGAGCCTGCCGCTGATGACCCTGGCACTCATCTCAACTTCTGTCTCTGACCTGCTATTTTTGCCTCCTATTGGCGCTGCCATGGCACTTATCGTCGGCGCACCGAACTTACCCCTGGCTCAGCCACGAAATGTCGTGGTCGGACACCTCATCGGCTGCACGACTGGCATCGCAACTCTGCACATGTTGGGTTCGACCATCATTGCTGCAGCGGTTGCCGCCGGCGTTGCCTTCGCGCTCATGCTTCTTGCTCGCGCGGCTCACTCCCCTGCCACCGCTACCGCTATGGTCACCGTGCTGATGCCACACGGCCATGGGCTTGCCAACGACTTCCGCTTCATAGGCTTCATTTTCGCTTCGTCAATCATGATCGTGGTGCTTGGCATCCTCGCAAATCGACTGCGCGGCCTTCGGTATCCCACCTACTGGTGGTAGGTGAATTCGCAGTCACGCACTCCGGCTAAATACGGCTATCAGTGGGATAATGACACTCATGCCAAAGCAGTGGATTAACAACACGACGACCGAAAAGATTGTCATCGTCGGCGCTGGTGGTTTTGGCCGAAACGTGGTCAGCTTCATCAAGGACATCAACGACTACGCAGCAGCCAACGGCCTACCACCGCAGTGGGAAATCCTAGGCATTATTGATGATGGCACCCCAGATATGACCTTTTTCCACAAAATGGGCGTGCAACTCTTGGGCAAAACCGAAATCCTCGCGGACTTGCCCGAGGGGGTCTACTACACAGTCGCAATCGGCAGCGGCGCAGCTCGACGTTCGATTGCGCAACGCGCAGATACCGAAGGGCTCGTGCCTGCGACTCTGGTCCACCCAGACACCAGCATCGGCGCGCTGGTCACGCTCCGCGAGGGCACCGTCATCTGCCCCGGAGCGCGCCTGACCTGCAATATTGAGGTAGGCAAGCACGCCCAAATCAATATGAATGTCACGATTGGCCACGATGCGGTGCTGCGGGACTACTGCACAATCTTCCCGCTCAATGCCGTGTCGGGCTTTGTCACGCTTGGCGAAGCCTGCACCCTAGGCGCCAACTCCGTAATCAACCCCGGCCTCACCGTTGGCGAGGGAGCGTACATCGGATCCGGAGCCGCAGTTACTAGCGATGTCGATGACTACACCGTTGTCGCCGGTGTTCCTGCAAGTGTGATTAAGAACCTGCGCTAGCCGAGACGTCCTTCTCCGACGAACCGGTGAACTCGGTCATAGTCACTTGCCCCTCTTCCGAGATCCCTTCACGCTTGAGCACCACCAAGATCGTGTCAAGCAGAATCTTTGCATCGAGCAGTAGCGACCAATTATCCACGTACTGCACGTCGTACTCGAAACGTTCTTCCCAGGTGATGCCATTGCGGCCCGAGACCTGGGCAAGCCCCGTAATCCCCGGTGGCACCTCATGGCGGCGTGCTTGGCGCGGCGAATAGCGCTCTAGGTACTTCATTCGCAGCGGACGCGGGCCAACGAGGCTCATATCGCCACGCAGAACGTTAAAGAGCTCCGGGAGCTCATCCAAGCTTGTGGACCGAAGGAATTTTCCCACCTCGGTGAGGCGGGACGCATCGTCGACAAGCCCCTTTTCCGGATTGACGTGGTGCATCGTCCGAAACTTGAGGATATTAAACGGCTCACCATCCTGGCCCGGGCGTTCCTGGCGGAATAGGACTGGCTTTCCCATGGAAAGTCGCACTGCCAGAACCGTAGCGCCCATAACTGGCGACAGCACAATCAGACCCGCTGCAGATGCCGCGATGTCGACGCCACGCTTAATTACCCGTTGCGCGCGGATGCTCAGTGAATCCATTGGTCATCTCCTACTTTTCGTTGAACATTTCGCGCAGAAGCTTTTCGGCACGCGCATCGACTTCCGCATTGGAACGGTTCCTGACCAGCCATCCGATTGCACCCACTGCACCGGCCGCGGCAAACGACGCTGCCGCAACGCGCAGTTTCTTGTGGTCATTCTGGTTGTCAGGCGCACTTTGCTTGACGACGGCCACCGCTGGCTCCAGCTCCGGCACAACCGGCTCCGCGGTATCGGTGACCATGACTGGTTCGGGCTCGACTGCGGGTTCTGGTTGCGGCTGCTCATCCAGCTCTGGTTCTGCCGATGCTGCGGCCTTGCGCCGTAGGCTCAGCATTGTAAATGCTGCTGCAAAGCCAAATAGCCATAGCGAACGGGAATCGTAGTAGTAGCCGGAAAAAACCTGTGCCACAAGAACCGCTAACGCCACAGCTGCGGTCAGACCAGCTTGAAGAAACTTGAATAGGTGGCGACAGGCGATTGCCAGCACAACCAGCACAATCACAAACAGGCCGATACCTATGACACCCGCTTCAGATCCGACTGTGTAGAAGATATTGTGCGGATGCTCCAGTGGACGTGAAGACCTCGGTGTCGACAGCACAACGAAGCTATGCAGGCCTCCACCAAAGATGCGGTGTTCACTCATGATTCGGAAAGCTTCATCATGGAGATAACCGCGTCCGGAATCATGTTCTTTTTCGAAGGTCAATTGGATAAAGCGCGTCTTAAAGTATTCTTCAATCTCGGTACCTGCGATGAACCGCGAGTATCCATACGCGACCGCTGCGGCGACTGCGACGTAAAAAACAGTCGCCCACTTCCAACCCCAGTGAAAAAACACAGCTATTGCGGTAAAGAGGACTACCACGGTGGTAGCAACCAGTACACCGCGGCTTCCCGACGCAACGAGACCGTAAGCAAATGGTGCAGCAAACAAGAGAACTGCCCACATGAACTTACGCCACAGCATGAAAAACACAGCTGCCGCGATGCCGTACAGCATGAAACGGGCAAAGACATTCGGTCCACCGCCGAACGCCGTCATGCGCCCGACATATTTCGGACCAGTAATGCCACCGTAGAGAAAAATAAGCGAGCAAATGGCTACTGCTAACCACAGCCATACCAGTGCCTGAGGATGCAAATAGAACAGTATTGCTGACATCGTGGCGATGAGCCCAAGCGTTATCAACGCAGTAACGACAGGAGCAACTTCGGCAGCTTCGGGGGCCCACAGTCCGGACAGCATCATCCAGAACAACCAGGCATAGAAAGCCACTAATGCCCACACGGCCATCGGCCACTGCTTTACATTGCCAGCGCCTTTCATCGCATTCAGCCAACTCTGGCGCTGCGCTTCTGGGGTGCCGATGGCTGTAAGGATTGCAACGATTACCAAAATCGGCAATGCAAGAGAGAGATTAGGAAGCGCCGAAGAGACGTCCTTCATCGTCGTGTCGCCAACGTAGAGGACACCAGCAAACATTCCCGCGGCCACCACAATAAACAGCGACTGCAGTATTGGTTTTCGCTGTTTTACAGTTTCTCCTGCTACCTCTGTAGAAGTCATCCCAGCACTTCCTTCAAAACACCTATCACCCGCGCGACGTCGTCATCGTCCAGCGCCGGACCACTAGGAAGAGTAATGCCACGGGAGAAAAGATTCTCAGCGGTGCCGTTGATGCTGGCTCGTGCGTCCTCGTATACCGGCTGCAGGTGCATCGGCTTCCACAGGTGACGAGCCTCAATGCTGGCCTCACCAAGTGCTGCAATCACGCTGTCCGGGGTCAGCACGCCCTTATCGACGGCCTCCTGCGGCAGCACAATTGAGGTCAGCCAGCAGTTCTCGGTGAAACGCTCGTCGGAGTCAGAGAGCAAGCGGGTACCTTTACCAGGGGCATCGTCGTCAAGCGAGGCGAGCAGATCGATGTACGCATCGCGAATCTGGCGGCGGCGAGCAATCATGCCGTCCAGACGCGAGTGCTGCGCCCGCCCCAGTGCGGCAAGGAGATTGGAAAGTCGGTAGTTGTAGCCGATTTCGGTGTGTTCGTACCAAGCGACGGGCTGACGCGCCTGGGTGGACAGGTAGCGCGCGCGAGCGATGAGATCGGCATCATCGGACAGCAGCATGCCACCGCCGGAGGTGGTCATGATTTTGTTGCCGTTGAAAGACAGCGCGGCGGCACGGCCGAAACTGCCGGCCGGCTGACCATCGACACTGGCACCGAGCGCCTCGGCGGCGTCCTCGATGAGCGCGATGCCGAGTTCTTCCAGGCGTGGCGCGAAGGCCGGGTAATCGGCGCAGCGGCCAAAGAGGTCCACAATCATCACGGCGGGAACGCTCTTGCCCTCGGTGAGCAGCTCATCGACGGTGCGGAGCAGCAGCTCAGGGTCGATGTTTCCGTCCTCTGCCGCATCGACAAACACCGGCGTAGCGCCAACGTAAGCGATGGCGTTGGTCGTGGCCGCGAAGGTCATGGTGGAAACCGGAATGTAGTCACCTTCACCGATCCCCAGCGCGAGCAGCGCCAAGTGCAGGCCAGCGGTGCCGGAAGACAGCGCGAGCGCGTGCTCAACACCGCAGCGCTTGGCAATCTCCGCTTCAAACGCGTCTACCTCGGGTCCCAACGGAGCCACCCAACCAGAGTGGAGTGCGCGAACGACAGCCTGTTCTTCTGCTTCGGTGACTGTCGCGAGCGAAAGAAAGATCCGCTCATTGGGCTTGTTAGCGTCAGCGTTAGTCATTACTTCTGCACCTTTCGGACGCGGTTGAGTACCTCGATGAGCTGGGAGTACAGGCTGTCACGGGCAAAACGCTTCTCACCCAGTTCGCGATTTCGCTGTCCCGCTGCGCGCATCTCATCGCGGTCGGAGATGATCTCAGCGAATCGCTTGGCCGCGGTCGGAATATCGCGCGAGAGACGCCAACCGGCATCGTGCTCGGTTGCGGCTTCCTCCAGCCAGCCACCATGGTTGAACACCACCGGACGCGATGCGGCCATGGCATCGAAGACCTTGTTCAGGGAGTTGCCCTCCAGGCAGGGGTCATCACGCAGCGGCGATAGCGCGATATCGGCGGCAGACACGTACTTGGCGACATCTTCCTTCGGCTGACGGCCGAGGAACATCGCATCGGCATCGAGGCCAGCGTCCTTGGCGCGCTGGTACAACGCATCCGAGTCGCTTCCCTGTCCCAGCAGGACAAAACGCACATTCTCCACGCCATCACGACGCAGCTGCGCCGCCAAATCCACAAGCCACTCCAGCTGGTAGGACATGCCAAAACCACCGGCATAGACAGCTACCACGTCATCGCCCCAGCCCTGCTCCTTTCGGAAAGCTGTACGCTGCTCGGCCGGGACATCAAAGCGCTCAAAGTCCGACGCATTCGGAATGACGGTCACGCGCTTCTTCGGAGCGACCTCTTTGACGCCATCGGCCATCGACGGCGACAGCGCCACGACCTCGCTCGATGCCGCATAAAATGCCTTCTCCAGCTGCTTGGCCAAGAAAATTGCCACCGGATTATTGAGGTAGCCCAACTTGATCGGCACCTCTGGCCACAGGTCACGGATCTCCGCCACCAACGGCGCACGCTGGGTAAACTTCGCCACGATTCCCGGAACCGCCACAGTCAGCGGGGTCGAGGACGCGTAGATCACGTCGGCAGGCACACGGGCAGCGACCGCGGAGGCGCGCACCAGGAAGTTCAAGAAACTGACGATACGCTCGCGCTTCGACATTTCATTGCGGTACGGAATCGCTAGACGACGCACGTGGATACCATCAACCGTTTTATCCATGGCCTCATCGCGACCACAGATCATTGTCACCTCGTGGCCTGCGGCGGCCATTCGTCGGGCAAACTCGTAGGGTCGGGAACCACCCGGCTCACCGGGGAGAACAAAGTGCTGGTGGATATAAGTGATTCGCATTGTTTAGGCTTCCTCGATTACGTCGACGGGGAGTTCTTCGGTGGTAGTTGATGGATTCTTCTGGCCTCCGCTTGGCTGCATCAACGCCACTGCGGCAACAACGGCTGCTGCAAAGTAGACAATTGCGCTGGTCCACGCGAGACCGAGGGCGTCTCCGAGAAGAATGCCAATCGGGTAACAAATGACAGCGATAACGGCGGAAATGAGCTCCACTCGGCCAATTCGACGGGGGTTGTCGCTGCCGAGAATTTCACCGCACAGGTGTCGGTAGCAGCCGAGCACCACGGCCGCGATAGTCAGTGGCAGCACCAACTCCCGAGCAGGCTCAAACTCATGGCCGAATACCGGCACGATGAGGAAGTAGAGTGCCATACCACCGAGCGCACCAAGCGCGCCGTACGCTGCAGTGACTATGCCAAGGTGTCGGAGCACACGAGACGGGGTGAGTTCGCGCCCCCTCTGGTCGCTGGTGCGCTGATCGGCGACTGACTGCGCGATCCAATACAGCGGTTCCGTCGCCGTCGCCACGACTACGAAAAGACCTAACGACGCCGGTGAGGCCAGCGCCGGCAGCAAAACGCGACCCAAGCGTGTGGTCGTCAACGGCCCCAGACCCGATGCGATGAATGGGGCATTTGTTCGTGCCGTCTCTACCACTCCGCCAACACGGGAATCGGTGTGTTTGCGTGACTTCGCTAGCGACCAGATTGCCAGTGGCAGTGCCGGGAAGATATAGGCCGCAGCCCACCAGCGCCAGTCTTCGACTCCGGCGAAATAGAGCGCAGCGCTTATTAGCAGTACTGAACCCTGAAAACCGACGAATACTGCGACGAAGAAGGACACTCGATGGCGGCTGATAGCCATGGCACGGACCATGGAAAATGACACGGTAACCAAGGCGACGACGCCGGCCATTGCCGTCCACGGTCCGTAGACGACTCCTGCGATGGCGCAGGCAATCAGAGCGACCACGGTCATGGCGTAACCACTCGGAATGAGACCGTGGTCGTAATCATCGCGGCGCAGCAAAAGCCGATCGGCCCCAAAGCCGACGAATGGCGCCACAATATAGGCGAACTGCAAAACGGTAGCGACCTCGCCTCGACCGGCGGGCCCCAGCACTCGCGCGGAAAGAATACTGACCACAAAGGCGACGACTGCGGCGAGCGCTGAAGCTGCCGAAATCGTCGCAACTGTTCGAACTCTTTGCGCCAGCTGCCCGGAGTTAGAGGAGCTGGTGGTTGTCACGGTGGGGAGTCATCCTAACTATTTTGCTTTCGAGCTAGCGGTTGCAAGTGATTGTGCACCGGTGGGATGCGCCTCAATACTGCTTTGCGCCCCACCGTGCTCTGCAAGCCAACGACGTGCAGCATCGTGATTATGTGTGCACGGGAGAATCCGCGAATTCAGCCGTTCCGGCTCAACACGTACCTCAGTGATTAGCGGATGACGATCACCGATCTTGGGAACCTCGCGGTCATCAACCAAGTCCTCGGAGATTTTCTCACCGTCACGAAGACCCGTGTAGACAATCTCTACGTCTGCGTCATGGAGCCTAATGAGGTTCTCCGCCAGCTCAGCAATCTTGACCGGCTTACCCATCTCCAGCACCAGAGTCTCACCGGACTCTGCAATAACGGTAGCCTGCAGCACCAGCTGCGATGCCTCCGGAATGGTCATGAAGTAGCGCTGAACGTCAGGATGCGTCACCGTCACCGGGCCGCCCTCTTCAATCTGACGCTGGAAAGTCGTAATAACCGAACCGCGCGAGCCAAACACGTTACCGAAGCGGACAGATGCCCAGACACCTTCGTGAGTTTTCCCCATGTGCGCAGTCAGACGTTCCGCAGCGCGCTTGGATTCACCCAGAATCGAGGCCGGGTTCGCAGCCTTGTCCGTGGAAATATTAATAACGGTTGAAACGTTAGCCGCAGCCGCTGCATCCAGGACGTTCTGGGTGCCGATGACATTGGTTTGCACTGCTTCTGCAGGGTAGCTCTCCAGCAGTGGCAGGTGCTTGAGAGCTGCAGCATGGTAGACAACATCGGGCTTGCGCTCGGTGAAGATTTGCGTCAGCATCTCCGCGTCACGGATATCAGCCAGGACGGTATCGGAGCCGTCGAGAAGCGCCGAACCCGTCAGCGACAGCTGCGTGGCATGCAAGCCGCCCTCATCGCGATCCAGCATGATCAGTTCTGCCGGCTCAAAGCGGTGAACCTGTCGGCAGATTTCCGAACCGATAGAACCTCCAGCGCCGGTGACCAGCACCTTCTTACCGCGGATTATGGAAGCGACCTTGGATTCATCCAGGTGCAGAGGCTGACGGCCAATGAGGTCGGCGATGTTAATTTCGCGCACCTGCGAGGTAGCGACAGCACCACGGTGGCGCGAGTACTCTTCCACCGGCGGCAGAATGAGCAGGCGCAGCGACGATTCCTCACAAATGTGGTTGAGGACGTTGATGCACTCAGTGGACAGTGGCTCATCAGTCGCAATGATGACCGACTGCGCCGAAGTGCGCGATGCGAGCTCACCCAGCTGATCAATTCCACGAACCACGCGGAGACCATGGATACGAGAAATATGGTTCTCGCCGCTTTCTTTGGGATCGACGATTCCAACCAAGTGGAAGCGGTTCTCACGGGAGATACCGGAATCCGTAAGGCTGTTAATAAAGAATTTGGCTCGACGGCCTGCACCGAGAACAATCAAGCGATCATCCGTCTGACGGGAGCCAAAGTTGTTGGTAATCCAGCGAGCGAGAGTTCGGGTATAGATACTTGCCAAAGTTGCGACACAGCCGCCTGCGAACGGAACGTACCACGCAATTTCCGGGAAGGTCTTCAGGATTTGAGCTAACCCAGTGGCTGCGGTAGCGCCGCCCATGCTGATGCTCAGCAGAACAATATCTTCAGTTCGACTGCCGGGCCATACGCGTTGTGGGTTGGTGTACTCCCCGAGCAGCAGGCCGAGCAGGACGATGACGGCCACGGCGACAGCGACAACCAAAAAATTAGTGCCTGATATTTCAGAGAAAGATACCAATTCACCGCGGACGATTCCGTTAGCGGCGGACAGCGCAATCAGCCAGGCGAGTACGTCAAATACGCACCAGGCGAGCTGCTTCCAGTCTCGGATAAACATTCTTATGCCTTTTACTGCTGGTTAAATTTTCTTACGCACAATGCGTTCCACAGGCTTGGCATACTAAGCGATATGAACTACATTTACAGCCCCCTACTACAAAGGGCTACCCCATCGTTCGGGTAGCCAAAAAGCCACCTTTACCACTCACCATTCTCCCTGGTAAAACAACGTTTCACCAACTGTTTACTGAAGCTTCAATCTGTTTACATTCATCTAACTAGCTGTACAAACTAGCTTCTAACGTAGCCACTTCCTGACGATTGCAATTAATGCAAAATCACCTCTTTATTGAGATATTTATTCAAGGAAGTATTTGCGTGAATGCTCAAACAATCGCTTTTGACAAAAGGGTTACACCCCCCGTGAGCACATCATCAACGCGTCGGGCACGCGCTTTCATCACCCGGAAGCCCTTCCTTACTACCCTGATGCTGATTCAAAACCGGATGCGTCAGACACAGAAGACCACACAGTCCTGGCAGGCCCACAAAAACGGCGAAGACCCGACCAAATAAAAGCACTCTTACATGCGCCCATATTAAATGCGCACCCAGTATGCGTATTATTGATATATGTCGTCGCACGCCACACCAGAACCCCAATCCCCCACAACCAAACCGCCTACTAAGCCTGGCAAGAAGCGCCGCATGTCCTGGCATCGCAAGGCCGGTATGCCAGTGCGCTGGTGGTTCGCCTCCATCATTGTGGCAGCACTCATTCACCCTTTCGTCGCCGATGGCCGTTGGCTGTTGGTGCATCTCTTTACCCTCGGCGCCGTCACCAACTCCATCCTCATCTGGGGCCGCCACTTCACCGAAAAGCTACTGAAAATCGACGTGCCCGTTGGCAATCGGAAGATTCAGTTGGCAAATATTTACCTGCTCAACGTAGGTATTGTCGCGACGGTCGTCGGCAAGCTCGGTGACTGGTGGCCAGTGACCACCGTCGGCGCGGCGGTCGTCGGCGTCGCCGTCGCATGGCATGCGTTTTCCCTCGGACGCGACCTGGTAGCGAAGCGCGATCGGCCATTCGCCATCTCCGTTGCACACTACGTCGCGTCGGCATGCCTACTGCCCATCGGCGCTGCACTCGGCGCCATCCTCGCATCTCCTAAGGGCAAAGCGCTTCACGACGATCTCCTATTGGCACACGAAACCGTCAACCTCATTGGCTTCCTCGGGCTCGCGGCCTGCGGCACGCTCATCACCATGTTCCCAGCGCTGTGGCGAACCCGGATGTCGCCGCATTCCCGCCCGAAGCTGGCACTAGCAGTACAGCTCATAGGTATCGCAATTACCGCGATCGGTGCACTGACCAGCTTCAACTGGTTGGACTCCGTCGGCCTTGGCATTATCACTATCGGCTGGGTCATAGCCGCCATCCCGTGGGCACACAACGTCATGACTGTCGCTAAAGACCCGCGCGACCGCCTCAGCTACCCGGCGTTGTCTGCTGCAGCTGCAGTCGTCTGGCTAATCGGCACACTCGCAGTCGCCACAGTCAAGGCGCTTGACGACGGCTTCGTAATCTCATCCCTCACGCTGCCGCTGGTAATCGGTTTCGGCGCCCAGTTGCTTATCGGCATGATGAGCCAACTCTTGCCCGCCACCATCGGCGGAGGTGCTGGCCCAGTCTCTGCCGGTATGAAGGAACTTGACCGCGCGGGCGCATTTCGCTGGTCGACCATCAATATTGGTCTGGCACTGTGGCTGATGCCGCTGCCTTCCTGGACCAAAGTGGCGGTCTCCGCAATGGTCTCCCTTGCCTTGGTGTCTTATCTGCCACTTGTCGGCCGTGCCGCGAAGGCTCAGATTGGTGCGTTAAGAGAGAGTCAGAAGGCACGGGCCAACAAGGAAGCAACGCGGAACCCGGTCGAACTGCACGCAACTGCACGTCGACTCGGTGCTCAAACTACCGCTGCTCTGGCTGTATTGGGCCTGGTAGTAACCGTCGGCGTTGCGCTGAGCGGTGGCGGTGGCGGTACGGGAAGCATTGAAACCACCAGCGATGTTGCGCCCACCGGAGAAACCGTCGAGGTGACGGTTACTGCCAACGATATGACCTATACCCCGAACGTTATAGAGGCGAACCCCGGCGACCGACTGGTCATCACCATGGTCAACGCTGATTCCCAGGTCCACGATCTGCGCTTGGCCACCGGCGAGGACACCGGACGTGTCGCCCCTGGCAACTCCGCCACCATTGAAGTGCCGGTTGTTCCCGGTGACATTGACGGCTGGTGCACCATTGCTGGTCACCGCCAGATGGGCATGACGCTCACGGTCAATGCAGGTGGCTCGAATCATTCACACCGCACCGGGAACAGCGGCCACTCCGACCACGCAACGCCAGGCGCACTCGGGAATGTCGGCGAACAGCCCGGTCCGGACTCCCCCACCATCAATCCAATGTTGACGCCCGCCGAGGACGCCACGGTTCACCACGTCACGCTGCGAGCCAGCGAGTTCACCGGCTACGCTGCCCCTGGCGTCGAGCAGCAGCATTGGGTATTCAACGGCAAACCGCTGGGGCCAACTTTGCGCGGCAAGGTGGGCGACGAGTTCGTCGTCACGCTCATTAATGACGGCACCATGAGTCACTCCATCGACTTTCACGCCGGCATTGTTTCGCCGGACGAGCCAATGCGCGACATCGCCCCTGGTGAGAAGCTTGAGTACCGCTTCCGTGCTGACCGCGCGGGCATCTGGATGTACCACTGCGCAACCATGCCCATGTCCATGCACATCGCTGCCGGTATGCACGGTGCCGTCATCATCGACCCACCGAATCTCACTGATGTTGACCACGAGGTTCTTCTGGTGCAGTCGGAAAGCTACTGGGGCGAGGACGGCCCCGACGCCGACAAGACCATGGCCGAGGACCCCGATATCTACAAGTTCAACGGCTACCCCGACCAGTATCTCACCCACCCAATTCGCATTCGCGCAGGTGAGACGGTACGTTTCTGGGTACTTGCCGCCGGCCCCAACAAGGGCACGAGCTTCCATATCGTCGGCACGCAGTTCCATCGCGTGTACAAGGAGGGCGCGCTTTTGCTTGACGACGGCGTGGGCGGTGCCCAAGCCCTTGACCTCGGTGCCGCGCAGGGTGGTTATGTTGAGGCCGAATTCCCGGAGCCTGGCACGTACCGCTTTGTCGACCACCAGATGGTGCATGCCGAAATGGGGGCACGCGGCAACATAGTGGTGAACTAAACCAAGGTTTACAACTTAATTGGAGCATCCTCCGGCTCGACAGCGCGCGGCAGATTGGACTCGCCCATCAAGTACTGGTCCACGGCCTCGGCGCAGGCGCGACCTTCGGCGATAGCCCACACAATCAAACTGGCCCCGCGGCCATTGTCACCGGCCACGAACACCGGACCGTCGAAGTTCTGCTCGATGTCGCTGCGCACGGCGAGGTAGTCGTCGTCACGCATCATCACACCGCGATCGTTGAACTGAATCCCCAGCTCATGGGGCAGACCGCCGCGCTCCGGACCGGAGAAGCCCAGCGCGATGAGAACTAGGTCGGCATCGAGTTCGAAATCCGTGTCCTCCATGGGCACGCGCTTGCCATCGATGACCTCGACCTCGTTGGCGGACAGGCCGGTCACGTGACCGTCCTCGCCGTGGAAGGAGACGGTGTTGACGTTGAAGACGCGCTTGCCCAGGGTCTCGCCGGTGACGCGAGCGTTAAGGCCGAGCGCCTCGGTAACCTCTGGCGGTTCGGAACCGGTGATGGTGTACTCACCTTCTTCGTGAGCAGTCGCCACGCGCCAGACCAGCGGGTACATCGGCCACGGAGTCGACGCCGCACGGGACTTCGGTGCACGGGGGCGAATATCGAACTGCGTGACGGACGCCGCTCCCTGGCGCAGCGCGGTACCGAAGCAGTCAATGCCGGTGTCACCGCCGCCAATGACAACGACCTTCTTGCCCTTCGCATCAATCGGCGGGGTGTCGAGCTCGCCTGCGGCAACGCGGTTGGCACCCGGCAGGTACTCCATAGCCTGGTGAATACCCTCCAAATCACGGCCATCGACAGGCAGGTCGCGGGCCAGTGACGCGCCGGTAGCTAGGACCACTGCATCGAATTCGGCCAGGTCAGCAGCCGTCGGTGAGATGTTGGTGCGGAACTCAGTGCCCTCGATTTCCATCTGCTCGAGACGACGGTCGAGGAAACGCTGCTCCATCTTGTAGTCCGGCACGCCGTAGCGCATCAGACCACCAATCTTGTCGTCGCGCTCGAAGACCGTGACATCATGCCCGGCGCGAGTCAGCTGCTGTGCTGCAGCAAGGCCCGCCGGCCCGGAGCCGATGACAGCGATGTGTTGGCCGGTGTCGAAAGTCGGCACAATCGGCTGCACCCAGCCCTCATCGAAGCCGCGTTCAACGATGGCCAGCTCGATGTTCTTAATGGTCACGGCATCATCATTGATGCCGAGCACACAACCGCCCTCACACGGTGCCGGGCACAGGCGGCCCGTCCACTCCGGGAAGTTGTTGGTGGCGTGCAAGCGCTCGAAAGCCTCGTGCCAGCGGTTCTGACGAACCAGGTCATTCCACTCCGGAATGATGTTGCCCAGCGGGCAGGCCGAGTGACAAAACGGCACGCCACAGTCCATACAGCGGGTCGCCTGCTGTTGCACCTGCTCGTTGCTAGCCTCCTCATAGACCTCTTTCCAGTCCATCAGACGCAGCGGAACCGGGCGATGAGCAGGCTCTTCGCGCTGGAATTTCATGAAACCCTTCGGATCAGCCATTGGTTACTGCCTCCATGATTGCCTCGTTGATGTCAGCGTCGTTGTCCTTTGCCTTCGCGACTACGTCGAGAATTCGGGCGTAATCACGCGGCATGATTTTGATGAACTGTGCAGCCGGGAACCGAGTCTTAGAACCCGTGAGCTTGCGGTGCTTCGACAGCGTGGCCTCCAACCAGCTGATGTCCTCATCATCGAGCGGCACAATATCGACCAACTCGGTGTTGATGTTCGCCCGCGTCGCCTCGTTATCCAGCAGGTAAGCGATACCGCCACTCATACCGGCGCCGAAGTTGTGACCGACCGGGCCCGCCACTACGACGCGGCCACCGGTCATGTACTCACAACCGTGATTACCGATGCCCTCGACCACGGCCGTAGCACCGGAGTTACGCACGCAGAAGCGCTCACCGACAGTGCCGCGAACGAAGATTTCACCGCTGGTGGCACCAAAACCAATGACATTGCCGGCAATGGTGTCGGTAGCCACATCCGCGGTCGGCGGGGCCGAACGTGAAGGTCGGACCACAATCTTGCCGCCGCACAGGCCCTTGCCGACGAAGTCGTTGGCATCGCCCTCCAGCATGATGGTCACACCGGCCGGCAGGAACGCGCCCAGCGAGTTACCGGCGGAACCGAGCAGGTTGACGACGATGGAGTCGTCGGCAAGCCCCTGCTTACCTGCGACTTTGGTGACTTCATACCCCAGGCGCGTGCCCACGGAACGGTTCACATTGCTGATGGCGTGGTGCAGCGATACCGGTGTCGGCGCCAGCCCATTCGCGCGCGCCGTACGCAGCGCGGGCTGCGCTTCGTCGATGAGGCGCTCGTCCAACGCGCCCTCAAGGCCGTGGTCCTGCGCCTTAGTGCAGTAGGAATCCTGGTCCGCAAAGAAGGGGCTTTCGGCAACGTGCAGGATTCGCTCCAGGTCAAGCTTTGCGACGCGCGGAAGGTTGCCCAGATCCTTGCGCGGACGCAGGCACTCGGCATGTCCGACCGCTTCGTCGATGGTGCGGAACCCCAGCTCAGCGAGGTATTCACGGACCTGCTGGGCGATGAAGGTGAAGAAGTTGACCACGTGCTCGGCACGGCCGGTGAACTTGCTCCGCAACTTCGGATTCTGGGTGGCAATACCAACTGGACAGGTGTCCAGGTGGCAGACGCGCATCATGACGCAGCCCTCAACCACCAGCGGAGCGGTGGCAAAACCAAACTCTTCAGCGCCCAGCAACATCGCGACCACGACATCACGACCGGTCTTGAGCTGGCCATCGCACTGCACGCGGATGCGGTCGCGCAGCCCGTTGAGCATCAGGGTCTGCTGGGTTTCAGCGAGCCCCAGCTCCCACGGACCGCCAGCGTGCTTGAGGCTGGTCAGTGGCGAGGCACCAGTGCCGCCATCGTGGCCGGAGATCAGCACGACGTCGGCATGCGCCTTCGACACGCCAGCGGCGACAGTACCCACACCCTGCTCGGAGACGAGCTTGACGTGAATGCGGGCGCGCGGATTGGCGTTCTTGAGGTCGTAAATGAGCTGCGCCAAATCCTCGATTGAGTAAATGTCGTGGTGGGGTGGCGGCGAGATCAGACCCACGCCCGGGGTAGTGATGCGGACTTCCGCGATCCACGGGTAGACCTTGTTCGGTGGCAGCTGGCCACCTTCGCCGGGCTTTGCGCCCTGGGCCATCTTGATCTGGATGTCGGTGCAGTTGGACAGGTAGTGGCTGGTCACACCGAAGCGGCCCGATGCGACCTGCTTGATGGCAGAGCGTTTCCAGTCGCCATTGGCCTCCATCTCGAAACGGTCCGGATCCTCGCCGCCCTCGCCGGAGTTGGACATGGCGCCCAGGCGATTCATGGCGATGGCCAGCGTCTCGTGAGCCTCCGCGGAGATGGAGCCGTAGCTCATCGCACCGGTGGAGAAACGCTTGACAATGCTGGAGACCGGTTCGACCTCATCAATGTCGATAGGCTCGCGGTCGGAGGCGAACTCGAGCATGCCGCGCAGGGTTGCCAGCTGCTTGGTCTGCTCATCGACCTTGTTGGTGTAGTCGCGGAAGACCGCGTACTGACCAGTGCGGGTGGCATGCTGCAGCGTGTAGATGGTCTCCGGGTTGAACAGGTGGTACTCGCCTTCGCGGCGCCACTTGTACTCGCCGCCGAGATCCAGCTCGCGGTGGGCCTGCTCTTCCGGACGCGGCAGGAATGCGCTGCGGTGACGAGCCGCAACATCTTCTGCGACCTCGTCGAGACCGGTACCTTCCAGCGGAGAAACAGCTCCGGTGAAGTACTCGTCCAGGAACTCCTGCGACAGACCGACGGTGTCGGCCAGCTGAGCGCCACGGTAGGACTGCAGTGAGGCGATACCCATCTTGGACATGACCTTCAGCACGCCCTTAGAGGCGGCCTTGCAGTAGTTCGAGCAGGCCTGATCCAGCGTCAGATCACCAAGCTGATCCTTCATGCGCAGCTCATCGATGGTTTCGAAAGCCATGTACGGATTAATGGCATCGGCGCCAAAGCCCAGCAGCATGGCCATGTGGTGCACCTCGCGGGCGTCGCCAGCCTCAATGATGAGGCTGGCGCGCGTGCGAGTGCGCTCCTCCACCAGGTGGTGGTGGACCGCAGAGGTCAGCAGCAGCGACGGGATGGGGGCAAAGCGCTCATTGGACTCGCGGTCAGACAGCACAATCAGTCGGGCACCACGGTCGATGGCCTCAGAGACCTCACGGCGGACACGACGGATAGCGTTGCGCAGGCCGCGGCCACCGCGGGCGACCGGGTACAGGCCGGAGATGACCTCGGCACGGAACTCGGAATACTCCTCGTTCTTGCCCGCCTGGCACAGGGTGACAAAGTCGTGGTTGTCCAGGATTGGATGCTCAAGCCGTATGCGACGGGCGGCATCGGCGGTGGGCTCCAGGATGTTGGTCTCTGCACCCAGCAACGTATTCATGCTGGTGATGGACTTTTCGCGCAGCGAGTCCAACGGCGGGTTGGTCACCTGCGCGAACCGCTGCGAGAAGAAGTCGAACAGCATGCGAGGGCGGTTGGACAGTGCCGCAATCGGCGTGTCTGCGCCCATCGAACCCAGGCCCTCCGCGCCGGTGAGTGCCATCGGGCGGATGATTAGGTCAACGTCTTCCTCGGTGATGCCGAAGACGCGCTGCCGCAACACCGCGCGGGCATGCGGCATGTACTGGTAGCGCTCTCGTGGCAGGTCGGTGATGTCGACCAGGCCCTCTTTGATCCATTCCTCGTATGGACCGGTGGCGGCCAGCGTGGACTTAATCTCCTTGTCCTCAATAATGCGACCGGCCTTCATGTCCACCAGGAACATGCGCCCCGGCTGCACGCGCGTGCGCTGCACAATCTGCTCCGGCGGGATATCCAGGACACCAGCTTCGGAGGCCATCACCACCAGGCCCTCGTCGGTCACCCAGATGCGCCCCGGGCGCAGACCATTGCGATCCAGGGTGGCACCGATGACCTGGCCGTCGGTAAAGCAGATGGCAGCGGGGCCGTCCCACGGCTCCATCAGGCAGGCGTGGTACTCGTAGAACGCGCGAACCTGCGGGCTGAGGTTGTCGTCGTGCTCCCAGGCCTGCGGAACCATCATCATGACCGCATGCGGGAGACTACGACCACCGAGATGCAGTAACTCCAGGGCCTCGTCGAAACGCGCAGTGTC
Organism: Corynebacterium sp. LK26; assembly: GCF_014335085.1. NCBI lineage: Bacteria > Bacillati > Actinomycetota > Actinomycetes > Mycobacteriales > Corynebacteriaceae > Corynebacterium > Corynebacterium sp. LK26. The sequence continues at coordinate 104,154 of NZ_PDHB01000006.1, forward strand.
AGAACCGTTGGGGTCGCACACCGGCAGCGCGCGGTCGATGTTGCCCAGCTTGCCAGAGCGAATCAGCGACTCGCGGGCGCGCATCCAGTTCTCGTTGCCGCGCACGGTGTTGATTTCGCCATTGTGAGCGACGTAGCGGTACGGGTGTGCCAGCGGCCAGGACGGGAAAGTGTTCGTGGAAAAGCGCGAGTGCACGATGGCGAGCGCGGAAGTGACTTCCTTCTGCTGCAGGTCAAGGTAGAAATCCTTCAGCTGCGGAGTAGTCAGCATGCCCTTGTAGACGATCGTGCGGCTGGACAGCGACGGGAAATACACGGTGTCGCCCCCAGAGCCCTCACCGGCACCCTGTTCACCCAGCTCTCGCTCGCAGCGCTTACGCAGGAAGAACATCTTGCGGTCGAGATCGATATCGCTTAGCTGGCGCCCCTCGTAGTTCTTCGCGGTAACGAAGAGCTGACGCAGCACCGGCATAGCCTGGCGAGCCATCTGACCAAGCCCGTCAGCGTTAATCGGCACATCGCGCCATGCCAAGATCTCGATGCCCTCTTCGGCGCAGATATCTTCAATAGCCCGGATGGCATCGAGGGTGGCCATGCGCGACTGCGGCAGGAATGCAATACCGGTGGCATAGGTGCCAGCCGGCGGCAAAATAACGCCTTCCTTGCTCAGCTCAGCACGGTAGTAGGCATCCGGAACCTGAATGAGAATGCCGGCACCGTCGCCGGTGGTCTTCTCAGCGCCGGCGGCACCGCGGTGGTCGAGGTTGACCAGTGCCTGAATGCCCTTTTCCACAATGTCATGGGTCTGGCGACCGTAAATGTCGGCAACAAAGGCCACGCCACACGCATCATGTTCGTTCGACGGGTGGTAGAGACCTTCCCTCTGAGGACCACGAGGCAATGTGGTCGCTGCTTCGGTCAGAGTCATGGCTGTCTTAGCTGTCATGGCTGTTTTCCCCTTGTAGGTGCAATGTGCCAATTGGGGGACACGGGTTATCTATATTTCCAACTGTTTTAACAATGCACTTTCATCTAGGCGTATTGCAATACGTATTTAGGGAACTAGCTATATTTACCCACCCCCGAAGGAGCTAGAACACCCTTCCCGTTCGACTAAAACCGGGCTTTTACTACCCGCTTTAACGCCATAACCCCCTAATCGAGCTACCACCCCCACTAACTACGCACAATTGTTCGATTCTTTAGCAAACCTCCCTCCATACCCAATCCGCCCCCACCGCTATGGTTAGCTCCATGCTCGCCAACCGTCGTTTCCGCTCGCCACTGCAGGGCCTCGCCCTCCTTATCAGCGCAGCGATAATCCTCAGCGGCTGCACGGCTCCCACAGCCCCCACTCCAGAGAGCCAGTCATACAGTCCGGCACCGGCACCCGCATTTACGCCCGAGCCAGAGGAACCCGCGCCCGAGATTCCCGAAGCGCCCCACGCCCCCGCCGCCCCGGACACCCCAGCGCCCGGCACATCGCCTATCGACGGCATCCGTAGCGCCCTCAACCAGCTGGAGGTAAAAGGGCGCGCACCGAAAACCGGCTATGCGCGCGATGAGTTCGGGCAACGTTGGAGCGATGACGTCTCTGCCGAGTTTGGGCACAACGGATGCGACACGCGAAACGATGTTTTGAATCGTGACCTTATTAATAAGGAGTACAAACCAAATAGCCACGATTGCGTCGTGCTTTCAGGGCAATTACTGGATCCCTATACCGGCACGATGATTGAGTTCCAGCGTGGCCGCGATACTTCTTCTGCCGTTCAAATCGACCATGTCGTAGCCTTAAGCGACGCCTGGCAAAAGGGGGCACAGCAACTCCCGCCCGAGGTTCGGCAGGACTTTGCCAATGACCCCCTCAACCTCTTGGCCGTCGATGGCCCCGCCAATCAACAGAAGCGGGATAGCGATGCCGCATCCTGGGTACCCGCCAATAAGCCATTTCGCTGCCAGTATGTCGCTCGCCAGGTGGCAGTAAAACAGAAATACCACCTGTGGCTCACACAGGCGGAGTACGATGCCATCGACCGTTGGCTCTCCACCTGCACACCAGAGGATGAGCCCGCACTTGCCGCCCTAACCCTGAATTAGGGCAACTTCCTCCGGCGCTCACCGATGCCACACACCGAGGCTCAAGCCGGCGAATATGCCACCTATTCAGCTACGCGCTCGCAACCTCCCTCCCCTCTCAGTCGCGAGCATTTCATTTTTCCTGAAGATTCTTAGCCCCTAATTTCTGGGGGCGACCGCCATTCACTTACGGCCCACCCCCTTCAAACAAACCAACCGAAAACCCCTGGATTCATAGAGTTATATACGTCAGTACCAGAATTGAATTCGTTACCACAGTGTTATCATTTCGTTATATTCACTGCTTCCTGTCGGTTTATAACCGTTTGATAACACTGTATCCTCGAGCCCGTACGCGAAAAGGTATCCGTCGTAAAGCATTGCGCACGCCGACTGCGTATTTTTACTTTTCTTCGTGGAAACTACTTTTTGACGCGGCACAGGTTTGTTAAAGTCTGGTTGTTACAAAAACGCACTATCGTGACTGATGGTGTCAATGTGACTGAAGAGTCGCTTGGCGCTATTAGCCGCTTGTCCATCACCTTGGAGGATTCTCACCCATGGCAGCTGAAATGAAGGCTCCGCAAGTACCACTTGGGCTGCAAATCAAGGCTTTTGCCCAGTCGATTCCACCGCTCCTGCGTACCGGCGCCCTGTACATGACTCCGAAGACGGCGCCGAAGGTCCTCGATTACCTGCGTCGCCTGAAGTTCTCCGTCGCCAGCCTGATTTCCATGGGTGCGCTGCGCTACCCGGATCGCCTCGCCCTTGTCGATGATGACGGCGAACTGACCTATTCTCAGCTGCTGGACAACGCCCACGCCCTGGCTCGTGCCTTGATGGACCGTGGCATGACTCAGAAGTCCAGCTTCGGTGTTATCGCACGTAACGGCCGCGGCATTATTCTGCCGATGGCTATCAAGGGCTTCATCGGCTCCGAAATTATGCTGATGAACATCGGCTCCGGCCCGACTCAGATTCGCGGCGTCGTTGACCAGAATAAGGCCAAGTTCCTGTTCGTCGATGACGAGTTCCTGGGCAACCTGCCAGAAGACCTCGACGATGTCACCGTCGTTATTACCTCCGTGACCAAGCCGGAGACCCGCAAGAACGCGGGCAAGAACTTCGTGTTCATGGAAGACCTCATTGAAGAAGGTCGTACATCGAACGCCAAGCTAGATCCGAAGCCGGAGCAGGGACGCATCATCATCATGTCCTCCGGCACCACCGGCATCCCGAAGGGTGTCCTGCGCAATGAGCCCAAGACACCGGCAACCGTGGGTGCAATCGCCGATCGTATTCCGTGGCGCCGCAACATGGTCATTCACCAGTCCGCATCCATGTTCCACGCCTGGGGCTGGGCAAATGTGCTGATTGGCATGGCTACCGGCTCCACCATTGTCACCATGCGTGTCTTCGACCCGAAGAAGGCTGTTGACCAGTGTGAACAGTACGGCTGTAACGGCATGATTTCCGCGGCCTTCTTCCTGCGCCAGATCAAGGATGTTCTGGATGAGGAGCCGAACCGCAAGATTGGCCCGTTCCGCTTCATTGTCTCCTCTGGTAACGCCATCCCGGGCTGGCTCGTCTCCGCGCTGACTCACCGCTTCGGTCCGGTTATCTGTAACTTCTACGGCTCCACCGAGGCCGGCCTGTGCTCCATCGCATCCGGCGCGGACCTCGCAGCCCGCCCGGACTCCGCAGGTCGCCCGGCAATTGGCGCCAAGGTTCGCATCCTGGGTGACGACGGCAAGGAAGTCGAGCCGGGTGAGGTTGGCATGATCCACACCGCTCAGGAGCTCTCCTTCATCGGTTACCTGAACAAGAAGGACAAGTTCACCACCGTCGATGGCCTGTTCCAGATTGGTGACCTCGGCCGTATCGACCAGGACGGCTACCTGTACATCTGTGGTCGCTCCGACGACATGGTGATCAAGGGCGGCGAGAACGTCTTCCCACGCGAGGTCGAAGAAATTCTGGGCCCGGTGCCGGGCATCGCCGATGTCTTCTGCCACGGCAGCAACGAAAACGACGAGATTTTCGCTGACCTGTTCCTCTACGTTGTCCGCGAGGACAATGAGGCCGGCAAGAACCTCACCGAGGACATGCTGCGCGAGTACGTCCGCGAAACTCTGGCCGAGCACTCCACTCCGGACCGCGTCTTCTTCGTCGACTCCCTGCCGCGCAACGCCATCGGCAAGGTTGTCCCGCGCGAGGTCAAAGCAATGCACGAGCGCCTGAACCTGGACGCTCAGTAAGAAGCCTGCACACGAAAGTGTGCCCACCGGCTATCCGCCTGGTGGGCACACTTTTTGCTTATCTTCGCTACCTTTTACACGGCTATCCGCGCGGGCGCACCTGGATTTCATCCACGTTGGCATCCGCTCCGGTATCAACGGCCAGACGTACTGCGGCTGCGATCGATTCAGGCCGCATGAACTTCGTTCCGTCGTAACGCCAATCCGCATCATCGCGGTGCCAATTCGACTGCAGCTGAACCTGCATATCGGTATCGACGCGCCCAGGGTGCACGGAGCTGACTCGTACCGCGCCACGCTCTTCCTCGCGCAGCGCATCGGTGAAGGCCCGCAGCGCGAACTTCGACGCTGCATACGGTGAAGTACCAGCTGAAGCGCGGAATCCCGAGCCCGAGTTGATGGTTACCAGCGTGCCCTCCGCCTTGCGCAGCGCTGGCAGCAGCTGGCGTGTCAGGTCGGCGACGGCGACGACGTTGATGTCCATAATTCGCGACCAGTCCGCACGCGAAACCTCCGCCACGTCCCCATCGACGTACACGCCCGCCGAGTGCACGAGCACATCCAGCCCGCGCCCACCGAGCGCCTCCAACAGCTTTGCCACTTCCGCGTTTACGGCGTCGGTATCACCCAGATCAGCAACGAATACGCTTGCCGACGGCAACTGCGACGCCACCTTCTCGGCAGACTCAGCACTGGTAGCGCCCACAATGACATGGTGGTCACGGGAGAGATCCTTGGCGACCGCCAGGCCAATACCACGGCTTGCACCCGTGACCAGGGCAATCTTGGTGTCAGCGGCAATATCGATGCTCATGTACGGCTCCTCTATGTAGTCGGTTTACTTCTTCGGCTTCGCGCCGCCCACCTGGTCGATGGGGGTCACCTGCAGGAAGTCAATGTTGACGCGCTTCGGACGGGTGGCCGCGAACACAATGATGTCGGCAACATCATCGGCGGTCAGCGACTCAACGCCATCGTAGACCGCTGCGGCCTTGGTCTCGTCGCCGTCGAAACGCACGAGTGAGAAGTCGGTATGGACGCGCCCCGGATCGATTTCGGTGACGCGCACGCCATCGGCAGCAACCTCTTGACGCAGGACTTCCACCAGCGCGCGCTCAGCGTGCTTGGCTGCGTTGTAACCGGCGCCGCCGGTGTAGACCTGACGGCCGGCAATCGAGCCGACGGTGAGCACAATGCCGCTAGTGGACTTCAATGCGGGCAGCAGCGCGCGGGTGACGCGCAGGGTGCCCAGCACGTTGACCTCGTACATCCAGCGCCACTTTTCCTCGACAGCGCCTTCAACCGATTCCATGCCCCAGGCGCCACCGGCGTTGTTAACCAGCACGTCGACGCGCGGTTCGGCCTTAGCCAGCGCCGCCACATCGGCGTCAGAGGTGACGTCAACCTTGTAGACCGTCGCTTCACCACCGGCAGCGCGAATCTCCTCCGCGACAGCCTCCAGCTTGTCCTCGCGGCGGGCTCCCAGCACAACGCGGAAACCTTCAGCTGCGAACTGCTTGGCAGTGGCTGCACCAATACCGGAAGAAGCACCGGTAACTACAGCTACTTTCTTGCCATTAGTTGAAGTTTCAGAGGTCATGGGGGCTCAACTCCTTGCTACATGCGTCTACTAATATTCCCGACTGTAGTCATACGACACCCTCCTGCGCCGAAGACTGCGCGTGCTTTACACCTGATGTTCCACGTGAAACGTATATAAAACTGTGCCGGAATTTTTCCGATTCACCTCATACACAGCCGCTAAAACCGCGATACTGGTTGCATGTCTGACCAGCCTCACTTCCCACATCTTCTCTCCCCTCTCGACGTCGGTCCTCTAACTCTGCGCAATCGCATCATCATGGGCTCAATGCACTCCGGCCTGGAAGATCGCACCCGTGATATCCCCAAGCTGGCTGCCTACCTTGGTCGACGCGCCGAAGGTGGCGTGGGGCTCATCGTCACCGGCGGTTATGCTCCCAACATCGAAGGTTGGCTGACTCCGGCCGGTTCGATGATGGCGTCGAAGCGCATGGCGGACAATCACCGCCGCGTTACTGACCTCGTGCACTCCCACGGCAGCCACATCGTGCTGCAGGTGCTGCACGCCGGTCGTTACAGCTACAGCCCGCTGGCCCGCTCCGCCAATACCGGTCAGTCGCCGATTAGCCCGTTTAAGGCTCATCGCCTCACCGGCTTTGATGTCTCGCGCACTATCGGCGCTTATGTCCGCGCCGCGAAGCTCGCGAAACGTGCTGGTTACGACGGCATCGAGGTTATGGGCTCCGAGGGTTACCTGCTCAACCAGTTCCTGGCCGAGCGCACTAACCACCGCTCGGACAACTGGGGCGGCAGCGCCGAGGCTCGCATGCGCCTGCCCATCGAAATTGTCCGTCGCATTCGCGCCGAGGTGGGCGAGGACTTCCTGCTGCAGTACCGCATTTCGCTGCTTGACCTGGTGGAAGACGGCCAGACTTGGTCAGAGACCACTGAACTCGCGCAGCGTCTGGTCGAGGCTGGCGTCGATGTCTTCAACACCGGTATCGGCTGGCACGAAGCACGCGTCCCCACCATCGTTACGTCCGTGCCGCGCGCCGCATTCACGGACCTGACGGGTCGTCTCCGTTCGCTTGTCGACGTCCCGGTGGCAGCCTCCAACCGAATCAACCGCCCCGAGGTTGCGGAGAAGATCCTCGCTGACGGCAATGCGGACCTGATTTCCATGGCCCGCCCACTGCTGGCTGACCCAGACTTCGCCATCAAGGCGGGCGATGGTCGAGCTGACCAGATCAACACCTGTATCGCCTGTAACCAGGCCTGCTTGGACCACACCTTCGCGGCCAAGCGCTCCACCTGTTTGGTCAACCCAAAGGCGGCTTACGAAACCGAGCTGGTATCCGTGCCGGTGTCAAAGGACAAGGCCAAGCGCGTCGCCGTCATCGGCGCTGGTGTGGCTGGACTCGCTTTCGCGGAAGCCGCAGCTCAGCGCGGTCACCACCCGGAGATCTTCGAAGCCGCCGACCAGATTGGTGGCCAGTTCAACCTCGCCGCAAAGATTCCGGGCAAGGAGGACTATGGCGAGACGCTGAAGTACTTCTCCCGTCGCCTGGAGGTGCTCGAAGTTCCGGTTCACCTGAACACGCGTGCCGACGTCGACGAGCTCAAGGCCAAGTTTGACCACGTGATTGTGGCCACGGGTGTCACCCCGCGTATCCCGGGCATTGACGGTATCGACCACGAGAAGGTCATTCGTTACGACGAACTGCTCTCGGGTGCGAAGCAGGCCGGCAACAAGGTGGCCGTCATCGGTGCTGGTGGTATCGGTGTGGACGTGTGTGAATACCTCACCCGCAAGCCGAACCAGACCATCGAAGCCTGGAAGGACGCCTGGGGCGTCGGTGACCCTGCGGAGTTCCGCGCGGGTCTGACCAAGCCGGGCACGGTCTCTGGCGCGGCTGAGGAGTTTGAGGTTGAGCGCGAGGTGCACCTGCTGCAGCGCAAGACCTCCCGCATCGGTAAGGGCCTGGGCAAGACCACTGGTTGGGTTCACCGTGCGGAGATCAAGAAGGCCGGTGTCAAGCAGTACACCGGCGTCACCTACAACCGTATCGATGACGAGGGCCTACACATCACCATCGATGAAAAGCCACAGGTCATCGCGGTTGACAACGTGATTGTCTGTACTGGTCAGGTATCCAATCTGGACTGCCTGGGCGGAAAGAATCGCGAGAGCGTCACCGGCGATAACTCCAATGTCACCATCATCGGCGGCGCGGACGTGGCCGCTGAGCTGGACGCAAAGCGTGCCATCCGCCAGGCCGTTGAGGTAGCGCTCGCGCTGTAGGGCTAGGGCTGCTACGCCTCGTAGCGGTCGGTGTAGGCGCGCTGCTCGAACTCGAAACGGCCCGGGTGAGCCGGGAACTCACCCGGGACACCGATGGCCAGCAACAGCGCTACCGCCACATCGGTGTCACCGGCACCGATAGCTTCCTTGACCTTCTGCTCACTAAAGCCCGTCATCGGGGAGCTAGCCCAACCAAAGGCGCTGGCAGTGACCATAGCGAAAGAAGCGGCAATCATGGCGTCGCGGATTGCGAACTCGCGGGAGAGCCCCTTTTCCTCGCGGGCCTCATGGAAGGAGGTCATCGAGGCCTCCCGCTCAGCAGCGGCGACTTCGTCCCACAGGCCAGTGGCCTTGTTGGCCTCAACCAGGCGCGGAATACCGCGCTTCCAGCCGGTCGGCTCACCAATGAAGGCGAGCAGCAGCGGCGCATTGGCAACCTGCTTCTGGCCACCGGCAGCTTCCACTACCTGCTTGCGCACCTCAGGGTCCTCGATGCGCACAATCGCGCGGGACTGAATGTTAAAGGCGCTGGGAGCTTCCAGAGATAGCTCCAGGAGGCGGCGCACGTCAGCGTCGTCAAGCGGTTCGTCAGCGTAAACGCGCGTGGCACGGCGGTTGCGGATAATGTTCTCAAATTCGGTGGCGAACTGGTCGCGCGGAGAATGCGAAGTCATGCATTAAAGAATAACTGTTTGCCAACCTTCGAGTTCGAGCAGCCAGCGCTTCATTTCGCGGCCGCCGGCATAGGATCCGAAAGACCCCGCTCCCCCACTGGCGGGCACCACGCGGTGACAGGGAATCAGAATGCCCAGCGGATTGGTGGCACAGGCCGATCCGGCAGCTCTGGCGGCACGGGGTGACCCGGCCATTTCAGCGAGCTCACCGTAGGTCACAACCTGGCCATACGGCACGTCGCGCAGTGCGGTCAGCGCACGAGCGCGGAAAGAATCCTGGGTGAATATGTCGCAGTCCAGCGGCAGCGCAAACTCGCGGCGCTGCCCGGCAAAGTACTCGCGGAACTGCTGCGCTGCCTGTTCCGCCACCGCCTGCGCTTCGGGGTCGGCGGCGCTGGGGTCGTCGTCAAGCACGGGACCTAAGAGATTGACTTCGACGACCCCGCGAGCGGAGGTGGCGATTCCAAGCGCGCCGAAAGGCGTTTCTACCTGGGAAATCGCCATAAAACCTCCTACTTAGTCCTTGTTGGTCTGGAACCAGTCCAGCAGCTCGTCCCACTCCTTCTCGTGACCGGAGCGGAAGTAACCACCGTACCCCACACCCTTGCCGCCAGCCGGCTGAGCCTGACGCTTTTCAATCTTTTCAGCAGAGCTCATCACATTGGTAATCAGGTCTGCCGAGGACTCCTCAGTCCAGTAATCATCCGGAACGCGGATGGACAGGAACGGCTGCGGAGCCTTGGAGAAGCGATTAGCGAAGTCGAACTCGGAATCGTCGAAGAAGTAGCCTTCCTTGCGAGCCCAGCGCGCCCACTGACGCATGACACCGTTCGGTGGCTCAACAGCCAGACGCCACGCCGACGCCGGAATGTGGCCAGTAATGAAACCGCTTATCGGGCCCAGAATGTTAAAGATGAAGAATGCGCGGACCTTGCCCGCCACGGACGGCACCTTGGAAATACGCATACCGCGGCAGTTGACCAACGCCGCTGCGTCATAGGTGCCCTCGGAGCCGGCGTAGACGATGCCGTGACCACCAACCGCGTGGCCGACAGCGAAGTGCGGCACGTCCGGGTAGGTCTCCTTGGCCCACTCAATCACACCCGGAATATCCTTGGTGATCCAGTCCGACATCCGGATGTCTTCATTGTTCTGGTCAGTCTTCAGAGCGGACTGGCCAATTCCGCGGTAGTCATAGGTGATAACGCCGTAGCCCTTTTCTGCCACGGTCTCAGCGAAACGGTGGTAGAAACCCTGCGGCACACCGGTACCGGAGTGAACGGTGATGATGCCGTTGGGAATGTTCTCTGGGTTCTCCTTCGGGCGGAACATGGTTCCGCGCAGCAGGACGCGGTCATTAGCCGGAATAATGATGTCCTGCCGAGGGCACGGCTCCGGCAACTTCGGGCTCTTCGCGGAAAAACGGCTATCCCCAGTGGAAGTGGTTGAGGCTTCGGAGGTCATTTATGCAGTTCCTTCGAGTGGACTTAAACAGTGCATGATTTTGTATACACAATCTTAAAGTGTAAGGCTCATCACTTTCAGCGCTTTCGTGGAATTTGCCTCACACGCGTTACAACTGCACATCCCCATAGGCGCGTTCGTCCTCAATTGGCTCCAGATGCGAGGAGATATGCACACCTGGGAAACGCTCCCGCAGCTCATCTTCCATCGCGGTAAGCACATCGTGACCGCGCTCCACGCTCCACGCGCCCGGCACCAGCACATGAAACTCAATGAACTTCTGATACCCCGACTCGCGAGTGCGGATTTCGTGGACGTCGATGCCACGACTCCGGTCACGGTGCGAGGCCAAAATCTCATCCACCGCCACGCGGTCGTCGCCCTCCATGGCCTTGTCCATCAGGCCGTTACCGGAATCGCGCAGCAGCTTGTAGCCGGTGACCAGGATGTTTACGGCCACGGCCAGCGCGATAATCGGGTCGAGCCACCACAGGCCGGTAGCCCACACCAGAGCCACACCCGCCAGAACGCCGGCGGAGGTCCACACGTCGGTCATCAGATGCTTACCGTCGGCGGTCAGCGCCAGGGAGTTGTGGTGGCGCCCGGCCTTAAGCAGAACCAGCGCCACCGCACCATTGATCACCGAGGCAATTACGGTCACGACGAGGCCCAGGCCAATCTGCTCAATCGGCTGCGGGTTCACCAACCGCTCGATGGAGACATAAATAATGGCCGCCGCCGCCACGAAGATCATGGCACCTTCCAGCCCGGCCGAGAAGTACTCTGCCTTGGAATGGCCGAACTCATGATCGCGGTCCGCGGGCCGCGCGATAACCTTGAGCACGATAATTGCGACAACTGCCGCAACCAGATTGACAATCGACTCCGTCGCGTCGGAAAGCAGGCCCACCGATCCGGTTAGAGTGTAGCCCCAAAACTTCAGCGCGATGGTGACGACCGCCGCCCCCACTGAAAGCCAACCAAAACGAGATAAGTCCTGCATATGCGGGCACTTTACCCGCCTTTCCGGAGTTACTACCAGTTCTATGAGCACCGATTTCCAGTTCAATTTGCAGAACATTTCTGCAGGCCTGCCGTTCGCGTCGCAGCTCGCCTCGCTTGCCGACGCCGTGCGCGACCACGACGTAGTAGTCCAGGCCCCACCGGGCACCGGCAAAACCACGTTGGTTCCACCGGCGGTGGCCAACACCCTGGGTGGCCGCATTGTGGTCACGGCTCCCCGGCGCGTGGCGGTGCGCTCGGCGGCGCGGCGGTTGGCGCAGTTGTCGGGCACGAAGCTCGGTGAGGAAGTTGGCTACTCGGTGCGTGGCGACGCAAAAGTTTCCCGCACCACCCGCGTTGAGTTTGTCACTCCCGGTGTGCTGCTGCGCCGACTGCTGCGCGACGGCGACGTGGATGCCAGCGCGGTGCTCATCGATGAGGTGCACGAGCGCGGCTTGGACACCGACCTGGTGTTGGCGATGGTGCGCGACTTGCGGGATATCCGCGATGACCTGCGCATTGCCGCTATGTCGGCAACGGTGGACGCGCCGAAGTTCGCGGCCTTGCTCGGCGGCTCCACCCCGGCCCCCATTGTGGCGGCGGAGGCGGAGATCTTCCCGCTGGACATCCGCTACGCGCCCTTTCCGCAACGGCTGGATGCACGCGGTGTGACCGACGACTTCCTGCAGCACGTTGCCGCCCAGGCCAGCACACTCACGGAAGAAGCCGCCGGTGATGTGCTGGTTTTCCTCCCCGGCATCCGCGAGGTGGAACGCTGCGCGGGTTATATCGCGGATTCCTCGGAGGTGGCGGTGCTGACGCTGCACGGCCAGCAGAGCTCCGAGGAGCAGGACCGCGTGTTCCGTCGGCAAGCGGATGGTAGACGCGTAATTGTGTCCACCGCGATTGCGGAATCATCCGTGACTGTGCCGGGCGTGCGCGCCGTTGTCGACGCCTGCCTCGCGCGCGGACCGCGACTCGACATTGCGCGTGGCTTCTCCGGCCTGGTCACCAGCTCGTGTGCGCAGTCCTCCGCGAACCAGCGCGCTGGCCGAGCGGGACGTGAGGGCCCGGGCATCGTGGTGCGCTGCGTCTCCCAGTCGGAATTCGCGTCCTTTCCCGCCTGGCCCGCGCCGGAAATCGAGGTCGCCGACCTGACCCAAGCGCTCCTCGACGCCGCCGCGTGGGGCACGCCGGGGATGCAGGGACTGAAGCTTCTCGACGCCCCACCACCCCACCACGCCGAGGCTGCAAACCGCATTCTCGCTGGCCTGGGCGCTGTTGATGAGGCCGGTGACATCACGGAACTCGGCCGCACCCTGGCTACCCTGCCGGTGCATCCGCGCATGGGACGCGCGCTGCTGACCGCCACGGCCATGATGCCGCAGCACGCCGACGCGGTCGCACGCGCGGTGGAGAAACTCACCGATGCCCGCGGCTTGGCCAAGCAGGTGCGCCGCATTGAGCTGGATACTGAAGCCCCCGCCAATCTGCTGCCCTCGGACATCCCCGCGCTGGTCACGGCCCTGGCGTGGCCGGATTTCATCGGGCGACGGCGCAGTGCGAGTTCCGACGAGTACCTTTTCACCGGCGGCACCGCAGCGGAACTCGCCCGCGGTTCTGACCTGCGCGGCCACGAGTGGATTGCGGCCGCCGACATCTCGCGGCTCTCACACGGCCGCGCGCTCATCCGCGACGGCGAGGCAATTGACCTGGAAATCGCCATGCTCGCCGCCGGCCACCTCGCCCACACGGAAACCACGGCGCGCGTCGAACAGGGCCGCGTTCGCGCCCGCGAGCGCGACCTGCTCGGCGCCATCGAGCTGTCCTCCCGCCAGGTCTCCCCGACGCCCGAGCAGTGCATTGCCGCCAACTCCGCCTGGCTTGCCAAAGCGCTTGCCGACGCCTCCCCCAGCCTCGACCGCGACACCGAACAACTCCGCCGCCGCATGGCCTTTCTCCACACTCATCGCGGTGCCCCATGGCCGGATGTCTCCCCCGCAGGGCTCGCGGCCCAGGCCGAGCTCCTCTTTGCTGGCGAGCTGGACCGCCCGACCCCACCCAAGCTAGATGCCGAGCACCTCCGCCGCCTGCTGCCCTGGCCGGAGGCTTCGGACTTCGACCGGCTGGTGCCCGAACGCCTAGAGGTCCCCTCCGGTTCGAAGATTCGCCTGGAGTACCCGGAGGACCCCACGAACCCTGAGGCAAAGATTGTGCTCGCCGTGAAGTTGCAGGAGTGCTTCGGCCTGGCGGAGACCCCGCAGGTATTGGAAAAGCCGGTGACAATGCATTTGCTGTCACCGGCTCAGCGACCACTCGCGGTCACTCAGGACTTGGAAAGTTTCTGGAATGGCGCCTACGCACAGGTTCGCTCCGAGATGCGGGGCCGTTACCCCAAGCACCCGTGGCCGGAGAACCCGTGGGAGGAGCAGGCTACTGCGAGGACGAAGCGTCGTCGTTAAGCAAGCCCGTCGTTAAGCAGCTGCCTGTGCCCGCACGCGACTGGGCTTGCGCCAGAGGTAGATTGCGTAGCCCAGGCAGGTGAAGAAGAGCACGCCCCCCATGATTCCCTGCATGTTGCCGTAGAACCACTGCCCCACATTGGCAGCGTGGCCGAAGTCATTGCCCACGAACACCTTGTACGGTGCCCACCAGTGGGCGATCATGAACAGGACACCGACAATAATGTGCCCAATCTCGCGGACGAAGAGCACCAGCGGCACGAAGACCATGACGATCGACCAGTGGTGGCTGACCGCGTATGGCCCGGCGAAGCTGACCGCCAGCGCAACGAAACCAAGGGCTGCGACATCATAGCCGTTGCGGTGGTAGATCCACGCCACGAAAGCAGCAGCGATGGCACCGATGAGGAAGAAACCGTAGATGCCAATATCGAGCGCGGTACCCTCCACCCCGGCGCGGGCGAGCAGACCACTGAACGCCTGGTTGGCCTCATAGGTCGGGGCGCCACCGCGGTTGCCGGCGAAGAACTCATCGGTCCAGAAGTAGATGGACTCCTTAAAGCGCACGGCGAAACCAATGGCGACGGTTACCAGGAACCAGCAGAAGCTCTTGGCCACGGCCGCAAAGTCACGGCGCATGAGGAACACCAGCGCATATGCCGCGGGGGTGATCTTAATTCCCGCCGCGATACCCACGCCCAGTCCACGCAGTTTCTTGGGCAAAAAGCCCAGCACATCGGAGACCACCAGCAGCGCGAGGAAGACGTTGATCTGCCCGAAGAGCACGTTGGCGCGCAGCGGGTCGAGCAGCATCACAACACCGAGCACGCAGGTAGCCATCAGCTTCGGACGCTCAGAGCCGAGACGAGTGAAGACCATCCACAGCATCGCCCACACCACCGCCAGCGTGGCGAACGTCCAGATGATCTGCAGGGTCACCGGCCCCGCCCAGGTCAGCGGGTAAAACAGCAGCGCCGCAAACGGTGGGTAGATGAAGCGGAAACCCGATCTGGTGGGAAACTCTGGTGAGTAGAGATCCTGGTCTCGTCGTAGTGCCCAGCCGGCGTCTTGGAAGACCTCGAGGTCCATCATGTAGGCAGTTGCCGCAAGATAGATGAGGTCGATGACAACGACCAGCGACACCAGCCCAAATACAATTGCCAAGATCCGTCTCTGCATGACGGAAAGCGTCGAGAGTCTGTCCATGAGCATGATTCGACACTACCGCACAGTTCTTCCTACTCAGGCCTTAGAGTGGGAGGTATGTTCGTGGAAAACTATCGCAAGGTTCGCTCCGAGATCGACGACGCTTGCCGACGAGCTGGGCGCCAGCCCTCCGAGGTCCGCCTGCTGCCCGTCAGCAAGACTGTGCCTGTCGACGCCCTGGTGGAATCCTGGCCGGAGCTCGCAGCAGCCGGCTGCGCTGGCCTGGCGGAAAACCGCGTCCAGGAAGCGGTGGCCAAGGCGGAGGCATTCCGGGAGGCCTTCGGCGACAAGGCACCACATATGGCCATCATTGGTCCACTGCAGACGAATAAGGCCGGCCACTTAGTCAGCTGTGCTGATGAGTTTCAGGCGCTGGACCGCCCGAAGGTGGCCGGAGCACTGCAGCGTCGCTTGGCCGATTCCGAGCGCACGCTCGATGTGCTGATTCAGGTCAATGCCTCCCGCGAGCCGCAAAAGTCGGGTCTGGCGCCGAGCCACGCGGCGGAGTTTGTCCGCATGTTTGGCCCCGATGGCGAATACCCGAACCTGCGTCTGCGCGGGTTTATGACCATCGCGGCCCAGAATGATCCGAATGTGCGCGAGACCTTCGCGGAACTGCGGGAGCTGCGGGACAGTCTGCTCGGGGATTTGCCGGAGGGTGTCAGTCTCGACGAACTGTCAATGGGTATGTCCGGCGACTACCGCGAAGCCATCGCCGAGGGGGCGACCACCGTACGTGTGGGGCGCGCCATCTTCGGTGAGCGCTCGTACCGGAAATAAAGGTAACGAAAGAAAGGTAATCTCAGTGCCATGAGTTCTGATGTCTCCCCGTGCTCCCGTCGTCGTTTCCTCCTGGGAACTGCCGCCACTGCAGCTGGCGCACTCGTAGCCGCTTGTGCACCAAAGTCTGCGGTGGAGAAGGTTGACGCTGCCGACATTCCGGTTGGCGGCGGTGTGGTGATCGGCAATTACGTCGTCACGCAGCCGGAGGAAGGCAAGTTCGCCGCTTTCTCCAGCTCGTGCCCGCACCAGAATGGCCGTATCACTGAGGTCAGCAATGGTGTGATGATTTGCCCGAACCACAACTCTCACTTTGACATTGCTACTGGTGAGGTTGTTTCTGGCCCGTCGCGTAAGCCCGCTGGCCAGGCATCGCTTTCAGCCGAAGGCACTGAGCTGATTGTGGGCCAGAAGTAGGTTTATCTTCTACCGCCGCGGCTTCAACCCCGCCACAGCACACGCACCAGCGATGAAGGACAGCGCCACCAGCCACGGAATCAGCCCTGCCCACTCGAAGCGACTGAACACCATGCCGGATACCCAACCGACAATGGACGAGCCCGCGTAGTAGCTGAACAGATACATCGATGACGCCTCGGCGCGGTCGCGCTGTGCCACCAGGCCCACGCCGGACGAGGACAGCGAGTGCGCCACGAAGAACGATGCCGTGAACACGAGCACGCCCACGATCAGCGCGGACAACCACGGCAGCAGCGCCAGCCCCAGGCCCACGCACGCGGCCAGAGTCGCAATGGCGATGAGGCGACGGCGGCTCACCGTCTTCGCCCACACACCCGCGCGTGCCGACGACCACGTGCCCGACAGGTAGAGAATAAATACGAACCCTGCCAGTGCCGGGGAGAGCCCGAACTTATCGCCCAGTCGGAAGCCCAGGTAGTTGTACAGGGAGACAAACGCTCCCATAAACAGGAACGCCAGGGCGCACAGCGCCAGGATGCGCGGGTCGCGCAAGTGTCGCGCAATGGCCTGCCCCTCCCCTGCAAACGACAGTTTCTTCGGCTTAAACCTGCGCTGTTGCGGCAGGAAGTACCAGGTCAGAATGGCGAAGATGAACGCCACCGTCGCCGAGACCGCAATCGCCACCCGCCAGGAGGCGAACTCCAGCACAATGGACGGAATGATACGGCCGAGCAGGCCACCGACCGTCGTGCCCGAGATATACAGCCCCATCACGCGACTGACGTGGTCGGCGTGGACTTCCTCACTGACATACGCCATAGCCACTGCGGGCACACCGGCAATGACAATGCCCTGCAACAGGCGCAGCGCAATCATCGAACCGATGCCCGGCGCGATTGACACCACGAGCCCCAGTAGCGTTGCCACAAATGCGCTGATGACGATGACGCGCCTGCGCCCAAAGCGTTCCGACAAAATGGACACCGGGATAATCGCACAGGCCAAGCCACCGGTGGTGGCGGATACCGTCAGCGCGGCGGTGGCGGGGTCGACCGATAGCTCGTCGGAAAGCGTGGGCAGTAGCGCCTGCGTTGCGTAGAGCGCTTGGAACGATGCCAGGCCAGCGAAAAGCACAGCAATAAGCGCGCGACGGAATCCGGGATCTTCTGGCCGCAGTCCTTCGATCTGTTCGGGGTTTTCGTTAGCGCTAGTCACTTGTCCTACGTTAGCCCTCCCTCCAAACCCCTCGCTGAATACACGGATTCAGAAAACCTTTTTAATTCGCCCGCGGTATCGCTTTCGTTTTATTAGTTTCGTAGGCATGACTACTTCTTCCGCACAGCCACAGAGTCGCAACCACGACCGCGAGTACGACATCGTCGTCTACGGTGCCACGGGTTTCGTGGGCCGCTTGATTGTGGACTATCTGGCTAAACACGCCGGTCAGACGAAGGTGGCGCTCGCAGGCAGGAACGCCCAGAAGCTTGCCGACGTCGCGGAGAACGCAGGCGTATCGGACTGGCCGGTCATTGTTGCGGATGCTGCCGACCAGCCGGCGGTGGCTGAGCTTGCGGCCAGTACAAAGGTGGTGCTGACCGTTGTGGGGCCGTATGCGAAGTACGGTCGCACCCTGGTGGCCGAGTGCGCCAAGGCCGGTACTCACTACGTCGACCTGTGTGGCGAGGTGCTGTTCGTCCACGACTCCATCGCGAATAACCACGAGGTGGCACAGCAGACCGGAGCGAAGATTGTTCACTCCTGCGGCTTCGACTCGATTCCTTCCGACGTCGCTGTCCGCGAGCTCCACGAGGCGGCCCACACCAAGCTCGGTGAAACAACCCTGCTGTTCAAGCACGTCAAGGGCGGTGTCTCCGGCGGCACTATCGATTCGGTCCGCGTCCAGCTTGCACAGGCCAAGAAGGACCCCAAGCTGCGTCGCATCATCGCCGATCAGTACGCCCTGGCTGAGCCGGGTCCCGACCAGGGTAAGTTCGGCGTCGACCTGCGCCCGGCGCGCTTCCGCCGCCACTGGCGAGCGCCCTTCTTCATGTCGCCGTTCAACACCCGAATTGTTCAGCGCTCGGCGATGCTGGCGGATTACGGTGATTCCTTCCGCTACCGCGAGCTACTCAATGTCGGCCGTGGCCCGAGGGCTTTCGTCCGCGCAAATATTTTTGCGGCTGTCTGCAGGTTGGCGCTGGCGGCGATGGCGTTCGGGCCGACGGCCAAGCTCATTGATAAGAAGCTGCCGAAGCCGGGTGAGGGCCCGAGCGCTGAAGAACAGGCCGAGGGTCGCTTCACCATCGAGGCCTACACTGTCGATACCTCCGGCATTCACTGGCGTTCCAAGGTGTCTCTCGAGGAAGACCCGGGGTACGCAGGCACCGCGATTATGATTTCCAGCGCCGCCCTCGCACTCGTCCACGACGATCTGCCGGACGCTACCGGCGTGCTCACTCCTACTGTCGCGCTTGGCGACGCCCTGTCCCGCCGTCTCCGCGCGGGCGGCATGACCATTGAGGCGGTGCAGGCTCGATGACTGATGGCCTGACCGGTGCTTTTGCGAATCTCACCCGCGGACCGAAACTGCCGAGTGTAGGTGGCGGCCGTGCGTTAGTGACCGGCGCTTCCTCCGGCATCGGTTGGGCATGCGCGGAGGCACTGGTCAAGGACGGTTTCGAGGTCGTTGGCACGTCCCGCAGGGGCGCCGAGGCGCCGCACCCCGAGGGCGTGCAGATGGTGGCACTCGACATGTCCAGCGCCGACGACATCGCTGCTGTGGTCGCCCACGGGCCTTACGACGTCGTCGTCGCCAACGCCGGTGAGAGCCAGTCGGGCGCTTTCGAGGAGCTACCCCGCGAGGCGCTTGAGCGTCTCTTCCAAGTCAATGTTCTGGGGCAGGTGGAGCTGTTACAGCAGCTGCTGCCTGGCATGCGCGAGGCCGGTCGTGGCCGAATTGTGCTGGTTGGCTCGATGCTCGGCGGGTTGCCGCTGTCCTACCGTTCTTCCTATGTGGCGACGAAGGCCGCTATCCGCGGCTTTGGGCTTTCGTTGCGCGGTGAAGTCGCGCAGTTCGGTATTGGGGTGACGGTTGTCGAACCGGGTGCCATCAACACGGGGATTTCTACACGTCGGACGACGTATGGCGATGAGGGCTCCGTTTACGCTGCTGATGTCCACCGCATGCTGACGAAGTTGAACGCCAATGAGGAAGATGGCATTCCCGCTTCGGAGATTGCTGAGGTGGTTATGCGCGAGGTGACCGCCGAGCGACCTTTGGCTCTGGTGGCGCGGGGGTCGTCGGCAAGCGTTGCAGTGCCCTTCATGCGGCGAATCCCGACGCAAGCGATGTTGACCATCATGCGCCGGGTGCACGGGCTGCGGTGAGTTAATCGGCGACGGCGCGCATTTCGACTGCCTGCGCGCACGCCTCCGCGGCTTCGTGGGCTAGATTGATGGCCTCTTGCTCGTCTGCGACTTGGACAATCCAAAAAGCTGACGGGAACGTCATCGCGTTGTAGTACGGCAAATCGCTGTGCGAACCATCCGGCAGCACCGTCATGGCATCCTCCGGTGGAACCAGCCCGCCGGACATAACCCAGTGGCCTTCGTCCTGAAGCTTCTGATTGAAGCGTCCAATCCGTTCAAAGGCAGCGTGCATTTCCTCATCAGAGTCATACGCGTTGATATCTCTGCGGCCATGGACCGTGAAAAAGTACTGCACACCAAGCTCCTGAGTTTCGTTTTGCTAAGTGTAACAGATTGCGCGGGGCTGGAACCGGGAATCACTAAACACGTGCGACTTAACAGGGGTAACCCCCAAAACCTAACCCAAGTACTTTGCTACCCTTAAGCAACTCGGGTTAATGCTGTTCCTTGCAACGAGATTCGATCTCCTCCATCGACATCATGACCTTTCAAACCCATGTTCCTCCGGGCTCTGTGATAGACTCTCGACTGAGAACCAATCCTCAGTAAGGACCGACTCGTTAGCGGTTCCGATTGCTCCTTAGGGCCCTTCGGGGCCCTAATTTTTTGGAGTTTTACATGCGCT
>NZ_PDHB01000017.1:0-113349 GCF_014335085.1 Corynebacterium sp. LK26
CAAAAGCTGCATATTAGGTTATGCTAAGTTAATTCACGCTTGCTGCACTTGTGCCACCACTTTGGCCAACGCAGCCCATAAACCCGTTATTTCCGCATCATGAGACAAGGAGCGCGTGTTGTCTAGCAACCCGTTTGATGACGAACAGGGCAGCTTCTTCGCCCTTATCAACGACGAGGGACAGTACTCGTTGTGGCCTACGTTCGCCGCCGTGCCAGACGGATGGACCGTGGCTCTGGGAGACCCTTCCCGTGGCGTAGACGGCGGGGTATCGCGGGACGAGGCGATGGAGTTCATCGACCGCGAGTGGACCACCTTGCAACCGGCAGGAAAGTCTCACGCTTAAGTGAGTGCCGTACTTCCCACTGCTTTGCCTGGTGAGTCCGCTGCGGAGATTGGCCGCCTGCTCCGTCGCACCGCAACTCCAGCAATTAGTGCGGTGCTGTTCACTTTCGCCGGTGCCTTGCTCTCTCTGGTGCCCATTTATCTGCTGGCCAGCGTCATCGATGCGGTAGCCGCCGGTGACGGCAAGTCTGGCGTGCTGAAGGTG
This sequence comes from Corynebacterium sp. LK26, assembly GCF_014335085.1. Taxonomy (NCBI): domain Bacteria; kingdom Bacillati; phylum Actinomycetota; class Actinomycetes; order Mycobacteriales; family Corynebacteriaceae; genus Corynebacterium; species Corynebacterium sp. LK26. The sequence continues at coordinate 551 of NZ_PDHB01000017.1, forward strand.
ATTGTGTGGGCTGCCGTGGCGTGTGTTGGTACTGCCGTTGTCGCTGGCCTTGCGGAGGCGCTGACGGGTGTGACGATTGCCCAGGTAGTTGCGAAGTTGCGTGAGCGCGCCGTCGCCGCGGTGCTGAATCTGCCTTCCACCACGGTGGAGTCCCTGGGCCGGGGAGAGGTGCTGGGCCGAGTTGGTGCGGATGTCGCCGCGCTGGTGAGCAGTGCCCGCAAGTCGGTTCCATCGACCCTCAGCGCGCTGGTGATGGTCGTGGTGGCCAGCGCTGGAATAGCGGGGTTGGATTGGCGCCTCGCGTTGGCGGGGCTGTGCGGGATTCCGTTCTATGCGCTGGGGTTGCGATGGTATCTTCCTCGTTCTGCCCCTTTGTATCGACGCCAACGCGAATTAGAAGCCGGTGTCATCGGTTCCTTGCAAGGTTCTATGGAGGGCATTCGTTCGGTTCGTTCGCATCGGCTGGTGGATAGCCGCCAAGGTCTCACCAGGCGCTACGCGCAGGCTTCGCGGGACGAATCAATCGCTGCGTTTCGTGTGTTTTCCGGGCTGGTGGCGCGGGAGAACTTCGCGGAGTTCATGGGGTTGTCAGCCCTGTCTGTCGTAGGCTGGTTGCTCTTCCGCGAAGATGCGGTGACGGTGGGCGAGATCTCGGCAGCGTTGATTCTGTTCCACCGTCAGTTCGTGCCGATCGGCACGATTCTGTTCACCTTTGATGAACTGCAGCGCAGCGGGGCGGCCTTGGGGCGCATCGTGGGACTCATTCGCTCCGCGGGTGCGGATACGCCACAGCCGATTGATGACTACTCCTCGCATCGGCAGAGTCCAGCTGTAGAGGTCAAGGGCCTGAATTATCGGTACGAGGATGGCCCAGAGATCTTGCATGACTTGGCGTTCCACATCCCTGCGGGGTGCACGGTATGCGTGGTCGGCGGATCGGGAGCTGGCAAGTCCACGGTTGCGGAAATTGTCTCTGGAACCCTCGAGATGGCAGAGCCGGGTGTGATCACCGTTGGGGGGTGCGACGTGGTGGGAATGAGTGCGCAAGAAAGAAGCTCGATCTTTTGCGTTGCCTCCCAGGAAAACTACGTCTTCGCGATGAGTTTGCGCGATAATCTCCTGCTGGCAGCCGAAGGTGCCAGCGACGCAGAAATATGGGATGCGCTGCGCCGAACCGGTGCGGAAGATTGGTGCACATCCTTGTCCCATGGCGACAAGCAGGGCTTAGACACAATGCTGGGCGAAGGGGGCCTGCACGTAGATGCGGTGGCGGCACAGCGTCTGGCGCTGGCCAGGGTGGCATTGTCTCGGGCTGGCGTCGTCATTCTTGACGAATCAACGGCCGAAGATGACGGTGACCTCGAGGAAACACAGCAATCACACGAGGCCTTTTCGATGTCCTTGGAGGACGCTGCCCGCGCGGCGATCCGCGGACGGACGGCGATGGTGATTGCGCACCGGCTCAGCCAAGCAACCTCCGCCGATAGCGTGGTGGTGATGGAGCGCGGGCGCGTGGTGGAAACAGGTACGCACGAGGAGCTGGCAGCAAGAAACGGAACATATGCCGATATGTGGACCGCCTGGAATGAGCAGGGGAGGCAGGCGCGTGTCTGACAACAAGGTGGTGACGCTGCGCGGGCTGGTCAGAAAAAATTCTCGCGCGATGGCTCTGAGTGGCTTGTTGCTGAGCATCTACCACGTGGCAGAAGCCATGATTGCGGTGTTACTGGGATGGTTGGCGCACAGTCTTATCGCTAGCGAGAATGTGTGGCACCTGGTGGGTGGAATCGCAGCCTTAGGCGCTACGCTGGCGACGGTGTCTGTGAGCTGGCAGACAGGGTTCCGGATACTGCAGGCTACGTCGGCTCGGAACGTATGTGAATTGCGGGCAGGCATCACCTCGCAGGTGGTGAGCCATGGTGGGCATTCCGACGATGCGGACAGTCTGCCTCGCCAGGAATTGCCCACGGTGGTGGGTGAAGACGTGGTGCAGGCGGTAGACATCATCGAAGTGGTCCCGGTGGGGATCAGTGCGCTGGTGGGAGCCATTTTCTGCACGATTGTTCTGGCGCTGATTGATCTGCCACTGGGAGTGGTGGTGTTGGTGCTCAGCGCGGTGGTGTTGATAGTCCTGCACCGGCTGTCTCAGATCATTGAACGCCGCGCGGAGCGGCAACAAACTCTGCTCGCGCGAGTGACCGCGCGCATGACCGACATTCTGCAGGGGCTGCCGGTGATCTCGGGAGTGGCTGGCGCGCATCCGGCCTACCGTGGATATGCGCGTAAATCTGAAGAGGCGTGTGCGGATGCTCGGAAGCTCGCGTGGGTCAGCGGAGGTTATGAAGCCGTGGCGATGGGCAGCAATGTGCTGTTGCTGAGTGCGGTGGGCCTGTACGCGGGCTATCGAACCATTTCCGGCGATGTGACGTTGGGGGAGTTGGTCACCGTGGTGGCGCTGTCACAATTTATCGCGGAGCCGATGCGGCAGTGCAGCAGAATGCCGCGCTTCATTGGATTGGCGAGGGCTTCCGTTCGGAGGCTGCAGCGCGTGGCGGAAGCTCAGCGGCTGCGTGAGGGGCAGGGCGTGCCATCTGCTCAGATTGGCACGCCTGCCATTTCCATGCGCGGTGGAGACGGTGAGGCCGAAGGAGACGGCGAGGTCGAGGGATCAGAGCAGGCTTCCGTGGCGTTCGCAGAGGGGCGACTGACGGTGGTGCACTGTTCAGCCGCATGGGCAGATGCTCTGGTGGATGCGTTGGTCGCGGGGGAGTCGATGGAGCTTGGCTCCCTGACTAGGCCACAAACTCAACAACTGTGGATCCGGGGGCGCGATATTTGCGAGATCTCGGTAGACGATGTGCGTTCCGCTGTGCTTGCCGAGCCTCGGAAGCCGGCATTGTTTGGGGACACAGTGGGGCAGGCGGTGCTGCGGAGCTCTGGAGAGGGCAGGGCGGAGGATGCAGTAGACATTCTTAACGCCTTAGGGCTCGATGAACTGGCGCCGGGGGCGGCTCATTCAGCCGGGGTATTGGATCACGAGCTGACCGAAGGTGCGCGCAATCTTTCCGGTGGTCAGCGGCAGCGGCTGGGATTGGCACGAGCGCTACTGGCTGAGCCGGAGATGTTGGTGATGGTTGATCCGGTCTCGTCAGTGGATTCAATGACGGGCATGAAAGTGGCGCGTGCGGTGAGAGATATTCGCCGCGGGCGTACCACGGTGGTCCTGTGTGTGGGGAGGGCCTTCCAGTCGGTAGCCGAGGACGTAGTTGATGTGAAGCCTCTAGCTGGGAGTTTGCGGACGCGGGGTGAGCAATTCCCGCTAGGGGGTTGTTGAGCAATAGAAGATAGGTTAGCCTACCCTTTGCATTGCCTACCCTAAGAAGTTGGTTGGCGCATCCTACAGAGAGGCCATAGTGACCATCATCGATCGTCAAGCTCAGACATCCGCAGAGCGCAGTACCCACGAAAATTCCGTCCGCGACATCGTCGGGATCGGCATCGGCCCCGGAAACCTCGGGCTCGCGGTAGCTATCGAAGAGCAAGCTCCAGAACTCGATGCACTCTTTGTGGAAGCCCGCCCGGAATTCAACTGGCACCCAGGCATGCTCCTCGAAGGATCCAACATGCAGATCAGCTTCCTTAAAGACCTGGTTACGGTGCGCAATCCGCAGAGCCGCTTCAGCTTCATCAACTACTTGCATCACAGCGACCGCTTGATTGATTTCATTAACCGCCAAACCTTCACCCCGGAACGCGTGGAATTCGCCGATTACCTCCGATGGATCGCGGATCACATCACCGTGGACACGCAGTACAACACCACCGTGACGTCCATCGAGACGCTTCCGGAACTGGCCGCAGACGGAGCTCGTTTTGTGGTGCACGTCCGCAGGAAGTTAGGAAGCGGTGAGTCCGAAGGGCAGCGAGCTCAGCAGTCGGAGTCCATTCGCTGCCGCAACGTGGTGGTTGCCCGCGGGCTGGAAGCCAAGATGCCTGCGTGGGCAGAGGACAGCTCCTTGGACACCTCGCGCATCTTCCACAACATCGATTTGCTCCCGCGCACCAAGAAGCTGCTGAACAGTGGGTGGGATATCCGCCGAGCTTTGGTGATCGGCGCGGGCCAGTCCGCAGCCGAGGCCATCCGGTACTTCCACGATTGCCCGCATATCGATACCGTCACGGGCAGCTTGAACAGCTACGGCTTCATCCCCGCCGATGACAGCCCCTTCGCCAATCGGGTGTTCGACCCGGAGGCCGTTGATGACTTCTTCCATGCGCCCGATGCGATCCGCAACGAGCTGTTGATCCGCCACCGGTACACCAATTACGCCTGCGTGGAATCTGAGCTCCTCGATGAGCTCCACGACCGTCAGTATCGGGAAAGCGTCACCGGGCGTCAGCGGCTCGATATTCGCCGGACCACGGAGGTGCTCGGTGCGCGTAATTGTTCCGACGGCAGCGTCGACGTGGACATTCGCCACCGAGTAACCGGAGACGTGGTGACAGAAAACTTTGACGTGGTGGTGTGCGCCACGGGCTTCCGATCTCGCGGTCTTGCGGGGATTCACGCTGATAGTCACGGCAGTGAAGAATTCACCGTCACTAGGGATTACGGCGCCGTGCTCAATGGCGAGCGCGTGCCAGGACTCTTCGTGCAGGGAGCAACTGAGGCCACGCATGGACTCGGTTCCACGTTGCTCTCCAACATCGCGACCCGCTCCGGGGAACTGGTGGAGGCCATCACGGGTCAGCAACGCACGCATCGTGCGCCGGCGGATGAAGATCTCCGCTCCGAGCAACATCGGGATTCTTCGCACCTGATCGCAGGCTGATTTTCCCGAGCCGTGCTCCGCTTGAGGTTGGCTGACACCTAGCCCGACGTCCGCCATCCGCGTCTGATTCCCTGTTTCCCCATCAACCGAAAGGCTCTTTGTGCCCACCCGATCGTCTGCTCACACTCCGTTTTCCTCTGGCGATACGCTTGCTTCTCGAGATGGCGGCGCCGTCATCGGTCATGGCCGCAGTGAACAGGATCGGATCGCCCAGCAGCGCATATGGAATGACACGGATCAGGATCGCGATCGCCCGGACCTGATTAGCCTGCTCCTGCAGCATGCGCAGGAGACCCCGGATGCGCTCGCAGTGGTGGATGACCGGCACAGACTGACCTATGCGCAGCTCGTCGCCCATGCAACTGCTGTAGCGCGAAATTTGCGGGAACACGGTATTGACGCTGGTCAGAGTGTGGGAATCTCCCTGCCGCGCAGCGCGGAGATGGTGGTGGGTATCGTCGCCACGTTGCTCGCCGGTGGCAGTTTTGTCCCGCTAGACCCCTCGTGGCCGCAGGCGCGCCGGGAATCCGTCACCCACGATGCCAGCCTGAGCTTCGTACTCACGCCGGACAACTGCGCGCTCACCGAAGACGCGCTATTCGACCTCGATGCCACCCGCGAGCTGTTCACCCCGCCGTCCACGGACAGCGTTGCGTACGTCATCTTTACCTCTGGCAGCACCGGCCGCCCAAAGGGCGCAATGATCCGCCACGGTGCGATCGTGGAGCGCTTGCTCTGGCAGCGCGATCAGATCCTGTTCTTCGGCCGCGATGATGCCTCCCTGTTCAAGGCACCGCTGGCCTTTGATATCTCCATCAATGAGATCTTCCTGCCGCTGGTTTGCGGGGGCCGCGTGGTGGTGGCCGCGCCGGGCGTGGAGCAAGACCCCCAACGCTTGGCCCGCCTCATCCATCGCGAGGGCGTGACGTTTGCGTATCTGGTTTCGAGTGTTCTCGACGTCATGCTCAAACAGGCCGAAGGCACGAATCTATTAGACAGCTTGCGGCATGTCTGGTGTGGCGGAGAGATGCTCACCCAGGCGCTGTTCCGTCGCTTTCGCCAGCAGCTGGCCATCCCGCTGTACCACGGGTACGGGCCAGCGGAAGCTACCATCGGTGTCTCCCACGTCATCTACCGTGACGACGAGGATCGCCTCAACACGAGCATCGGTGTGGCCAATCCCAACTGTCGGCTCTATGTGCTCGATGAGCACCTGCGGGTGGTTCCAGACCAAGAAATTGGTGAACTCTATGTGGCCGGATTCCTGCTGGCCAAGGGGTATATCAATGCCCCAGGACTCACGGCCAGCCGCTTTGTTGCGGATGTGTTTGCGTCGGACGGAACCCGGATGTACCGCACGGGAGACCTGGTGCGCCGGCACAACGACGGCTCGCTGGAATTCGTGGGGCGGGCCGATAATCAGGTGAAAATCCGTGGCATGCGTCTGGAGTTGGAGGACGTGGAATCTGCGCTGGTGGGACACCCAGATGTGGAGGCGGCGAGCGTGATTGCTCGGGAGGGGCGACTGCTGGGCTACGTGACGGTGACTGCGGGCCTCGTGGGTGCTGCGATCCGTAGTTGGTGTGCCGAGGTACTGCCCGAATACATGGTGCCCGCGATTATCACCGTCATGGATGAGTTGCCGCGGACGGCCAACGGAAAAGTGGATCGGAAGGCACTGCCGGAACCTGATTGGAGCTCGCTCACTGATGCCCCGGCCGATGCTGAACGTGACGGGGAAACCGTTGCTCTGCTCGCGGAGGCAATGGCTGAAGCATTGGGGGTTAGCGCGGTGGGTGCGGAGACGGACTTCTTCGATATCGGTGGCGATAGCCTGCGGGCCATCACCCTGGTCTCGGCTCTGGGACGGCGCGGGGTGGAGGTGAGTGTGGGAGATATTTTCTCTGCGCGCACTCCACAGCAACTGGCTCGGTGCGCCGAAGAGCGCGGAACCTTCGTGCAGGATCCAGACGATGAACCAACCGGTGAGGTGCAGTCGCTGCCGATTCTGCGCTGGTTCGATTCCATTACTGATCACGTGGACGGCTTCATTCAGTCCGTGGAGTTTTCAGTTCCAGAAGATGTGGATGCGCAGCTGGCCGGGCGAATGGTGGCTGACGTGCTGCAGGCGCACCCTGCACTGCGGGCCCGTGTGCAGCGGAATCCCTTGCGGCTGGAACTCCCGGAGGAATCTGCCGAAGAAGCGGTGGCGATCCACCCCACCACGGACATCGCTGCGCTTTCTGAACTGCTGGATCCGGCAGTCGGAGTGGTGGTAGCGGCTGGGCTGGTGCCCGGAAGATTGCGCCTTGTGGTGCATCACCTGGTGGTCGATGGCGTGTCATGGAACATTATCGGCGAGGACCTCGCCGCGGCGTATCGCGGGGAACAGCTCGCGCCGGAGCGGACGTCCCTGCGCCGATGGACGCAGCTGCTGCAACAGGCCGTTGATACTGGCGAATTCGCGGAGGATGCCAATAGTTCCCTGCCCCCATTGCCGAGTGCAGATGAACCTCTGCGGGACCCGCAGGTGCCAGCGCTTGCTGATAGTCCCGAGAAAGCGCCCACAGTCCGTGAGGAGCGCAGCGTGGTACATGAGGCATCAGTGCAGATCACGGACGAATTACTGGGTGCGGTGCCCCACGCTTTCCGCACGGGGGCGAATTCCGTATTGCTTACGGCATTGAGCGTGGCGTTGGCGCGTTGGCGTCGAAACAAACAAACATGGACCCTGGTGGAGATGGAGGGGCACGGCCGCGAAACCCGATTCGTACCCGGGCCACAGGGCAGGGAAGCAGACCTTTCACGCACGGTGGGCTGGTTCACCTGCCTATATCCCATGCTGATCGACCCCACCCGGGCGGCAGTGCAGGAGGCCTCCACAGAGGTCGAGGGCAGCATCGCCCCGCTAGCGCTGGCACTCAACGCAGTGAAAGACCAGCTCGCGGCCATCCCCGGCAACGGCGTTCCTTACCAGGCCCACACCTGGTTGCATCAGTCCGCGAAGACCCCTCCGCAGGCACAGGTGCTGTTCAACTACTTGGGGCGCGTATCCGCAGGAGCACAAGATTTCGCTCCCGCGGGTTCCACCGGCCAACTCGGCGAGCAACGCGACCCGGACCAGCCGTTGGTCCGCGAGCTGGAGTTCAACGCGATCGCCGAAGACACCGGCGAGGGATACGTCCTGCGCACCACGATCTCCTGGGCGCGCGGCAGGATCTCCCCCGAACGGATCGACGAATTGGTCGCGCACTGGGATGTGGCATTGCGCGAGGTGGCAGCGCTTGCCGATCACGGCGTGTTGTCCGTGGGCGACGTTGCCCCCGCACCCGTGAACTCTGCGGACCTGGCACGAATCACTGCGCAGAGCTCCGCGGAGCTGCAGGACGTGCTGCCGCTGACCCCGCTGCAGCACGGCATGTACTTCCACTCGCTATTCGAGGAATCGGCCAGCTCGTATGTGGAGCAACAGGTCTTGCGGGTGGAATGCAGCGAACCGTTTGACCGGGAGCGATTCGCCCGCGCTGCGCGTAATTTGATCCGACGCCACCCCGCACTGAGCACCCGCCCTTGGGAAACTGACGGTGGCGATGTGGTTGCCGTGATTGATCCGGGGATTGCCGAGCATTTGCGGGTGGACTTTCGGGACGTGACGGTGCCTGCCGAGTTGGCTGGGCCTGGATTAGACGGGTGGCTCGTGCAGCGTACGGAAGAGATTGCCGCTGATGACCTCTCGCGGGGAATCTCCTTGCAGCCGCCCGGTGATGCCGCGCCCGAGCCGCTCATGCGATGGACCGTTGTGCTCCCGACCAGTGTCGATGGTGCGGTGTGTGGCCAGGACATCGCCGTGATCCAGACGGTGCATCACCTGATCGCCGACGGATGGTCCGTGCCCATCATGCTGCGGGATCTCCTGGAGATCTACCGGGATGACGATGCCCGAATCCCGCGCTACGACCCGGACGCCGGAATGGCCGGCAGCGTGCGATGGGTGGCGCGCAGAGACGCGGAAGCCGATATGTCCGTCTGGCGCGAGGAAATGCGCGAGGTACGCCCCACGGTGCTGTGCCCTAATCCTTCGAGTTCGCTCGAGCGCCGGGAGTTGCTGGTAGACGATCCGCGGACTGTTGGCTTGTCTGAGCGTGCTCGGGCAGCGGGTGTGGGCCTGCCGGATGTGGTGCACGCGGCGTGGGGGCTGGTCCTTCGCACCTTGGTGGGCTGCGAACCTGGGGCTGACGTGGTGTTTGCCACTTCCGTTTCCGGCCGTGACATTCCCGTTCTTGGCGTGGCCGATGCCGTGGGCATGCAGCTCAACACCATCCCGGTGGTCGCGCCGGGGCAATCTGATCCCACCCTGCCGGTGACCAGCATGCTGCACGCCATGGTCCATCACAACAATCAGGTCCGCGATGTGCAGCACGTCAGCCTGGCTGATATTGCCCGCGACCTGGGAACCAACGCCAGCGAACTGCTGGATACGTTGATGGTGGTGGAGGTGCCGCTATCTCCACAGGACGTGGGCTGCCCCGGCTCGCCACTACAGGTTGCTGACGTGCGCAACAATGGCGCGCCGCACTTTCCCCTGTCCGTCGTGGTCAACCCTTCCGCTGAGCACCCACTGCGCCTGATCTACGATCCGCAGCGAATCACCGAGGTACGTGCCGAAAGGATCGCGCAGATGCTCGCGGTGAGTGTGGATTCTTTGCTGTCTGAATCCGGTGCGGTGGCGACCGTGGGTGAGGTTGCAGAGGCGTTGGGTGCGGTATCTGGTGTGGACACGCTTCCTTCTTTGTGGCGACGCAGCTTCGAGCACTCCCGCGACCGGCCCGCCCTGACCAGCATCGGAGAAGACGGTGCTGCGGAGCATTGGACCTACGAAGAACTAGACGACGCCGCTCAGCGTATACGCGCTGTGCTGGACCGGAAGGTTGCCATCCACACCCCGAGAGTAGCCCTGCTCATGGAGCGCGATGCGTGGCAGGTTGCGGCCATTCTGGCGACCACGATGTCCGCCGGCACCTACGTTCCCGTGGATCCGTTGTCCCCGCAAGCGCGGGTGGAATTGATCCTGGAGGATTGCCAGCCCGATGCCGTGCTGGTGTCTCCCAGCGCGGAAAAAATGGTCTCTGAGCTGGTAGATTGTCCCGTCCTCGTGGTCAGTGAACAGACGATGAGCGGGGAAGCGAAGCCGCCTGCGGGCCGGTCGGCAAGCGTGGCCCGTGCCAATGACATCGCCTACGTGATCTACACCTCCGGCTCCACAGGGCGGCCGAAGGGCGTGGCCGTCACACACGCCAACGTGACCGCGATGCTGGGCAATGCTCGCAGCCACGTGGAGTTTTCGCAGGAGGACGTGTGGTCGATCAGCCACAGCTTCGCCTTTGACTTTTCGGTGTGGGAGATGTGGGCAGCGCTGAGCTCCGGCGGGCGTGCCGTGGTGATGCCGTATGCGCTGATGCGCTCGCCCGAGGATGCCGCAGAGGTGTTGCGTGCCGAAGCCATCACGGTGCTGAGCCAGACCCCAACCGCCTTTGCCGCGTTGGAGCCGCACCTCGGGCAGGACTCTGCGGTGCGCACGGTGATCTTCGGCGGCGAGGCCTTGGAGGCCCGCGCGGAGGCTGCCTACTGCAGTGCTCATCCGAATGTTCGGTTTATCAACATGTATGGCATCACGGAGACGACAGTGCACGTCACAGCACACGAATGCTCCGAGAATGCAGGGGAGGCCCGCAGCCCGATCGGCCGCCCGATGGACGGGTTGCGTACCTATGTTCTGGACGCGCAATTACAGCCGGTGCAGCCTGGAGAGACCGGCATGATGTACGTTGCCGGGCCGCAGGTCACCGCGGGTTATTGGGGGCTTGCTTCTACCACGGCCTCCCGCTTCGTGGCCGATCCTTTCGTTGGCGGCGGCGCGCGGATGTACTGCAGCAATGACATGGCAAAGGTGCTGAACAACGGTCATCTGGATTACGTGGGCCGCGCCGATAGGCAGGTGCAGCTGCGCGGTTATCGCGTGGAGCTGGGGGAGATCGAGAGCGCGCTGGAGAAGGTCAGCGGTGTGCGGGAGGCCACCGTGGTGGTCGTCGATCTGCCCGAAGGCCAGGTGCCGGGTGCGTTGTTGATTACGGATTCTCGTGCCGACGCAAAGGCGATCACCTCCCGAGCTGCCGCAGCGGCCCGAGACGCGCTCCCTGCCTACATGGTTCCGCAGCTATTCGCGGTGAGTACGCAGGTGCCGCAGACCATCAATGGCAAGCGGGATGAGCGCGCGATCCTGGACCTTCTGGGTGAGATTCCTGCTGCTCAGCAGGCTTCGGGCACCTCGGATCTGGTGGAGGCGATCTCGCAGGCAATTGCTGATGCACTTCGCTTGGACCGCGCCGAGGTGGAGCCGGACTCGGACTTCTTCCGCTTAGGTGGAGACAGTATTCTTGCCATCCGCGTTACTCACGCGCTGGCGCGCGCTGATCTCAACGTGACTCCGCGGGACTTCTTCTTGGGCCGCACGCCACGCAAGATTGCCGAGCGGGTCACGCCGCAGGCCACCCAGCAGAAAATCCAGGAAACAAGGCAGAGCCAGGAAGAAGCCCTGCCCAAGGACGGGCACCAGGAGATCTCGGGGGCTTTCCCCATCCCGGCGATGCTGCGCAGGCAGATGGAAAGAGGCATGAGCGACCGCTTTGTGCAGGCGCGCCGCTTGGATCTGGGGCCAGTCGCTGTGGAGGACTTGGAACAGGCCCTGCAGCAGGTAGCGCAGGCACATCCGATGCTTCGTACGCGCGTGGACACCAGTTCTGCGTTCGCGCACTTTGTTGGTGCCGAGGGAGACGGCCCTATGGTTGTGCGGGCTTTGGACGTGGATGCATTGATCGATCACATCGATATTGCTGCTGGTCGTAGCGTGGTGCTCGGGTGTGTGGATGGGTACGTCAAGGCCGTTGCTCATCACGCGGTGATCGATAGCGCCAGTTGGATGATTCTGGAAGACGATCTGCGCGATGCGCTCGCAGGGCGCAGGATTCTCTCCGGGCAGGCGAGCTACAAGGATCTTTGCCTGCAAGAACTGCACGATGCTCACACCGCAGCAGCTCAGGATGCCCTGCACTGGAGTGAACTGGCTACGCTGCCACGGCCCGTCGAGGACTCGAACCAGTGGAGTACGGATCATGTGAGCACGCTCGAAGTGAACATTGACGGACAGACCGCGCAGGTCCTGCAGAGCGTTGCACCCGACGTGATGGGTGTGGACGTTCAGGACCTCGTGGCAGGACTGGTGACCGTCGCGGTGGCTCGAACAATGGGCACGGACGCGCGGAGCTGGGCCGTGGACGTAGAAGGCCACGGACGTCCGGCTGATCATTCCTATGGTCGAACCCTCGGATGGTTTACCACCATCGCGCCGGTGGAAATCCCGTTGGCTGATCCAGCGGATGCAGCACGTGCCGCAGCGGAAATGCGCGCGCTCCACGAGGACGGCACAGCCCCGGACCGCCGCACTTATCAGGCACTGCGATACACACACCCGCAAGGGCAGCGAACCCTGGCCCATGGGGCACAGATCCTGGTCAACTACCTCGGACGGGGAGAGACTGGCGCTGTCCTCCACGCGCCGGGCGATGCCGCCTGCCAGTGGACGGATTACCTGGTGGAGGCCGATGTGTGGTCTAGCGAGCGGGCCGTAAGCATGGAGCTGTCCGTGGTGAATGCGGTGATTTCCGCCGAGCGTTTGCGCAGCGCCATCGGCGAGGTTGCTCGCGAGTTGCAGGAGCACGTCAGCCGCGAGCAATCCTCAGGACGCCGCGCTCCGCTGAGCGTGCTGCAGCGCGGAATCTGGTTCCAGTCACAGGTGGCAGCACCGGGTGCCTACGTTGCACAGACTGCGTTGACGTTTGACCGGAGACTGGATGCCGAGGCCGTGGTGGAAGCCTTCCGGGACACAGTGACCGTGCATCCAGCCATGGGCGCGGAGTTCCACACCGATGCTTCCGGCCAACCCGTGCAGAACTTGCCGTGGAGTGGACAGGGCATTGACCTCCCCGTCGAGACCACCGAAGGGGATCTCGAGGCGATCATGCACGCTGATCGCAGCGCGGGCATCGATCTCGCATCCGTGCCGCTGGCGAAGGCAACCATCGTCACCGGCCGAAGTGACGGACAGCCTGGCGACACGCTGCTTCTTACCTACCACCTGGTTCTGGTCGATGGTTGGTCGCGTGCAGTGATGCTGCAAACCTTCCTCGAGAGGCTGACGTTGAGGTCCGGCCAGGCCCGCACGCAGGGTGCGGGAGAGTTGGTTCCTCGCGGTTGTTCTATTGCTGACGCCCTGCTCGAGTCCGTTGACACTCGCAAAGAGCAGGCAGATAGCGACTATTGGGTACATCGCCTAGAGACGTTGTCTCAGCCCACGCTCGTTGCCCCGCAGGCCGCGGATATCTCTTCAGAGCACGCTGGTAGCGAGTTGCCTCGCCAGGTGTTTGCCGAGGTCAGCGAGCAGCTGACCGGCGCACTGCAGGAAAAGATCCGGGCGCAGGCCGTGACGTTGACCTCCGTGGTCAACGCAGCCGTGGCCGTGGCCTTGGGTGCTGTCACAGGGGATTCGGATGTGGTGTTTGGTCAGTCTGTCAGTGGCCGCGATGCCTTGAGCGACCCCGCCATGTCTGATGTGGTGGGAGTGCTGCTCAACACAGTGCCAGTGCGAGTGACAGCTCGGCCCGGCCAGAGCATAGAAGAACTGGTCCAGGATGTTTATCGCCAGCGCATCGAGGATATGGACCACGATTCCGCGGACCTCGGCGCCATCCAGCGGCAGCTGGGGGTAGGCACGCTGTTCGATTCCATGGTGGTGGTGCAGAACTTCCTCGATCCGCAGGCAGCAGCGGAACTTCGGGAACGCCACGGGGTTGTGGAGGAGCGCGCGGAAGATTCCACGCACTTCCCTCTGACCTGGGTATTCACTCCGGGGCCGAAGCTGGGCATCAAGCTGGAATTCCGCCACGACGTGGTGGACGAGTCCCTCGCACATTCCGTGCTCAAGGCCGCGACCGAAGTCCTGACCGCGTTTGTGGACACACCAGAGGTCCCGCTCGCTCAGCTGGCCCAGTTGGCGCCAGCCCGAGCGGAGGATTCTTCCCCGCAAAGCACGACGGAGCAGATGGCTTCCTGGCAGAAGGCCGAAGGCATTGACCGCACCATTGCGGATGAGCTCAAGGACACCGCCCAGCGCTTCCCAGATCGCATCGCGCTAGCGGATGACGCACAGCAGTGGACGTTCGGTGAGCTGATTGCTCGCTGTTCCGACATTGCGGAAAAGATCAAGAATTGCGGCGTGACCAGCGGCGATACTGTCGCCATTGCGGTGGAGCGCTCCGCGCATTCGGTGGTGGCTCTGCTGGGAGCCCTGTGGGCAGGGGTGCGCTACGCGCCGCTTGATCTGACGCACCCCGATGGGCGGCTCCGGGTCCTCGTGGAGGACAGCCAGCCCGCAGCCGCGCTGGTGGACTCGAGTTCTCGGGAGCGCATGGAGCGGATCGGTGCGCTTCCTTGCGTCGACGTCACCACTGCCGATTCCCACGCCACCACCCACACGCCTGCGGCGGTGCCCGGGGACGATGCCTACCTGATGTACACCTCCGGATCGACCGGCAAGCCCAAGGGCGTGGTGATCAAGCATCGCGGGCTGCACAACATGCTGGACAATCACCGGCGCAAGATCTTCGCCCCAGCTGCTGCCGATGGGCGGACGTTGCGGATCGCGCATGCCATCAGCTTCGCCTTCGATATGTCGTGGGAAGAGCTGTTTTGGCTGGTGGAAGGCCACGAGGTGCGGATCTTCTCCGAGGATTTGCGACGCGATGCTGCGGCCATGGTTGAGGCCATTCGCGCGCATCAGGTGGATGTCATCAACGTCACCCCGACCGTTGCCGAGCAGCTGCTCGCGGAGGGGATGCTGGAATCCGGCGCGCATCGCCCGCGGCTGGTGCTCTTGGGCGGCGAGGCTGTCTCGCACGGCGTGTGGGAGACCTTGCGAAAGGCCGATGACGTGCGCGGATACAACCTCTATGGACCCACCGAGTACACCATCAACGCCCTGGGTGCTGGCACGGATGAGAGCGCCACGCCCGTGATCGGAATGCCGGTGGATCGCACGGCGGCGTTCGTTTTGGACCCGTGGTTGCGCCCCGTTCCTACAGGAGCGCCGGGTGAGCTCTACCTCGCGGGCAGCGGCTTAGCGCAGGAGTATCATGGGCTCGCGGCGCGCACCGCCAGCTCCATGGTCGCCTGCCCGTGGGGCGCCCCGGGTGAGCGGATGTATCGCACGGGAGACATCGTCCGCGTGCGTGCGGATGGCATGTTCGAGTACCTCGGACGCAGCGACGATCAGGTGAAAATTCGTGGTCACCGCGTGGATCCCGGCGACGTCTCGGCCGCCGTGTCCCGCGGCGTTGATCCCCGCATCCTCCACTGCGTGACCGTTCCTGTTCGTATATCCGACGCCACACTCCTGGCCTGTCACCTCGTGGCCCCACAACTGCGCGATGCGGACCAGGGGGAGCGGCAGAGTTTCCTGACTGGCGTGCGTAATGCATTGCGCGAGGAACTGCCCAGCTACATGATCCCGGATCGATGGTCGATCGTGGATGAGTTGCCGGTGACGTCGAATGGAAAGACCGACCTTGCTGCACTGGGTGAGGGAGAAAGGATCACGGAGAAGGGCCGCGAACCGGCGAACGAAACCGAGGAGATCACGGCGGAGCTGTTTGCCGAATCGCTAGATATTGAGCCCGAGGACGTGCCGGTGGATGCTGATTACTTTGACATGGGTGGGCACTCCATGGCGGTCATCAAGCTCTGCGCACTGCTGCGTGGAGAGCTGGGAGTGGAGGTTGGCGTGCGCGAATTCTACGGTCTGCGGACAGTCGAGCGCGTGGCGGAGTTTGTGGAGGCGCGCTCGTAGATTCAGCCCAGCAATTCGGCGAGTGCCGGGATGATCCCGTGGCGCCACATCGCAGGGTCGTGGCCACCGGGCGTGCGGTGATTGGTGGTGGGAAAGCCGCGGCGTGTCAGGGCATCGGCCACTGCATCCACGTGTCGTTGCATGGGCGGCTCTTCTGCACCGCACGTCAGTACGATGCGTGCCAGACCGGAGCCACTGTGAGCCGCAGGATTTTCGAGTGAGGGGCCAGTGAGCTGTGCGGCAATGTCGCCTCCTGCGGGCCCGTCCGAGAGCGTGTCCGCGAGCTCTGCAGAACGGTCAGCGGACCACCAGACGGCAGGGGACTGGGCGATGGCTCCTTTGATTGCAGGCGTGGTTTCGGTGGAAGCCGTAAGAGCTGCGCGCAGGGCGGAGAGACCGCCGAAGCTTTGCCCCACCAGGACTATGTGGCTGCTGTTGATGATCGGCGGAAGCTCGGTGGCCAGTGCGCTGGCGAATGTTTGGGAGGTGTACTCCTCGCTGCGGTCTTTGGCTGCCGGCAGGAAGACGCGGTTGATCTGGGGGATAAGCCCTGCCGTGACTGCCCGGTCCAGTGCGCCCGTGAGGTCATGCAGATGGATCCAGTCATCGCCATCCAAAAACACCACGGTGGTATCCGCACCGCGGTCATCGAGGCGCGCGGTGCAGCGCCTGCCGAATACCTTCCGGTCGATGGACAGGCGTGCGCCGGGCAAGTCCGCGATGACTTCTGGGGAGCGAGGCGGCCAGAGTGTCTGGTCCACAGAATCGCCGCTCAATAGGCTCGCCTGTGGGCCTGCGCCGTGTGCGTTATGTGGATCGGGATATTTCAGCTCGCCGGATTGAAAGCTATAGGTCACTGCTGAGTGCGCCGGGATGCGCACATCGACGGTGGACATCGATTCGGTGAGCTCGACGTTCGAGCGGTAGGGGTCCGGGAAAACGAGGGCTTCCGCATCCGCGGGCACCGAGATTCGGTGAAGGGTGGTCACGTCCGGGGAGTCTGGCATGAAAACTGCGCCACTTTCATCATTGACTACATAGGTAAACCTAAGCTAACATCCCCTGCATGCGAGTTGCTGTTTTCGGCTATCAGTCGTGGGGACACCGGACGTTGTCTGCGGTCATCAATGCTGGTCATGAAGTAGTTTTGGTAGTTACGCACCCTGCCAGCGATCACCCTTATGAGCAAATGTGGGCAGACTCCGTTGAGGAGCTCGCCAGCGAACATGAGCTCCAGGTGTGTGTCACTGAGCGCGTGGGTCAAGACGTCATTGAGGCGTTGCGCGATGCTGCACCAGACATCATCGTGGCCAACAATTGGCGAACCTGGCTTCCTCCCGAGGTTTTCAGCCTGGCCAAGCACGGCGCATTGAATGTCCACGATGGTCTCCTGCCCGAGTACGCCGGATTTTCGCCCATCCTGTGGGCGCTGTTGAACCGGGAAACTCACGTGGGCGTCACTGTGCACGAGATGGATGAAGTGCTGGACGGCGGACCCATCGTTGCCCAGCGCGCGATCCCCGTGGGTCCGCAGGACACCACCACGGATCTCGTGGCCAAGACCATCGACCTCATCGAGCCCCTCGTGGAACGCGCATTGAGTGACGTCGCCCAAGGCACCGCCACTGCGCAACCTCAAGATCCCACCCGCGCTACGTACTTCCACAAGCGCGGCGAGCAGGAATCTCGCATAGATTTCACCCAACCTGCGGAAGATATCGCCTTGCTGGTCAGGGCGCAGTCCGACCCGTACCCCAATGCTTACTTTGAATTCCGAGGCCAGCGCGTCCGCGTGCTTTCCGCGCACGTCTCGCAGGGCCGCTTCGGCGGAACCCCCGGCCGAGTCACCATCCCTCACGAGGGAGGAATCGCGGTGGTCTGTGGATCGCCCCGTGCCAACGTGCCGGCGCCGGCGATTGTTCTGGATCGTGTTCGTCTCGACGACAACTCGGAACTGACCGCCACCGAATTCTTTGGACATAGGGCTGGATATATCCAACCAAAGGTTTGACCTTTCCCTTTTGTGTACGGGCCACGCCTCGCGCGGAAATCCGTCACCAGTAACAACGGAGAAAAATGACACTCAAGAAGATTCTCGTTAGCACCGCTGCTGTGCTGACCTTGGGCGCGGCACTGACCGCTTGCTCGACTGATGACCAGTCCGGAAATTCCGGGGACTCCCAGGCAGTCAACGCCGAGCAGGGCGCATTCCCCACCACCATCGAGCACCGCTACGGCTCCACCGAAATCAAGGAAGCCCCGCAGCGCGTGGTCTCCTTGGGCTACACGGATCAGGACGCACTGCTGGCGCTGGGAGTTACTCCTGTCTCCGTGAAGTACTGGGACGGAATGACCCCGGATGGTCAGGCTGCGGGCAACTGGTCCAATGACAAGATCGAGGGCGACACTCCTCGGATCGACAAGGACACAGAAGTCAACGCGGAAGCCATCGCCAAGGACAATCCAGACCTCATCGTGGCCGTGTACTCGGACATCGATGAAGACACGTACAAGAAGCTGTCTGAGATCGCCCCTGTCGTCGTACAAAAGGGCGAATACGAAGAACTACAGCAACCATGGGACGTGACCACGGAAGAGATCGGGCAGGCCGTGGGCAAGCCTGAAGAGGCAAAGCGCCAGGTGGAGCAGGTCAAGGAGAAGTTCGCAGAGCTCAAGGGCCGCCACCCAGAATGGGCCGAAAAGGAACTCGGCGTGGCCACTGTCTCCGACGAGAGCCTGGCTGTCTTTGCCGAGGGCGATCCGCGTAGCCGCTTCTTCACCGAGCTGGGATTCAAGATCAACCCGGCCTACGCGGGCATCACCAAGGACAAGTTCTACGGTGAGGTCTCCAAGGAAAACGCAGACCAGATCAACTCTGACGTGCTGGTGTGGGATCAACTGTCTTACTCTCCGAAGCAGAGCAAGGCTTCTGTGACCGAGGATCCGATCGTGGGCAAGCTGCCCGCCGTGAAGGACGGACACAGTGTCTACCTGGAAGGCGACCTGGAAAAGGCCTTCGGATGGCAGACCGTGCTGAGCCTGAACTACCTGCTGGACAAGATCGAGCAGCCGTTGGCAGACGCCACGAAGTAGTCTGAATCAACTGCCGAACCGCCCCGCATGAACGTGCTGGGGCGGTTTTGCTGTTGCTGGCTAGGGGACGGGCACTCATGGGGATAACGGATGCACGCTAGGGGCGAGCTGCCTGTATTCCGGTCAGAAACCGGGGTAAGAATAGACCAGTTGTTTTCTAGAAGGGATTCCCTGTGCACTTAAGCGACCTCATGGACGCCACCACCCTGCTCCAGAACTTTGGCGGCTGGGCGCTCGGCGGCATTGCGCTGATTATCTTTATTGAATCCGGCGTGCTCTTCCCGTTCCTCCCCGGCGATTCCATGCTGGTCACCGCGGCAATCTTGCGCGATCAGCTGGGCTTGAACGTTCCGATTCTGGTGGGCGTGGCCATCGTCGCGGCGTTCTTGGGCGACCAGGTAGGTTTCTGGCTCGGCCACCGCTTTGGCCGCAAGTTGTTTAAGCCCGACGCCAAGATCCTCATAACCGAGCACCTCGAACAAGCCGAGGCTTTCTTCCTGAAGTACGGGCCGTTGGCTCTGGTACTGGGGCGCTTCATCCCGATCGTGCGTACCTACATTCCCGTGGCCGCTGGTACCGCGGAGATGCCGTACAAGAAGTTCGTGGGATGGAACGTCACGGGTGCAGTGCTGTGGATTGTCAGCATGGTCGGCATTGGCGTGCTGCTGGGGGATATCCCGGGCATTGCGGATCGCATCGACATGATCGCCATCGTCATCGTGCTGGTGTCTGTGACTCCGGTGGTGATTTCCGCGATGATCAACTGGCGGAAGTCCAAGAAGACTCCCGCCCAGGAGCTGATGGAGGACTAAGCCCTGATCGTCACTTGGGGACGATCAGCGGACCGCCGGTGACAGGATCCTCGATGACTAGCGCGTTGAGGGCAAACGCCTCGAGCAGTAGCTCTGGGGTAATGACCTCGCTGGGACGCCCGGTGGCGAGGACCTGTCCATCCTTCATCACCACGAGATTATCGCTGTAGCGTACAGCCAAGTTGAGATCGTGCAGCACCATCACCACAGTCCGATCCAGCTCTCGGCGTAGACGCTGCACCAGCTCCAAAATCTCTACCGACGTGGCCAGATCCAGGTAGGTGGTGGGCTCGTCCAGGAACAGGATGTCCGTGTTCTGCGCAAGAACCATGGAGATCCACACACGCTGCCGCTGCCCTCCGGACAGAGAATCCAGGGTGCGCTCCGCCAGCCCCATCGAGCCAGTCATTTCCAGCGCCTTGTGCACCTCGGCTTCGTCCGTGGACGACCACTGACGGATCCACGATTGGTGTGGGTGCCGACCGCGCGAGACGAGATCAGCCACGTTGAGTCCCTCCGGGGCGGTAGGGGTTTGTGGCAGCACGCTGATGGTCCGTGCGAGGTCCTTGCGCCTGATGGATGAGATATCGGCGCCGTCTAACAGCACTTCGCCCTCATTCGCCGGAAGGAGACGAGACATGGCTCGCAACAACGTGGATTTGCCGCAGCCATTGGGGCCGATGATTGTGGTGATCTGCCCGCGAGGAAAGTCCACGTCCAAGCCTTCGATGACCGTCCGGTCGCCGTAGCCCACGGCGAGGCCGCGTGCGCTCATGCTGTGCTTCTGAGTCATGTGTCCTTCTTTGTTCGCGGCACTGCTAACTTCCAGGGTGGGATCTTTTCTCATGCCGTGGTTGACCTATTCCGTTGGACCAGCAAATAAATAAGGAACGCACCGCCGATTGCCGAGGTGAGAATGCCCACCGGCAGCTCTACGGGCAGAAGAGTTTGGGTGCTGATATCTGCCAGCAGGAGTAGCGCAGCGCCGGTCAGCGCAGAGGCCAGAAGCGGTGGTGCAGAGCAGTTGCACAAGCGCAGCGCCACCTGTGGGGCCACGAAGGCGACGAACCCGATGGGGCCAGCGGCCGAGACCGCCACTGCTGCCAAAGCCACGGCAGCGGCGAGCAGAAGCACCTGCACACCCTGGACGTTTTGTCCCAAAGCCCGTGCAGTATCCGAGCCCAGCAAGGTGGCTAAAAGTTGGTGACCAATCCAGGCCAGCAGCGGTGTAAACACCAACACAACAATGGCGATGGGCCACATCTTGGACCAGTCCGCAGTGCTCAGGGAGCCAGTAAGCCAGAACTGCGCGGCCGCGGCATCGCGCAACTCCGTGCGGATCATCAGGAAGTTGATATACGAGGTCAACAGAGCAGAGATGATGATGCCGAACAGCACTAGCCGGAAGGAATCAGTCGATCTCCTCCACGCCAGAGCCCACATCACCGTTGCGGTGACAGCCGCACCAAGCACCGCGGCCAAGGGAATGCCGATGCTGCTGAGCCAGCCGAGGAAACCACCAGCGCCACCACCCAGAGTGATGACGGTGACCGCGGCCGCGGACGCGCCCGTAGTGAAGCCCAAGATATCCGGGCTGGCCAGCGCATTGCGAGTCACGGACTGAGTGAGGGCTCCGGATAATCCCAGCGCACAGCCCACCAGAATGGCCGTCAGCGCACGAGGCATGCGCCAATCCAAAACCACCAGACGCTCAATGCGGGTGCCCTGGCCGGTGAACAGCACCTCCAGCACACGAGCCGGGGACACAGGATAGTCACCCAGGCCGATGGAGACCGCCGCTAGCAAGACGATCGCCACGAGCAGCAATAGAGACACCGTCAACGCGCGAGGGCGCCAGACCACAGAAAATGAGCCCACGCGGAATGGCGGGCGCCCAGGGATAGTGGAAGAGGTAGGGCGGGCAAGGAGGGAACTCATTAAATGGCCACCACCCGGCGTCGATAAATAAGGGCGATGAAGAACGGCGCGCCCACGAACGCGAGGATGATGCCTACTTGCAACTCGCCCGGACGAGCGATCAGACGGCCCACCACGTCTGCGAACAGCATCATCACCGCACCCGTCAGGGCAGAGTAAGGGAGGATCCAGCGGTAATCAGGGCCCGTGATGGCGCGCACGAGGTGCGGGACCACCAGGCCGATGAAGGTGATGGGGCCGGCGGCAGCTGTCGCGGCACCGGCCAGCAGTGCGATCAGAGCCATGCCAATCAGGCGGGCGCGCTGGGTGTTGATGCCCAGTCCGGAGGCGATGTCATCGCCCAGATTCAGGAGGTTTAGCTGCGGTGCCGTGATGAACGCCAGCAGGAGGCCCACCAGGATAAACGGCAGCACGCCGTAGAACACGGTGAGATCCCGGCCCGCGATGGAGCCGACGGTCCAGAAGCGCATGCGATCCAGATTGGCATCGTCAGTGAGGATAAAACCGCTGATGATGGCGCTGAGGACCGCGGACAAAGCCGCGCCGCCGAGGACCAGCGTCATTGGATTGGCCTGTCCTCCTCCTATGGACGCCAAACTAAACACCAACGCAGTAGCAGCGATGGCCCCACCGAACGCCCACATGCTGGTAGCCCACACGGACGTCACACCCAGCAAGGAGAAGCTGGCAACCACGGCCAGGGACGCACCGTAGTTGATGCCGAGAATGCCCGTGTCCGCGAGAGGGTTGCGCGTGTGCCCTTGGATCAATGCACCGGAGGCGCCAAGGGCAGCACCGGCGACTAGGCCCAACAGGGTGCGGGGAATGCGGAGCTCGACGATCACGCGCTGATCCACATTCAGCCCCTCCGCGTGGCCGAACGCCGTGCCGAGATCGCGGAACACGGCGGACACTTCTCCAAAAGGGATCTGCCGTGATCCAAACACGATGCTGGCAACGATGCTGGCGAGCAATAGGAGGAAAAGGACGCCGAGGCCGACGAGGCGACGCGGGATTTTACCTGATGGAGCGCTGGCAGAAGCGTCCGCAGTAGCGTCCGCGCGAGACCCCAGGTGTGATTGAGAAGGGGATTGCGCATGCGGGGTAGAGATAGCCATGCATCCCTCCTTGACGCGTGAAAGTCCATGATCTTAACGGGAGCAAGCTTATATGAACAAGGTAAGCCTAATCAAAGTACTACAAGGAGGGATTGTGGAGCTGTGCAGGTGAGTGTGTGAGCCAGCAGGTGCGGCTAGTGAGGTCGGTCGGCCCTGAATGGCGCCGACCCTACACCTCAGCTCTATGCTTCTGAGCAGGGATTTGGACATGTTTTAGCTGGTTGCTAGGCTAGTCAGGTCTTGCCGTAGGTAGGTACCCCCATGTTCTTTTTTTCGACGCTAACGCGTCAAAATCCCGGGAATGCCACATGACCTGCGGAAAGAGTCTCCCGCTACAAGGGAGAAAAACTGTACATCCACTTTGTTACAGGCCCCTCGCCCGAAGCGGCCGCACGGATAAAGGCAGCGAGCACCCCTAACTACTGAGTTAGGCGGAGCGTGAGTAGCCAGCGATCGTGCGGTACACGCGATTCATCAAGGGTGAGCACGGGAACCGTAACGAAAAAGGCAACAGGTCACTTCACATGACCATGACTGATCCGATTGCGGACATGTTGTCACGAGTGCGCAACGCAAACAATGCGTTCCACGACACCGTGTCTATGCCATCCTCCAAGATCAAGGCCAACATCGCCGAAATCTTGAAGCAGGAAGGCTACATCGCCGACTACTCCGTTAACGACGAGACCGTCGGCAAGACCCTGGAGCTTAACCTGAAGTACGGCCCATCTCGCGAGCGTTCCATCGCTGGCGTGCGTCGTGTTTCCAAGCCGGGTCTGCGCGTTTACGCAAAGTCCACTAATCTGCCAAAGGTTCTCGGTGGCCTGGGCGTGGCTATTATCTCCACGTCCCAGGGTCTGCTGACTGACCGTGAGGCCAACAACAAGGGCGTGGGCGGAGAAGTCCTCGCCTACGTCTGGTAAGAGGAGGTTTAACCATGTCTCGTATTGGCAAGGCACCGGTGACCGTCCCCTCTGGCGTCACCGTCACCATCAACGGCCAGAACGTTGAAGTCAAGGGTCCTAAGGGCACCCTGGCTGAAGAGATTCCGGCACCAATCACCGTGGCTCAGGAAGGCGAAGAACTCGTCGTCTCCCGCCCCGATGACCGCCGCAAGAACCGTTCCCTGCACGGCCTGTCCCGCTCCCTGATCAACAACATGGTCGTGGGCGTTACTACTGGCTACACCATCAAGATGGAAATCTTCGGTGTGGGTTACCGTGTGCAGCTCAAGGGCCAGAACCTGGAGTTCGCACTGGGCTACTCTCACCCAGTCCTGATTGAGGCGCCTGAGGGCATCAAGTTTGCCGTCGACGGAAACACCAAGTTCTCCATCGAAGGCATCAACAAGCAGCAGGTTGGACAGATCGCCGCTAACATCCGCCGTCTGCGGAAGGATGACCCATACAAGGGTAAGGGCATCCGTTACGAAGGCGAGCAGGTCCGTCGCAAGGATGGAAAGACGGGTAAGTAATGAGCAACAACGCAACGAACAAGGAAGGCCAGCGTTTGCCGGTGGGCAAGGACATCTCCACCCGCCGTCGCAACGCTCGCGCACGTCGCCACTTCCGTATCCGCAAGACCCTGTCCGGCACCCCAGAGACTCCACGTCTCGTTGTGCACCGTACCTCTCGTCACATGCACGTTCAGGTCATCGACGACACCGTCGGTCACACCCTGTGCGCTGCGTCCACCCTCGAAGCAGAGGTCCGTGGAGTCGAGGGCGACAAGAAGGCACGTGGCGCCAAGGTTGGCGAACTGATCGCACAGCGTGCGAAGGAAGCTGGCATCGAGGCAGTCGTCTTCGACCGCGCTGGCTACCAGTACCACGGCCGCGTCGCCGCTCTGGCTGACGCCGCCCGCGAAGGTGGTCTGAAGTTCTAATGACCACCAACACCATGAACTCCAACGGAAGGAACGCGTGATGTCGGAACGTGACCGTAACGGCGGACGCTCCGCCGATAACAACCGCAACGATCGCAACGAGCGCGGCGGCCGCAACGACCGCGGTGGCCGTAACGATCGTCGCAACAACCAGCAGGACGAGCGCAACCAGTACATCGAGCGCGTCGTCACCATCAACCGTGTGTCCAAGGTCGTCAAGGGTGGTCGTCGCTTCAGCTTCACCGCTCTGGTGATCGTGGGTGACGGCCAGGGCATGGTCGGTGTCGGCTACGGCAAGGCCAAGGAAGTCCCGGCTGCTATCCAGAAGGGTGCCGAGGAAGCTCGCAAGAACTTCTTCCGTGTCCCGATGATCAACGGCACCATCACCCACCCGGTGCAGGGTGAGGCCGCAGCAGGCGTCGTCATGCTGCGTCCGGCTGCACCAGGTACCGGTGTTATCGCCGGTGGCGCAGCCCGCCCGGTGCTGGAGTGCGCTGGCGTCCAGGACATTCTCTGCAAGTCGCTCGGCTCGCCGAACGCCATCAACGTTGTTCACGCAACGGTGGCCGGCCTCAAGGAGCTCGTGCGCCCAGAAGAGGTCGCCGCACGTCGTGGCAAGAGCCTCGAAGAGGTTGCTCCGGCAGCCATGCTGCGCGCTCGTGCTGCAGGACAGGGGGCATAACCCATGGCACTGAAGATCCGTCAGATCAAGGGCACTGTTGGTAGGAAGCAGAACCAGCGTGACACGCTGCGTTCCCTCGGCCTGAAGCGCATCGGTCAGGAGATCATCCGCGAAGACAACGCTGTCACCCGCGGCATGGTCCACACCGTTCGCCACCTGGTCGAGGTTGAAGAAGTGGCAGGGGAGTAAAAATGAGCGATCCAATCAAGCTCCACGACCTCCGTCCGGCCAAGGGTGCAAACAAGGCCAAGACCCGCGTGGGTCGTGGTGAAGCATCCAAGGGTAAGACCGCTGGTCGTGGTACGAAGGGCACCAAGGCCCGCAACAAGGTTCCTGCATACTTTGAGGGTGGCCAGATGCCACTGCAGATGCGTCTGCCGAAGCTCAAGGGATTCAAGAACAACAACAAGGTCATCTTCCAGGTCGTGAACGTCTCCGACCTCGAGAAGGCCTTCCCGAACGGCGGCGACGTCGCAGTTGCCGACCTCGTCGCAGCTGGCCTGGTCCGCGCTAAGCAGCCGGTCAAGGTTCTGGGCAACGGCGAGATCAGCGTCAAGCTGAACGTCACCGCACAGAAGTTCTCGGGCTCCGCTAAGGAGAAGATCGAGAAGGCAGGCGGCTCCGTCACGGAGGCTTAAGCCTGATCAACGCCACCCGGCGAGGGGCTTTCCCCTCCCGGTAGCGTCGCAGCAAGACCCCGCATGGTGCATCACGCACCGGCGGGGTCTTCTGCTTTCTGTGACCTGCGCGCCTAGCAGGCCGGAAACTTGGGTTAAGTAAAGAAAAGTGTGTCTTTTCTTTACTTAACCCCTAGTCGGCAATCCCATCAATGTGCGCCAGCAGAGCAGAGTTGTAGTACTCCGGGGTCTCCTGGTTAAGCAGGTGCTTGGCCGGCGAAATGACGACCATGGTCGAGCCCGCGATGCCGTCGTGAAGCGAAGTGACGACGTCGAGAGACGTAGAGGTGTCCTGCTTACCGGCGATGACCAGCGTCGGAGCGGTGATCTCGGCGAGGCGCTCGCGGGTGTCGAAGCGAGAGAGTGCTCCGCAGGCGCCGATGTAGCCGTCATCGGGGCAATCTGCGATCATGTCGCGGAAGCGGGCGGGGAGCTCAGGGGTAGTGTCGAAGCACTCGTCGGTAAACCAGTTGCGGACGACAGTGTCCGCGAGCGCGCCTGTGCCCTTGTCACGCACGAGCTGGGCCTTTTCCTGCCAGGCCTCGGGTGTGCCGAATTTCGGCGCCGTCGACGACAGTGTCAGACTGACCACGCGATCGGCGTGTTCTAGTGCGATGGTCTGGGCGATAGCGCCGCCGAGAGATAGTCCCACAAAATGTGCGCGGTCAACATCCTCCTCATCGAGGACCTCGATGATGTCGGCGGCCAAGTGGCTCATGTCCCACTCACCCTCGGGGATAGGGGAATCGCCATGGCCGCGGACATCTGGCGTGATGACCTGGTACTTTTCGCTCAAAGCGGCTACCTGGGGCTCCCACATCTCCTGTGTGGTGCCCAGCGAGCCAATCAGGACAACCGTACCGTTGTCCTTGTGGTTGATTGCATGTGCGGTGTAGTCGATGGCCACGAGATCCTCCTTGAAGGTGTTGGCTGTGTCAGCTGTGCCAGCTGTGTCTGCTAATTCTCGGCGTTGCGAGCAGCTTCAGCGGCAGCCCGACCAGGGCCGTCGTCCTTCTTGGCCTCTGCCTCAGCGGCTTCCACGCGCTGCTTCGCCATGGACTCACGAGCGGCCTCCAGCCACTCCGGCATCTGCTCGAGCAAATCCTTAATCTCCGCCGTTGTCAGCGGCTTGTCCATGTCGTTCTTCTTCAACGCCGTGATAGTGATGCCCAGCTTGCGGGCAACTTCTGGACGCGGGTGCGGTCCGTTGCGGCGTAGCTCAGCGAGCCATTCCGGCGGATTGGATTGCAGTTCGGCAAACTGCGCGTGCGAAATCTCACCAGTGCGAAATTCCTCGGGTGTGGCCGGGAGGAAAATGCCAAGTTTTTTGGCTGCGGTTAGGGGTTTCATGGGTTCAACGCTAGCACCCATTCGAGTAACCTTGCGGAGTATGTCGACTCCTGAACCCGCCGTCCTGCGCATCGTGTTCGCCACCGGCACCAGTCCCGAGAAGTGGTTTCGCCGCTTTAGGGATCGAATTCCGGCAACACTGCACACCCACGCCGCCGACGATCCGATGTCCGACCTGGTCGGCGGCGCCGCTGACATGGCGCTGGTTCGGTTAGAGTCCGAAAGCTCGCTGCCCGAGTCGCTCCATCGCATCCGGCTTTACGACGAAGCCTGGGGCGTGGCCTTCGAGAAAGAGCACGTGTTCTCCCTCACAGAGTCCGTGCCGGAGGAGCTGTTGGCGGACGAAACTGTGCTGTTGACCTCCGTGGATCCGGATGAGCTGCGACAGATGCTGCCCGTTGCGGCCACTGGTGCAGGTGTCGTGGTGGGACCTCGCACGATTTTGAAGGCGCTGTCGAAGAAGGCGGTGGCCTCATCGAACTTGGTGGCCGAGGAAGGTGCCACAGAACCGCTGTCTCGGACAGCTATTTGGTTGGTATGGCCGAAAGTAGAGGACGACGAGCTCCGGCAGGAGTTCGTCGGCATTGTCCAGGGGCGCAGGGAGGACTCGACGCGCACGCAGTTGGGGCGCAAGAAGGCTGACGAGCAGCCGAAGAAGTTGTCGGCCCGAGAAAAGACGCTTGCTAAGCAAGCCCGCCGGCAGCGCGCTGGGGCCGTCGTAAAGCATGCGCGTAGTAGCCGTAGCGGGCGTCGAAGCAGCGGCGGAAGCAGGCGACCGCGCAGGCGAAAGTAATCTTTTTACAATATTTTTGCCGTTTCGTTCGACGTGCGCGGAAAAATTAGCCACACTTGTAGTTATGGCTGAAAAGAAGCGCGATTTCACGATTCGAATGATGCGTGAAGAGGACTATCCACAGATCCAAGAGATCTACGAGATTGGCCTGGATACGGGGCACGCGTCCTGGGAGCACTCCGCTCCCGAGTGGGACGAATTCATCGCACTCAAACGAGTGGATTTGTGTTACGTCGCCGTCGACGCAGAAAACCCGGACAAGATTCTGGCTTGGGCATCGGCAGCGCCGGTATCCAAGCGCCCGATTTTCAATGGCGTCATCGAAGACTCCATCTACGTCCATCCTGACGGGCAGGGCATGGGGCTGGCGGCGACGCTGCTGCAGAAGCTTATCGACGATGCCACGGAGCTCGACTGCTGGTCGATTCACTCGTGGGTCTTCCCGGAGAATGTGGGATCGTTAAAGCTGCATCGAAAGCTCGGCTTCCGTGAAGTGGGGATTTACCACCACATGGCAAAGATGACCTACGGCCCAATGGCGGGGCAGTGGCGCGATGTCATTATTTTGGAAAAGCTCCTGGAAAAGCCAGAGGAGCGCGCACTGAAGCGCGTCCAGGAAGAAGCAGAAGCCGCCGGTGAGCCGAACCGTCCGATTCTGGACAAGCTCGACCGCGCCGACGGCCAGGTGGGGGCATAGCTGCCGGGAGCCGCGGCTCCCGCGAATTAATTATTCGACGGTTTCCTTCAACGGATCCTCGCGAACAAAGAACACAATGATTGCTGCCAGAATAATCACTGGCATTAGTACCAAGAAGATCGGCGTCAAACCATCGTTGTAGCTGGAGATCAGCGCTTCATGGATTGGCGCCGGCATGCTATCTAGTACGTGCGGCGTCAGTGAACCGATCGACTTAGAGGAAAAGCCCTCCGGGCCCATCTGCTTTGCGAACTCTGCTGCAGCCTCCGGTGATGCGGCCTTGATTTGTTCGACAGCAGCCGGAACGCGTTCGCCTGCCAGGTCCTTCATGCGGTGGATGAAAATCGAACCCACAATGGAGGAACCGACCGCACCACCAATCTGGCGGAAGAAGTTATTCGCAGCGGTAGCGGTACCGACCATGGCGACCGGGAAGGAGTTCTGCACGATGAGAACCAGAACCTGCATGCCGGTGCCCAGGCCGAAGCCCATGATGAACAGGTACACACCAACCTGCCACAGCGGGGTGGTGGTCTCCAGCGTGGACAGCAAGTAGAGGGAGACAGCCATAATCATCAGGCCGACGAAGGGGTAGAAGCGATACTTACCAGTCCGCGAAATAATCTGGCCAACGCCAATTGAGGTGAGCAGCATGCCGACCATCATCGGCGTCATCATCAAACCTGCAGCGGTCGGTGACATTGAGTGCACCATCTGCAGGTAGGTCGGAATATAGGCCATAGTGCCGAACATCGCGATACCCAGAATGAGACCCGACACAGTCGTGAGCACGAAGTTCCGGTTATTAAACAAGTGCGTCGGAATCAGTGGGTTGGAAACGCGAGTCTCGGTGAGGAAGAACAGCACCCAGGAAACGACAGAGGCAACGATAAGCGAGATGATGACCCCGGAGTTCCAGTCGTACTGTGTACCGCCCCACGTGGTGGTGAGAATTAGCGTCGAGGCAGCGGCAGTCAAGAACATCGTGCCGATGTAGTCGAAGTTTCCTTCACTCTGGCGTCGGGGCAGCTTCAGGAAGGCCGCAGCTGCCGATAGTGCAACCACGCCCATCGGGACGTTGATCCACAGGCCCCAGCGCCAGCCCGGGCCGTCGGTGAACCAGCCTCCCAGCACTGGTCCCAGCACGGAACTCAGACCGAACACAGCACCCATGATGCCCATGTACTTACCGCGCTGGCGTGCGGGAATAACCTCGGCCAGGATGGCCTGTGAGGAAACCATCAATGTACCGCCAGCAAATCCCTGAAAAGCGCGGGCGGCGATGAGCAGGCTCATGGAGTTGGTGATTGCACCCATGACGGAACCGACCATGAACAGCGCGATGCCCATCATGAACAGGCCCTTGCGCCCAATCATGTCACCGAGCTTGCCGACAATCGGCATTGCCACAGTCTGTGCCAACAGGAATGCAGAAATAACCCACGACATGTGGTCAACTCCGCCGAGCTCGCCGACGATGGTCGGCAGGGCGGTGGCGAAAATCATCTGCCCCAGCGAGCTCATCAGCATAGTGAGAATGAGCGCGAAGAAAATGATTCCCAAGTGGGACTTGTTGTCAGAAACCGTGGTGTCGGTTTGATCTTGAGCAGTGGTGTTGCTAGCTGTCACTATTCCTCCTCCAGAAATTTTTAACGACGTCGGCGGCGTCGTGAAGCGGTGTATCTGTTGTGAATTCGTCCCGATGAGCCGATGAGTACAGCACGCATTCGCGGACGAAACCGACCGACAGTGCTACCTCGTGCCCGACGGGCAGCTCGGGGTGCGTGCGCGACTGTGGATTCATCTCGAAATAGCGCTCAAAGGCAGAACGGACGCGGCGCATTGAGTTGCCAAAATTCGAAATGACAACCGTCGATAGCTTTGGCTCATTGCGCAAAATCTCGCGGATACGCTCCTTGAGCAGACGGTGAAACTCTTCGGTTGCCCCCAGCTCTTTATATCGGAGTAGCTGGGATTGCTGCTTTTTCTCGATGAAATCGAGCATGTCCGCGATGGGGTCTTGGTGAATTTGGGCGAGGAATACCTCTTCATCGTCAGCATCGAATGACATGATGCCGTTGCCGAAGATGGCTTGATCCTTGGAGTCGAAGTAATTGAAGAATGTGCGTCGACTGATATTGACCCGCTGACAGATGTCTTCGATGTTGACTTGGTCGTATCCGCGATCCAATACAAGGGCGGTCGCGGCATCGGCCAAAGCGCAGTGTGTTTGAAACCTTTTGAGCTCCCGGAGACCGCACTCGGGGTGTTGGCCCGGGTCCAATCTGTGATAGGTATTCTCATCAATTTGCACGAGGTGCAAAGTTACACCGAGTGCAATGTGATGGCAAGTTGATGAGTCAACAGGTGTTTGAGTACCTATGCAGAGAGCATCTTTGGGTTGTTCAGGATGCCGTGGACTCAGGCGCAGGGGTCGGGTTGTTGATAGTCGCAACGCGCCATTCAATTACACAACCTTCGTGTTTTGTGTAGGCACGGTGGAAGGCTACGTCTCCTTCAATAGCTCGTGGCGCAGGGCGTCGTTAAGCGAAGTGAAGCGGAACCTGTGCCCCGCCTTTTGCAGCGCTGCTGCCTCTACTCTCTGATTCGCGAGAGCCAACTCCGCAGCACCGCGTTTGCCCAGCAGTACTGCAGGCCCCAGTGAAGGAATCGGAACCGCCGTCGGGCGGTGCAAGACCTCTCCCAATACCCTCGTGAACTCCGCATTATTCACTCCGGAAGCCAGTGGCACCACCGCATTGACAGGTCCGGCAAGTGCGGAATCTGCCAACGACCGGTGATAGATGTCCAACAGGTCGTCCAAAGCAATCCACGGGAACCACTGCTCGCCCGACCCCAATCTTCCTCCAAGTCCGGTGAACACCACGCCCGCTAGTAGCGGCAAGAGTCCGCCGCCACCAGCAAGCACGAGACCAGTACGGACGTTTACGACCCGCTTGCCTGCATCGCGAGCGGGATCCCATGCATTTTCCCAATCGCGCACGATAGCCGAGAGACTGTCCGCGGCGGCGCTGCCGTCGTAACGCTGCGCTTCCGCGCCAGGGCCAGCGTCCTCGGTGAGCACCTCTGGGCCACGATCCGCACCGTAGAACCCCACCGCCGACGCTCCAACCGCGACCTTCACGCTGTCAGTAGATGCAACGAGCTTTGCCAGAGCTCGCGTTGGTTCGACACGGGAATGGCGAACCTTTCGAAGATGCGCCTCCGTGAAGCGCCCCGCAATCGGTGCGCCGGCCAGATGGATGACCGCGTCGACTCCCTCCAGCAAGTCAGCTGCGGGTGCCGCAGTATCCCAATATCGCTTGTCCACACCCGTCTGTTCACGTGAGCGCACCAGCAAAATCACCTCATGTCCGGCCGTGGTCAGTAGCGCGCGCAGCTGCGTTCCGACGGTCCCCGTAGCTCCACTGATCGCCACTGTCAGCGGCTCCGGCACATGCCCCAAATACTCCGAAAGCCTATCGACGGCCGCAAGGTCGCCAGCAACCTTCGTAGCACGGTAGGCGAACATCGAATCCAACCCGGGTACCGGAACCTTGGTGTCAACGGTGTCCTCTAAAACCGTGCCAGCGCTGCCGTCGCCAAGCGGAGTATCGGAGAGAACGTGGGTGTGCTTCCACCCCGTGATGCGGCGAAAGGGCTCGCTGGTGACTTCGTCAATGAATCTCTGGCCGGGGAGGAAACCGGCCGGGTCGTGACGTGCAATCCATTTGAGGCCAGCCGGCATGGAGAATACGGTCGTGCCGTCGGCGAGGTTGGCGGATTCGGATTTCGGTGACATCGGGAGAAGCCCCGGTGTTAGGCGGGTGACAGCGCCTGGGCGGGAGAACCACTCGGCGACGCAACGGCGAGGAAATGCGATGGTGTGGCGATAGGTGGGAATAGTTAGTCACTCTCTGAAACTTGTCCGACGTTAAGGAAAAATAGTAGACCCCGAAGTCTTTCAGCGAAGTGAGACTACGGGGTCTTATGCGTAAGGTGCTCTCACACCTTCGAGTTCAGAAAGAACTAGTCACGATCAGTGTTGGCCATTGCCAGCACGTCGAGGCGCTTGTCCAGCTCTTCCTCGGTCAGCTTCTCGCCGTCGACGAAGCCCATGTCGATAACAGTCTGACGGATGGTCTTACCTTCCTTCAGAGCAGTCTTAGCGACCTTAGCTGCGTTCTCGTAGCCGATGGCGGAGTTCAGCGGGGTCACAATCGACGGGGAGGACTCAGCCAGAGTCTTCATACGCTCAACGTTCGGCTCGATGCCGTCCACCAGCTTCTCGGCGAAGACGCGTGCGGTGTTCGCCAGCAGCTTAGCGGACTCCAGCACGTTACGTGCCATGACCGGGATGAAGACGTTCAGCTCGAATGCGCCGTTAGCGCCAGCAAACTCAACAGCGGTGTCGTTGCCCAGAACCTGCGCTGCGACCTGGGTGGCAGTCTCGCACAGAACCGGGTTGACCTTACCCGGCATGATGGAGGAACCCGGCTGCAGATCCGGCAGGTGAATCTCAGCAAGGCCGGTCAGCGGGCCGGAGCCCATCCAGCGAATGTCGTTAGCGATCTTGTTCAGGGAGACTGCGACGGTGCGCATAGCGCCGGAGAATTCGACCAGGGCATCGCGGTTAGCCTGAGCCTCGAAGTGGTTCTGAGCCTCGCGCAGCTCCTTGATGCCGGTCAGTTCGACGAGCTCAGCGGTGACCTTGGCACCGAAGTCCGCCGGGGTGTTCAGGCCGGTGCCAACAGCGGTACCACCGATTGGCAGCTCGCCCAGACGCGGCAGGGTGGCCTCGATGCGCTCAATGCCAGCCTCAATCTGGCGAGCGTAACCCGAGAACTCCTGACCCAGGGTCACCGGGACAGCGTCCATCAGGTGAGTGCGGCCGGACTTAACAACGGTCTCCCATTCCTTGGCCTTCTTAGCCAGGGACTCCTGCAGAACCTTCAGTCCCGGGACGAGGTCCTTGACAGCTGCCTCGGTTGCTGCGACGTGAGTGGCAGTCGGGAAGGTGTCGTTGGAAGACTGACCCATGTTGACGTGGTCATTCGGGTGAACCTCAACGCCGTTGGCCTTTGCGATGGACGCAATGACTTCGTTGGTGTTCATGTTGGAAGAAGTGCCCGAACCGGTCTGGAAGACGTCAATCGGGAACTCAGCATCGTGCTTGCCTTCGGCAATTTCCTTGGCAGCGGCGACGATGGCATCTGCCTGCTCAGCAGACAGCAGGCCGCGCTCCTTGTTGACGATGGCGCAAGCTGCCTTCAGCAGACCCATAGCGCGAATCTGTGCAGACTCCAGCGGACGGCCGGAAATCGGGAAGTTCTCAACTGCACGCTGAGTCTGTGCGCGCCACAGGGCGTTAACCGGAACCTTAACCTCGCCCATGGTGTCGTGCTCGATGCGGAACTGCTGCTCTGTCATTCGTTGCCTCTTTCAGTTAGGGGAACTTGAGTGCGCGCAGAACGACCCCTCATTGCGCATGCAATTTTCATGCGATGCAGAACCGTTAGCGCATTCGTCTTCAAGTATGAATCAGTTTGTTAAAAAAGTGGTGCCCTGAGGGCACCACTAAAGGGGTAGTTACTTACAGATCGATGTCAGGCATCTCGCCCTTGCCGTAGTCGATGCTGGCGTACTTGCGCAGCTTCTCCAGGGAGTGGAAAGCCTCGATGCGACGAATGGTGCCGGACTTGGAGCGCATAACCAGCGAGCGGGTCCACGCGCCGTTACCGCGGTAAGCGACACCGCGCAGCATGTCACCGTTGGTGACACCAGTGGCAACGAAGTAGCAGTTGTCGGATGCGACCAGGTCATCGGTGGTCAGAACACGAGAAAGATCGTGCCCAGCGTCGAGAGCCTTCTTAATTTCGGCCTCATCGCGCGGGTGCAGTTTGCCCTGGATTTCGCCGCCCATACACTTCATGGCGCATGCGGTGATGACACCTTCTGGGGTGCCGCCGACGCCCATCATGATATCGACCGAGTTCGTGTTCTGAGCTGCGGCAACAGCGCCAGCAACGTCACCATCGCCAATCAGTCGAACCTTGGCGCCAGCTTCGCGGATGTCACGAATCATGTCAGCGTGGCGCGGGCGATCCAGCACGACAACAGTGACATCTTCCGGACGCAGCCCCTTGGCCTTAGCAACGACCTTGATGTTGTGCTCAACTGGAGCCTCGATGTCAATCTTGCCGGCAGCCTCCGGGCCAACAGCAATCTTATCCATGTAGAACACAGCCGACGGGTCGTACATGGAGCCGCGGTCTGCAGCAGCAAGAACAGCGATAGAGTTCGGGCGGCCCTCTGCCATCAGAGTCGTGCCGTCAATCGGGTCAACCGCGATGTCAACGGCCGGGCCTTGGCCGTTGCCGACCTTTTCGCCGTTGAACAGCATCGGGGCTTCGTCCTTTTCGCCCTCGCCAATAACAACGACACCGTTCATAGCCACGGTGTTGATGAGCTGACGCATGGCATCGACGGCAGCGCCGTCGCCCTTTTCCTTCTGACCACGACCGACCCACTGACCAGCTGCCAGTGCAGCGGACTCAGTAACTCGGACGAGCTCCATCGCAAGGTTGCGATCTGGTGCTTCAGGATTCGAGGCGTTCATTGACTTCTGGCCCTTCCGTGGTTTTTGAGAACTCTTTTGAGGTTTGAGAATGTGCTGGGAGACGCCACGCCAGGAAACTGGGGTTTAGCGTTGCAACAATTTCTATTGATTGATGTTTGGCGCATCAGTTTTAGCGCCTTTGCATCTGTTACTAGTGTTCCACCTTTTTGGTGTTCGGGGGTGGACGCAGCGCCAAAGTGGGGGGAGTTTCAGGGCTAAACCCCCACATCACGCGGTTATCAAAAGTTTGTTCCGGTGTCAGTTCGCTTGACGACGTCGACAGCGTCCGTCATCAAGTATTGCTAGCTGCAGCTGTGCGGGTGCGAATGATGACTAGGTTCGTTGCGGGGCCTTTGGCATACTTGAGCGCGTGGCGAATGAGAAACCTAGGATTTTGCAGGACAGTCGAGACATGATTCTCACCCTCGTGGTGATGTTTCTTGCGGTGGCTGTCACCATTGGCTTTACCGGCCTGTGCAGTTTTAACCCCGGGAAGCCGGAAAACGGTCCGGTGCACGAAGTCGATGCTGCCCCATTCGTGAACGTGGAGGCTCGGCGCGTGGACTATCCAGTTCGCCTGCCGAAGGTGCCTGAGGGCTGGACTTCAAACTCGACCCGCGCGGGTATGGCGGCGGGGAAGCAGACGACCATTATTGGCTATGTCACCGCTAGCGGAGCATTCATTCAGGTCACGCAAACAGATGCGGAAGCAGGTCAGCTGCCGGATGATGGTAAGAACCGTCTCCGGGACGGTACTACTGACGTGGAAGGTACAACCTGGACTAAGTATGAGCCGGCTGAGGACAACGTGCGTCGCGTATGGGTTGGGGACCTCGGTGACTCCCGCGCAATTATCGAGGGCACTGCCAACGACGAGGAGTTCACACAGTTGGCGGCGGCTATGCAGAAGGCCGAGCCAATCGATCCGGACGCGACAATGCCGGATTCGTCACAGCCGCAGCCGACTGCGTCCGAGATGCCGTCGGCACCAGCAAAGTAGGCCGAGTCGAGCACTCACCTGGAGTGGTAATCCCGACTAGAGCCATAAAATAGCTGAACTCAGCTATCAGCGAAGAGACGAGAAACGATATGAACCGACGATCGTTTCTCGTCTCTTTTTAGTCCTCATCGCCCACATTCTCGGCAGAAGCCGAGACATCCTGATTCTTGCTGGCCAAGGCGGCTTCAACCTTTGCCCGGGCGCCAGCCAAATGCTCCTCGCAGCGGCGGGCCAGCGCCTCGCCTCGCTCCCACAGCGCCAGGGATTCATCCAGGCTCATCTGTCCGAGTTCTAGGAGCTTGACGGTCTCGACCAGCGCATCTCGAGCCTGCTCGTAGCTCAGGTTCTCCACCGGTACCTGTTCCTCCGAAGAGGGAGCCTGACCCGCGCCGAAAACATTGTCATTCATTAGCGAATACGTCCTTCACATTTAGTAGTTAAAGCTTCAAGGTTGGAAAAGTCATTGCTTACTAATTCGCCGGCTTCGTAGCTAGCGTCGCTGCAGAGATGGAGCCGTCACTGACGCGAATTCGCAGTTGGGAACCCATCGGAGCATCTGCAATAGAGGTCACAATCTGTGGTTCCGGCTGAGTAGCCGATTGTGCCTGCACGATGGCATAGCCGCGAGCGAGTGTGGCAGAGGGGCCAAGTGCTGAAACCTTGCCGCGCAATCCCGATACCACTGCCTCCTCGCGTTCCAGACTGCGGTGGATGAGAAAACGCAGCCGATCCACTTGCGCCGTGACAAACTCTTCACGCACGCGGATGGGAGTGAGCGGATCGCGCAGTACCGGCCGCGACGTTAAATCCCTCAGAGTAGCTACTTCACGGTCAACCCATCGCCGCAGGGATGCCGAGGAGCGCTCACGCAGCTGTGCAATGAGGCGTCGTTCCTCAGCAGCATCGGGCACTGTTTTCTTTGCTGCATCCGTCGGTGTGGCAGCACGTAAATCAGCGACGTAATCCAACAGCGGAGTATCCGGCTCGTGCCCGATTGCAGAAACCATCGGTGTTGTCGCCTTACTCACCGCACGAATCAGAGCCTCATCTGAAAAAGGCAGCAAATCTTCGACACTGCCACCGCCACGGGCGACGATGATGACATCAACCTCCGGATCGGCGTCGAGCTGTGCAAGCGCCTCAATAATCTCCGGAACAGCCTTGGCGCCCTGCACAATTGTGTTGATTACCCGGAAATCCACTTCGGGCCAGCGGGCACCCGCGACCGAAAGCACATCGCGTTCAGCCGCCGAACCGCGACCAGTAATCAACCCGATCTTGTTGGGGAGGTAGGGCAGAGGGCGTTTCAGCCGTGGATCAAAAAGTCCTTCCGCCGCTAGCGCCTGGCGCAGCTGTTCCAGCCGCGCCAATAGTTGCCCCAACCCCACGGGCCTCCACTCCGTAGCCCACAGGGAAAACTGCCCCCGCCCGGCATAAAACGCAGGCTTGCCCAAAACCACTACGCGGTCGCCGTTGCGCAACGGATTATTGCGCAGAGCCGCCGTAGAACAAGTCACCGACACCGAAAACTCCGCGGAGGTGTCACGCAGAGTGATGTAAGAGAGCTTCCAGCTCGGCTTGGAGTTGACCTGGGCGATTTCCCCCTCTACCCAAATCTGTCCAAGGCGCTCAATGTAGTCCTTGACTAACTGGTTCAGGCGTCGAACCTGAACCGGTTTCTCGGCCGACGTTTCCAATTTCGACATACATCAACACTTACACGATGGTGCGGATCGCCCTGCTAATAAACGCACGTTGCCCACAGGCTAAATCTGCCTGTGGGCAACTGTGACGGTAAAAGTGCAAGCCCGAGCTACTTGCGGTAACGAGACCTGCTATCGCGCCCGGTTATGCGTTCCTGGCGAGGGCGCTGCTGTCGCGGTGGCCACTCCTCGGTGCGACGGTGGTTGCTCCCCGGGCGTGCGGGACTCTGTTGAGGCTTTTCGGACCGAGACTCCGGCGAAGACTGTTCTCCCCACATCCGTGCCGTTCCTGCCGCTTGACGACGGGGAAACTCCTGCGTTGGCCGCTGCGGTGCGTTTGGCCGTTCAATCGGACGACGAGGCTGCTGTCTAGTCGAGTTCGGCGAAGTGGAATCCTGAGTGAACTGCGCCTGTCCCGGATGCGGGCGAGACTGCCAACGGGATGTTGGCTGCTGGGCCCGCTGTGCGAAATTCGAGCGCTGCTGGGCGCGCTCCCCAGAGCGGTCAACTGGTCGCTCACGCAGTTGCTCGGCGTTGCGCGATGCCGAGCTGGCGCTCGCTGCCGGTCGGGCACCAGAACGAGAAGTCTCCTGCCGAGAGCGTGCAGCCTGCTGGCGCGCCTGGCGGCGAGCTTCGGCATCTCGGATAATGTCCGCAGCGGGACGTCGTGAAGCAGGGCGTTCCTGAGAGCGAGAAGCTACGCGGCGATCAGATTCGGCGAGACGACGGCGCACCTGAGAGCTGGATTCGACAGCGGCTTCGTCACGATGCTGGCGCTGTTTAGCGGCCTTGCGCTGGGTGTTGAGGGATTTCTCCTGGGTGCGGGTGATTTCGAGGTAACGCCATACTGCGATGATGACACAGATGATCATCAAGATCAGCAGCCACGGGAACTGCTGGATGATGGGATATGCCGAGGTCACCAGGCGAGCGCGTTTAGAGGTCGTCGCGGTCGCGCCACCATTTTCGGGATCGGCGAGAGAACCGGTAAACCACGCTGTGAAAAACGTGACAAGCGCGAACAAAATGGGGATTTGAGCGACGGTAACTACCAGGCCGCGAGGAACCACCAACAGTGTTCCGGCGACAGCAGCCACGGCAAAAGCAATGAAGTAGGGCTTGCCAAGCGAACCGTTGGGAACAGAAAAGAGCAAACCAAAAACTCCGGCCAGAAGCATCAGCAACGGCGGCACAAACATTGGCACGCGTGGAAGCAGGGGTTTGTTCCCACTGCCTTTACGGGTTATTGCTGATCTGTTCGACACGAATGCGTATCCTACCGGTTATTAGTGATAAAAACGGGCAAGGCCGGTATAAGAGCCTGCCCGTGTCTTGGAATCTCGCCCTACTTGTTTTTCTTAGAGAAAGGCCCGGAGACGACTTCAGTGACCTTGTGGAAGGCCTTGGTCATCGTTCCCTCTTCCTGCTTGGTCGGACCAGCATCGGGGGAAACCTTACCGGCGGTGCGAGCATCTGCCTTCACAGCGCTCTCCGCGGAGCTGTCGGAGTCATCACTGCCCAGACGGAACGAAGCCAGTCGGTCGCGCATCGCACGGCCGGCAGCTTCAATCTGAATGCCGGAGATTGATCCGGCGTCCGTGGCGAACTCGATATCCTTTGCAGTCTTGTCGCCCGTACGCAAATCAGTGAGGTCGCCGAGGTAGCGGAACCAGACCGCGACGACTGCAGTGACCGGCACCGCCAGGAAGGCGCCGATGATGCCGAAGATACCGCCACCGAGTAGGACAACCAGCAGGACGATTGCGGCGTGCAGGTCCATAGCCTTGGACTGCAGAATCGGGGAGAGAATATTGCCCTCAATCTGCTGGACGGCAATGATGATGAGCAAGACAAAGATTGCTGTGGTCAGGCCGTTGGCAACAAGTGCGACAACCACCGCAATGAAGCCGGCGGTGAACGCACCGACAATAGGAATGAAGCCAGCGAAGAAAGTCACCACGGCCAGGACCATTGCCAGCGGCACATTCAAAATCGCAAGACCGGCACCGATGAAGACCGCGTCGATAAGCGAAACGATAGCCTGCGTGCGGATGTAACCCGACAGCGTGTTCCAGGAGCGGGTGAGCACCTCCGTGAGATGCCAGCCGAGGCGACGTCCAGTCAGGCGGCGGAGCCACGGCAGGAAGTCTTGGCCGTCCTTGATGAAGAAGAACGTCAGAACCAGCATTGCCATCAAGGTTACGGCGGCCGAGGAGACCACCGAGATGCCCTGGAAGACTGTGTTGGCGATATCGCCGGAGCGCTCCTGAAGCCATGTGGACCCCTGGTCCAGTGCGTCGAGAATCTGCTCATCCTTGACGTTAAATGGTGGAGCCTGAATGATGTTCTGGACTTCCTGAATGCCGTCGGTGAACTGGCGACGCAATTCTGGGAATTGCGACTGCACAGTCGGTGCGAGGAACGCGACAACGCCGCCAAGCAGCGCCAGCGCGCCTAGGATGACCGTCAGTGCGGAGAGTGCGCGGGGCCAGCGGTGCTTCATCAGGAACACGGCGGGCGGGGCCAGCACCGTGGAGACAATCAAAGCCAACAGAATCGGCAGAACGCCAGCCCAAATCTTTCCCAGAATCATAGCGCTGACGTACAGCGCCGCTGCGGTGATGAGGAAACGCAGGCACCAACCTGCGAACCATCGGGCGCCCTCGCCAATGACGTCGGCGCGGTCGATGGACTCGGAGTCATTTTCGCTCATAAGCTCATCGAGGTTTTCAGCATCTTCCGGCAGATCCGGTTGCGTTGCCGCTGACTTATGGGCGTCGGAGGGGATAGACAGAGACTGTTCTATCCGCAGAGGCTCCGATCCCATTACGTGATCGATAGCGTCTTTTTCGGACTGCGCAGTCCACTCTTCGCCTTCATTGGGTTTATTGCTCACGTATTCATTATGGGGGTTCGGAGGGGATAGGGGGCAACTTCACGAAGTTAGGGCGAGTTCAAATCTTTCTCCCCGAGCCCGTAAGATGAGCAATGTGAGTCTTACACTTGGAATCGTCGGTCTGCCCAATGTCGGAAAGTCAACCCTGTTTAACGCCTTGACACGCAACGATGTGCTGGCTGCGAATTATCCGTTCGCCACCATCGAGCCGAACGTCGGCGTTGTGGAGCTTCCCGATCCCCGTTTGAATAAGCTCGCCGAAATTTACGGCTCCGAGCGTATTCTTCCGGCTACGGTGTCGTTTGTGGACATCGCCGGCATCGTCAAGGGTGCATCGGAGGGCGAAGGTCTTGGTAACAAGTTCCTCGCCAACATCCGCGAGGCTGACGCTATCTGTCAGGTCGTCCGTGTCTTCAATGATGATGACGTTGTGCATGTCGACGGCAAGGTTGACCCGGCCTCTGACATCGGTGTGATTGAAACCGAGCTTATCCTGGCTGATATCCAGACTATTGAGAAGGCGCTGCCGCGTCTGGAAAAGGAAGCCAAGAAGGATAAGGAAAAGGTCGGTGAGGTTGAAGCCGTCAAGCAGGCTCTCGCTGTGCTGGAAGAGGGACGCACTCTCTTCGCAGCTTCCGATGACGTGAAGCTCTCCGCTCTGCGCGAGCTGCACTTGCTCACCGCAAAGCCGTTCCTCTACGTCTTCAACGCTGATGAGGAAGTGCTTGCCGACGAGAACCGCCGCGCGGATCTGGCCGCTGCTGTGGAACCGGCGGACTGTGTGTTCCTCGACGCCAAGGCTGAGTCGGACCTTCTGGAGCTGGATGAGGAATCCCGCAATGAGCTCCTGGCTGAAATTGGCCAGACCGAGCCGGGTCTGCATTCGCTTGCTCGCGCTGGTTTCCGCACTCTTGGTCTGCAGACTTACCTGACCGCTGGCCCGAAGGAGTCTCGCGCCTGGACCATTCCGAAGGGTGCTACGGCCCCGCAGGCTGCCGGCGTGATTCACACTGATTTCGAGCGTGGCTTCATTAAGGCTGAAATTGTGTCCTTCAATGACTTGGTTGAGGCCGGCTCAATCGCTGAAGCGAAGGCCAAGGGCAAGGTCCGCCAGGAGGGCAAGGACTACATCATGCACGACGGCGACGTGGTTGAATTTAAGTTCAATGTGTAGCTAGGCCTTATTAATAGCGTTTGACAACACGCGCTCCTATTTGCCGTCGTATCTCACGAGACGCTGACGTGGATGGCCGCACCATCGACCTGCAGCCTCAGGACTGTGAAGTCATTGCAAAGCAGCGTGGCTTGCACGTTGGACATAGGACATAACGACGTCGATCAGTCCATTTCCGCGTCAAAGAAGAATGTGGCTCGCCCCAACTACGACGCCATGGTGGCATCCCTCGAACGCGGCGAAATCGACGCGATCATCTGCTGGGACCTCGCTGGACAGTCCGATCGGTCGGACAGAATTACTCCCGCACCCCAGCGTAATCAGGGGTGCACCTTAAAAACATTCGGAGGTGGGGGTAACTCCCCCTCGTTGCCCAGAGACAAAATACGCCAGTGGCGTCTGTATGACGCCCCGAAGGTAGGACAAATTCCAATCCAGAGAGGTCTTGCACTGTTGCGGTGCGGTTGTCTTCTTTCTCACCGTATTGCACCCTGCGAAATTAATTGGATACGATAGAACCATGTTGATTTCAGGTTCCGTTTTCATGCGGCCGCTCACCAACCGCTAAGGCGGTTTTCTCCCTCCCGCGGGTCAAAAACCGCTCCGGTCCTTTAGCCGGGCGGCCATTTGCCATGCCCGGCTCCGTTTCAACTCCACGGAGCACACCTGATGTCTACATACGGATACGGCCGTCACGAACATGGCCAAAATTTTCTCACAGACCAAAAGATCATCAACACCATCGTCGATCTTGTAAAACAAACCACCGGCCCCATCATCGAGATCGGGCCGGGAAGCGGTGCCCTCACTCACCCGATATCCCGCTTGGGGAGGGCAATAACGGCAGTTGAGGTAGACGCAAAACTAGCTGCCAAACTCACAAAAAAGACCGCCTCGGCGTCGGTCGAAGTGGTCCATGATGATTTCCTTAACTTCCCGTTACCCGCCACTCCCTGCGTCATTGTGGGAAACATTCCCTTTCACCTCACCACTGCCATTCTTCGAAAGTTGTTGCATGCGCCGGCATGGACTGACGCTGTACTCCTCATGCAGTGGGAAGTCGCTCGCCGCCGGGCCGGGGTAGGCGCAAGCACGATGATGACGGCTCAGTGGTCCCCATGGTTCACGTTTCACCTTGGTTCCCGAGTACCAAGGTCTGCTTTCCGTCCACAGCCTAACGTTGACGGGGGGATCTTAGTGATCCGCCGGGTGGGTGACCCGAAGATCCCGATAGAGCAACGCAAAGCCTTTCAGGCTATGGTGCACACCGTTTTCACCGCCCGGGGACGCGGGATAGGGGAAATTCTCCGAAGGGCAGGGTTGTTT
This sequence comes from Corynebacterium sp. LK26, assembly GCF_014335085.1. Lineage (NCBI taxonomy): Bacteria > Bacillati > Actinomycetota > Actinomycetes > Mycobacteriales > Corynebacteriaceae > Corynebacterium > Corynebacterium sp. LK26. The sequence continues at coordinate 44,102 of NZ_PDHB01000017.1, forward strand.
TCATCACGTTCAGATACACAATCATGGTTGCGCTCGCGAGGAATCGACCCCGCAACCCTACCCCCCAGATTGCGCACCAGCGACTGGATCGATCTCTTTCAGGTGACTGGTTCCTCTCCATCGCACCATCGGCCAATTTCACAATCGGGAAGTAGTCAACGCCCTCCTCAACGCAAAAAACGAGGCCGGCGGCGTTAATCTCCCCGCCACCCAAACCGAAATCCACCAGTAGTAGTGGACGACCAGTGCTGGTCTACCGTGAGCCGGGTTATGACAGTGACGTGTTCTCGTCGGGCACAGTCATAGTTCCCGGCGTTGCCGGCGACAGGGTTCTATACCCAGCAGCGGGGCCGATCAAAATTACCCGCACGGGGAACGACCCTGCTGGTGGTTTCGATTTTGATGGAAGCGAGGAGATTAGCCCCTCGACAACTCCCCGTAGCTGGCGAACAGTAGCTCCTGGCGCTGGCGCTCGTTGGTGAGTTTGCGTGCCACACCGAAAGCTTTATTTACTTCTCGGTCCATTTCGTCGTGAGCCTTGAGCAGAGTTTGGTCCATCGCTAACGGGTTGTAGTGCTCCGCGAGTGACCCCTCGGGGTGCCGCTCGCGGGCCCGCAGTACCAACTGTCCAGCGTCGATGATTCGCTGCTGCGCTTTCTCATCTAGTTCACACGGAGCTGGTCCGAAGGAGTAGCTCCCGGTGTACTCCGAAGAACGGAAAAATGAATAGTGGGGATACATCGACTTCCATTTTCCATTCTCCCGGCTCAGAGTATTGAGGGGGCTGGGACCGGGTCCGTAAACCCTTTATGTTTTCCACGCACAGCGGTTTATAGCGACGATCCCTATAGGTTTTCCGCAGAACCTATATGTATTTCTGTGCACCCCCATGTTGTCCGTTTTAGCGGTATTTCGTTGCTACTTCCGCACTTGCGAATAAAATGGTTATTTATCGCCGACACTCCGTGGAGTTCAAATTTAACGTGTAGCGTTATTGACGCTTCGCGTTATGGGGGATAGGGTGAAGCATGATCCAGTCGTTCGCTGACAAGGACACTGAGCGTTTGTGGAATCGAGAGCGAGTTCGCTCGATCGATTCCCGCATTCACTCAGTAGCGCTGCGCAAGCTTCGCCAGCTTGGGTACACGCAGACTCTTGATGAGTTACGGATTCCCCCGGGAAACCGGCTCGAGGCGTTGAAAGGTGATCGGCGGGGTCAGTTCAGCATTCGAATCAACGACCAGTGGCGGATCTGTTTTCGTTGGTCCGCCGCGGGGCCAGAGGAGGTTGAGATCGTTGACTACCACTGACAAGCTCCCTCCGGTTCACCCCGGTGAGATCCTCATGGAGGACTTTCTCAAGGAAATGGGGATCACCCAGCACAAGCTCGCAGTCTCCATCGGCGTTCCGCCCCGCCGGATCAACGAAATTGTTCACGGTAAGCGGGCTGTAACCGCGGACACTGCTCTTCGCTTGGCTAAGTTCTTCGGAATGAGCCCCCAGTTCTGGCTCGGGTTACAGACTCAATATGACTTGGACGTTGCGGAAGACAAGATCCTCTCGGAAATCGAGCGGATTCAACCGGTCCAAGCTGTCTCAGCGTAGCGGTTACCCGAACCAGGTCCGTCAGCGTGAGGATATGCATGCGGATGGTTCGAACTAGGGAATTTGGGGCCGCCGTCGCGTGGACTTGAGTTCCGAGCGCCGCTTTTTCGCTTCGAGACGGCGTCGCACCGAGCTCCGCGTCGGCTTGGTCCTGCGCCGCGGGGGAGGAGGCGGAGCGAGCGCCTCGCGCAAGAGGGCGGCCATGCGTTCGCGTGCCTCGGCGCGGTTGCGTACCTGCAATCGCTGGGTCGATGCGGTAACGGTAAGGACGGTGCCGTCTAGGCGGTGCTCGTGGTTGTGGAGGACGCGGCGACGCTGGGCGTCGGAAAGCGATGAGCACGTAGCGATATCGACGGAAAGCTGCACTTTGCTGTCCGTAGTATTGACGCCTTGGCCGCCTGGTCCCGACGACTTCGCGAACCGCTCCGTCAGGTCGGCGGCGACGATGACCAGACCCCCGGGGATCCCTGGGCCAGGCGCGATGGTCAGGTCGTTCATACCGCCCAGCTTAGTTAGAGTTGTTTCCGGATCAGACCCGCCGTGCGAGATCAGGGTAGTGTACGACCACGCCGTCACCGTCGACCTCCAACTCGACGTCGACTCCCCGTGTTCCGCTTTTGTATCGGACAGTTTCAGCATCGACGGAGCTGTAGTACTGGTCTGATGCGATCACCTGGAGGGACGGTATATCAATCCAAGCCATGATCAGCTGCGTTTTCGGGACCTGAGTCTCAAGCAGCGTCAAGCGACGAATAGGCATTGTGTTGGTGAGAGGGCACAGACCGAGATCGCAATCGAGTGCGGCTTTCAGGTCGGCTGACTGGACGATACCGGGGGAGGGCAGATCTTCAGGCTGGGCGCCCTCTTCATTGGTTTCCGCCGACCACACGCCTTGCTCGGACCTAAACAGCTCGAGGCTTCGCCCCCATCCGTCGCCTTCAACGTTCACCGACACACGTTCGGTCACCCAGTTCTCCGCGGCGCGCAGCTCCCACGTGGCCTTGTATCCATCGCCGTATTGCACTCCGGAAGCGGTCAAACCGGCTCCTAAAAAATGAACTGCGGCCTCGTTCCGGATGAGGGGAGTCTTGACATGCTCCCACTTATACGTGCGCTCCATGGTGAGGATTTTACCACGCTTGATGGTGCGAAAAGGCAGGTAGCTTTCGACTGAAACTCGGTCGAGTTCAAATTCAACGTTTAACGCGGGCAGCCGCCGCCGGATTCTCGGTGGCGATTCCGGCCCGAACCTCGGGGACATTCTCGCGCTTCCTCATCTACGTGAGCTCCGCGATTCCGGCCAGCTCACCGCTGCCCCCATCTTCGATAGTTTGAGCGAGCTCGACCACGACCATCTGATCTGGTGCACTGGTTTCCGTCCGGCCCTCGGCCCATTCCGCCACCTCATGCGCGACCGCGAAACCGCGGTGAAGAATCTCCATCTAGTTGGTTACGGCAACTGGACCGGCGACGGTTCGGCAACCCTGATAGGTGTCGGGTCCTTTTGCTAAATACGCTGCCTAGGTAGTCGCGGGTCGTGTCGATGAAGCGCGGCATCAAAAGTTTTGAGACGACGCTTGGTCCCTGAGCAGCTCGATCCTTCAAAGATCCGCGCTGGAGAGCCAGCGCGCTGGGCGAAGGTGCGCCTCAGCGCTTCGCTCGCGCAGCCCGCAGGCCGTTCAAGATCACGATAACTTCAGCGACCTCGTGAACCAATACGACGGCGGCCAGACCCAGCACGCCGCTGATCGCCAGCGGCATCAACACGATGATGATGGCCAGAGACAGCACGATGTTCTGGTTAATAATCCTGCTGCCTCGACGGGCGTGCTGCAGCGCCTGCGGGATCAACCGGAGGTCGTGGCCGGTGAAGGCGACGTCAGCGGACTCGATTGCGGCATCAGAGCCGGTCGCTCCCATTGCTATGCCCACCGTCGCGCCCGCCAGCGCAGGAGCGTCGTTGATGCCGTCGCCAATCATCGCCGTCGGCGTCTTGGAGGAGAGCTCGGCGACGATGCTTGCCTTGTCCTCCGGGCGCAGCTCAGCGCGCACATCGTCGATTCGGGCGATTTCAGCCAGAGCCCGGGCGGTGCGAGCGTTATCGCCGGTGAGCATGCTCACTTCCACGCCGTTGGCGTGCAGGGTCTGCACAGCTTCGGGTACCTCGGGCCGCAGCTCGTCGCGGACCCCGATCGCCCCGGCGAGAGCGTCATCGACGGTGACAAGGACGCAGGTCTGGCCCTCGGACTCCATGCGCTCAACGTCTGCCTTCAGTGGCCCGGCGTCGATCCACCGGGGACTGCCCACAAGTACCCGTCGACCTTCGACGGTGCCGCCGATGCCATGCCCGGCTTCCTCGCTGATGTCCAAGGCAGCGGGCGCTTCGGGCCCCGCTGCCGCGATCGCAGCGGCGAGGGGGTGCGTCGATTGCTGCTCAACTGCCGCCGCGAAAGCAAGCACCTGAGCCCGATCGAATCCGTCTGCCGGGACCACGTCGGTAACCTCGGGCTGGTTGCGGGTAAGGGTTCCGGTCTTGTCCACCGCCAGGTGGCGGATGCCGCCGAGTCGCTCGAACGCCGCGCCGGATTTGATGACCACGCCGAACTGGCTGGCCGCGCCGATCGCGGCCACGACCGTCAGCGGCACCGAGATTGCCAGCGCACACGGCGATGCTGCGACCAGGACCACCAACGCGCGGGTGATCCACGTCTCGGGGTCGCCCAGCAGCGAGCCAATCACGCCGACCAGCACCGCCAGGATCATCACCCCGGGCACTAGGGGTTGGGCAATCCGGTCGGCGATCCGGGCGCGGTCGCCCTTTTCCGCCTGCGCCTGCTCGACCAGGTCCACGAGTGTGGTCAGCGAGTTGTCCGTTCCAGCTGCGGTCGTCTCGACCTCCAGCACGCCGGCGGAGTTGATTGCTCCCGCGGGCACCTCGTCGCCGGGCGCAACCTCCTCCGGAATGGATTCTCCGGTGATCGCTGAGGTGTCAAGGCTGGAGCGCCCAGACCGAATGATGCCGTCCGTGGCGATCCGCTCTCCGGGGCGCACGAGCATCAGCTCGCCAGCCACGAGATCCTTCGCTGCGACCTCGACCGTCGTACCGTCGCGCAGCACCGTCGCGGTCTGCGGTACCAATTTCAACAGTGCCCGCAGTCCGCCCTGGGCCCGGTCCATCGCCTTGTCTTCCAGTGCCTCGGCGATCGAGTACAGGAACGCTAGCGCCGCCGCCTCTCCGACGTAACCGAGGATTACCGCGCCGACCGCGCTGATCGTCATCAGCAAACCAATGCCGAGCTTGCGCTTCGTGGCAAGGTTCCGGATAGCGCCGGGCGTGAACGTATACGCCCCTAGCAGCAGGCCGATCCAGAACAGAACTGTCGCGGGTGTCTCTAGTCCGGACCAGTCCAGCGCCAGACCTATGCAGAGGGCTACGCCGGAGAAGATCGGCAGTAGCAACTCGGGGTCCTTCCACCATGGCCGATCGAGATCTTCGATCTCCGTGGCTGGTTCGTGTTCGCATCCACATGCTGAACTCATGCGTCCGCTCCTTTTCCGTCGCAGCCGGGCACCGAGCACTCAGGGTCGATGCACGGGGCGTTTTCGTCGACAGCCAACGTCGCGTTCACTAGTGCGTTGAGCGCTGTCGCGAGGTGCGGATCGGCGATTTCGTAGCGTGTCTTGCGGCCCTCCGGCTCGGCGACGACGATGCCGCAGTCACGCAAGCAGGTCAGGTGGTTCGAGACGTTCGAGCGGGTCAGGTCCAGGTCGCGCGAAAGCACGGCCGGGTAGCTCGGGCCGTCGAGTAGGGTGATCAGGATTCTGGAGCGCGTCGGATCCGCCATGGCCCGGCCGAGCCGGTTCATGACGTCGAGGCGTGAAGCAATAGTCAGCATATACTGAACTATACAGCAATTACTGAACTATTCAACACGCACTGAACTGACATTGAAGCGAAGAGCTTGCGAACTGCAGGAATTAGTCGATGAGATAGCCGGTAACTGGGCCTTCGTGATTCGGCTGCCAACCCAACGCGGGGGCGACATGCGTGGCGAAGTTGTCCAAGATCTTCACGTTGACGTCGACGCCATCCCGGTGGGGATGGTGATGAGCAGGGTGTCGGCGGACATGACGGCGGCGTCGGCTTTGAGCTGCTCAATGAGTTTGTCCGGCTCGGCGGCATAGGTGCGGCCGAAGGTGGAGGCGCCGACGTCGGGAAGCATGCCCACCTGATCGGAGCCGGAGGCCTGCATGCCGAACAACTGCATGTCCGCGCCGTCGACGATGGGGAAGATAGAGCGGGACACCGACACGCGCGGCGTCCAATCGTGGCCCGCCTTCTTCCACGCGGCGCGATAGCGGCTGATCTGATCCGCCTGGATTTCGCCCAGAGTCTCGGCGGTGGTCTCGGAGACCAGGGTGGAGGACATCAGGTTGAGCCCGTCCTTGGCGGTTTGCTCGGCAGAAGCGTGGGTGCCGGAGCCGTAGAAAATATGCTTACGCAGCTCGGGCGCCATGGGGAAGACCGGCAGGGCGGAGCCGGGTTGGAATATGTTGGGGTACTGCCGGTCCAGCGGTGCGGCGGTGGCGAATCCGTTGCCGTCCACTGCAGCCATGAACGCCTCGAGGTGGGCTCGCGCCACGTCCGCGCCGTTGGGCGCTTTACCCCAGTAGCCGAAGGCCTCCCAGCCGCGGTCAGCCACCTCGGGGGCGCCGCGCGAGATGCCCAGGGCCACGCGGCCACCGGAAATTTGGTACAGCGACGCGGCCTCTTCGGCGAGGTAGAGCGGGTTTTCATAGCGCATGTCGATGACACCGGTGCCCACCTCGATGTGTTTGGTAGTGGCCGCGACAGCACCCAGCAGCGGCATCGGGGCGGAGGCCTGCGGCGCGAAGTGGTGGACACGAAAGGACGCGTTGTTCACGCCGATTTCGTCCGCAGCCTGGGTGATCTCCAGATGAGTCTTGGCGATCTTTTCTGCAGATGGCCCGCGCTAGCTGCCGAAGGCGTAATGCCCGAAGCTTAAGAAGCCGAACGCTTTCATTGGATAACACTCCTTTTGATGGTGTTAACGAGAGGGGGTAACTTTGCAACGAGATGCCGTGGAGTTCAAGCTCGACGTCTAGGGCCGTGGCAAGTCGGTAGTACGTTTTTCGATTCGACGCTTTGGGGCACACTACCGGGGTTGCCGGTGCTCTTCTTAGATTGCGCGGTTCAGATTTCCTAACCTAAAGCTCGTTTGAGCGTGCTATCCGCTGGTGTGCCTCCGATGCTGCTGCTCATAAGGTGGTGGGCGCTCCATGAATACAAGGCGTAAGTCGCGCCTTAGGTCAGGCCGAGGAGGATGCCGTGGCTCACTGGGTCGTAGTCCGAGTTTCCGCACCCACTGGCCTCTGGTGTACGCGCTAGCCCCGCTCGGGGTAGCGCACGAGGAGATCGTTGCCGATGACTGCGCCGTCGTTGAGCGTTGCCTCGCTCACCTTCGCCCCGGCTGCACCCAGACCCATAATGTGGCCAACCTCGTCACCGTGGGCGATGAGGTGGTCGGCGATGATACGCCGGTGGCAGCGCCACCACACCGCCTCGGCGCACATGATTGCGGTGGGGGTTTCCGCGGCGTTCGCCCGTAGCTGCGAGATTGCGTCGGAGAACTCCTCGCCCAGCGCATGGTCGGCGTAATTGTGGAAGCTGCGGTTACGCCAGTTGCCGTTAACCTCAAACGGCACCGAGTGGGACACGTTGCGCCGCCCGGTGAGGCCCTCGCTTCTGCTGTAAGTGATGCCACATGTAGGAAGGTGTTCGGCAAGGTAGTCGCCGTTGAACCACGGGTACTTCCTGGATCCGGGCAGCTTGCGCACATCCACGATGGATGCCACACCGGCAGCTTTGATCATTTCAGCGAAGTCCTCGAACTCGAGGTTGGAGTGGCCCACGGTGAAAATGCGCATGTCGCCAATGCTACGCGCCAAGCGGTTACACCCACATCGGCTTCACGAATGAGAAGGTGACTTTGCAACGACACGTCGTGGAGTTTAAGTGCAACGTGTAAAGGTTTTTCAAGCATCGCGCGATGGGGACGTGGACCCACGATTGCAGGGTCGACTGCGACGGAGTGACCATTGTCTGGCTCAGCCAAGCTATTGACTCTGCGATGCTGCGGATGTGCCATCAGACTCTTCGTGCTGAATGCGTGAGGCATGCAGTCGGGCGTGGGCGATGGCGTCAGGGGTGTTGTCGAAGACGTGATTCTCGTGTGCAAGCTGGTCGAATACGCCGAGTTCGCGCAACACCGGAAAATGTTCGGGCTTCGTGGCTGCGAGCAGGACTCTGGTACCGCGGCGTTCGAGGCGCCCGATTGTGTCGGCGAGCATCTGGGCGCCGGTGGCATCGATCGTCGTGACGTAGCGCATGCGGAGTACGACAACCTTGACCGACGAGGCATCAGCGAGCTCGAGGAGGAAATCGTGCGCTGCGCCAAAGAAGAGAGGGCCTTCCATACGGAAGGCGGCGATGTGCTCGTCGAGGAGCTCGCGTTCCTTGTCGCGGTGGTCTCCCTCGTCTAGTGGGGCGGCTTCCAACACCGCAGTGCGGGCGGTCTCGCGCAGTGCGAAGAAGCCCGCCATTACAAGGCCGATGAGTACGGCGACGACAAGGTCGAACACGACGGTGGCGGCAGCTGTGATGAGCAGGGTCGCCCCGTCGCCCTTGGTGGCGCGTATCACCGAGCGGAGGTTCCGCGGGTGGATCATCTGAATCGCAGTGGCGATGAGCACGCCGGCGAGCGCGGCGAGAGGAATCTCGCCCACCCACCGGGCCGCGACGAGCACGGCCACGAGCAGGAGCAGCGAATGGAACACCGCTGCCAGGCGTGTGCCTGCGCCTGCACGCACGTTGACGGCAGTTCGGGCAATCGCGGCGGTTGCGGGAATCCCGCCGAACAGGGGCGCGACGACGTTGGCCACGCCCTGCCCGAAGAGTTCGCGGTCGGGATCGTGCCGGTCGCCGACAGTCATTGCGTCGGCAACCGTCGCAGACAGCAACGATTCCAGCGCACCGAGAGCTGCGACGGCGACCGCTGCAAACAGCAAGGAATCCAGGTGCTCCCACGGAATCTCTGGCCAGCGCGGAGCAGGCAATGTCGACGGGATGTAGCCGATTGTCTTCAGGCCGCTGTCTGCCAGCATGTTGATGGCCGTTGCTGCAGCTACCAACACTAGCGCCGCGGGGAAGCCACTACGGACGCGCGCAGCAAGCACGATTCCAGCCGCTACTGCAAGGGTCATCACGGGCGCCTGCCATGCCGGAGTATCTAACCAAGCATTGATTGAGCCCCACGCCAACCCGAGGACTTTCTCGCCCTCCACGTCAACACCAAGTGCTGCAGGCAGCTGTTGTAAGCCGATGATTAACGCAATACCGGCGGTGAAACCTTCGACGACAGGTAGTGGCATGTACTTCATCGCGCGGCCAGCGCCGGTGAACGCCAGTACGAGCAGCATGAGCCCTGCCAGCACGCCGACGACGAGAACCCCATCGGCACCATGGTTGGCCACGATGGGGATTAACACGACGGTCATTGCGCCGGTCGGGCCGCTTACTTGGACGTTACTACCGCCGAAGATCGCGGCCAGGATACCCGCAACGATGGCCGTCGTAATTCCGGCCGCCGCGCCGACACCGGACGCAACGCCGAAGCCGAGCGCGAGAGGGAGTGCGACGAGGGCCACCATGAGGCCTGCCGAGAGGTCGCGCCCAATCGTCGCGCGGGACCAGTCCGAGCGGCGCGGTGCGAAACGCAGGGCACGAGATTGGAAGCCCACCGTAGAGGCGGCGGAGGAGGGGCGGGTCATGCTACTTTCTTGCTCCTTCAGGGCTCAATGACACTCAAAGGATACACAAGGTATCATCCTCCGACGGCCGCATTCCCGGTTCTGGCCGAGGCCTCATGTCGACGGAATAAAACTTCCTGACCTGGCGGGAGTTCGCTGGAGCGTTGTCGCGGTGCTTGGAGTGACGCGTGTGAGCCGGTGTCCGAAGAGCAGACAGCCCGGGAGAATCGGTACCAGTGCCATACAGTGCGCGACACCACTGCTCATAGGACGGGCCCGACGGCGGGCTGGGGGGGCGAGGACCGGCTACCGGATTCGGGCTTTCGCGGCGACGAGCAGCAGGGCGGCATGGTCGACTTCGCCGTTTTTGATCTCGCGATTGAGCTTGTGTAGCACCACGGGGCAGCGCAGGCAGCGGATGCCGGATTTGCAGCACTTCTTCTTCGGCGTCATCGCAGCCAGTTTAAAGGGGTCCTTGCCGGCGAGCTTTTTCGCGGCTTTGGCCTCGGCCTTCGAGTATTCGGGCAGGCGTAGCGAGGTCGTTGCCGCAGCCTTCTTCTTGGCTTTGGCGGCGTCCTTCTTCTTGCCCTTGTCGCCTTTCTTGCCCTTGGCCATGCGCGTTCCCTTCGTCGCGAATTTTCCTGAATTAGGTTAGCGTCACCTCATGCGATGTGGGGAGGCGTGGGTGCCTGACGGGTGTAATTGGGTGTTGCTTGACGACGGCTTGCTTGTCGGCCAGTGCCGCAGCGGTAAATGACAGCCAAAGGACGCAAAACCGACCAAAACGACTCAGGTCTGTTTACTGTGACCTGCGGAAATGGCGAGCGGTAGTGAGTTGTTTCGGCGACCAGTACAAACAGTGGAACGCCGCCTTCGATGCAGGTTACTGTGCTGCGCGGAACAAACCGGACAGCAACAAGCCCGCTAGGAGATTGCGAAGCCAGATGCTGGTCCAGGTTTTTCAACGGGCTCGCCAGCCTCGTCGACCATCCAGTCAATTTCCAGCTCCAGCTCGCGCTCGATGCCAGCACGCTTTCGAGAATCGACGACTTCCATCGTGGTATTAAACGATGTCGGCATGGTCATCGTCACCGCGGACTCGCCAGTGCCGAGAGTCATTTCCCCGGCGCGGATGCGAGCTGCCAGCGTCTCCAGTAGATCCGCGAGCTCATCGCGGTTGAAGCTTGCCTTGCTCTTCACCAGCTTTTGATTCTTCGGGGGCGTAATCTTTTTAGGTTTCGGTGCCATGTCTTTACTTACCTTTCCAGCCGTGTCGGTATTTGTGCAGTGCGGAGAATTGGCCGTCACTCCACACTGTCTTTGAAGATGGTCTAGAAAGCTTTCAGGAAGCTTATCCATCTCCATTATCCCAATAAAAGTAGTTATTACCAGGAGAAATAATAAGAGGCTAGAAATGTCTATAGGTAGGTTATAAATTGTGGAAAATCCCTACGCTATGCTCTGGGGTGCAAGGTCCTAAGTGCCTTAGGTGAGGAGCTTTAGTAACGGCGCCCTTGGAAAGTGCTTCAAACGTGTCGACCGACAGCAATAGGGGAGGAGTAAACGTCACATGGTGTCACCCGACAACATCCTGATGTACCTTCTGCCTGAGCAAGAGGCGCAGATTAAAGAGATCTTTGTGCAACTGGCAGAGCGTGGATTCCCGCAGCAGAATCAAAAGCCCCACATCACCGTTACTTTCGCACCGACCATGAGCCCGGAGGTAATCCAACGAGCAGCCGAAATTCTCCCACCGCTGATGCCTGCGGAATTTCGCAGGGTAGGAACGGTGGTGTTCGGGACAAAGAGTAAACAGACTGTCGCATGGTTATTAGAAACAAGCGATGAGCTGGAAGAAGCTGCTCGCGAGATCAGTCGTCTTAACCCTGAAGGTCGCGGCTCCCGCTGGATTCCGCACCTGACTATGGGGCTGCGAATCCCGCGGGATATGGTTCCCGGTTACGTCCGGGCTCTTGATGAACTAACAAGCCCGCACTTCAAAACTCTTAGTGCACCACGCGCTGCGTTCTGGAGTCCCAAAGTGCAGGAATTAACGGAGTTCTAGGGAGACTCCAGTACTTGTGTGCTGCTGTGCCTCAGCGATTACGTCCCCGCTACTTCACAAAAACTGTGGTTTCAGAAAACAGTAGCCTAAGAAGAAAAACTAAGCGGCATCCATAATCTTCTTTGCCTGGGCATCGAAGACCTCCAAGGCGCGCTTCTTTGCCGCTTCCTTGGACTCTGGGGTCGCCTCTGGAATCTGCATGGGATCCGTCGTGTTTTCCATGTTGCCAGCTGATGCATCCGGAGTCGGGGCGGCGGACACCATTACCATTACGCCGTTGACGATGCCGACAATGTCGTAGCTGGTGGCCGTAGTATCCGTGCCACCGGCGTTGATGTTCGCACTGGTCTCGTGTGCAGTGAATTCAGCTGGCTTGACGGAAAGATTTGGCTTCCACTTTTCTCGGTGCAGTTTCATTGTGGTCGTCATGTCCATGTCATTAAACATGTCCTGCATCTCAGGAGAAATCTCCTGACCTTCCATGGAGTCTTTCAGAATGTCGGAAGCATCCATCGTAGCTGTCACGTCGGAGCACTTTTCGAGGCTGTCTTCGTACTTCTGGTACGCATCAGTGTTCTTCAATACTGAGACGCTGACAGCGACGTTCTCTTCCTTAATGTCCGTGTAAGCACCGGCAGCATTCTCCAATTCCTCAGTTGAGTTGGTGAAAGTGGCGCATTCGGCCGGTTCAAATTTCATTGAGTCTTCCGAAAACATCTCCATGGCATCTTTGAACCCGGTGATTTTGTTTCCGGAGAAGTCCACACCTTGAACTTCATTAGTGAGCAGGAGCTGATCTTCGGCTGCAGCTGGAGCTGACCCGTCTGCCTTCGTCATCTTGCTGGTCGACTCTTTGCCTGCCTCGCCACCGGCATTGCTGCTTTCTTCCCCCGAGCCGCATGCGGTGAGCAGGGCGGCGCTTGTACAACCTGCGACGACGGTTGTCGCAATTTTCTTCCACATTCCAGAGCTGCGCTGCTTCATGATTCCTCATTCCATCGAGCTGAATTTCAACAACCTATGCAACCTGCTCAGATGTCCTGAGCCGGAGCCAATATTTTGTGAAAGAAAGAATACAAGAGCTCGCCTCGGCACGCTTCCCAAAAACAAGAATTTCAGTCGCGTCTGCTTTACGACGCTCCGTCGGACCTCACCGCAGACTGTGCAACCTTTGCCACGGGATACGTGGATACCAACGCAACAATCGCACCGAAGATGAAAACGGGCACGAATCCGAATTTCGGTGCTGCGAAAGAAATAACAAAAGGGGCGAAGAAACCAACATAGGTCAGCGAATAGTAAATAGCGGTGGCAGCACCCAACTCGGCTGGCGGTGCGATAATTTGCACTTCGCGGAGGCCGGAGACCATCATCACGCCGTACGCGGCACCGAGAGCCAGGGCAGCGGGGAAAACGCTCCACACATTCTGGGTGAGTGCGACGATGAGGCTGAGCAGCATTCCGACCGTCGTTAAGCCAAGACCGAAAATAGCTGGCGGGATAAAGCTGCTGGAACTGATGCGAGTGACCAGTGGTTGCACCAGAACACCGGTGCCCATCGTAAGGCAGGCGATGAGTCCTGCGAAGGCGATGGGGTAGCGGGATTCGGCGATTGTCGGCAGGACGACGAAGGATGTGCATGCAGCACCGAAGACCCACGGTGCCCAAGCGGCGACTGCCCACAGGAACCTCGGGCTTAGAGTGGCGGAGGAGAAGAACCGTTGCGGAGAGTCGCTGTGCCCTGCCGCCGGTAATCCGCCGGAGGCGTTCCATGTCGGTGGTGCGATAAAAAGCAGCAGTGCGAGATGAACAAGATAGGGGATGACGTCGGGGCGGGGAGCAAACTCCGCGACCAGCCCTGAAGCCAGTGGGCCGAGGGAGAATCCAGCGGAGAGTGCAACGGTTGCGCGCCGGGCAGAAATTTGAGGTGCGACGGGCGCAATTTCTTTGATCCACGAGGCACCGGCGGCCATTACCATGCCCATCGAAATGCCGATGATAAGACGTCCTACCAGAAGTGATGGGAAGTGGAACCAGATGCCGGTGAGTAGGACGGCTGAGCCAACGGCAGAGGTTATGAGTGCAGGCCGGATGATGGCGCGACGGCCGAGCCGGTCGGAAAGTGGGCCGCAGATGAGTAGCGCGGGGATGAGTCCTGCGACGTAGATGGCGAAGAGAAAGGTGACCTGGGACTGGTTGAGAGCATCGGTTATTCGATACGCGGGCAGGAGTGGTGCGAAGAGGTTGGCTCCAAACGCAACCGCGAACATGCCCAGGGCTACCCGAATCCAGTCTCGTATCACGGTTGCCTCCTGAGGGCTCTCATCTGTGGGGATAGAACAGTGTGGTAACAACAATAGGCCAGCTAGCAAACGCTAGCTGGCCTATTGAGTTACTCGGGTCGTCTACCCAAGTTAGTCGCCCTAGTTATTGGCGGCGCCGAAAAACGCGGTAATCGGCGAGAAGAATCCCTTGGACTTCTTTGACTTCTTAGCTGCCTTTGTCCTGCCAAGAATGCGCTCAGAGATGCGGTCGGTGAGGACACCTACCAGCTTGCCGCTGCGGACGACGGGCAGCTCGCTGAGCGGCCCGTCAATAAGCTGGCGAGCCCTGATTGCAGCTGGATCCTCGGGCTTGACAAAGACCTTCACCGGGGCGCCGACGGTGTTCATGTAGGCATCGCGGTCGGCGTACTCACGGAGTTCCTTCAGCGTAATATCGCTGGTCAGGTAGCCTTCATCGTCGACGAGGAAGACACAGGTATCGTCATCGAGACCAGCAAATTCGGCTGCGTAGGTGCTCAGTGCCTCACCGACCGTGATGTCCTCCGGCAGCGCAATGTAAGAATCCGTCATGTGCATGCTTACGGTGTCAGGCAGGAGGCTGTACGGGCTGATTGAAGACTTCGGCTTGAAGAAGTTGGCGATGGTGTTCTGTGTCTGTGTCATTGTGGATCCTTTTCCAGGTATCCCAGCTCCTTTGCTAGGAGGGAATTTCTGTTGATTGAAAAATTATGGCTCCCCGCCTAAGAGTGTTGGCAATGTAATGCCGTAACTAAAGGTGGCCACTTGAGATGGACCCTTGCTTCGAGAGTCTTTCGAAACTCTCGATAAAGTGCAGGGCAGCGGCCTATGTGGATATAGGAGCCTTACCTAACGAGGTTGTTCGCTACGCAAAGGTTAACACAAGGTTACGTACACAGTAAAGAGGAATGAACGAAAAGCTTCCTAAAGGTGGCGGGAGTTATAAGCCCATGAACTCTCGAATTGCTGGCCATTCGGCATCGGCTTGCGCCCGGCCGAGCTCGTAGTTGTGCAGCAGCTTCGACCGCCTCCGCTCCGCCTTTGTGATGCTCATGTTATTGGCGTAGAAAACATATGCTTGGCCTTTTCGTTCAAGCTCAGCAGCCCAATCGAGAGAAGCGTTGTAGCGCTCGTGTCTAGTGATAAGCAGCTCAGCCACCACCGGGTTACTGCGGAAAATCTGGCGCAGTAGCTGTGGGCGCTTAGGGGCGGTGCGACGGAATCCTTTCGGGCGAGTCAGGACGATGAGGAACTTCTTGAAACCATCTGCTTCGGCGGCATTAATGGGAATGCCACCTGATGATCCCAGTGCACCGTCGACGAACGGAACGCCATCAATATAGGGCATACGCATGACACCCGGAATCGTCGAACTGGCGCGAGTGTACTTCATCAGCGTAGGTAGATCTGGGATATCGTCCGGCCCCCAGTTGATGGTCTCGCCCGTATCCGCTCGGACAGCAGAAATCCGGTAGGGAGTTGGATTGTTCTTAAAAGTCTCGTAATCCAGGGGCATGGCGCCGTCGGGAAGTCCCGCGTCTTCGTAGATGTACTCGGCATCGAAATAGCCCCGCCCGCGCAACATTGGGCGCCAGCCACTGCTGTTCGGCTGTGCGATGAAGTCAGTGAAGCTAATTATAGAGCGCTGGATATCCCGGGAAAGGTAATTGACCACGTGAGAGGCGCCGGCGCTTACGCCACCGACCCAGCCGACATCGATGCTCTCGCGAAGTAGCCGCTCGACGAAAGGTGCCGTGTAACTATTGCGAGTCCCTCCGCCCTCGAAGACTAATGCCACATCGCTGACCTGCATTTACATCCCTCCGGTTGTTCTCGCGCTGCTGCCTTTCGAGCGTTACGATCGTTCAAGACTACCCGAACGTCACCATATTGGATTTCGGTTAGCGTAGTTTACGGCGCATCTTGGAGGATGACCGGCAGCAGCCCCTCTCCCATATCTGGGTTCGGCAGTACGCCCTCCGGGTCGTAGAACAAGATCTCCTTGCCCTCGTGGCTCAGACGTCGCATCGCTTCCAGAATCAACGTGCGTCCCACCGGGTTGACAATGCCAACGCGGCTGACGTCGAAGACAACTTCGCTTTCCGACGGTGTGGAAGTCGCCAACCTGTTGAGAACAATCTCGGCCGCAGTGAAGTTGACGGGGCCCTGAATCTCGATGATCGAGCGGCCATTGCTGACGCGTGTACCGCGCAGCGCACGCGAACCAATCGCATCGGCATCCATGAGATGAAGACCCAAATCTTCGGAGAGCTTCCGGAAGATGGCAATGCTGCGGACGCTATTGCCGTGGTCGTTCAATCGCGGCGAAAAGGCTGCGAGCCCCGCCTGTCCAGGCAGCGCTCCCAGCAAGCCGCCGGCGACACCGCTCTTGGCGGGAATCCCGACGTCGGTAAACCATTCACCGGCCTCGTCGTACATGCCGGCAATAGCCATCACGGACAAGACTCTGCGAACAACCGAGCGGCCGAGCACAGTCTGATTGGTAACCGGGTTAACGCCACCGTTGGCCAACACTGCGGTCATCATGGCGACATCGCGAGTGTTGACCAGCACGGAGCACTGTGCGGTGTAGCCGCGGACAGCATCGTGGGGCGTGGTTTCGATGAAACCGTAAGCTGCCAGCATATGTGCGATGGACATGTTTCGATGGGCAGTGTCCATTTCGCATTCATAGGCATCGTAGTCAACGCGAAGCTTACGGCCAGCCAAAGTCGAGAGAAGCTCCACCATGTGCTTCGTGCGAGTCTTCCAGTTGGCACCTGGCTGGCATACGAACTGGTTGATGGCCAGTGCGCCGACATTAATCATCGGATTTTTTGGTCGGTGCGTGCCCTGCTCCAGCGACAGCTCGTTGAAAGCCTCACCGGAAGGTTCGGTGCCCACAATGCTGTCGATTTTGTCTGTGCCGTGCTCGGTGATGGCTGCGGCATAAGCGAAGGGCTTGGACATCGACTGAATGGTGAATTCAGTATCGGTGTCGCCAGCGGTATAGGTGCGCCCTGACACGGTGGTCATAGCAAGCGCGAGGCGGTCGGGATTAGCTTGGGCAAGGGTGGGAATATAGTCCGCTACCTCGCCAGACTCATCGGGGCGGACGGATTCGACGATTTCGGACAAGTAATCTTTGATCGGCGTTTTCATCAGATTCTGCTAAGCATCTTTCCTGGGCTGAAAAATCCCGGTTGAGTCAATGGAGTCCCGTTCGAACCTACACCAGGCGAGGTCAGCCACTGATGCTCACCTCTGTGCACTCTCACCGTGCGCGCCGGAAAAATCGGCATATCCTGGGGTGTGTGAAATTCCTCAACAATCAGTCCGCGCCCTACGAGTTGACCTACAGCGATGTCTTCATGGTGCCGTCAAAGTCATCCGTCGGCTCTCGCATGGGTGTCGATTTAGCCACCGATGATGGCACCGGCACAACCATTCCGATTGTCGTCTCCAATATGACGGCCATCTCCGGTCGCCGGATGGCCGAAACCACCGCTCGCCGAGGCGGAATTGCCATCCTGCCGCAGGACGTCCCAGCTGACATTGCTGCTGAGACCATCCGCAAGGTCAAGTCCGCTGGGTTGGTTTTCGACACTCCAATCGTCGTCAAGCCTCACCACACCGCGGGGTATGCGCGCCATCTTCTGCCGAAGCGCGCGCACGGTGCGGCAGTGGTGGTGGAAGACAACAAACCGGTTGGTCTGATTACCGGCCGTGATCTGGCGGGCGTTGACAACTTTGCGCAGGTGGGGACGCTCATGTCCACTTCGCTATTTACGCTTCCGGCCGATATTGAGCCCCGTGACGCTTTCGACCAGCTCACCGCATCCGGGCGCAAACTCGCTCCGGTGGTGGATGCCGATGGCGCGCTGGTGGGTATCCTCACGCGTAAAGGCGCGCTGCGGGCGACGCTTTACAAGCCGGCTGTCGACGCGGAGGGCAAGCTGCGCGTCGGTGCGGCGCTTGGCATCAACGGTGATGTTGAAGGGCGCGCGAAGACACTGCTCGACGCAGGTGCCGACGTGCTCGTTGTCGATACCGCCCACGGTCATCAGGAATCGATGCTCCGTGCTTTACGACGAGTCCGCGCGCTCAACCCACCTGTGCCAATTGCCGCTGGCAATGTCGTGACCGCCAATGGTGTTCGCGACCTAGCGGAGGCGGGAGCCGACATTATTAAGGTCGGCGTCGGTCCGGGTGCGATGTGCACAACCCGAATGCAGACCGGAGTTGGGCGTCCACAGTTTTCTGCCGTGCTCGAATGCGCTGCAGCTGCCCGTGAATGCGGCGTGCATGTCTGGGCTGATGGTGGAGTGAAGGATCCTCGCGATGTTGCGCTTGCGTTGGCTGCGGGTGCGTCCAACGTGATGATTGGCTCGTGGTTTGCCGGTACTTTCGAGTCCCCAGGGGATGTCCAAAAGGACGTCGACGGGCGCATGTTCAAGGAGTCCTTTGGCATGGCTTCACACCGTGCGGTGGAGAGCCGAAATGCACAGGTAGAGGCCTTTGAGAAGGCCCGGCGCGAGATGTTCGAAGAGGGCATCTCGACTGCGAAAATCTACCTGGAGCCAGGCCGCGAAGGCGTGGAGGACCAGATCGATCGCATTATCTCGGGCGTACGTTCTTCGTTCACATACGCGGGTTCGGCCACCATCGAGCAGTTCGCTGAGCGGGCAGTGGTGGGAATTCAATCCGCTGCGGGCTTTGCGGAAGGAATGCCGAGGGCGACGCGGTAGCCGTCGTCAAGCCTCTCGGGGCTAAGCCGACTAGCGGTGCTGCGGGCCAATTGGTAGGTATGTAAAGACGTTGTTAGGACGTGTTTAGTACCACGTGCAAGATTGGGGAGGGGCTGGCGATTATGGGTCGGCAGGTAAGAGAAAACAGTGCTGTAACGGAGTCTGGATTGGTAGCAGGAAACGGTGCTAGAGCAGGAAGCGGGAACGCATTTTTCGCCCGCGCCCGCGTTACTGATTCCGATTTGTGCCCGTGTGGTGGGGGACTCTACGGGCAGTGCTGTGGCCCGCTGCACCGCGGTGAGCGGGAGGCGGTGACCGCAGCTGAGCTGATGGCAGCGAGGTACAGCGCTTACGCTGCCCACGAGGCGGATTACATCTGGCGGACGTGGCATCCGCGCTACCGCCCGGAAGTTATCAATGTCGATGACGGTGTGGAATGGGAAGGACTCACCATCATCAACGCTGTCGATGGCGGCGAGGATGACCGCGAAGGCATCGTGGAATTTGAAGCGGCTTTTCATGACCATGACGGTGTCGGTACGATGCACGAGCGTTCCCGTTTTGTTCGGCGTGCGCGACGTTGGGTCTACGTCGACGGCGAGGTCACGTACTCCTAAGCATCAGACTTGTTGTGCTTGCCGTGGCCGAATGGCAGCACGGCGACAATCGCCACAATGATTGCACCCCAGATGGTGCCGAAAATCAGTGAGCCGGTGGTATTGGCCAACCAGCCGAGGAAGCCGCCGGTAAACAGCTGCTCAAGGTTGTGGACCAGCTGGTAGGGGAGATGCCAGCCCAGCTCGTCGAGGCCGACCACCATGATGTGGCCACCGACCCACAACATGGCAAACGTGCCGATAATGCCGATCGTGTTCAGAACGATTGGCATGGCTTTGACCAGTGCCGTACCAAACTTGCTGATACCGGCTGACTTCTTGGACTGCAGGTGCAGGCCAATGTCATCAATCTTGACCAAGAGGCCCACCACGCCGTAGACCGCAAGCGTGATGATGAGTGCGACCACAATAAGAATCAGCGCGCGATTGAGCAGCGGCTGATCAGCGACCTCATTGAGAGAAATCACCATGATTTCCGCAGAGAGAATCAAGTCTGTGAAAATTGCAGACTTCACCAGCGAATCTTCATTCTGTGGTGTGCGGTTGGTCGCCGCCTCTATCCGCTCCTGCTCAGTCTGATCGGGAGAGATTCGGTGCTTAATCTTCTCCCAGACCTTTTCCATGCCCTCAAAGCACAGGTAGGAGCCACCGAGCATCAAAATCGGCGTCAGCGCCCAGGGCAGAAACTGACTTAGCAGCAATGCAATCGGCAGAATAATGACAATTTTATTGACCAAGGAGCCCTTGGCGATACGCCAAATAATCGGCAGCTCGCGTTTCGGCGAGACACCCTCGACGAATTTAGGTGTCACCGCAGCGTCGTCAACCACAACACCGGCGGCTTTAGCGCTAGCTTTGCCGGCCGCAGCCGCAATATCGTCTGTTGTTGCCGCTGCAGCACGTGCAATCGTGGCAACGTCGTCAAGCAGCGCGACAAGTCCGCCTGCCATAAAAACCTCCCGTATTGGAGGACGCGACCAGGAGCCGTCGTCGTACCAAAGACTTACCGGAGCAATTTTAACCGCTTTCCCGGATTGACTCTGTGTTGTCGGTAGGGCGTCGATGTCCGGTCGATAGTTCACGTGCTCCTCTGAACGTGGGCACGTGGCAAGATATAGGCCATGAACGCTTCCTTCTCCGAAATCTACCGACAGGTCAATGCGGACAACTCGGACAACGCTGGCACCGAGGCAGACACCAGCAATGACGCCCACTCCGAGGAACAGCAGCGCCCGGCGCGTCCCCGCATGGCACTGGTAGTCGTCGACGCTCAGAATGATTTTTCCGCGGGTGGCGCACTTGCCGTCGACGGTGCTGAGGCAGCGTACACCGCTACATATCTGCATGTTGCGGGCACAGCTAACAAGTACTCGGTTCTTGCGACCACCCGTGACAATCACATCGACCCAGGCACGCACTTCTCTGAAACCCCGGATTTCGTCGATACCTGGCCGAAACACTGTGTTGCAGGTACCCCTGGCGCAGAGATTCACCCCGGCATGCAGCGCGCCATCGCGTTTTTTGAGCAGCTCAACCCCGCTGCTGTGCGTATCGATGTCACAAAAGGGGAGTACGCCGCCGCCTACTCCGGTTTCGAGGGAACAACGGAGGCTGGCGTTTCGCTTGCCGACGCTCTCCGCGCCTCTGACATCGAAGAAATCGATGTGGTGGGAGTTGCGACTGACCACTGCGTCCGCGCCACAGTGCTCGATGGCCTCAAGGAGGGCTTTTCCGTTCGTGTTCTGAGCAATCAGGTCGCGGCGGTGGACCCGGAGCGCGGCAAGGCTGCACTAGCGGAATTGGCCGCGGCGGGCGCGACAGTGGTGTAGTGCTGCGACGCTGACCGTCAAACAATCCGCCTAGCCGCTTAGCTAGGCGCCTCGGCAGCCGCCTAGTTAAAAATCACCATATCCAGGTCGACCTCGCGGAGGTGGCGGTGGTTGGACGCTGTTTCCACATAACGCCCTGCATGGGCGATGAAGCCCTCTGCTTCCTCGGCGGAGAGTTCACGACGCACCTTGGCGGGAACGCCTGCAGCCAGCGACCTGGGGTCGATAATCTGATCTTCCAACACCACGGCACCTGCAGCAATGAGGCTGCCAGCGCCGATACGGGAACGCGAAAGCAGGGTGGACTTCATGCCGATGAGGCAACCATTTTCAACCGTGGTGCCGTGGACCAAGGCCATGTGTCCGACGGTGACATCATCGCCGAGAATTGTGGGCACACCTCGGTCGACATGGACTGTGGAGTTGTCCTGAATATTGGTGCGCTGGCCGATGCGGATCGGTGCGACGTCTCCTCGGAGAACAGAACCGTAGAACACGGAGCTATCCGCACCGATTTCGACATCACCGATAATGACCGCGCCGGGCGCAATCCAGGCGCTGGAATGAATGCGTGGGGTCTTATCTTGGTAGGTGAGAATGAGCGGAGTGTTCATCATACAAACCAATATAACTGTCACCTGAGGTCAGCGTAAGAAAAATTCTCAGCGAAACTCTATTCGTCGAAGGGTGCAATTCTGCTTGGACGCGCCTACAGTGGGCGACATGATTTTTATCGTTGTGAATTACCAAGTTAAGCCGGAATTTGCCGACGAATGGATGGACCACGTCGCTGAGTTCACCGCTGCCACCCGCGCAGAGGCTGGCAACAAGTGGTTTGAATGGTCCCGCAGCGTAGAAGACCCCAACCAGTACATCCTCGTCGAGGCATTCGATGATGACGCTGGTGAAGCCCACGTCAATTCCGAGCACTTCGCCAAGGGCCTGGAGGCGATGAAGCCGCTGCTCGCTGAGACCCCGAAGATTGTCTCGCAGGTACTGCCAGATAAGCAGGACTGGGATCGCATGGGCGAGCTGCAGGTCGACTAATGTCCTCAGACACCATTCGCGATAGCGCAGCCGCTTCCAGCAGTGACACCTATTCTCTGATTGGGCGTGGCCTGCGTATTGGCTCCGCTGTGCTGGCCTCTGCTCTCGTCGTTGGTCTCAGTGCTTGTGGGGATAGCGATGAGGCAGCCCTGGAGGGTAGCCAAAATCAGTCAAGCCAGGAGCAGAGTGCTGTTGCCTCCACTGCCGCCATTCGGGATAACTTGGCTCAGCTGGCGGCAGATACTGCGGCGCTGAAGAAAGCATCGCAGACACTAATTGCAAAGGAATCGGTCTCGGAAGAGACTCGAAAGATTGCGCAGCAGGCGGAGCCAATCTTTGCTGAAGAGGAAGCGCAGCTAGTCAAGACTCTCGGCGTCGATGTTGATCCGTCGGAGACCAAGCTCGACACCGCCACCATGACTCGCCTCGAGAACGAGGAGGGGCCACACGCAGATATGGCTTATCTGACGTTGATGGAAGGCAGCCTGGATAAGATGCTCGGACAGTGGGAAGAGCTGGAAAAGCATGGCGGAAACGACCTGCAAGAGTTGGCACGCTCTTCTCAGCAGCAGCTGGAAGATATTCAGCAGGCGCTGGAAAAACGTATGCAGTACTAGCCGCTGCCCAAAGCTCGTGGGGGGGAAATTCAAGTAAAAAGTCCTGCAAAGCGTGCCCGGGGAACCGGGGAAGTGAGTAGCGTGTAAATAAAGCCAGTGCGCTGTGATCGTCGTCAAGCGAATGCGCACTCGGATGAAGCACAATGCTGGCTAATAACCCAGAGTAGAAGGTAGGAAAACACGCCAATGGCAAATAGTATCTCGCGAGTAGGTATCGTCGGCGCCGGTCAGATGGGCTCCGGAATTATTGAGGTCTGTGCGAAGGCCGGTAGCGATGTCAAGGTCTGGGAGGCCAAGGAGGAGTTCCTTGAGTCCGGTCGCGCCCGTATTGAAAAGTCACTGGATAAGGCCGTTTCCCGTGGCAAGCTAGAGCAGTCTGCACGTGATGAGATTCTGGGACGTATTAGCTTCACCACCAAGCTGGAGGACTTCGCTGACCGTGAGCTGGTCATCGAGGCCATCGTGGAGAACCCGGAAGTAAAGGCCAGCGTCTTCTCGCAGCTCGATGAGATTGTTGAGTCGGACGATGCCATCCTGGCTTCCAACACCTCCTCGCTGCCGATTCAGTCCATTGCCGCAGCCACCAAGCGTCCGGAGCGCGTCATGGGTCTGCACTTCTTCAACCCGGTGCCCGTTCTGCCTCTGGTAGAGCATGTCGTTACTCTGACGACCGGTGATGTTCAGTCGGAGCGTGCGTACGAGTACGCTTCCGAGGCGCTGGGCAAGACCGTCATTCGCGCTAAGGATCGCTCGGGCTTCATTGTTAACGCCCTGCTGGTTCCGTACATCCTCGGCGCTATCCGCATGCTGCAGGACGGCATTGCTACCGCAGAAGACATCGATGCCGGAATGGTCAATGGCTGTGCGCACCCGATGGGTCCGCTGACTCTGGCCGACATGGTTGGTCTGGACACCATCAAGTTCATTGCCGATGCCATGTTCGATGAGTACAAGGAGCCGACTTACGCGGCACCTCCGCTGCTCAAGCGCATGGTTGAGGCGGGTCACTTCGGCCGCAAGTCCGGCCGTGGCTTCTACGACTACTCCAAGTAGTCCACGCTTTTAGCCCCGTTTGGGGCGAGTATTGAATTCTTACCGGTTGACGGGCTTTTATCCCGCCAACCGGTTTCTTTTATGCATTTATCAGTGAAAATCCGGAGTCTGAGGGGGAAAGTTCCCACGATTGGCCCTAGCATTTTGAAAACTTGTTTCTTTTCAACGCGCCGAAACCTCACAGTGCGCTTAACATAAGTGAAGATTTTGTCAGACCTTGGCTTATAGAGCACTTCACAACTGGTGCCTCCCACGCAGCAATCTGGAAAGGAATGCTTCAGTGTCTTCTTTGAAGCCGCACAAGCGCACTGCAACACGTACTCGCGTCGGCGCTGCTACCGCAGCAATGGCAGTTGTAATGGGGCTTACACCGGCAACGGCCGTGGCAGCTCCGGTCAACCCGTTGGCCGAGCTCGGCAACCGCCTGGACTCTGTTTCTGATCTTCCAGCTAATGTGGCCGCTCCAGAGGGAATCAAGCTCCCCGGCGGTGGCTTCGAGGTCCCGGATTCCATCTCGCTGCCGTCATCTTCCGGTGAAAACACCGACCCGAATGCGCCGAAGCCAACCTCGTATCGCCCGGACCAGATTGCACGCGCGTACCCGTCGGATGCCGCCACCGATAACTGGTTCTACTTCTACGTTGTGCATCCTTTCGTGGAGCTGGAGAAGAACCACCCAGAGGTTATGGACCAGAACCTCGAAACGGTCGTCCGCATTAACAACGCTGCCAAGAATGAACCGCAGGCACAGGAACTCGCTCTTGATGACGACTACCTGGACCCACTGGCCAATATTTCCACTGCTTTCGGTGCAAACCTGGGCCAGCACTTCCGTGATGCCTACGACGAGGATCGCCTGCCGAAGGTAAAGGCCCTGCTGTCCGGCAACCTTGCTCGCGGCGGCGGTCTGGTCAGCTCGACCTTCTTCGAGAAGTACGTCTACGGCTACGATCGCCCGTTTGTGGTGGCGCCGGAGCGCATCGAGCGCTACTACCGCGAAGGTCAGGACGACCCGTACTCGACCACCCCGTCCTACCCGTCGGGCCACACCAACAAGGCTGCATGGACTTCAACCATGCTGGCTATGATGCTGCCGGAGGTTGCACCGCAGATTCAGGCGCGTGCGTCCGAGGCTGGTCATTCTCGCCTTGTCATGGGCGTCCACTACCCGCTGGACGTTATGGGCGGCCGCATGATGGGCAACCAGGCCGCAGCTGATCGTTGGGCAGACCCAGAGTTCCGCCCACTCATCGAAGAAGCCATGGATGAGCTGCGTACGGAGCTCGAGTACCGCTGTGGCGACACCATCGCCAACTGCGTTGCCAAGGACACTCCGTACATGAGCACCGCAGCTGCCGTTCAGCAGTACACCGAACGCATGACCTACGACTTCAAGCAGGTTGGCCCGGCTAACGAGCCAGTTGTTGTTCCGAAGCGTTACGCAGGTTTGCTGGAGACCCGCTTCCCGCAGCTGACTGAGGAACAGCGCAGCTCCGTCCTCGCTCAGACCGCAATCCCATCCGGCTACCCGCTCGATCGCACTGACGGTGAGGGCCAGCACGTTCGCATGAACCTGGCTCGCGCTCTGGCCGCCAACGTTGTTGTCAACGCCGACGGCAGCGTCACTGTCACCAACTAAAACGTCAACTACAAGCGCAGGGCCGCGTCAAGACGGTCCAGGGCCTCACCGAGGATTTCCGGGGAGGTCGCAAAGTTAAGCCGCACATGCCCAACCCCGCCTTCGCCGAATGCGAAGCCGGGGTTGAGTGCTATTTTGGCGTTTTCAACCAGCCACGCAGCTGGGTCCTCACTGTCAACACCAGGCACGTCACCCAAGTCCAACCACGCCAAAAATGATGCTTGCGGTGGGGTAAAGCGAGCCTGTGGCGCAAAAGTGGACAAACGTGTTCGCAGAGTCTCACGGTTGGTGCGCAGGACATCGACAAAATTGTCCAGCCAGGGCACGCCATCGCGGTAGGCGGCGGTGGCCGCGACGACACCAAGAATAGAAGCGCCTTCGCGAACAATGAAGGGCAGCTCCAGCCAGGTTTTGGCATCTTCGTCGTTAAAGATGATTTGCGCACACTTGAGGCCGGCGGTATTCCAGCCCTTCGAGGTAGCAGTCACCGTGATAGTCACGGCCGCCGCGGTATCCGACACCGACGCGGTTGGAGTGTGAGTGCCATCTAGAACAACTGGGCCGTGAATCTCGTCTGAGATAACGCGCGCACCAAAGCGAGCGGCTAAATCGGTAATCTCACGCAGTTTTTCGGGGGAGTAGGTAAAGCCGAGAGGATTATTCGGGTTACACAAGATCAGGCAACCGGCACCGTCGGCGAAGGCGCGTTCGAGGGCGCCGAGATCCGGGCCGTCGGCAAGCGTGGGAATGCACACTGTCTCGCGTCCCAGCGCGGGACCTACCTGGAAAAACGGCATGTAGGCGGGAGTGGGGACGACAATTGCGGAATCGGGGCGGGTGAAGCGTTCAACCGCGAGTGTGACACCGCGGACGACGTCAGCGACGGCAAAGATATTGTCGGGGTTCGGGCGCCATCCGTAGCGTTGTGCAGAAAAGTCCGCGGTTGCGGTCGTAAGCGCGGTGATGTCCTGCGAGAGGTATCCGAATTGTTCGCGCTGACACGCCTCGTCGATTGCGGCACTGACGGCAGGGCAGGTTGTGGCATCGGATTCGGCGATCCACAGTGGCAGCACGTCCGGTGAATATGCGGTCCATTTGACTGTCCTGCGGGAGCGGAGTTCATCGAGGGAGGGGAAAGTGACAGCGTTATTTACACTCATAGTTTCCGTGTATACAGAAAAAGCGGGAAGTCCGAAGACCCCTGCTTTAACCAGTAGCTACGGCCGCATCAGAAGCAGCCGCGGCAATGGCCAGCGCTAGGCCAGCCCCAGCGCCTCCTGAGCAGCTGGCAGGGCAGCTTCGCGATCAGCCTTGACCAGCCCCAGCCGTGTGCGGCGATCGAGAATATCGTCGACGCTGAGAGCTCCCTCGTGCGTCACATGCCAGGCGAACTCGGCGCGGGTGACATCGAGACCCTCCGCTACCGGGTCGAGCGGTCGGTCGAGCGGACAGGATTCGATGACCTCGAAGGATTCGGCACCGTAGCGGTTAAACAGCGGCATCGGGATACGGCCGGCAGCGGCAGCGGTGCGAGCGCGGTCGAGCTCCTCTGGCTCGGAGCCCAGCACAGGGATGGTGCGGGTGGAGCACGGAGCAAGCGAAACACCGAGCTTTTCCGCAACCTTGTCCACGGTTTGCTCCGCCATTAGACGGTACTCGGTGAGCTTGCCCCCAGTAATGGAAATCAGGCCGTTCGGGGCCTCCAACAAGGCGTGCTCGCGGGAGAGGTCAGCGGTGTGTGCCTCGCCGGCGTCGATGAGCGGACGCAGGCCGGCGAAAGCACCGATGACATCGTCACGAGTGAGCGGAACCTCGAGTGCCTGGTTGATGACATCGAGCAGAAAAACGATGTCATCCTCCGGCACTTCCGGCTCGTCCGGAATCGGGCCCGGTGCATCCTCATCGGTCAGGCCAATGTAGACGCGGTTGTGCTCTGCGGGAAGGACAAAACAGAAACGGTTGGTGTGACCAGGAACCGGTACCGTCAGAGAGCCGGTAGGGTTGCCTAGCTTCGCGGCGTCAAGAACCAGATGCGTGCCGCGAGATGGGCGAATCTTGATGTTCGTCGCTAGGTTTGCGGCCCACACACCAGTGGCATTGACCACAGCGTGAGCCGGCAGCTCGAAGGAATCGCCAGTGAGCTCGTCGCTTAGTGTGGCGCTCGTTCCAGAGGCAGTCTCGCAGCGGACCCGGGTCAAGATAGTTGCACCGTAGCTAGCGGCGGTTCGAGCGATAGCGGTGACCAAGCGTGCGTCGTCACGCAGCTGACCGTCGTAGTTGACGTAGCCGAATTTCACGTCGCGCTTACGGACGGTCGGCGAAAGCTGGCTGACTCGGCGGGAACTGACAGTGCGGGACAATGGCAGGGTAGTGGCGGAGGTACCAGCGATAATGCGCAGAAAGTCACCGGCCAAAAAGCCTAAACGCGGCAAAACCCTGGTCAACGGTGCAAAGTTATCCATCACCGGTACAACCTGCGGCAGGTTACGCACTAGGTGCGGAGCGGTGACGTCGAGCAGCGCACCACGTTCAATAGCTGAGCGGCGAGCGATACCGACATTGCCGCTGGCAAGGTAGCGCAAGCCCCCGTGGGCGAGCTTCGATGACCAACGAGAGGTGCCGAAAGCTAGGTCCTTCGATTCGACGAGAACGGTCGTCAAACCCCTCGACGCCGCATCTAAAGCGATGCCGACACCAGTAATACCGGCGCCGATGACCAGCAGATCTGGGATGTCGCCCTTAACGGTCTCTTCGCGTAGACGATTCAAGTCCGCTTGCCGACGAGCCTTGTTCAAAACC
Source organism: Corynebacterium sp. LK26 (assembly GCF_014335085.1). NCBI lineage: Bacteria > Bacillati > Actinomycetota > Actinomycetes > Mycobacteriales > Corynebacteriaceae > Corynebacterium > Corynebacterium sp. LK26. Next base: position 72,254 of record NZ_PDHB01000017.1, read on the forward strand.
GCAGCTGAGCGATCGCGCTGAGGAGCGTGCGTGGCAGTCATAGTCTTTCTTCCTCGACTTTCCCGAAGACGGTAATAGTGATGAAACTATCTGGCGTAAGTGATGAAGTTGTGGAGTGCGTAGTGAGTGTGAACTATTTCGGGCGTACCCCATTGCAAGGCGCTTAGAAATAGACTAAGTTGTTCATTATCAACGACCGGCACGGATATTGATTCAAGAGATCTTTCTTAGTTGCGAATCATTTCCCGGGATTACAAGGAAGGAGACACCTCGATGGCTATGCACCCAGCGTCCAACCGCTCTGAGTCCATGAACCGAGCTTTCGCTGCTATTGCACCATCGCTGCAAATGTGTTGCTGCTGTCTCCAGTCCGTGCCACCCCAGACAGGTCGTAACTAGAAAAGCACGCTTAGGTATTTAAAACGCCACGCTGTTTGCGGTCGCACGGACGAAATCGCACCGATTGAGCCGACCATCCCACTATCCGGGCATCTTCGCTTGGAATCCCAGGAAGAAGCGACAGCGACAATGACCGCAGCACTTGAATCTTTTACCCTTGACGATTACGTTTCACTGTTTATTTATGACGGCCCAACGTCACCGGCAATCTACGCCAGCGAACTGGTCAGTCTAGCTCGCTAGCGGAGGCTGGCGGCAACAGGGTTAAATCATGTTGCCGTCGTAACGCTCTTCCAAGGAGTGCGGACCGGTAGCCAACTTGCCCGGGTTGAGGATGCCAGCAGGGTCGAGTTCGTCCTTAATTGCACGCATGACCTTGGCGAACAACTCGGTGTTCTCCTCGTAGTACTGCGGGCTGTGATCCTGGCCAATGCCATGGTGGTGCGTGATGGTGCCGCCAAAGTTCATCATGGCCTCCGACGCCGCGGTCTTGATGTCCATCCACTGCTGGAGGATCTCGCCCTCGGTCTCGCGGAAGAAGTACGTGAAGTACAGCGAGCAGCCGGATTCGTACATGTGCGAGATGTGGCAGAAGACGTACACCGGGGTGCCGTGCTTCTCGCCAGCGGCTTCCATTGCGGAGGCGATTTCGCGGCGCAGTGTAGCGGCGTTATCCCAGGTGGTGGCGGTTTCCAGGGTGTCGACGCCGACGCGGCGAGTCATCATGACATCGCGCAGGTACGGCGAGGAGAAGCGGTGGTTAACCCAAGCCATGCCCGGGATGGAGCCCATGCGGACGCACTTCTTGGCCAGCAGGCGAGCGGCCAGGCGCTCACGGGTGACGCGGGCGCCGACCGGATCCGTCTGCGCAAAGCCAAAAATCACCATGCACGGGGTGTCGATGCCACGCAGCTTCAGGTACTTTGTGACCTTCTCGGACATGCTGGCGGAGCCCAGCTGAGTGAGGCCGAACAGCGTCTCCTTCTCGTCGGAGATGCGTGCTAGGTGCGGGATATTGCCGCTCTGCTCCAGTTTGCGCAGCTCCTCGGCGGCTTCCTCAAAGGAGTTGAAGAAGTAGGTGTCGAAGAGCATCTCCTTTTGTGGACGCTGATTCAGGGCAATCGTCACATGCGTGATGATGCCCAGGGTGCCCTCCGAACCCAGGAAAAGCTCACGCGGGTTCGGGCCGGATGCCGACGACGGCATGTCGCGGAATTCCATGGTGCCGGCTGGCGTGACGACGCGCATGCCAATCACGTTGCGGTCGATACGACCGTAACCAGAGGATTCTTGGCCTGCCGAGCGGCAGGAAACCCAACCGCCGACAGTGGAGTACTCGAAGGACTGCGGGAAGTGACCAGCGGTGAAGCCGGCCTTGGACAGCTCCTTTTCTAGGTCGGGGCCGAAAACGCCGGTCTGGGCGGTGACAGTGCCAGCGACTTTGTCGATGTCGATGATCTTGTTAAAGGCGGTCATGGACACTGCGATGGCCTTACCCATGCCTCCGTCAACAGCCTCCACGCCGCCGACGACCGAGGTGCCACCACCGAAGGGGACGACTGCAATCTTGCGCTCAGCGCATACCTTGAACAGGTCTTCGATGTGCTTTTCAGTTTTCGGTAGCACTACAGCATCTGGGGCGACATCGAGCTTGGCTGCGCGAAGGCGAACCAGGTCGGGGTAGGAGCGTCCGACCGCGTGCTTGACGCGGGTGTCGTGGTCGGTGGCGACGGCATCCGCGCCGACAACAGCGCCCAGGGCTTCGATATCCTCGGCGCTGAGGCGACTATTGGGGATGGTGACGTCGGCGATGTTGCGCGGCGGGTTGTTTGCGTCCAACGACATACCGATTTCGCGCTGCAGTAGCTTCTCGCTGGCCGTGGTGATTGGCTTGTCGTTGCCGTCAACACCCCAGCCCCACCAGCGCATGCGGTACGGAATCGTGAGCTTGTTAGACATCCTGAGCTTCTCCTTGGGCATCGGTGCTGCGAGTCTGAACTGCGGAATTATATGTAACTTGCGCGGAAGCACATCTTTACATCTTTTATTATAGCGGTATTACGTTACGTTTTCTCAAAAAATGTCAATCAATCTTGGTAAGCTTTAGTTAGATGCATTAACGCACTCCCATAAAGGCCAGTATTGACCGGTCAAAAGCCCACGTAAAAGTAGGTATTTCTTCGATGAACGCTAACGACAAGGATCTCAACTACCCGCTGGGAACAACTGAGATTCGTACCCTTGCTCTGGTCACTAACCCCCACGCGGGTCATGGCGCCTCGCAGATTGCGTCCGCCCGGGCGAGCCGGGTGTTCGCGGATCGCGGCATCGATGTCATCGCTCTCCAAGGTGCTAACCCCGACGACGCCCGCAAGCTCATTCGTGAGGTCATCGCCGACGGCCGAATTGATGCCCTGGCAGTCTGTGGTGGCGACGGCATGATTAACCTCGCACTGCAGGAGCAGGCACAGACCGGCATCCCCCTCGGTATTATCCCGGCCGGCACCGGAAACGACCACGGTCGCGAATACAATCTGCCGCGTGGCAATGCTCGCGATGCCGCTCACGTTATCGCCGATGGCTTCTGGACGACCACTGACCTCGGCCGCATCATCAATGAGGCAGGGGAGCAGCGCTGGTTCGGCACTATCATGTGTGCCGGCTTCGACTCGATTGTCTCCGACCGCGTCAATCAGATGACCTGGCCGCATGGCCGCAACCGCTACAACCTGGCTATCGTCCGCGAGTTCTTGGCTTTTCACTCGCTACCATTCCGCATCACGCTCGATGACGATCGGGTTCTCGAAGATCCAATCACGCTGGCCGCCTTCGGCAACACCCGTTCTTACGGCGGTGGGATGAAGATTTGCCCGTCCGCAGACCACTCCGACGGACTGATGGACATCACTGTCATCGGCAAAGCCGGGCGCATCAAGGCCGCCCTGGCCTTCAAGTCCGTGTTCGACGGCACCGTTGAAAAAATCGGGGAGGTCAGCACCTACCGCGCCAAGAAGGCTTACGTGGAATACATCGGCCCGCCACGCCAGATGAACGCCTACGCTGACGGCGACCTCATGTTCCCGATGCCGGTCACCGTCGAAATTGTTCCGGGCGCTGGCCGCTACATCGTTCCCCGTCCGTAAAAGGGCGCAGGGGTGCCCGTCGTCAAGCGTTTCCTGCATGCTTGACGACGGCGCGTTACCCCTTGATGCCGTACTTCTTCAGGCGCAGACGATCCGCCGCCGAGGCCGAAGCCGTCAGGCGTAGCAACTCGGCGTAGATACCGTCAGTCTGCGCCAATTCTGCGGGTGCGCCCACCTCGTCGACGTGACCGTCACGCAGCGTCACGATGGTGTCCACATCGGAAATTGTGGACAGGCGGTGGGCGATGATAACCGTTGTGCGTCCCTCCATCAGCTTGTCCAAGCCTCGCTGAACTTCGCGTTCGGCCTTGGTGTCCAGCGCCGAAGTGGCTTCGTCCAGGATGAGCAGGGGAGCATCCTTCAAAATAGCGCGCGCGATGGCGATGCGCTGCTTCTGGCCACCCGAGAGCTTCAGACCTCGCTCGCCGATAGTGGTGTCGTAGCCTTCGGCGAAGCTGCGGATGAAGTCGTCGGCGTTGGCCTTCTTCGCGGCGGCAATGATTTCTTCGTCGGTGGCGTTGGGTTTGCCGTAGGCGATGTTTTCCCGAATCGTGCCGGAGAATAGTGACGAGTCCTGGAACACGACGGCAGAGCCAGCACGCAGAGTGGAACCGGAAACCTCGGAGACATCCGACCCCAGCACGCTCAAGCGGCCTGCGGTCGGGGCGTAGAAGCCGAGCAGCAAGTTGACGATGGTGGACTTGCCGCCACCCGACTCGCCGACCAGGGCGATTTTCTGGCCCGAGTACGCCTGGAAGCTGACATTGGAGAGCACCGTCTTGTCCTCTTCGTAGGCAAAATCCACTGCGTCGAAGTCGACAATGGGAGCGCCAATTGCCTCCTGTTCGGCTGCGCGTTCCAGGGAGGAACGGTGGGCGCTGTCGACGGACTCTGCGTCTGCGGTGGAACCAACGGACGCGGAGTCGAAGTCGCCGTTATTCGCGGTCGCTGCACTGAGCAGCTCCGGCTGCGTGCGGGTCTCTGGAGTAAGCTCCATGACCTTGAAGTAATCGCGCGAACCGGCGACTGCGCGCTGGGCAGCGTCGACCAGGAAGCTCATCATGGTCACTGGTTGGCGCGCCATGTTAATCAGCTGAATGAGCATGACCATGGTGCCGATGGAGAATTCTCCCGACAGCGTACGCAGGAAAAGCAGCAGGTAAATGCCTGCGAAGATGATGTTCAAAATACCCCCGCGAAGGGCATCCATGCGGTGCCACCACGTTGACTGATCGCGGGTCAGGGAGATGGTGCGGCGGAAGCGGGAACCAAAGAAAGCGATTTCGCGCAGCTCCGCAGTGTAGGAGCGGACAACCTTGACTTGGCCGATGACCTCGGCAAAACGGCCACCGGCGATATCGATTTGTTCGTTCTTTTTCGCTTCAATCTTCTGCCAGCGCTTCGAGGTCAGCGCGGTCAGCAGGGTGTAGACCGGGAAAACGATAATCAATAGCACCGCCAGGGGCCAGTAGTGCCAGGCAGTGATGCCCAGTACCGCGCCGACGGTCAACAGCATCGGGAAGAAGTTGTTGGAAAACGCCTGGAGGAACTGCGTGATATTGCTAATCGAGCGTTCCAGGCGGGCGATAATTGTGCCGGTGACCTGACTGTCGAAATAGCGTTGCGGCAGCGACAGCAGCTTTGCATAGTAGCGGGTCGACAGAATCTCGCGCATGCGCGCAGTCATCACATCGCCCAGGTAACCACCGATGTTATGCACGATGGTTTGCGTCAGATCTGCGATTAGCAGCCCGATGACCAGCCAGATTACCGTGCGAGTGGTATCGGACATCGCCGCCTGGCTCAAGCCTTCATCGCTGGACACCGCGCCGACGATGGCGTCGGTGGCATCGCGGATGAGGAAGGGGCTAATCAACGACGCGGCGGCGGTGGCCAGCGAACAGATGATGACCCCGATATAGAAAGGCCAGAGCACTCGTGTAGTGGACAGGATTCTGCTGAGCAGACGCACGAAAGACCTCTATCTTGCGGGAGGATCACTCCCGCGATGAAATTACTGCGACAAAAGCCCTATCCTAACAGCGAGCGCACAGCACCAAGCGGCAGCGGCAGCCAGTTGGGGCGGTTCTGCGCTTCGTAAAGGCACTCGTAGATGGCCTTATCCAGTACAAAGGCCTCCAGTAGCGCCGGGTCACTGGCATCGCCATAGCCCTCCAAGAACGCATCGATATTGCGGCGAGCCCACTGCTCAACACGCTCGGTAGCTGCCTCGGTGTCTTCACGTCCGGTCAGCAGCGGGTAATGAGCGGCGTAATCGAAGGAGCGAATCATGCCGGCGATATCGCGTAGGCGGTGATCCGGCAGACGGCGCTCCTCCCACGGGCGCGACGGCTCGCCTTCGAAGTCAATCAAGCGCCAAGAGCTCGGCGTGCGCAATACCTGCCCCAAGTGCAGATCACCGTGGATTCGCTGGACGACGGCACCACCTTCCGGAACCGCAGCCTCCGCGCGATCGAAGATAGCCTGCGCTTTATCTTTGACCTCAGCAATTTGTGGCACCACACCAGCGACGAAGTCCAGGCGAGCTCGCAGTGGGGCTACCAGCTCCGCACCGGTCAGACGCTTCTTTACCGCGACAGCGGCAGCGAGGCTGCTGTGTACCGAGGCCACTGCTTCGCCGAGCGCACGCGCTTCGGATGTAAAGTCGGTGCCCAAATCTTCCAGCGGGGTCTGACTGTCGCGGATGGCATCGCGGACTGCGCCAAGAGCCAGCTCCCAGCCATCCACCGAGTTCGGTGCGAATTCCTGCAGCATGGCGGTGGTGTAGGTGTCTTCGCCAATGGTGGTCTCCACCCAGGAGTAGAGCTCAGGGACGAACTTGCAATCCGCCTGGGCCAGTGCGGCCAGCAGCTCCACATCGGCATTAGTACCGGGGTAGAGGCGACGGAAGAACTTGCACATCACGCGGTCGTCGAAAATGACCGAGGTGTTCGACTGCTCGACTCCCATGGGGCGGCCGGATTTCGGTCGGAGCTGCTCAGAGCCCGGCACACGTCGCAGTTCCATGCGGCCGAGCTTGCCTTCGTCGGAAAGCTTCTGGCCGAGTGCTGTGATGGCATCCGAATCAATCAGAGCGTCGTAGCCGACGATGCCCTCCGCGCGAACCAGCAGGGACTGCTCGTGGCCATCGGGGACGTCCTCCGCCCAAGCGATGGGCAGCTGATAGGTCGGTGCGGAATGCGCGGTGTGCACCCTCACCAATGCGATATCGACATCGGGACTGTCGGGATTGTCGCGCAGTACGGGGTCAAGCGCGAGGATCTCGACGTGGTCGATGTCAGAGACCTTGTCAGCGAAAAAGCGCATCTTGACCAGTGTGTCTGCCAGCTCTTCGGCAATGAAATCGGCGGTGGGAATAGTCATTTCAGTTCGTTCGCCTTTCGGGACTTAAAAGATCACTCTTTATTATCGGCGTTTGTGACGGCATCGGCTGCGGCATCGGCGGCGGTGCCTGAGTGCTCGCGTGATGACGTCACCGGCGCGTCCGATATCGCCTGCGCAACCGGGATTGTCGGCGCCGACATGGAGGCGCTCGATTCGAGGTTTGTCTCTGGCGGCAACTGGATTTCGAACCAGTAGAAACCGTGACCAGGAAGCGTGATCTGGTAGGGATCAGTGCCAATTGTGGGGAAGGGAACCGAACCCGTGAGCTCTACCGGGGTGGCGCCGGCGAACTCGGACAGATCCAGCGAGACGGCCGCGGGGTAAGAGGACAGGTTGTTGACGCACAGCAGCACTTCGTCGCCGTATGTGCGCAGATAGGTCAGAACAGAGGCGGTATCGCTATTCAGCTCGCGGAAATCACCGAGGCCAAAAGCCTCATAGCGCTTGCGGACCTGAATCAGTCGACGCACCCAATTCAACAGCGAATTGGAGTAGCTCGCTTGGTTCTCGACATTGACCGCCTGGTAACCGTAGGTCGCATCCTGAATGGTCGGCAGATAGAGCCGACCAGGGTCGGCCTTGGAGAACCCGGCGTTGCGGTCGGGTGACCACTGCATCGGTGTGCGCACGCCATCGCGGTCACCGAGCCAAATGTTGTCGCCCATACCAATTTCGTCCCCGTAGTAGAGCACCGGCGAACCCGGCAGGGAGAGTAGCAGGGCATTGAAAAGCTCGAGCTGTGTGCGGTCATTTTGCAGCAGTGGCGCTAGACGACGGCGAATGCCGATGTTGGCCTTCATCCGCGGATCGTGCGCATACTCGGCGTACATGTAGTCGCGCTCGGCATCGGTGACCATTTCCAGCGTCAGCTCATCGTGGTTGCGCAGGAAAATGCCCCACTGAGCCGAAGACGGAATCTCTGGCGTGGACTCCAGGATCTCCGAGATGGGGAAGCGGGACTGCTTGCGCACCGCCATGAAAATGCGTGGCATGAGTGGGAAGTGGAAAGCCATGTGGCATTCGTCGCCACCGACCTCCGGGTCGCCGAAGTATTCCACCACATCGGAGGGCCACTGGTTGGCCTCCGCCAGCAGGACGCGACCCGGGTATTCCTCATCCATGACCTTGCGGCAGCGCTTCAGAAAAGCGTGGGTCTCGGGCAGATTCTCGCAGTTAGTACCTTCGCGTTCGAAGAGGTAGGGAACAGCGTCGAGGCGGAAGCCATCGATGCCGAGATCGGACCAGAAGCGCAGCACATCGAGCATCGCTTCCTGCACCGCCGGATTGTCATAGTTCAAATCCGGCTGGTGGGAGAAGAAACGGTGCCAGTAGTACTGGCCACGCACCGGGTCATAGGTCCAGTTGGAATCCTCGGTATCGACAAAGATAATGCGTGCGCCCGAGTAAGTGTCCGGGTCATCAGTCCAGACATAAAAGTCGCCGTAGGGGCCATCCGGATCAGTGCGCGACTGCTGAAACCACTCATGGGTATCGGAGGTGTGGTTCATCACCAGGTCAGTAATAACGCGGATACCGCGCGCATGGGCCTCGTCGAGAAGCACCTTAAAATCCTCGACCGTGCCAAACTCGTCGAGCACGGCGCGGAAGTCGCGGATATCGTAACCGCCGTCGCGCAGCGGGGAGTCGTAGAAAGGCGGCAGCCAGAGGCAGTCAACGCCCAGCCATTGCAGATAATCGAGCTTCTCCGTCAGCCCTTTGAGGTCGCCGGAGCCGTTGTTGTCGGAGTCGAAGAAGGCCCGGACGAGCACCTCATAGAACACCGCGCTGCGGTACCACTCGTAATCTTCCTTGGCGATAGTCATGCATCCCAGCGTAATGACTATGCCACTAGCCTGCAGAGAGAGTTTTCCTGCGAGATCCCACAAGACCGCGCGAGACGGCCGTCCTGGGAGACCTCATTAAACAGCATTCTAAACAGCCTTGTGTTCCTGAATCAGCGCGGTGAGCTGGTACGCATCATCCAACTTCAACTCCGTTGCCACCGGAGTGACCGCTCCCGGCACCATGTCGATTCGCACGTTTGCCACTCCCGCCGCTTTCTTCAGCGGAGAAATGGTTAGTGTATGCCCCTGGATGCGCTGCCAAGGGACTATGAACCGCGTATGCCAGAACCGCCCCTTGGTCACTAACAGCCCCCGCCGCGTGGCCTGCACCTTTTGGAATTTCCAGTCAATTGGGCTGAGCCACCACGCCGTGCGTGGAGTCTGCCAGGAGCCCAACAGGTCATCCGCGGAGGACGGTCCCGCAATCTCAGTCATCAGGTAATCGACAATCGCGTCCGTCTCCGGTGCCGGTGCCACTGGCACCAGTGTGTTGTTCGACTGTGTGCTGTCCAGGCCATAGCCCGCCACCGAGACATCCGCACGGGACCATCTCCACGGACGCCACCAGAGCGGTTGCACCACTTTAAACCCATGAATGCGATCAATGGGAATGGTCTGAGCGCGCGTCGACAACAGTCCGGCGGTAATCGCCAGACGCCTGCTTTCCGACGATACCTTCAGCGTGAAATCCCACGACTGATTTAGTACCCCGAAAAGGCCGACAGCGAAACTGCCAATCACAATCAGAGTAGTGATGGTTACTCCGCTGAGGATTTCTACGATGAGGTCGGTAAACAGCGCAGAGACAACGGCGAGGAGGATGAGAGCTATGCCGACGAAAAGACCGGGTCCAATGGCCACGGATGCAATCAGCCGTCCGACATCGACCGGGCCAAAGATGGTCTTCGCTTCGGGCATGCGAGAGGACATGTGAGCGCCGGAGTCGAGGGGCGCGGTGGAGCTGTCACCGTCGTAAAGCGAATGCGCCAGTTCGGTGTCCAGCTTTTCTACCTCACCCAGCACGTCGGCGCGGAACTGTTCGCACTGCGGGGGAGTGAGGTATTTGATTGTGAAGTGTGAATCGGAGCCGCCGGCTGTTTCAATGACAATTTCGGCGAGCCCGAAAATGCGCGCCAACAATGGTTGGTTGATATCCACCGCCTGCACGCGGTCGAGCCGTGCCGCGCGTCGAGAACGCAGTAGCCATCCGGAGCCGTAGCGAACCTCATCGTCGGTGAGCTCGTAGAACGTATACCGCCAGGACAGCCACGAGAAAAATGCAATCAGACCAATAATTATGGCGACCGCACCGGTACCGACAAGGAGACCGAGCCATGCCCAGTCGTAGAGCTGAGTCACGACCGCAACGGCCAACTGCCACTGATTCGCGACTGCGAATGCAGTCACCGCAGCGATTGTGGCAAAGCTTTTGAGCAGCGGAGATAGGGGATGAACTCTATGCCTCATTTAGAGACCCGCCATCCGGTCGTGGGCGCGCTGAGATAGACGAGCGCGCAGGGCGAGCGCTTCTTCACGTGGCAAACCGTGGACGGCTGCATCCGAGCTCGCCGATGCTGTGTTGAGCTTCAGCGTTGCCAGTCCGAATAGTCGAAGGAGAGGTCCTTCATCGATGTCGATGAACTGGATTCGTCCGTAAGGGACGACAGTGACCGAGCGCCACCAGCGTCCGGACGCAACAATGAAGTCGTTGTCCTCTTCGAGGTATCGGTGGGCACGAACTCGTCGACCGATGAGCCAGTAGATATATGCGAAGTAGAGCACGCAGGCGAGGACGCCCAACCACATCCACGGAGTCCACATCACAGCGGCGACGACGGATGCAATCGTGATAACTAGCAGGGGAGCGGCGTGCGCGACTCGCTTCACCTTAGCCAGCGCGGGGTCGACCGGCTGCAGCGCGGAATTCTCGGGGACTAATAAATCAAGCGGCTCCATAGTTGACAGTTAACCACAGAGGGTAAAGCTTGCGTCTGGCCTGGTGCTTCGGTAAGAACGGTGGCTATGGATCGCAGGAAACTCATAGCAGTACTTATCACGCTGATCACCATTTTGGTCTGCGTCGAGATTTATCGGTACATGCAGACTTTGCCAGCTTAAGTCGCTGGGCTCAGTTGTTGAGCACAACAGCACAGCGCTAACCAGCGCAAGCCTCACCCGCCTTATGCCTTATGCGCCAAAGAGCTGGCGCGGAGCCGCCCACGCATCGATGGCAATGTCCTCGACTGCCTGGGCGTCAGCGCCAGCAAAGGTGGTCACCTTGCGGTCATTGTTGTAGCGGGGCATGTGTGAGGTGCCTTCGCGGATGAACTCGACCGCCACTTGGTGGAATGGATGGTTGGGTTCCTTCATACCGAAGAAGCGTGCAATGTCGATGCAGTGCGGAGCGCCACTGGTGCGGCCAGCAGGTGCATAGCCCAACCCCTCTCCCGGTTCGAACTGTGCCGCCCACACATCCAGCTCAGCCGCCACGGACCGTTCGGCGACTTTAACAGCGTATGAGCGAATCGCTGAGTCAGAAATGACATTCCCCATCGGACGCTCGGCATAGGCGGTGGCCGGAAACTCGCCGTGGCCGCGATGCCCCTTGGCGTAGCGCCGAGCCATCCACTCTCGCATGGGCAACTTGTCCATCGCCACAACCGGCGGTTCTGAGAAGAACTCTTCGCTGGTGGCGGTCACCATCGTCGGCAGTGTGGGAGCAAAGCTGTCGAAGCGAGGCCCAATTGCCGGATCCGAAGGCGAGGATGCCGACACCAATTTCTGGGCCCGAGCGACCCTGCGTTCGTCGGCACGCGAAAAGATGTCGGTGGACGGCACACGTCCCACGCCGATGCCGGCCAACGTGCGGCGGAGGCGCGAGCCCGACAGCAGCGAGAAGGCCGGCGACATGGCAATGGTGCGTTGGATCTGGCCGCGAGTGCGATCGTCGGCAGCCAGAGTGAGCGCCAGCGCCGCACCCGCCGATTGCCCCGAGATAGTGATGTTGTCGATATCGCCGCCGAAGGCAGGCGCGTTACGACGAGCCCACTGCAGCCCCAGATACAGGTCATCAATGGCCCGGTAGGTCTCTGTTTCACTGTCACGCCAGAAGCCCTCGAGGCCCTTGCGGTATCCAAGCGAAACGGTGACGATGCCCGCCTGTGCGAAGGCCGTCGCGTCCGTCCAGGGTTCGGAGGGATGCCCAAACTCGTAGCTACCACCGTGAATCCACAGCAATACCGGATAGGAGGCGTCCGCGGGCTCAGCCGGTGCGGTGACGGTGAGAACTAATTCGCGCTCGGGTTCACAGCGCCGAGTGCCTGACTGTGGCCCGTCAGCCACCGGTGCCGACGCGGCAAACGGAGCAGCATCTGCGTAATCGATATTGAAAACTTGTATTGCGCCATCGTGAATACGGCCGGTTAGCCTCCCACAGGGAGCGGAAATAGTCGTCTCTGTCATGGCGGAAAACGCCTCCTCGTCACGGTTGGTCCTGCCAGAACGGCGGGGAGCCTGTTTCAGACGGTAGGCGCACTCTGGTTTCTCGAGCACGCTACAGTTGAATTCACTATGACCAATGATGCACGAAATCCACTGTTGACACCGTCGGAATTGTTCTGCGAATTGCCAGATTTTGCGGCAATCGATGACAGCCACGTCCGCGAGGCTTTTAGCGAAGCAATGCGCAGCCATGCGCGCGAGATTGACGCCATCGCCACGTCGTCGGAGGCTCCGACCTTCGTTAACACCATCGAGGCAATGGAGAAGGCGGGCCAAGATCTGGACCGCGTCGCTGCTTATTTCTTCAACGTTGCCGGGACGGACGCCACCGACGTCCGCATGGAAATTGAAGCCGAGATCGCCCCGCAGCTCACAGCACACCTGGATCAGATTCGCATGCGCAGTGACCTGTGGCAGCGCATCAATGCCATTGACAGCGTTGACGATGCCGCCAACCCGGAAGAGGCGAAGCTGCTGCTGAAGAAAGTCCGCGAAGACTTCCAGCGCGCCGGTGCGGACCTCAGCGACGAGGACAAAGCCGAGCTCAGCCGCATCAATTCCCGCCTCTCTGAGCTTTCCACGGCTTTCGGCGAAAACCTGCTGAAGGACACCGTTGCGCGCGCCGTGGAAATCTACGACCGCGAGGAGCTCGCCGGGCTTTCCGACGACGCCATTGCGTCCTTCGCCGCCTACGCGAAAAAGGCCGACACCGATGCGCCGTGGCTGATTCCGCTGGACCTACCATCAACTCCGGCACAGCTGGCTGACCTCGATAATCCGGCTACTCGTGCCAAGCTCTACGAAGCCTCACTGGGACGTGCGGGTGCTGCCTCCGGCAAGTTCGACAACTCCGACATTGTGCTGGAAATGGCACGCCTGCGCGCCCGCCGCGCCAAGCTGCTCGGTTACGACACGCATGCGGATTACGTCATTGCCAAGGAGACGGCAACCACCGCAGAGGCTGCTCGAAAGCTCATTGCAGACCTGGCGCCAGCTGCCATTGCCAATGCTGAAGGCGAGTACAAGCGGGTCGCTGATTTGGCTGGCGATGAGACGGTCACGGGCGCTGACTGGCCGTACTGGGAGCGCCGTCGTAAAGCGGAAGAATTCGCAGTCGACACGGAGGAGCTCAAGAACTACTTCGAACTGCACCGTGTCATCGAAGACGGCGTGTTCTACGCTGCCCGCAAGCTTTACGGCATCGAAGTAGTCAAGCGCGAGGACCTCAAGGGATACGCGCCGGGCACGACTGTGTGGGAGGTCCGCCAGGGCGGAGGGGAGACCATCGGCCTGATTATCACGGACTATTTCTCGCGTCCGACCAAGCGCGGTGGTGCGTGGATGAGCTCGTTTAGGGATCAGTCCCGTCTGCTGGGCCGCCTGCCGGTCGTGGTCAACGTGATGAACATTGCCGAAACCGAGCCGGGAACCCCGGTGCTGCTGACACTCGACGAGGTCACCACTGCTTTCCACGAGTTCGGGCACGCCCTCCACGGTCTGCTTTCCGACGTCACGTACCCGACCTTCTCGGGCACTAACGTCCCGCGCGACTTTGTGGAATTCCCCTCTCAGATCAACGAGAACTGGGCACTTGAGCCATCCATTCTGACCAACTACGCCGTCCACGTTCGTACCGGTGAGCCGATCCCAGCAGAGCTAGTCGAGTCGGTGAAGAAGGCCCGCACCGCTGGTGAGGGATTTGCCACGGTTGAGTACCTTGCAGCTTGCGCCATCGATCTGGCCTGGCACAGCCTCACCGAGGAGGAAGCGGCTCAGGCCACCGATGTCGACGCTTTCGAAGCGGAAGCACTCGCCGAACTCGGCCTCGATGTTCCCCACCTGGCCCCGCGTTACCGCTCCCGCTACTTCAACCACATCTTCGCTGGCGGTTACTCGGCGGGCTATTACTCCTACCTGTGGGCAGAGGTTCTCGACGCGGACGGTTTCGGTTGGTTCACCGACAACGGCGGTGCCACAATCAGCGGCGGCAGCCACTTCCGCGAGGAGATTCTCTCCCGTGGTGGCGCCATCGATTTTATGGCCGCCTACCGCGCTTTCCGAGGCCGCGACAAGGACATCCAGCCGCTCCTCGAACGCCGCGGGCTGTCGGGCACTGATGCCTAGCTTCACGCTTTACGACGAGCGCCGCGACCGCCGCCCACTGGTTATTCCGGTCACCGGCAGGGTAGGTTGACACTCATGGCAGAAGTATTCGACAGAGTAGGGCAGTGGCTTATCCAATTGCCACTGCTTGCGCAGGTCAGCGTGCTATGCGTGGTTCTGCTGGTAGTCGGAGGGTTTGTTGCTTTCGTTCTCGTTGGCGCAATCGATGTTGTCAGCGGTCGCCTGTGGCAGAGGTCAGTGCGCTGGCGGGAGCGTTCGCAGGAGCGTCGAGGAGCGGGCAGCGAGAGCTAGTAGCCGATGAGGTAGTGGCCTGTAGATAGCTCACCGGGAGTCCCGATGAATTGAGCTGGGACAAGCCCCCTTTAAGTGTTGGGTCGCTATCGCTGCCCTAAGGTATGTCTTAAAGTATTAGGAAATTTGCCCAACAGGCTAGAGTTGGGTAGTTCGCAAATATTTCGCAGTAGGGAGCTGAGTTAGCATGCATCGGTCGAGGCACTCGAAGGTCCTACTTGCCCTAATCGTTTTGCTTCTTCTCATCCTCATCGCTGGTGCAGTCACCGATTTCCAGTTTTAGCCTCGGTTTTAGTGCCGGGCACATAACTTGAAAGATCGGTGAACAGCAAAAATGAGGGACTAAGCGTTCTCGAACCAATTAACGCTTAAATCCGGGGAAGCGAGGCAGGTCCTCGACAAGCACGGCCTTGCCCTCGGCATCGGTTAGCGGAATGCACCAGTTCGGGTATTGGTCGTGGCTCGTGCCCGGCTGGTTCTGGGTACGACGATCGCCGACCATGTCCACCAAGGCCTCACACTTCAGCGCGGATGGTGTCTGGTCGAGGAAGCGGTGTAGGCCCGTGACCAGTGCGTCAATTGGTGGCAGATTATCGCGGGTAAGGGAATGAACATCCATGTCCGCCGCAGCCGTGTCACCAAAGCAGCCAGCTTCCTTGGCAGCGCCCAGAACCTTTCGAATCCACTCGAAGTCCCGGCGGTCTTCCTCCGCGACGTCGGAAAGCAATAGCCCCAGGCGTTCCCGCAGCTTGATGTGCTCGCCTGCGAGGTAGCCTGCCGTCGGCGGCAAATCGTGCGTGGTGACGGAGGACAGGCACAGGCTGCGGTAAGCGCTTGGTGGTTTCGGCTGGTCGCCCTCGGATTCAAACCACACGATCGAGGTGCCCATGATGCCCCGCGAGGCCAGGTAGTCCTGCACCCACGGCTCGAAAGTGCCCAGGTCTTCGCCTACGACGACGGCCCCAGCGAGCTCGGCCTCAAGTGCGAGAATGCCGACCATTGCCTCGTGGTCGAAGTACAGGTAGGTGCCATTGACGGGGGACTCCATCCGCGGCATGACCCAGAGGCGGAACATACCCAGCACGTGGTCAACACGAATGCCACCTGCGTGGCGAAGGATTGTGCGCAGCATGTCGCGCCAGGGGCGGTAGCCGGCCTCGGCTAGCTTGTGCGGGTTCCACGGCGGCTGCGACCAGTCTTGGCCGCGCTGGTTAAAACCGTCTGGCGGTGCGCCAACAGAGATAGCAGGAGCGAGCCAATCCGCAAGGTTCTCGGCATCCGCGCCGCCAGGGTGCACGCCGACGGCAAGGTCGGCCATGATGCCGATGCGCATACCCGCATCCAGGGCTGCCTCTTGTGCCTGGCCGAGCTGCTGATCGAGAATCCACTGCACCCAGAGGTGGAACTGGAAGATTTCCTCCCGCAGAGATTCGACACTGGCGTGGTTACCCAACGGTGGAACCAACTCGATATCGTTCTCGGTTACGGCACCAGAATCGGAAGTGGCAGCGCGTGCAGCATCGCGGGCAGCAGCGCGATCCGCGAGCTCGCGCTCGGTGCACCACGACGCGTAGTCGTATATGCCACGGCCCTCGGCCTCCAGCCAACGGTCAAATTCCGCCTGGCGTGCGCTGGACAGGGGGATCTTGTGAATTGCCCGCAATACCTTGAGCTTTGCAGCGTAGATGGGGTTGCGGTCAATCTCATCAGGGCTGTGATTGAGCTGGTGGAAAGAGTTCGCTAGCGCACGGGCTTCATCGGCCTCGTCCTTGTCCAGGTACCCGAACTCGTCGATAAGCTCTGGGCGCGCGTACAGCGGATTGACATAGCGGCGCGTGGTGGGCAGGTACGGCGAGTCTTCTACCGGAGGCAGTGGCTCTGCGGCGTGCAACGGATTGATGAGGACGAAATCAGAGCCCGCGTGCTCTGCACTGACCTGTGCCAAGTCGCCGAGGGTAGCGAAATCGCCAATACCCCAGCTGCGGCTGGAGCGTACCGAGTACAGCTGTGCCATGACACCATGCGCAGGATTCTGCACGTACTTGTCGGCAGTGGCGAGACGGTTGGGGGTTACGGCCACATCGCACTCAGCGACGTTGTCATCGTTGACTGCGCGCAAGCGATGCCAACCAAGTGGCAGATCCTCTGGAATTGCGAAGGCGGCTTCACCCATCAACACATCGCCGACCTGGCGTGGCGGTACCAAGTGGTGCACCTGAGCGCAGGGCCATTCTGCGCCGTCCTCCAGTTTCACAGTCACGCTGACATTGCTGCCGTGCGGTACGTGAACCAGAACTCGGTGGAAGATGCCCTGGCGGGTAACTACCACGGGCGGGAGAAGGCGAGACCACTGCGTGTCTGCCCACTCACGACGGGCGTCGTTGATGTCGGCATCGCTGGGATCTGGGCCCAGATCGATGTCGAGAGCAGCGAGAGTTTTTAGCACTGTCTCACGAGAGACGTGCACGAGTTGGCCCTCGGTGGAGTAGTAGGAAACCCCAACTCCGACATCTTTAGCGAGGTCGGCGAGTGGAGAGGAAAGGGGAGGATTGGAAGCTGCCTGTGTCACTCTTTCCATCATGCCAGTTTAGAAAAACTTTGCCAGCAGTAAGGCAAATCACTTCGTTATCGAAATATTTACTGAAATCACAACGGCGCAGGGTTTGATGTTCTAAGTTGATTCCTAACGAAACCAACGACGGACAGAACTACCGAAAGTAGGGGTTTGTAACTCGATGCGTGAATATACTACCGAGGCGAAATACGTCATCGGCGAGGACGAAACGATTATTACCTCGCTGCAGGAGCTGGTGCAGAAGCGCCCGAAGCTGGTGCTTTTCACTCGCCCCAAGAACTTTGAGTGGGTAAATGTCACTGCTCAGGAGTTCTATGACGAGGCAAAGGGCGTCGCTAAGGGGCTAATTGCCAACGGTGTTCAGCCGGGCGACCGCGTAGCGCTGCTCAGTGAGACTCGCTACGAGTGGAACCTGATCAATACCGCTATCTGGATGGCAGGCGCTGCTGTTGTCCCGATTTACGGCTCTTCTTCGTCTGGCCAGATTCGTTGGATTATTGAAAACTCCGGTGCTGTTTTCGCATTTACCGAGTCGCGTGAGCACACCGACCGCATGAAGCCTCTGCTGGTCGAAAAGGGCACCGAGAACCCGGAGGGCGAGTCTCAGCTGCGTCGTGTACTGGAGATTAACGCTTCCGCTACTGACACCATTAGCTACGAAGGCCGTGACATTGACGGCGACGAGGTCGAGCGCCGCATCAAGGACACCAAGGCCGACGACCTGGCAACCGTGATTTACACCTCCGGTACCACTGGTCGTCCGAAGGGCTGCGTGCTCCTGCACAGCAACTGGCTGGCGGAGGCCCGCGCCATCCTCACCAACGAGATTGGCCTGATTGCCCGTCCGGGTAACCGCATTCTGACCTTCCTGCCGTTGGCGCACGTGTTGGCTCACGCAGTGTCCCTGGCTTCGATGATTTCCGGTGCTACCCAGTCTCACTGGGCTGATACCAAGACCGTCACCCTGGAGTTCCAGCGTTCCCGTCCGCACATGATTCTCGGTGTGCCGCGCGTGTTCGAGAAGGTTCGTGACTCCGCCTACGCCTCCGCTAAGGAGAAGGGCGCATTCGGTCTGGCCATGTTCGAGCGTGCTGAGGCCACCGCCATCGAGTACTCCAAGGCGCTGGATACTCCGGCAGGTCCGTCGCGTGTCTTGAAGCTGCGTCGCCAGCTCTACGATCGCCTGCTGTTCTCGAAAATTCGCGCAGCTATGGGTGAGGCCGTGCAGTACACCATTTCCGGTGGTTCGGCTCTGTCCTCTGACCTCGGGCACTTCTTCCGTGGTCTCGGTGTGCCTGTCTACGAAGGCTACGGTCTGACTGAGTCCACGGCTGCCGTCACCGTGAACAACCCGAGCGAGCAAATCATTGGTACCGTCGGTCGTCCGGTCGGTGGCTGTTCCGCCGCTATCGCTGATGATGGCGAAGTTCTGCTGCGTGGTCCGGTTGTGTTCGACCGCTACTGGAAGAACGAAGAGGCTACCAAGGAAGCCTTCATCGACGGCGAATGGTTTAAGACTGGCGACCTCGGTGAGCTGACCGAAGAAGGCCACCTGAAGATCACCGGCCGCAAGAAGGACCTCATTGTCACCGCAGGTGGTAAGAATGTCGCGCCGGGTCCGATGGAAGACCGCATGCGTGCGCACCCGCTGGTGTCCCAGGCAGTCGTCATCGGCGATGGTCGTCCGTTCGTCTCCGTGTTGGTCACTCTCGATGAGGAGGCACTGGAGAAGTGGAAGATTGAGCACTCCGTCCCCGAGCACACCTCGATCCGTGAACTCGCTGCCTCCAGCGCAGTTTTGCGCGCCGAGATTCAGGACGCCGTCAACTCCGCTAACGAGCTGGTTTCTCACGCAGAGGCCATTAAGAAGTTCCATATTCTGGACAGTGACTTCACCGAGGAAAGCGGCGAGCTGACCCCGACCATGAAGGTCAAGCGCAACATTGTCATGGACAACTACTCGCGTGACATTGAGGCTCTCTACCAGCGTTAATTCACGTTCTGCCAGCCGTCGATAGAAAACGGCAGCGTGTTGTTACCGCGCTAGCGCCCCTCACCCCATTAAGGTGAGGGGCGCTAGAAATTTTTAAGGAGTTTTCAGTTTTCGAAAGTCGGCATTCGTCAATGTTCGTCGGTATTCGAAAGCGGAAAACTGCAAGGATGTCACCGACACCGAAGATGTCGTGGGAGGGCGGGTAATGATTAACCACTTCGATGCTCGGCTACGCCTGCGCGAAGTGACCCAAGAGCTCTACGACATTGGTGACGAAGTTGCCGAACACATCGAGCACCTTGCTCAGGCGGTTGCTGATGTAGATCGTGAGCTGGTGGACGAATGTGTCCTCGAGCTCGCTGACATCGTCGACGAGGCCGTTGAGGACTGCCGCCCTCTGATTGGTGAACTTGATGGTCTACGCCAAGCGTTTACCTCCGGCATTCGCTCGGGGCGCATCGGTACTCTTTCCTCCGCTTCGACACCGCGGCGACACCCGCATCCGGCACCGAAGTCACCGGATGTGCAGTCGCTGTCGCTCATCCCGGCGCCATTGAAGCATCCGGTTGCAGTCCCTACGGTCACGCAGGCAATGATTGCTCGCTCCGATGCCGTGGCCTCCTACCTGGAGGAACTCGCCGACTGGGTTTCCGCCGAAAACATCCGAGGCGTGGAAAAGCTCGGTAGTGTGGTGCTTCCGCAGCTTTACGCACAGTCTGGCCGCCGAGCACTGTCCGCTGCCGCCGCTTGGTGTGTTGCTGTTCCCGAGACTCATCCGGCAGTTGCCAATGCGCTGCGCGGCCGTAGGCCTCCGGAGTTCCTGATGGAACGTGCCCGCATCGATGAAATTGTCCGCCGCGTGAAGCAACGTCGAGCCAAGGAGCATGCGTGAGCGAAGCCTCCGCACACACCGATTCCTTCGGTGTCTACTTACACGTCCCATTCTGTGCCACCCGTTGTGGCTACTGTGATTTCAACACGTACACGCCAGGTCAGCTGGGCAGTGGCGCAACGCAGGGAGACTACCTCGATGCCATCGTGGCTGAGCTCGAGATGGCCGTCGTAAAGCACCCCGAACTAGCGCGTGGTGCCGATACCGTATTCGTCGGCGGGGGTACGCCGTCGATGTTGGGGGCGAGTGGTCTTCGTCGCCTGCTCGACGGTGTGCGCAACAGCTTTGGGCTTGCCGACGACGCCGAGGTCACCACCGAGTCGAATCCCGAGTCGACCTCCCCGGAGTTTTTCGAAGGCTTGGCCGAGGCAGGGTTTACCCGGGTGAGTCTGGGCATGCAGTCGGCTGTGCCGCATGTGCTGGCCACTCTGGATCGTACGCACACGCCGGGGCGTCCTGCGGCGGCAGTGGCGGAGGCACGCGCTGCCGGTTTTGAGCACATCAACCTCGATGTTATCTATGGCACGCCAGGGGAGTCGATGGCGAACCTCGATACGACGTTGGAGGCAGTCCTGGCCACGGAGGTCGATCATGTTTCGGCGTACTCGCTGATCGTCGAACCGGGTACTGCGATGGCGCGTAAGGTTCGTCGCGGTGAGCTGCCGATGCCTGACGACGACGGTCTCGCCGACCGCTACGAGCGCATCGAGGCCGCACTGAGTCAAGCCGGTTTCTCCTGGTACGAGGTGTCCAACTGGGCGAAGCCGGGCGGCCAGTGTCGTCACAATATGCTCTACTGGCGCGATGGAAATTGGTGGGGTGCGGGCCCCGGTGCACATTCGCACCTGGATGGCACGAGGTTTTACAACGTCAAGCATCCGGCTCGCTACGCGGCGACCATTTCCGGCGGAGAGTTGCCGATTAAGGATTCGGAAGGGCTGACTGCCGACGATCGGCACACTGAGAAGATTATGCTGGGCCTCCGCCTGGCCGAGGGCATTGATGCCAATCTGCTCGGTGAGGATGAGCTGGGCAAGGCACGTCGGCAAGCGGAAGCGGGCATGGTGGAGTTTGTTTCCGTCGATGGTGGCCAGCGGATTCAGCTGACCAATCGCGGTCGTTTGCTGGCCGACGCAATAATTGTTGACATCCTTAGTTAAACTATCCGCATGTCATCTCAGACGGATAAGCGCAGGCAGGAAGTTCTTCGGGCAATTGTCTCGGATTACGTAGCTTCCCAGGAGCCGGTCGGCTCGAAGGCTCTGGTGGAGCGCCACAATCTGGGTGTGTCCTCGGCGACCATTAGAAATGACATGGCAGTGCTGGAGGCCGAGGGCTATATCCAGCAGGAACATGCATCGTCCGGGCGTATCCCGACTGAGAAGGGCTACCGCCTTTTTGTGGACAGTCTTTCGCAGATTAAGCCGCTGTCCCGGGCCGAGCGCCGAGCTATCCTCGAGTTCCTCGAAGGCGGCGTCGATTTGGAGGACGTGCTGCGCCGCAGTGTGCAGCTGCTGGCGCAGCTAACCCGCCAGGTCGCAGTGGTGCAGGTGCCGACGCTGGAGGTCTCCCGCGTCCGGCACTGCGAGGTCGTCCAGCTCGCCGACGCGCGATTGTTGCTGGTAGTCATCACCGACACCGGGCGCGTGGAGCAGCGCAATGTTGAACTGCCAGCACCGATGGATCCCGATCTCGTGCCGCTCTTGCGCGAGCATTTCAACCGCGCAATGTCGGGGCACACGCTTGCCGACGCGTCGATTGCGATTTCCGATCTTGCAGCTAACGCCCCGCGTGATTTGCGGGATGTGCTTATTCGCTGCTCGACGGTGCTGGTGGAGTCGCTGATTGAAAAGCCGAATGACAGACTCATCCTGGCCGGGGCGTCGAATTTGACCCGTGGTAATATGGCCGGTCGCTTACCTTCTACGTTGCCCATGGTTCTTGAAGCTCTCGAAGAACAGGTGGTCGTACTGAAACTGCTGTCGGCCGCGCAGGATTTGCACCACGTTCGCGTTTCCATCGGTGAGGAAAACGAGGACGAGGAGCTGCGCGCTACCTCAGTTGTTTCAACCGGCTATGGCACCGGCACCGAAATTTTGGGTGGCATGGGCGTAGTTGGCCCCACATTTATGGATTATCCGGGAACAATTTCCTCGGTTGCTGCTGTTGCACAGTACGTTGGCCGGGTATTGAAAGGAAGTAGCTAAAGTTGGCACGCGACTATTACGGCATCCTCGGAGTGGAGAAGGACGCTACGGACGCTGAGATTAAAAAGGCGTACCGAAAGCTGGCGCTCAAGTACCACCCAGACCGTAATCCGGGTGATGAAGAAGCTGCGGAGAAGTTCCGTGAGGCCTCTGAGGCGAACGAGGTCCTGCTGGATCCTGAAAAGCGCCGGATTGTGGATATGGGAGGAGATCCTCTCAACCCGCAGGGCGGTATGCCAGGCGGCGGCTTCGGCGGTTTCGGTGGCGGCGGAGTCGGCGATATCTTCGAAGCATTCTTCGGCGGTGCCGGCGGGACCCGCCAGCGCCGCTCGCGTGTACAGCCAGGTGCGGATGCACTGCTGCGTATTTCTCTGGGCCTCGATGAGGCATTCACCGGTGTCCGCAAGCCCATCACGGTGGACACCGCGGTGCTGTGTGAGCAGTGCGAGGGAACTGGCTCGAAGTCCAAGTCCAAGCCGAAGATGTGTACCAGCTGTGATGGTACTGGCGAGATTCAGCAGGTTCAGCGTTCCTTCCTGGGCAATGTGATGACCTCGCGGCCGTGCCCGGCTTGTGAGGGCACCGGCGAGATTATCCCTGATCCGTGTAACAACTGCGGTGGCGATGGCCGCGTCCGTGCTCGCCGTGATCTGACGGTCAACGTTCCGGCAGGTATCTCTGATGGCATGCGTATTCGCATGGCAGGGCAGGGCGAGGTCGGTCCGGGCGGTGGCCCGGCGGGTGACCTCTACGTGGAAGTTGCCATGGACCCGCACCCTGTATTCGAGCGTGAGGGCGATGATCTGCACTTTAACGTCCAGGTGCCCATGGCTGATGCCGCACTTGGTACCGAGTTTGAGGTCGACGACCTGCTCGGCGAACCAATGACCATCAAGGTTGATTCGGGCACCCAGCCGGCAGAGCAGATTCGTCTGTCGGGTAAGGGCATGCCGCATCTGCGCGGCGAGGGCAACGGCGACGTGGTCGCACACGTCGATGTCACGGTGCCGACGAAGCTGGACCGCAAGTCCCGCGAGCTGCTGGAGAAGCTACGCGAGCACCGCGATGATGATGCCAAGGTGTCAGACTCGAGTGAGCGCAACGGTTTCTTCTCCCGTTTCCGCCGCCGTTAAAACAGCCACCCAAAGCCCCCTCCAGTGAGTGTGAAACACGCATGAGTTTGCCCGTATTCCTCGGTGAGTTCACCGAGCTGCCGCGCCCGGAAGAAATCATTCGAATCCTCGGGTCGGAGGCAAAACACATCAGCGTTCGCAGGCTGAAGGAGGGCTCGGAGATCCTTCTTGCCAATGGTGCGGACAAGGTGGTGCGAGCACAGCTCATGCACGTAGACCCTCGTGAGGTTCACGTTCGTGTGGTTGCCGCTGAGGAACGTCCACGTCCGCGCCCGCACGTCACTGTGGTGCAGGCGCTGCCGAAGTCGGATCGTGCTGAGCTTGCGGTCGATTTGATGACCGAGGCCGGGGTCGATGAGATTATCCCCTGGGCGGCCGTGAATTGTGTGGCCCGATGGCAGGGTACCGCGAAGGTCACTAAGGCCCGCGCCAAGTGGCAGTCGGCTGCGCGCGAGGCAGCCAAGCAGGCTCGTCGTGCATGGATTCCGCCGGTCGCTGACCTGCATAGCTCCGCTGATATTGAGCAACTCATCCGGGAAACCACGTCAGCAGGTGGTGTGGCAGCAGTTTTGCACGAGGAGGAAACAGCTCCGTTCGTGGACTTCGCCGCGCAGGCAGCAAACGCTGACAAGGTTCTTTTCATCGTCGGCCCAGAAGGGGGAGTCAGCCCTGGGGAACTCGAGGCCTTCCGCGCCGCAGGTGCTAGCTCGGTAGTACTCGGCCCGACAGTTCTCCGCAGCGCCCTCGCGGGAGCTGCTGCTCTTTGCGCACTGGGCCCGTTGACAAAGCGCTGGGGCGGCGCACCCACGCCTGGTCAGTAGGATAGACGCATAATGACAAAGTATTCAGTAACTGCTCGTACCACTGCCGTCGTCGAGCTCGATGACAATCTCGCGCCGATTGTGGTCGGTCATGCGGATCAGAACCTACGTCTGCTGGAATCTCTGCTGGCAGCGGATATTCATGTCCGCGGCGGAGTTGTGACAATCAAGGGTGCTCCGGCGGATGTTTCGTTGGCTGTCCGCGCGTTCAAGGAGCTAGAGGCAATGGCCCGTCGTGGGCACGAGCTCTCCCCGGAGTCGGTGCGGCACGCGGTGGGCATTGTGGATCGCGGGGAGAAGTCCGCCAGCGAGGTGCTCGGTGGCGGCATCGTGACACATCGTGGCAAGACCGTGCGTCCCAAGACCGAGGGACAAAAGAACTACGTCGATGCCATCGACCGCTATAACGTTGTTTTCGGTATCGGCCCCGCCGGTACGGGCAAGACCTTCTTGGCCATGGCCAAGGCGGTTGCTGCACTGAAGAATAAGCAGGTAGAACGCATTATTCTGACTCGCCCCGCAGTGGAGGCGGGTGAGAACCTGGGCTTCCTGCCGGGTACTCTGCACGAGAAGATTGACCCCTACCTGCGCCCATTGCACGATGCGATGCGCGAAATGCTTGAGCCAGAGCTGATTCCAAAGCTGATGGAAACTGGGGTAGTGGAGGTCGCACCGCTGGCGTACATGCGCGGTCGTACCTTGAACAATGCGTTCATCATTCTCGACGAAGCACAGAACACTACTCCGGCGCAGATGAAAATGTTCCTCACCCGCCTGGGCTTCGGTTCGAAGATGGTCATCACCGGTGACGCCAGCCAGGTCGACCTGCCTCGAGGGCAGAAGTCCGGTCTAGCTGTCGCCCGTGAGGTGCTGCGCAGTGTGCCGGGAATCGCTTTTCCGGCGCTGGCGGCTGCGGATGTGGTGCGCAACCCGCTGGTAACCGCAATTGTCGAGGCCTACGATGACTACGATGCCTATAACGAAGGTATTGAACAGGGCGCCGAGTCCCCACAAAAGCGACAGTCCGCCACAAAGCGATAAAGGACGCTGAAATTACATGAGCATTGAAGTTTTCAACGAGTCCGGTCAGGGCGTCAATGAAGAGTCGCTTATCGACGTTGCCCGTTATGCG
Organism: Corynebacterium sp. LK26; assembly: GCF_014335085.1. Taxonomy (NCBI): domain Bacteria; kingdom Bacillati; phylum Actinomycetota; class Actinomycetes; order Mycobacteriales; family Corynebacteriaceae; genus Corynebacterium; species Corynebacterium sp. LK26. Next base: position 97,714 of record NZ_PDHB01000017.1, read on the forward strand.
CTGGGCCGCCTGGACGTGCATCCGGCAGCTGAGCTGAGCATTCACATTGTCGACTTGAAGACGATCGAAGACCTCCATGTGCGCTGGCTGGATCTGCCGGGGCCGACTGATGTGATGAGCTTCCCGATGGATGAGCTCACTCCTGGCTCTGGCCGACCAGATGCAGCTAGCCCAGGGCCTGCGATGCTGGGCGACATTGTGTTGTGCCCGGAGTTTGCCGCGGGGCAGGCGGAGCGTGCAGGCCATCCGCTGAGCCACGAGTTGGTACTGCTCACCGTGCACGGCGTACTGCACCTGTTGGGTTATGACCATGTCACGGCGGAGGAAGAGCGCCAGATGTTCTCCCTGCAGAATGGCCTGTTGGCGGATTGGTACGACGACATCGATCGTCGTGGCGTGCGCTTTTCCGAAAAACCAATTAACCCCAATGCGTTCCCGGAGCGTTCTAACGAGCGATGATCACTTTGATAATTGTCGCCGTTGTGGCGATGATCTGCGCTGGCGGACTTAACACAGTCGAAACTGCGGTCGCAGGCATTTCCCGTGCGCGCGTGGCAGAGCTGCAGCGTGACGAGGTCGCAGGTGCTAATGCGCTTCTCAAGGTCGTAGAAAATCGCGCTCGGCACGTCAATGTGCTGGTGATTTTGCGTACGCTGTGCGAGTCAATCGGTGCAGTGACGCTTGCGGCAGTTTGTCTTAAGCTTTTCGAGCCGGAGCGCTGGGCCATTGTGGCTGCAGTGGTGTTGTTGGCTCTGTTCACCTTCCTGGTCCTCGGGGTGTTTTCCCGCACGATGGGTCGGAAGAATCCGTACTCGATTTCCCTCGCCACCGCGGTCGTTCTGAGTTTTATGGCCAAGGTGTTGGGGCCACTGGAAAAGTTGCTGATTTGGTTCGGCAACATCATCACCCCTGGTGGTGGCTTCCGCGATGGCCCGTTCGCCACTGAAGTCGAGTTGCGCGAGATGGTCGATATCGCCCAGGAGCGCGGCATTGTGGAGCACGATGAGCGCCGCATGATTCAGTCTGTGTTCGATCTCGCGGAAACGTCGGCACGCGTTGTTATGGTTCCGCGCCCAGAGATGGTGTGGATTGAGGCGGATAAGCACTGTGGTCAGGCAGTGGCCCTATGCGTGAAGTCGGGTCACTCGCGACTGCCGGTGATTGGCGAGAGCGTTGAGGACATCGTCGGCGTCATTTACTTGAAGGACATTGTCCAGCAGACGTACTCGCGTACTGATGGCGGTCGCGGTGTTCGCGTCTCCGAGGTCATGCGTGACTGCGTTTTTGTGCCCGATTCCAAGCCACTGGATGACCTGCTCGATGAAATGCAGCGCACCCGCAATCACATCGCCATTCTCATCGACGAATATGGATCGGTCGCCGGTCTTATCTCTATTGAGGACATCCTCGAGGAGATTGTCGGTGAGATTGCCGACGAATACGACGAGGCCGAGCAGGCCCCCATCGAACCACTGGGGGATGCCTCCTACCGCGTGCAGGCGCGCCTCAGCTTGGGCGAGCTCATAGAGCTTTACGACGAAGCCCACGGGCGCCAACTCGTCTTCGATGACGAGGTCACCGATGAGGTGGATACGGTCTCCGGTCTGTTGGCATATGAGCTTGGACGTGTGCCACTGCCCGGTTCGTACGTAGAATATGCAGGACTGAAGTTTACCGCCGAGGGCTCGCGTGACCGTCGTGGTCGTATGCGGGTACGCACTGTGGTGGTGGAGCCGACTGCGGAGTTTTACTCCGAGGAAGAAGATACTGATGGGCAATCTTGATGACATGCTGGCCAATGCTGGACTTGGCGGAGATGCTGATGATTACAGTGCGCCGGAGGGCTTTCGCTCTGGGTTCGTCTCTATCGTGGGGCGTCCGAATACCGGTAAGTCGACGCTGACCAATTCCCTGGTGGGCGAGAAGATCGCTATTACCGCTAACCAGCCGGAAACCACGCGTCATCCAGTCCGAGGTGTAGTCCACCGCGAGAACTGTCAGATTGTTGTCGTGGATACGCCAGGTCTGCACAAGCCACGCACGCTGCTCGGTGAGCGCCTGAATGACATGGTTCAGGAGACCTACTCCGATGTGGACTTGGTCGCGATGGTCGTGCCTGCCGACGAGAAAATTGGCCCCGGTGACCGCTGGATTTACGAGAACGTCTCCAAAGGTTGCAAGAACATCATGGGCATTGTGTCCAAGGTGGATAAGGTCTCGCGCGACACCATTATTGAGCGCCTGATCGAGCTGCAGGAGTTGCTCGGTCCGGATGCCGAGCTGGTGCCACTGTCGTCGAAGTCCGGCGAGAACATCAACACGCTGATTGATGTCATGGCTTCCCAGTTGCCGGAGGGACCGCGCCTGTACCCGAAGGGGCACATCACCGATGAGGATCTGCACACCCGGATGGCAGAGCTCATCCGCGAGGCGGCCCTCGGCGGTCTGCGCGATGAGTTGCCGCATTCCGTGGCAGTCCAGATTGATGAGGTGCTGCCAAACCAGGACCGCGAAGGCGTCCTGGATGTCCACGCCGTTATCTATGTCGAGCGTTCGGGGCAGAAGTCCATCCTCATGGGGCGCGACGGTCGACGCATGGGCACCACCATTCATAAGGCTCGTAAGGAACTCATTGCGCTGCTCGGTCAGAATGTTTACCTTGACCTGCGGGTGAAGGTATTGAAGGACTGGCAGTCGGACCCGAAGCAGCTGGGCAAGTTGGGATTCTAAAAAGTTGGTCGAGCCGTATCGCGACCGTGCGCTGGTCGTACGCCGCTACGACCTCGGCGAAGCCGACCGCATCATCGTCCTTTTCACCCGCGACCACGGCTTAGTCCGCGGTGTCGCCAAAGGCGTGCGGCGCGCGAAGAGCCGCTTCGGCTCGCGCCTCTCACCATTCGTCGACGTGGATGTCAACATCTACCCACGCCGAGGACTGTCCACTATCGCAGGCGCAGATACCGTGCGCACGTGGGCAGCACCGCTTGTCGACGACTATGCGCGCTACACCTGTGCGTGTGCAGTCCTGGACGTCGCCGAACGCATTGTCGGCGAGGAGCAAGTGCCGGCTCCCGAATTGTGGGATCTCACCACTCAATCGCTCGACGACGTTGCGGCCGGTCGCCATCGCCCCGATTTGTTGCTGACCTCCTACATTCTGCGAGCAATGGCGCAGGCCGGTTGGCAGCCAAGCCTCTTTGAATGCGCAGGCTGCGGCAAAGCCGGCCCTCACCACGCGTTTTCTCCCGCACTGGGCGGAGCAGTGTGCACCAACTGCAGGCCACCGGGTGCAGATACTCCGCCGACCGAGGTTCTGCATCTGATGTGGCAGCTTGCTCATGAGCAATGGGCGGGCATCGATACGTCGTCAAGCGATTTTGAGGGGCGGATTGCGACGGCGCGTACCCTAACGGCGAAGTACCTGCAGTACTACCTGGGCCGCCGGGTGCCGGCGCTGGAACATGTGGATGCTTTTTGGCAGTAAGCAGTAGCGGTGGGGCACAATAGGAAGCGTGTTGAATCCTCCTGTACCGCAGCAATTCGTGCCCAATCACATCGCGCTCGTGATGGACGGCAATGGTAGATGGGCCGAACAGCGTGGGCTCAAACGCACCGAGGGGCACAAGCGTGGTGAGGCCGTGCTGATGGAGTGCGTCGATGCTTGTTTGGAGATGGGCGTCAAGCACCTGTCGGCTTACGCATTTTCCACTGAGAATTGGCGCCGTTCGGTCGATGAGGTCCGATTCCTTATGGGCTTTAATCGCGATGTGCTGCGCCGACGTCGTGATGAGTTGGATTCGAAGAACGTTCGCGTGCGTTGGGCAGGGCGTCGCCCGCGACTGTGGCGCTCGGTTATTAAGGAACTTGAGATTGCCGAGGAGCAGACGAAGGACAATGACGCGCTAACTCTGTATATGTGCGTCAACTACGGTGGTCGCGCTGAAATTGTTGATGCTGCTAGAGAGATTGCTCGTCAGGCAGCAGCGGGGGAGCTCAGCGAATATGACTTGACCGAGAAGTCTTTCGCACAGTTCCTGGATGAGCCGACTATGCCGGATGTTGATCTGTTCCTGCGTCCATCGGGCGAGCAGCGCACGTCCAACTTCTTAATCTGGCAGTCCGCCTATGCGGAGATGGTCTATCAGGACAAGCTTTTCCCGGATTTCGGTCGGGATGACATGCGCGCCGCAGTGGTGGAGTACGCCAAGCGCGACCGTAGGTTCGGCAAGGCCTAGAGCCGATATTTTTTAGGGGGGGGAGGGAGCCCGGGCTACTTCTTCTGGCAGTCCCTGCACAGGCCGAAGACCTCAGCAGTGTGCCCGGTCAGATTAAAACCGTGCTCCTCCGCAAGGCTGTGCGCCCACTGCTCGACAGGGCCGCCGGCGACTTCAACGGTGCTGCCGCAATCGGTGCAGACCAGGTGATGATGGTGGTGGTCACCGCACAGCCGGTACAGAGCCTCTCCGGAGGCATTGTGCAGAACATCGACAATGTCCATTTCTGCAAGGGACTGGAGCGTCCGATAGACCGTCGTCAAGCCGACCTTGTCCCCACGTTCCGTCAGCGACTTATGAATGTCAGCAGCGGAGCGAAAATTAGGGGCCTCACTCATAATCGACACGACGGCGCGGCGTTGGCGAGTACTGCGCTGGCCGATGCGGGTTGCGGCCGGCCGCGCGGAGGCTTGTGTTCCGGTGCTAGCGGGGGAGCCCGTACCACGTGGGTTTTCGCCAGAACTAACTTCGTGCATATCTTCGCCAGCCATGTAACCGACACTACCCGGTATCGGTTGGACAAGATGCGCTAGAGTATAGGGGAACTTTTAACTGGCCTGTTGGGGTCAGTACATTTTGCTTTTCATTATGTCGTTCGCCGCACGGAACGGGCTGAATTGTGTGCCCGGAAAAGGCGTGTGGTGTGCGATGCGAAGCCATTTATAAGGAGTGGTCTAGACCGTGGCACCTAAGTCAGTTGTCGATACCGTCGCCAACCTGTGTAAGCGCAGGGGGTTCGTTTACCCGTGTGGTGAAATTTACGGCGGTACCCGCTCGGCATGGGATTACGGTCCCCTGGGTGTGGAGCTGAAGGAAAACATCAAGCGCCAGTGGTGGAAGACCTTCGTCACCGGTCGTAAGGATGTCGTCGGCCTGGATTCCTCCATTATCCTGCCGCGCCAGGTCTGGGAAGCTTCCGGCCACGTCGCTACCTTCACCGACCCGCTGGTGGAGTCCCTGCACACCCACAAGCGCTACCGCGCTGACCACCTGCTGGAGGCCTACGAGGCCAAGCACGGTCACCCGCCGGCCAATGGTCTGGCAGATGTTCCGGACCCGGAGACCGGTCAGCCGGGCAACTGGACCGAGCCGCAGATGTTCTCCGGTCTGATGAAGACCTTCCTCGGCCCGGTCGACAATGAGCAGGGCCTGCACTACATGCGCCCGGAGACCGCTCAGGGTATCTTCGTCAACTTCAAGAACGTTATGACCACGGCTCGTATGAAGCCACCGTTCGGTATCGGCCAGACCGGTAAGGCATTCCGTAACGAGATCACCCCGGGCAACTTCATCTTCCGTACCCGCGAGTTCGAGCAGATGGAGATCGAGTACTTCGTCGCACCGAACGAGGCGGAAGAGAAGTTCGATGAGTGGGTCGACGCCTGCTGGAACTGGTTCATTGACCTGGGCGTTAACCCGGAGAACATGCGTCAGTTCGACGTTCCGAAGGACGAGCGCGCTCACTACTCTGCACGCACAATCGACTTCGAGTACCGTTTCCACTTCCAGGGCAACGAGTGGGGCGAGCTGATGGGTGTCGCCAACCGTACGGACTACGACCTCGGCTGCCACATCGAGCACTCCAAGGAAGACCTGCGTTACCACGACCAGGTCACCGGCGAAAAGTACGTTCCGTACGTCATTGAGCCGTCCTTCGGTCTGACCCGCGCCCTGATGGCCTTCCTGTGCGATGCCTACACCGAGGAAGAGGTGCCGAACGCAAAGGGCGGCACCGACACCCGTACTGTGCTGAAGCTGGACCCGCGTCTGTCGCCGGTTAAGGTTGCTGTTTTGCCGCTGTCGAAGAAGGACACCCTGACTCCGACTGCTGAGGCTGTCGCCGACAAGCTGCGCCAGTACTGGGCCGTCGATTACGACACCTCCGGTGCTATCGGCCGTCGTTACCGTCGCCAGGATGAGATCGGTACTCCGTTCTGTGTCACCGTTGACTTCGATACTCTCGAGGACAACGCTGTGACCGTCCGTGACCGCGACACCATGGAGCAGGAGCGCGTCAAGATTGACGAGCTGGAAGGCTACCTCGCAGCTCGCCTGGTGGGCTGCTAATGGCCGAAGAAGTTTTTTGGGAATCCTATAGTCTCGGCGACGGCTCTCGGGAAAAATCCGAGCAAACCTGGCCGATTCTGAAGGAAAGCACCGAAGTCGGCACGTACATCCGTGATGAGCAGGGCGATCGCCTCAACACCCCGGAAGGGGAGTGGGTCATTGATGCCTCTGCTAATCACCGTGTTTCCGCCACGCTTCCCGACGGCCGCGTGTTCTCGACCGTTGCTGCTGACCGTGACAAGATTTCGCGAGCCAAGCAGCTTTCAGTGACCTTTGGGCCGGAACGTCCTGAAGGCAAGCTGGTGTGCGAGGGATCGACGAACTACGTCATCGAGAATGCGAAGACCGGCGAGAAGTGGGGCCAGTTTACCGGTGCGTCCCGTGGCGTGCGCCACGCAGAGGTGCAGTTCGACACCGATGAGGGCCGTGCGCTGCCGGAAGAGGAGAAGATCTTCCTGGTCTACAGTGCTCGTCGAGTGCTGGAGTCCCGCATGGTTTCCTCTACCTGGATTCTCACTGTCTGCTTGCTCTTGCTGATTGCCTATATGATTTGGGTGTGGATCGTGTAGCAACTATTGCAGACGGCGTCGTTTACGACGAGAACAAAAAGACCCTGTCCGACGGCTGGAGCTGTCAGGACGGGGTCTTTAGTGCTTTCTGGATCACCTCGCCACAAGGGCGTGGCTGGCAGGTGAAAGCCCGCTTTTTTAGCACGAACGCGCTAGTGATGACGAATCCAGATGAGGGGGATTCTTTCGTCCTAAACAGAGAAGGACGGGGAATTCGCACGGTCTTCGACATCGAACGGCCAGGCTATGAGCTCGCCCGAATCGTCAGAGAGGACAGCCTAGGCCGAGGGGTATTTGGTGTCTATGCCCAGAAAGGAGACTTCCGGGGGAGTTTCGAAGACTGGCTGATTGCCGCCGCACTGGCGACGTGGTCTGTGGATGGGCCACGCCAGATGCGAATTTAGGCGGGAATCTAGAAGCCCATTGTGCTGCCGGAGCCGCCTGGTCGGCTCGAACCTCCGCCGAAGCCGCCGAAGCCGCCGATGCTGCCACCAAAGCCGCTGTTGTTGCTGAGCATGCTGCCTAGCACCATGCCGGCGACCATCGAACCGTTGCTGCCGCCACCGCGGCGCTGATCCTGGTAGCGGCGGATGTCACGGCGGGCCAAGTCAGCGGCCTCAGCCGCGAGCTTGCGCGCACGACGTGCGTAGGCCAAAGCCTTTCGCGGATCGTCGTTGGCCAAGCCCTGAGCAGAGCCGTAAGCACGCTGCGCCTCCGCGAGGCGAGTGCGAGCCTCAGCACCAACCACACGGCGGCGGGTAGCAATTAAGTCAGCCGCGGCGCGAATGTGATTGTCGGCATCCTGCATGCTGTGCTGCAAAGTGGCGGTAGCGCGGGCGAACGATGCGGCCTTGTCTCGAGCGGAGTCGAGGGCTTCGTCGAGCAGCTCATCGGCATCGGTCAGTGCGGTCCAGGAACTCAGTGGATCCACTTCGGACTTATTGGCTGCCACGCCGAGTGCTTCACGGCCTGCTTCGATGGCCGCATTGAGACGCTCGCGGTTGATGTTGGCGCCTTGCGGTGCCGACATCAGGTGCGAGGCCTCATCGATTTCACCGCGGACCTCGGCGATAAGGGAAGCCAGTCCAGCGACTGCAGCGTGAATATCGCTATCGGCGTGTTCAATGGCCTCTAGAAGACTCTCTGCCTGTGTGAGCGCAAAGTCGGTGGCCGACAGTGCATCAATCAGACCACCTTGCTCACCGGCGGGTAGGTCCGCGATGCGGCGGGCCTCAGACATTGACTGGTCAGCCTGATTCAGGTGCTCCGTGGCCATATCAATATTGTCGGTCACAGAGCTGAGCATCTGCTCTTCGTAACGTGCGCGCAGACCATCGAGAATTTCGCCGGCACGCGGCATACGTGAACGCAGCTCGACACTTCGCTGAGTGAGCTTCGAAATCGTCGCTTCAGCATTCATCAACTCCTGGCGGAGTTTCTGGAAGTTTGCGGCCTCGCCGTCGAGCTGGTCATCCGCTACACCACAGGTGGAGATAATCTCCAGTAGGACACTGCGGCGCTCGATTTCGTCGGACACGGAGCCGTCGTCAAGCTGTTGGCGAAGTGCAAACGCACGCTCGAGCGTGGACTGAGAGTGCTTCAGTGCGTTGTCGAAGCTGCGGATGCGTTCGGTGCCGAACTCAGCGCGGGCGAGGTCGAGCTCGGTGCGGGCTTTGCGAATGGACTCATCGGTACTGACAATCTCATCGTGCGCAAGAACATCGAGCGAGCTGGTGCTCAGCGAGTCCAGCGAAGAGACATCCTTGGGGTCGATGTTGCGGCCACGAGCGATCTCCTCCTCATCGCGCTTCTTCTTATTGCGGCGGCCCACGGCCCAGGTGGCGCCACCGACAACGGCGGCACCACCGAGGCCGGCGCCGAGTGCCCACCCACCGGCGGAGCCGCTGCCACCGCCTGCCTCGGCGATGGCAGCTTCACCCGCAGCTGCCCAGTTGTCATCCTCTAACAACTGCCCTTGAGCTGCGCTGTTGACGGCCTCGGCGTTGCGGGGGAAGGAGTCTCCGACGAAAGCGCCGAGGTTTCGGTCTTCCACGGCGACGACCAGGACACCGCGGTTGTCGGCAGCTCCGAGGTGCTCCCAGGCCTGCTGCGCCCACTGTTCGCCCTGAATGCCGTCGAAGCTCTTGATGTAAAACACCGAGAACAGGAGTCGCTTCTCTGTCTTGAGCTGCTGAATCTGCTCCTTCAGACGAGCTTCATCGCCGCCGCTCAGCACACCTGCGAGATCAGCCACCTCGCCCGACACATCCGCCGGTGCCTCGGCGTGCGCCAGGGATGCTGACGGTGCGAGTGCCAGCAGCGAAGCAGGTGCGTGAACCGGTGGCTGTGCCGGTAGTGCGGCAGTAATTAGCGGCATGCTCAGGCCGAGGAAAGCACCCGATGCAGCAAGGTAAAGGGGGCGAAACACGCGATTCCTGTCAGACATATCTACAAGGATACGTAACAATAATTACGTGGCCGGTAAATTTTCGTATTCATCTTTTGAACTCGCTCGTATTGTCGAGGAGTCTCCGAAGCAGTCATTGCTGCCCGGGGTGCAGTCCTTGGAATCTCACCGGGCGGCGTTTGCGCGAGATCGCGCCCGCGTTTTGCACTCCGCAGCGCTGCGCAGACTGGCTGACAAAACCCAGGTCGTGGGGCCAGGAGAGGGTGATACTCCGCGCACGCGCCTGACTCACTCGCTGGAGGTCGCGCAGATTTCCCGTGGAATCGCCAGCGAGTTGGGTGCAGATGAGGATCTCGCAGAGCTGGCCGGCCTGACCCATGACATCGGGCATCCGCCGTATGGCCACAACGGCGAGCGTGCCCTCAACGAGATTGCCGCTGGTTGCGGCGGGTTCGAGGGCAACGCGCAGACGCTGCGTATTCTCACTCGCCTCGAGCCGAAGGTGCTCGATGGTACAGGTGAGCCCTGTGGACTCAATCTCACTCGGGCGGCGCTCGATGCGGCTTGTAAGTACCCGTGGACACCGATCGGTCCCGATGGTCAGCTCCGCCACAAGTACGGCGCCTACCAGGAAGATGCTGCGATCCTGCAGTGGATTCGCCAGGGCGTTCCGCACGGCAAGCAGTGTCTTGAGGCGCAGATCATGGACTGGTCTGACGATGTCGCCTATTCCGTCCACGATGTCGAGGATGGCATCGTCTCTGGCCGCGTTGACCTGGGTGTTCTGTGGGACACGGTGGAACTGGCCGCGCTCGCTGACAAGGGTGCTGCCGCATTTGGTGGCGATCCAGCGGAGCTCGTCGAGGCTGCCGGGCGTCTTGCCAGCTTGCCGGTGGTATCAGCTGCGGCGTCCTATGATGGTTCGCTGCGCTCGCTGGTCGCGCTGAAACGGATGACCTCGGAGCTGGTCGGCCGTTTCGTCACGGCTTCCGTCGCGGGTACGCGTGCTGCCTCCGGGTCGACGCTTCCGCTCGGGCGTTACGACGCGGACCTCGCCGTGCCCAGCTCGATTCTGGCGGAGGTCACCATGCTGAAGACCATCGCCGTGCTGTATGTGATGGATCTTCCGCGTCATATTCGCCGTCAGGAGCGTGAACGCGATCGTCTTTTCCGGGTGGCCGAGTATCTGCAGGAAGGTGCTCCAGGGACGCTTGATCCGATGTTCCAGTGGCTCTATTCCCGGGCGGAGAGTGACCAAGCGCGGCTGCGGGTTATCGTTGATCAGCTAGCGTCGATGACGGAATCGCGTGTAGAGCGGCTTGATCGCCAGATTGCTGGTGTGGCTGCGGCGTGGGGATAGTTGTCTACTCCTCCGCGTCAGGAATTTCGCAGAAGCTCTCGTAGTGGTCGTCGGTGTAGTACCAGACATCCGGATCGTTTTCGGAACCGCCGCCGACAACGATGCGGCGTGCACCGCGGCTGGAATTGCCCGGGGTGGTCACGGTGTATTCGCGGTAGTAGTCACCGCGCTCCTTCGGCAGGCGTCCCTCGTAGTTGCCGAAGTGCTTGCCGTCGTGCTGCGAATAGATGTGGTCCTGGTCGGTCAGGATGCGGTCGATAACATCGTCGGCCTCCTGCGGCAGGGTATCTACTGCGCAGGTGGCACCCTTTGTGCCGGCCTTGTTGCTGCCCAAGTTGGGGCCAGGTTTAGGGCCTGGTTTCGCGCTGGAGGCAGTGGAATCCTGCGACCCCTGTGAGTTCTCGGATGCCGTAGAGTTCTGGTCTCCGCCATCGAGCCCGAAATAACTACCAGCCAGCACCAGGGCGGCAGCGCCTACACCGCTCGCAATCTTCTTCCACTCAGCCATGGCTAGTATCTTTCCATATCTGTCGCCGCCGGCACGCTTTTGGGTTGAGCGCGGGCGGCTCGTCGGCAAGCGAAACCTCTACGGCGGAGTCGATTGGACGGGTTGGGTAAGGTTATTTTCATGGCTAGGGGAAGAATTCCGGACTCCGACATCGCGGCAATCCGCGAACGGACTCCGATTGAGGAGATCGTTGCAGAATACGTGAACCTCAAACCGGCTGGCGCGGATTCTCTGAAAGGGCTATCGCCTTTTAAAGACGAGCGCACGCCGTCGTTCCACGTACGCCCCAATCATGGCTACTACCACTGCTTTTCCACCGGCAAGGGCGGTGATGTATTCAGCTTCCTCATGGAGATGGAACACCTGTCTTTCCCGGAGGCTGTCGAAGCCTGTGCGGAGAAAATTGGCTTCCACATTAACTATGAGGGCGGCGGCACGGGCCGTCGCGAGGAACCGGGAACCCGCCAGCGTCTCATCGCCGCAAACCGCGAGGCACAGAAGTTCTACCGCGAGCAGTTTTCGACTCCAGCGGCAGCGCCCGCTCGCGAGTTTCTGGAAAATCGTGGCTTCACCGCCGAGCACGCGGCCCAGTTCGGCTGTGGCTACTCGCCGGCCGGCTGGGATACTCTAACCAAGCACCTGCAGCGCCTGGGCTTTAGTTTCGAGGAGCTGGACAAGGCGGGGCTTTCCAAGATGGGGCGGATGGGGCCAATCGATCGTTTCCACCGCCGTCTCATGTGGCCGATTCGCAATATGTCCGGCGATGTCATCGGCTTTGGTGCCCGCAAGCTTTTTGACGATGACAACTTGGGCAAGTACATGAACACGCCTGAAACCATGCTGTACAAGAAGTCCAAGGTGCTCTTCGGCCTGGATCTGGCAAAGAAGGACATTGCCGCTGGTCATCAGGCTGTGATTGTGGAGGGCTACACCGACGTCATGGCCATGCACGCCTCAGGCGTGACCACAGCCGTCGCGTCCTGTGGTACCGCTTTCGGCGAGGAACACCTCCAGCTGCTGCGCCGTCTCATGCTCGATGACAACTTCTTCCGCGGCGAACTCATCTACACCTTCGACGGCGACGAGGCGGGGCAGAAGGCCGCCATGCGCGCCTTCGAGGGCGAGCAGAATTTCACCGGCCAGTCCTACGTCGCGGTCGCGCCGGACGGCATGGATCCGTGCGATCTGCGCCAGAAGAAGGGCGAGGCCGCAGTGCGCGATCTCGTCGCTTCACGACGGCCATTGATCGAATTTGTCCTCCGCACGCTTCTGGCCGACTATGACCTGACCACCGCTAATGGCAGGGTCTCCGGGTTGCGCCGCGTGGTGCCTGTCCTGGCCCAGCTCAAGGACGCGGCGCTGCGCGATGAGTATGCCCGCGAAGTTGCCGGCTGGATCGGCTGGAATGATGAGGCCGAGCTGGTACAGCGCGTCCGCGAGGAGGCCAGTCGGCCACAGAGTGAAAAGCGCACTCCCTACCAGCGTCGCCAAGAAGAGGCCCGTGCCCGCGAAGAGGCGGAGGAAGCGCGGCGCCGGCGCAACCCGGCACTGCCGTATCCAAATCCGCGGGACCCTGTGCTCTATGCGCAGCGTGAGGCCCTTAAGCTGGCAATTCAAGAGCCCGCCACCACCGGTCCGGTATTCGATGCGCTCGCACCCGAGACCTTTGGGCATCCGACCTACCGAGCGGTATTCGACGCCATCATGGCTGCAGGTGGTGCCTGTGGGGAAGCGGCCACGCAGCCACATTGTTGGGCGACCGCAATTATGGATCAGGCGCGGGAGGACGTCGTCAAGCATCTCGTGACTGAGCTGGGAGTGGAGCAAATCGCTGTCGATGCAGAGACGCTGCGCCCGTATGCGCAGGCGATTCTGGCGCGGTTGCAGGAGGTGTGGGTCGGTGACCAAATTGCACAGCTGAAGGCGATGCTCTCGCGAATGCGGCCCTCAGATGACGAAACCGCCTACAACTCGCTGTTCGCGGACCTGCTCGCGATGGAGCAGTACCGCCGCGAACTGCAAGCAGAGGCGGTCAAGGTCGTGTTTGAGTAGCTAGCGACTAGTAGGGCGGCTAGTAGCCGCGGCGAATCCACTCTTCCAAGTGCGGAGCCTCGCGGCCAATCGTCGTGTGGTCGCCATGACCCGTGCGGACAGTCGTTTCCGCAGGCAGAGTCAGCAGGTTGTCGCGGATGGAGTTAATAATCGTGTCGAAATCCGAGTAGGACCGACCGGTCGCCCCCGGACCGCCGGAAAACAGCGTGTCACCAGAGAACAGCTCCGCGGCCTCCGGCACGTACAGGCAGCACGAGCCAGGGGAGTGACCCGGAGTGTTAATAATGACAACCTCCGTGCCTGCAATCTCCAGGCGCTGACCATGCGCGAGATCCTCGTGCGCCAGGTCCGGCCAGGACTGATCCCACAGCATCTGGTCGCCCGGGTGGACGAGCAGGGGAGCGTCGAGCTTCTCCTGCAGTTCAGGGGCCACAGTGATGTGGTCGTTGTGCGCGTGGGTGCATACAATCGCCTTTACCTTGCGACCGTCCACCGCATCAATAATCGGCTGCGCCTCATGCGCCGCATCGATGACAATGACCTCACGGTCATCGCCGAGCACCCATACGTTGTTGTCTACGTCCCACGTGCCACCATCGAGCGAGAACGTGCCCGACGTGAGAACGTGGTCAACCCTCAAATCCTTGTTCACAGCGTCACCACCGATCGCAGTACCTTACCGGCCTTCATAGTTTCGAAAGCCTCATCAACATCCTCAATGCCAATGCGCTCCGTTACGAAGCCCTCCAACGGCAGGCGGTTTTGCAACGACAGATCTACCAGCATCGGGAAGTCCCGCTCCGGCAGGCAGTCGCCGTACCAGGACGACTTCAGCGCACCACCGCGGCTAAACACATCCGCCAGCGGGATGTCCAGCTCCATCGTCGGCGCCGGAACACCGACCAGCACAACACGTCCAGCCAGGTCACGGGCGTAGAACGCCTGCTTGTAAGTTTCCGGACGGCCGACCGCATCAATCACGACGTCAGCACCGAAACCGTCGGTCAGCTCACGCACTCGCTTAACGACGGGATCCTCTTCCCCGGTGCCCTTATCGCTCTTAGCCAGCTCCGCAGAGTTAATGGTCTCGGTCGCGCCGAATTCGCGGGCGGTATCCAACTTCTCGTCCGAGATGTCGATGGCAATAATCTTGCTAGCGCCGGCCAGCTTGGCACCGGCGATAGCGGCCGTACCAACGCCACCGCAGCCGATGACGGCTACCGATTCACCGCGCTTGACCTCGCCGGTGTTAATAGCCGCACCGATGCCGGCCATGACACCGCAGCCCAGCAGGCCCGCAACGGCCGGATCGGCTGCCGAATCGACCTTGGTGCACTGGCCCTCGTGGACGAGGGTGGCATCCGCAAAAGCGCCGATTCCCAGTGCTGGGGTGAGGACGGTGCCGTCGGCAAGCGTCATGGGCTTGGAGGCGTTGAAAGTGCTAAAGCAGTACTGTGGCTCACCGCGCTTGCAGGCGCGGCACTCGCCACAGACGGCGCGCCAATTGAGGACAACGAAATCGCCGACGGCAACATGCGTGACCTCTTCGCCAATCTCGGAGACCACGCCTGCGGCCTCGTGGCCGAGGAAGAACGGGTACTCGTCGGTGATATCGCCGTCGCGGTAAGCCAGGTCTGTATGGCAGACGCCGCAGGCCTGGATGTCGACAATGACATCGTTCGGGCCCGGGGACGGGATGTGGATATCAGTAAGTTCTACAGGTGCGCCTTTTTCGCGGGCGATAACGCCGCGCACAACGCGTGCGGTTTGCTCGGTGTTTTCGGTTCCGTTGGTTTGTTCAGACATAAGCCCCATCATATGAACGCGGTATGAAAAGTGCATGATGGAAAGCGTTTTCAGTACTGGTAGGAGCTTTGTGGGCGCTGTGTGAGGTTGCGTGGATTGTGTGGATTGCGTGGCTCTGAGAACTCACAACGGTGTCATGACGTGTGGGAAAAGAAGGTATAAATTGACCTTTGACCTGGCGATTTGTGAGTTTCAAGGGGTCTGGGTAAAGTATCTATCCGTCGCAAGGAACGGCATGGCCGAAGTTCGGTTTAGCCGGTTCTGTGCGGTGGATATTCCTCCATAGCTCAATGGCAGAGCATTCGACTGTTAATCGAAGGGTTGCTGGTTCGAGTCCAGCTGGAGGAGCAATTAAGCCAGGTCAGAGAGTTTTTCTCTGGCCTGGTTTTCGTTTAAGAAGACGAAGAAGACAAAAACAGACAGAAAATAATCCAAGCCCTAGGAAAGTCGGAAAAGCGTGTCTGGGCGGTGCGTCGCCGGTGGGCACCTTTCGCCACTTACCCCAGTGCGAGTTACTGACTGCGTTTATGGCTGATGGCGTTGGGTGGATGCGAGTTACTGACTGCGTTTATGTCAAAAATGGCACGAAAAAT
>NZ_PDHB01000007.1:0-94411 GCF_014335085.1 Corynebacterium sp. LK26
GCGCTACGTGGTTGGTATCGATGTTGGTTTGTTCTCTGTCGGGTTTGCGGCACTAGAGATTGATGACGCGGGAAACCCAATCAGGATTCTAAATTCCATGTCCCATATTCACGACTCTGGGCTGGATCCGAACAATCAGAAGACTGCCCAAACGCGTAAAGCCGTGTCTGGTGTGGCGCGACGTACACGCCGTCTGTATGCCACTCGCAAGAAACGACTGGCGACGTTGGACTCTTTTCTCACGAATAATGGCTTTCCAATTGTGAACCTTGAAAAAGAAGCTGACAAAATCGCCTGGGAAGCCCGAACAAAACTCGCCGATCAAAAGATTGATAATGAAGGCGAAAAGTACAAGCTTTTCTCAATCGCCATCCGTCATATCGCTCGTCACCGTGGCTGGAGAAATCCGTATGTTCCGGCTGAACGACTTAATGCTCTGCGCAGCCCATCTGATGGGTTCCGGGCATTGGAGAGTAAAGCACGAGAAATAGCTAAGCGACCGATTCCTTCTAATCCGACTCTGGCCCAACTGGTTACTGCACTACCAAATGGTGCGACGCAACTGCGTGGCGAGAGCGGCTTCCTATCGGAGCGCCTGAACCAACAGGATTTTGCTAATGAGATTTTGAAAATTGGCTCCACCCAAGAGTTCACTTCCGAATTCATGGCGAAGGTAGTTTCCCAAGTTTTTTACGCGAAAAGCCCGAAGGGATCAGCTGAAAAATTTGTCGGCAAAGATGAGCTCGACCCATCGCAGCCACGCGCATGGCGCGCCACACTTGCTTTTAACGAATATCGAACCATCAGTCTTCTAGCGAATGTCCGAATTGCTGACTCCGCCTCTCCCACAAAAGCTCAACGCGCTCTAACCGTAGAGGAGCGCAAGAAAGTCTTTGGCTTCCTCAATACTTGGAATAAAGGAACTTCCCCAACCTGGACTGATGTCGCTGAAGTACTTGGCATTGATCGCGGCTGCTTAAAAGGCACTGCTACCTCGAATGACGATGGTGAACGAGTCTCCGCAGCTCCGCCTATTAACCAAACTCATCAAATCATGTGGAACTGCCAAGTGAAGTCTCTGCGAGAGTTTTGGCGCAAGGGCAGCGACGCAATGCGTAGCGCACTAATCCACGAGCTTTCCAATGTGGAGACAACGGCCGAAGAATCTCCTGAGGCAATTGCTGCAGCGACAGCGATACGCTCCCTTACTCCCGAGGAGATGGAGAAACTAGAGTCAATCAAACTTCCTCATGGGCGCTCTGCGTACTCAGTGCGGACTTTGGAGAAACTCTCTCACTACTTACTAAATAACGAAGCTGATTTACATGCAGCCCGCCGGGCGCTTTTCGACATCTCTGATGGTTGGCATCCAGCTGCTCCCTCAATTGCTGAACCGACAGGAAACCCATCTGTAGACAGAACACTGAGCGCAATTAACCGCTGGCTACTGCTTGCAGAGAAACGTTGGGGTACACCTGTATCAATTAACATCGAGACTGCTCGACATGGATTTAAGTCCGAAAATGTCGCACGCGAAATCGACCGCGGAATCGAACGCCGTGCAAAACGTAACCGTGCAGCCCAAGAAAGCATTGCTAAGGTATTGGGGATTGAGGGCAAGGTACGCCGTGGCGACCAAATTCGATACCAGGCAATCCAGCGTCAAAATGGCCAGTGTGCTTACTGTGGTTCGCCAATCACTTTCAAGAATGCGGAAATGGATCATGTCGTTCCCCGCGCTGGCGCAGGTTCAACCAACACACGGAATAACCTGCTAGCTGCATGCCATAAGTGCAATCTCAGTAAAGGCAAGTTGCCTTTCGCAGTCTGGGCGGGCAAAGAACTCTCTGGCCCAAATGTGAGCCTCCAAGGTGCTATTGATCGAGTGAATCAATGGCCAACCGATAGTGGTTTAACTACTAAGGAAATGAAGGATTTCCAAGAAGCCGTAATAAAGAATTTGAAGCGGACTTCTGAAGACGAGAAAATTGATGCCCGCAGTATCGAGTCTGTTGCATGGATGGCAATCGAACTCAGGCATCGCCTGATTGGTCATTTCGAGCAAAAGGACTTTACACCTAAAATTCGAGTCTTTAGTGGTGCTGTGACTGCGTCGGCTCGCAAAGTATCTGGCATTGAAAAGCGCATAAAAATGCTGGGCGGCGGTCACGGTAAGAATCGTTTAGACCGACGTCACCATGCGTTGGATGCAGCAGTAATTTCGCTGATGTCATACACCGTGGCACAGACATTATTGGAACGTAACAACTTGCGTTGGGAAGAGTCTATTACTCGTACCCCTGATTCCGACTTTGGCACATGGAAGGAGTACGAGGGGCGAAACCAACAGAACAGGTACCTGTTTGAACAGTGGACTCATCGGATGCGATTGACAGTACCTCTACTTCAGAATGCGCTGGATGATAACCGTATTTCTGTTACCGAAAACCTCCGCCTACGCCTTGGCAATGGTCAGGCACACGAGGCTGGCATTGGAAGGCTTCATTCTGCACAAGTTGGGGACTCACTACCTGCTGAATTAATTGATCGAGCATCGACGCCTGCACTCTGGTGTGCCCTTACACGTTCAGAAGGCTTTGACTGGAAAGACGGATTACCGGAGAATCCAACCAGGGAGATTACGGTCAACGGAACGCACTTAGCAGCCAAGGATGAAATCACTTTCTTTGGTGTCAAGGCTGGTGCAATTGCCGTTCGTGGTGGCTACGCAGAACTCGGTGCCTCTTTTCACCATGCCCGTTTGTATCGTATTACGAACGGAAAGCGGCAAGCGTACTGCATGCTGCGCGTATACACTGTAGACCTCATCCGCCACCAAGGTGAAGATCTATTTGCAGTCGAGCTACCGCCTCAATCCATTTCTGTACGCCAGTGCGAGCCAAAGCTTCGTAAAGCATTGAGGGAAGGAACAGCCGAGTACATCACCTGGTTTGTTGTCGGCGATGAGCTTCACGTTAACTCCGGTAAAGTTGCTACGGGTCAAGCTGCCACCTTCCTCGCGGAATATGGTGACATCCGGTCGTGGAGAGTTAGGGGATTTTACTCAGATGCAAAGCTACGACTAAAACCAACATTTTTTTCAGCCGAAGGGCTTCCTCAAAGTATTTCAGCAGATTGCAAAAAAGTCATTGACAGTCCTGGCTGGCTGCCCGCTGTCAACAAGTTGTTTAGTCTCGGCTCCGTAACGATTGTTCGCCGGGACGCGCACGGTCGGCCGCGATTCGAAAGTACGGGCCATCTCCCCATTTGCATTCAAGTGGAGTCACTATGACATGGCGTGTACTCGACTTCACATCATTCAGAGGCCGACTTAGTTACACGCGCGGGCGTATCAAGGCTGAGTACCATGATGGTAATCGTAAAACTGTTAGCCTCGCCGAGGTTGCGATTATTACTGTTGCCAATAATGTAGATATATCGTCTGGCCTGCTTGGTGTATTGGGAGAGAAGAGCATTCCAGTTATCGTCACTGACTGGCGAAAGATTCCTCTCGCAACATCTACTGGATGGTCGACACATACCCGTGTCGGGGCACGTCAGATTGCACAGGCCAATCTAAGCCTCCCTAGACGTAAACAAGCGTGGGCCAGTCTCGTGCGCGCGAAGGTTCGCAGTCAAGCACAGACACTTCAAGCACTTGGCCTTTCCACGGCCTCGAACAACTTGCACAAGCTTGCTTTAGAGGTTAGGTCAGGCGATCCGGCAAATGTCGAGGCGCAAGCAGCTCGTCTCTATTGGCGTCACTTCTCCAATGAATCTTTTCATAGAAATCAAGATGGGATTGATTTCGTTAACATCGCACTCAATTATGGTTACACCGTCCTAAGGGGTCACTGTATTCGAGCTGTCACAGAAGCCGGACTCTGGCCTGCCTTAGGTGTTTTTCATCATTCAAGATCAAATGGTTTTAATTTAGCTGATGACTTGATCGAACCATTTCGGCCAGTAATCGACTACTCCGTCGCACAGCTACCTCCAGACTCCGAAATCGAAGATCCCGCTGTTCGAACAGCACTGGTTTCAGCCTCTACTGCTCCGTTCCATAAAGATGGACGAAGCGTAACCACAATGCTAAGCGCGACAGCCCAACAGTTCGGAAGGTACGCAGAGGGAGAAATTAAGCAGTTCCGTGCGGAGTCATGGTCTGGCCCCTTCCAGGAAGCAGCGTAATGCGCGAGGACAAACGCATGTGGTGCATCGTCATGTTTGATCTTCCAGTAAAGACGGAAATTGAACGAAAAGAAGCCACAAAGTTTCGGAATTTCCTCTTAGACAACGGTTTTAGTCGAGTTCAATACAGTGTGTACGTGCAGTACCTTCCACTAGGCGCTCAATTAGCCAAAATTGCCAAGAACATCAAACAAAGATTGCCTCACGCGGGCGAAGTTCGAATCGTTCCATTGACAGACAAACAGTGGTCAAATGCATTCCGTTTTTCTAAGGGAACGCCCCAAAAGATGGAAGAAACACCACAACAACTTGAAATTTTTTAGAAAAAACCCCGGATAGACCTGTTCAAAAGGTGTTTTTCTACCTCTCGGAAGTCTATCAGGGGAAATGAGAACCAATCCCCAGCACGTTGCCGGGCGCTGCGGTGCAGGTTCGAAGTCTATCAGGGGAAATGAGAACCAATCCCCAGCCCCATGACTGGGCTGGTGGCCATGGCTGGAAGTCTATCAGGGGAAATGAGAACCAATCCCCAGCTGGCCCGGCTGATGCTGAGTGCTTCTGCGAAGTCTATCAGGGGAAATGAGAACCAATCCCCAGCGCGTACATCTTCATCGGGTCACCAGACTGAAGTCTATCAGGGGAAATGAGAACCAATCCCCAGCCCGCGCAAGCGGGGATGCCCCTTTCAACCAAGACTGTATCATCAATAAAACTAACCGGTCTGCACTAACCTCTCCACAACTTCCGCCAGTCCCATCCAGCAATCAAAAACAATAAGTGACACGAATAGCGGAATAGTTCAGTTAATCCGAGGAGATAGGGGATTCCCAGCCGCCGGATTAAAAACAGTCAACCTGTGAAGTAAAACCGATTCCTCTGACTGAAATACATCGCTCGCATGGGGCGCCTAGAGCTCTCTCATGATGAAAGGCACTCGCAGGCGCTGCATAGATTTTGATTGAGCGTTTTTGTGGCCAGGGCCTAGTTTTCCTCTTTCGCAGCGGCGGCTCGCTGTGCCCTGATCTCCGCTACCTGCTGCTTGCGGGTATTGAAACCCATGCGCCACGGGGCGGCTAGACCTGACTCGGGGGCATGCGGGTTATCGCGCCAAGATTTGCCTTCGTTGTAGGCCTGCGCGCCCTCACGGTATGCGGCGGACTGCTGAGAAAAAGTTGGATACGGCTGTTCGTCAGCCTGCCTTGCCTGCGCGCCGACAGCTTTCATTCTTGCGCGCAGTTCCTTGATTTTGTTCTTCGCCCTTTCGTCATGCTGTTCCTGCTGCTCTGCGATCTCAGCGAGTGCTTGCTGCTCGGTGATGGGGTCGAACGAGTCTTGTCCTGCCTGGTCGTAGGCTTCCTTAGCGCGCGGGGTGCGCTCCCAATCACGCAAAGACGGATTGTAAACGCACCAGTCTTCCTGGCCGTCGTCTTTGTAGATACTGCCGCTGTGATCCCAATACCTTGTCATGCGTTTACCCTCCTGAGTGTTTTTCATGGGTCTTACCACGCCGTTAGGTACAGGGAACCCGAAGGCGACAGAACCTACACTAACCTCTCCGCAGCTTCCGCCAGACCCAATCAACGATCACGAAGCCAACGAGCGTCATACCGAACAGTGGTGCAACGACCGAGTAGGCAATCAACAGCGCCACAACAGCCGCTGCAACACCCGGGCGAATATCTCGCCAGCGCGTTGGCGCCGGGAGCCTACCAGGACGACCACCTCGACCGCGTCCAAACCACATGGCGTACCCGCGCACAATCATCGCCAGCAGAGCAACACCGATCAGTGCCAGGACCAGCTGATTCACCCACCCGAACAGGATGCCCATGTGCGCGTTAATCAGCCACTCGGTCAGCTTCGCCGGCAGCGGCCAATCCGCAAAATGGATCCGATCAACCATCGCTCCGGTCGACCCGTCAACGGTGACGGTCTCAATGCCCATCCGCCATTCCTCGCGTGCTTCCTTGGCCATCCACACCGTGCCAGCTTCCGGTGGTGTCAGTTCGACTTTCCCGGACAGGCCCTCGGCACGTGCGAGGTTCATAACACTATCCGCCTCTGACCAGTCATAATTCGCTGGTGCAGTCGCAGTTATGGCTGGCTTCGGCGCGTACCAGTCCATCGTCTCGCGCAGCTTTGCGATGCCCGTTCCAGCCACCCACGACCACGTCAGGCCGGTGACGGTCAGGAACAAAAGTCCAACACTGACCGCCACGCCAACATTCGCGTGACGACGCATATGATGCGCCCTCTTACTTGTTCCCTGTGTCCGCTTGCGACGCGAACGGTCCCACCAGAGCCAGAGGCCACCAATGGCCAGTGCGCCCATCCAGGATGCTGCCGTCTCCGAGTAGAGGCGACCAAAGTTGCTATCAATCCAGAGTCTGCGGTGCCCTTCCGAGATCCACGCCCGCAGTGGCAGCGCCGCCGAGGAACCGTATTGCACCAGGTCACCCTTGATGCTCAAGTCGCCTGGGTCAACGAACACCGCATGTCGGTAGGACTCCGACTTCAGCTGCTCGTCATTGAACATGACTCGCGTTGTCTGCCCCGGCTTTTCCGGGACCTGCACTGCGGTTACCGGCAGGTTCGGGTGCACGCGCTGCGCGACCTCAACCTGCTTTTCCAGTGGTTGTGCGGGAAGGCTTGATGTTGCAGTTAGTTCTTCGTGGTAAACCACCTTTTCTATGCTCGGGGCGAGGGCATACGCCACGCCTGTGATAGCTGCAATAACAAGTAGTGGCGCAACGAGGATGCCTGCAACGACATGGATTCGGTGCAGTAATGCTCGTGGCCCACCATTTTTCTGAGTCTGTGCGACGGGGTTTGCGGCTGGCGTTCCAGCGGCATCGCCTGTGGCTATTGAAGTCATGCCTTATTAGTCGGACGAACTGCCCCAGTTGTTCCCCAGCAAGCTCACTTTTATTACTTCCAGGGGTAGCCATTCGGCCACGCGCCTCGTTGTCGGCCACCTTGTGCACAACTACTCGTCGTAAAGCCCGCGTACCCTCGAATACATGGCTTATCCAGACGTGTACCACGCCAATGACAACCGCTATGAGACGATGCCGTACAACCGCTCCGGCGGCACGGGGCTGAAGCTTCCAGCCATTACGCTGGGACTTTGGCATAACTTTGGTGATGACCGGCCGCTCGAGACGCAGCGTGAGATCCTGCGCACCGCGTTCGACCACGGCGTCACACACTTCGACCTCGCCAACAATTACGGCCCACCGCAGGGCTCTGCGGAGGCGAGTTTCGGTCGCATCATGGCCAAGGATTTCGCTCCTTACCGCGATGAAATGATCATTTCCTCCAAAGCCGGTTGGTACATGCAGGATGGTCCCTACGGCTTCGGCGGCTCGCGGAAGTACCTCGTGGCCAGCTGCGATGCCTCGCTGAAGCGCATGGGCCTGGATTATGTGGACATTTTCTACCACCACCGCCCCGACCCGGATACGCCTATCGAGGAAACCGTCGCCGCCCTCGACTTCCTCGTCCGCTCCGGTCGCGCGCTCTACGTCGGCGTGAGCTCCTACTCCCCCGAGCTCACTCGTCGCGCGCAGAAAATTGCCCGTGAGCTGGGCACACCGCTGACCATTCACCAGCCGAGCTACTCCATGTTCAACCGCTGGATCGAGGACGAGCTGCTGGCAACCTGCGCCGACGAAGGCATGGGCGTCATCGCCTTTTCCGCGCTTGCGCAGGGGCTTCTCACCGACCGCTACTTGGATGGCGTGCCGGAGTCCTCGCGTCTCGGGGCGCACAAGATGAACTCGGGGTTCCTCAACGACGACACGCTCACCGCCATCCGCGAGCTCAACGCCATTGCTTCACGACGAGGCCAGTCCCTGGCACAGATGGCCATCTCGTGGGTGCTCCGCCGTGACGAAGTGACCTCAGCCCTGATCGGTGCATCCTCGGTGAAGCAGCTGAAGAACAGCCTCGGCGCCCTGGACGCTGCACCGTTTAGCGATGAAGAACTCGCGGAAATCGACAAGTGGGCTGTCGACCGCGGGATTAATCAGTGGCAGGGCGCTACGGAGTCTGTGTAGGGAGCTCATCGAGCGCCGGCAGCACATACTCGATCAGCTCATCAATCTGTTCTTCCGCATCCCGCTTCGAGGTGCGGAAGTTGATGCTGACGTGATTGATGCCGAGCTGTCGCTGGGATTGCAGCAGTTCAATGAGCTTGTTGCGACCAAGGCGGTACCCGAAGTGGCCGCCCTGCGCGGGGGCGTCGGGATCTTCATGCAGGTCAATCCACAGTGATTCCAGGAATGGTTTGAACACGTCCTCACCGCACTCCTGAGCCACAGCCTCCTGCCAGTTGGCGATGTTTTTCTTCTGCATCTCCAGGCCCTTGTGGTACATGAACCACCCGTCGGTATGCGCGGCCTTCCACTCCAGGCTCTGCTGACAGGAGCCAGTGGCCAACAGCGGAACTCGGCGTGCCAGTGGCTTGGGCACCACATCGGATCCGCCCATCTTGCCCTCGGACCAGCGGATGGGCCGGTAGCTAGTACTGAGGGCCTTTTCATAGACCTCGATATGCTCGCGGAAGCGCTCACCGCGCTTGCCTTTGTCCTGGTTAAAGGCGGGGAACTCCTCGGGTCGGTCACCGGTGGCAACGCCAAAGAGGAAACGGCCGTCGGAAAGCCTGTCCAGTGTGGCAGCGCGCTTGGCCATCACCAGCGGATGCTGGAAGGGCACGACGACTGCACCGGTGCCGAGCGCGATATCGGTGGTGTGTGCGGCGATGTAGCTGAGGTACATCCAGGGGTCGTAGACCTGGCCGACGTCGCCAAATGTTTCCACGCGCAGCGGGATGTCGCGTGCCCAGACCGCCGCGATGCCTGCGCGTTCGACTTTCTGAATCAGCCGAATCTGGTTGCTCAGCGCGTCCCTGGGCTCGGCTTCGGCGTCCTGCTCGATGGGCAGACTCAGCCCTACCGTGAGTCGGCCCGGCGCGAATGTGCGCTGGTAACCGGGTAGTTCGTCGATAGGCTTGTCCGAAAGATCAAACAGCGAGCTCATGGTGCTCCACGGTAGTACAGCTCGAGGTGCGGCACTCGTCGTTAAGCTGGGAGCATGCTTGAGGATGTCATCATCGTCGGTGGCGGCCAAGCTGCCCTCGCTACCGCCTATTACTTGCACAAACGCGGCATTGATCCGCTCATTCTGGACAATCAGCCCGCTCCCGGCGGCTCCTGGCGCAATGTCTGGCCCTCACTGACGCTCTTTTCCACCCCGGACTTTTCCAACCTTCCGGGCATCCAGATGCCCGATTATGACGGTTTCCCGCCCGCTTCCCACGTGATTGACTACCTCAGCTCCTACGAAAAGCGCTACGAACTGCGCGTCCAGCGCCCGGTCACCGTCACGCACGTCTCCCATGACGGCACCTTCCAGCTCACCAGCGATGCCGGCGACTTCGAATCCCGACAGCTCATCGCCGCCACCGGCAACCGGCCCTTCGTCCCGTATTACCCCGGCACGACCTCCGCGAAACAGTGGCATTCGGCCAACTACCCAGGTCCCGAGCCATTCGAAGGCTCCCGCGTTGCCGTTGTCGGCGCGGCGAACTCCGGCGCCCAAATAGCCTCTGAACTGGTGCTTTCCGGCATCGACACCACCTGGTTCACCCGCCACGAACCACGCTGGATGCCCGACGACGTCGACGGCCGCGTCCTGTTCAAACGCTACCGCCAGGGCGCCACCGACAGCATTGGCGACATCGTTGCCCTACCGCCCGTCCGCAAAGCCCGCGACTCCGGCGCACTCACCTGGACACCCATGTTTTCTTCGCTTGACGACGTCCACGCGGACCACCTCATCTGGTGCACCGGTTTCCGCCCAGCGCTCGACCCTTTCCGCAGCATCGACTCTGACCTCATCGAGTTCGTCGGCTACGGCGACTGGGTTGGCCCCGGTGCCGCCACGATCATGGGTGTTGGCCCCTTTGCTAAGCGCGCGGCCGAGCGGGTGGCTGCCCGTCTGTCAGCATGACCTGCATCAACAGCATGTCCAACCAGCGCCCGTTCTTCGCCCCCACCTGCGGCAATAGTCCAACGCGCTGGAAGCCATACTTTTTGTGCAGCGCAATCGACCCCTCGTTGCTGCCTTCTATCGCCGCAACCAAGACGTGCTTTCTCGCCTCACGAGCAGCATCGATGGTCGCGCTTAACAGTGCGCCTCCAATTCCCCTGCCTTGAAAGTTCGGATGCACGTAGATGGAGTTTTCCACCGTGTACTGAAACCCGTCGAAGTCACGGAAATCGCTAAAGGTGGCATATCCAGCGACTTCGTCGTCAAGCGTGGCGACGAAAACCGGGTAGCCCTTGTCCCAGTGCGCCTCCAGCCATGCGATGCGATTCTCCGCGCTGACGGTGTCATCGTTCCAGATGGCGACGGTGTTGATCACGGCCTCGTTGTAGATCTCCGCGATTGCTGCGGCGTCCTCCCGCGTTGCCTGTCGGATGATCATGGTTTTACTCCCCGCTGTCTGCGCTGTTTCTGTGCTGTTTTCTACAACTCCGCTTTTATGAAAGCGAGATTACCAAGCTTTCAATTTCGAACGGGTGTTTTATTTGTATTTTGGTACGCTACCCCGCGAACAACCCACAAACACCCAGGTAACATGTGCTTTTATAGTCGGCTAACCATCTTCGAAAACTCCCCAATATTTCTTTTCATTTCTCTTTACAAACTAGAAACATGCCCGTATGATAGCAAGTAAGTTCGAAAGAAAACCGACAACCATTGGAGCACCAGGGGGATCCAATGAAGTCCGAACAAGTACCCGAACCATATTGGGCTCACGAAAATCCTGAAGATGAGCTCTCAGCACTCGCGCGGGCTACCAACCGCGCCCAACTTGAGTTGATTGAAGCCTGCTGCCCTGCAGGTGATGATGACGTTGAAAACCATGCCGCTCGCATCAGCATTCGGCTGGGAATCACCCGCAGTGAAGCACTGCGTATCTGTGACATTGGCCTGTTGCTGGAGAAAATGCCACAGTTGGCGGAATACGCCCGGGAAAGCTGCGCATTATCCATGCGGCAACTCGGCATCATTGCACATGGCGTAGTCGGCATCGAGCCTGATCAAATACCCGATGCAGAGAAGAAGATTCTGGCATTGGTTACGCCACGGAAGCGTCGTCAAGCAATGATTGGTCCTCGCACGCTCACCACCAAAATTGGTGATATTGCTGCGGACTTGGATGACCGTGCTCGCGCCGACGGCACAATTCCCACCATCACCGACACGGAATCGGTGACTCTGGTGGAACGTCCCGACAGCTACTCCCAAATCATTCTCACACTGCGGCCGGACCGCGCCTATTTCGCCATGTGCGCAATTGAAACGGTCTTCCGCGCGAATGAGGAAATGACGCAGGCGGATGCATTTGTGGAACTCATCCACCAGCGCACCAATGCGGAAGTTGTGCTCAATGTTTTCCGCGAGCCCCACAGTGATGACGCCTGGCTGGACGGTGCCGGCTGGCTAGGCGCGCTGGTCACGGAGGAGTGGATGCAAAAGGTGACGCATGTCCGCCTCTCAGCAGACAGCGCCACCAATGGTTACCGCCCAACTCCAGCGCAGGTCGCCCGCGTCCACGGTCGCGATGGAACATGTCGCTTCCCCGGCTGCGAAGTCCCAGCGTACAAGTGCGATATTGACCATATCGCGCCGTACAACCAGGAAGACCCCGAAGCCGGTGGTCCCACCGACACGCAGAATCTGCACTGCCTATGCAGGAAGCACCACAACCTGAAAACCCACAAGCTCTGGGATATCACCGCTTATGAGGACGGCTCAGAGGTGTGGTCCTCTGCCGACGGCGTTACCGCGGCGACCGTCCCGGCCGGACCATTAGCCGGGTTCGGCCGACAGACTTTTGACAAACGCGCTACCCAGAAGACGAAAGCACGCCATGACCACTACATGAAGTGGTGGCTGTCATTCGCGGCTGTGCCAGATCTGGTCTTTGATGATGGGGAGGATTAACCCAGCGGACCACCGCAGTTCGGCCATGCGCCAGCACCCTGGGAGGCAAGCACGCGCTCGCCAATCTCAATCTGCTGCTCCTTAGTGGCCTGGTCAGCCGTCGGTGCGTACTGGTCACCGCCGTGGCCGCTCCAGGTCTGCTGCGAGAACTGCAGTCCGCCGTAGTAGCCGTTACCGGTATTGGTCTGCCAATTTCCGCCGGACTCACAAGCCGCAACCTGATCCCAGGCGCTAACTGATGCAGCGTTAGCGGCCGCGGTCGGGGCAGCAATCATGCCTGCTGCCACAGCGGCGGATGCGATGAACTTACCGGAAAAACGCATAAAAAGAGAACACTCCTAAAGGGTTGACTTTTCTCTTGGGCGACCAACCTACGCGCACCCTCCCCCGTCCTGTCAACCCGTATCCTGGAAAGCATGTCCGTGGCAGATGTCGTCCGCAAGACCGAGAGAAGGATCAACGCGCTGGCCGCCAAGCGTTCCAAAAACGCTGGTTGGGAACCGGAAATCATCGGTTTCACCGGGTACGGAAATGCAGAGCGCGTGCGCGTATTCGGCCGTGTCCTCCTGAAGGATCCGGCCAAAAAACGAGACGAAGAACGAAACAAAAAACGCGGATTTTGGCAGTTCTTTACCGTCGAACTCGCGGACTTTCCCGTCACCATCACTGCCGGCGACCGCACGGTGGAAACCACCACGGATAGCAACGGCTATATCGAGGTACTAATCAGGAATCACGGCCTGGAACCCGGCTGGCACGAAATCACCATCAACGACACTCCTGCAGAGGTCCTCATCCTCTCCCCGGAGACCAAATACGGCATCGTCTCCGATATTGATGACACCGTTTTGGTCACTATGCTGCCGCGCGCCCTCATCGCCGCCTACAACTCCTGGGTCAAGGAGACAGACGAGCGCAAGGCCGTCGCTGGCTTCAGCGAGTTCTATGCGCAACTTCGCCGTCGTTACGCGAGCAAAACCGACGAGGACACGGACGTTCCCGTCATCTATCTCTCCACCGGAGCGTGGAACACCTTCAGCACACTAAAAAAGTTCCTACACCGCAACAACCTGCCGAAGGGCCCACTGCTGCTCACCGACTGGGGGCCAACGCCCACCGGCCTGTTCCGCTCGGGCAAGGAACACAAGAAGGTGCGACTTCGCGACCTGTTTATTGACTTCCCCGAAATCAACTGGATTCTCGTCGGCGATGATGGCCAGTACGACCCGCTCATCTACGGCACGGCCGCGGCGGAGCATCCGGACAAGGTCGCGGCCATCGCAATCCGCAACCTCACTCCCAGCGAGCACGTGCTCTCTCACGGCACGGCGGTGCCAATTGAAAAGCTGGAGAACAAGGAGGTCCCGTTCATCGAGGGCGCCGACGGCTATGAACTGCTCAAACAGATTGACCAGCTGCCGCAACCATGATCTACCTCCGCCATGCCCGTATTCACGATGATGCCGAGCTCCCGGCGTACGTCGTAAAGCTCGCGCTGCCCTTCCCCATGACCTTCACCACGCCGATTACCATCCTGACCGGCGAAAACGGCAAGGGAAAGTCGACGGTACTGGAGGCGTTAGCGTCGGCGATGGGTGTCGATACGGACGGCGGCTCGCGGTACAAGACGCAAGAGCGCACCTCCCCGGTCCCACTGGCGCTGACCAGGCGCAATCCCCCGGATACGTTTTTCTTTCGCGGCGACGCGCACCTGAACCTCGCGCGCTATTACGAGTCGCTTGGGCAGCTACCAGGTGGCAGAGAAATGGCAGACCTCACCCAGATGAGCCACGGCCAATCCATCATGACGCTGGCCGAACGCCGCTTCAGTCCCGAATCACTGATTTTCCTTGACGAACCCGAGGCGGGACTGTCGGTCCTACGCCAACTGGAGCTCCTCGGCCGCCTCGGCGCGCTCGCGGAAGCCGGCGCACAAATCATCATGGCGACGCATTCCCCCATCCTGCTCGCCACGCCAGAAGCAACGATTATTTCGCTTGACGACGCCGACACCACCCACTTCGAAGACACCCTCGCGGTACGGGCGACCAGGGATTTCCTGGCCGATCCGGTCGGCATCGCGGACTACATGGTGGAGCGTTTTACGTCGGATTCTTAAGCCCCAGCGCCGCCACGACACCCACGGCCGACAGTGCCACCGGCAACCACATCGCGTCACTCATGGCGGTGGTGAAGTCGCCACGGTTGCTGCTGAGCGCCGCCGCCATGACGGTGGCAATCAGTGCGCTACCCAGCACACTGCCAATCTGGCGGATGGTGTTGTACACACCGGAAGCGGCACCGGCGAGGGACGGGTCGATGTTGCGGGTGGCAGCCGTCGACAGCGTGCCCCATATAAACGCGTTTGCCACACCGAATGCGGCGCCCGGCAGCAGCAGCCACAGCACGGAGAGATCCTCGTGGATGAGGTAGTGGAACCCGAGCATGCCCACCAGTGAGGACCCAAAACCAATCAGCGCGAACTCACGGAACTTCAGCCGGTCTAGCATTCGCCCAGTCCACGGCGCCATGACACCAGAGATGAGCGCCTGCGGCACGAGCAGCAGTGAGGCCTGGATGGTCGATAGGTCGCGGGCGTTCTGGGCGAAGAGGATAATCGGGAAACCGACCGCGACCACCAGCGCGCCCATCACGGCAATGGCCAGCGAGGAGATGGTGAAGTTGCGATCCTTAAAAAGGGACAGCGGCATCAGCGGTTCGGCCGTGGTCTTGGCCTCCCACAGGGTGAACAGGGCCAGGACCACCACGCCACCGGCAATCAGTGCCCAGATCCAACCGGACCAGCCGGCACTCTCCCCCTCCTGAATGCCGAAGACCAGCAGGAACATACCAATCGCGCTGAGTACAACACCGAGATAATCAATCTTGTTGCGGTGTGTCTCAAATGTCGGCAGATAGCGGAACGTAAAGACGAGCCCGATCAGCCCAATCGGCACATTAATGAGGAAAATCCAGCGCCAACTCAGCAGCTCAATCAACACGCCACCGGCCAGCGGCCCCGTCAGCGAGGCAATTCCGGCCGCCGCACCCCACAGGCCCATCGCCGCGCCACGATGCGCCGGCGGAAACATCTGCGTAATCAGCGCCATCGTCTGCGGCGTCAGCAGCGCGGCCCCCAGTCCCTGCACCACGCGGGCAATGATCAGCATGCTTAACGACGGCGCCAACCCACACGCCAGCGACGCCAACACGAAGATAACCAGGCCCGCTACATAGGTGTGCTTGACTCCCCAGAGGTCACCGAGCCTGCCAGTAATGAGCAACGGCACGGCATAGGCCAGCAGATAACCACTGGTCACCCACATGACCTGGTTGAGCTCACCGCCCAGTTCATGCTGGATGGTGTTGATACCAACGGTGACAATGGTGGCGTCGACCAGGATCATGAAGAAGCCGAGTAACACGGTCCATAGCGCTGGCCACGCCTTTTTGGGATCAAACTGAGTATTCAAATCTGTAGCCACTCGGAGTTATGTTAGTTGATGGCTCGGGTGTTAGTTGATGGCACAGTAAAATCCAGGCTATGGCTGTTCAGCATATGACCGATGAAACCATCGCCGAGTTCTTCGCCAATCACCTCTCGCGGGTAGATGATGACACGCAGCGCGCTGTCGCTCTCGAGGTGTTGGAATGGGTTCATGAAAAGTACCCGGAACTCGGCGTTCGCATTGCCTGGAATCAGCCGATGTTCACGCTCGATGGCACTTTTATCATCGGTTTTTCCTACGCCAAGAAACACATGTCCATCGCCCCAGAGCGCGACGGCATTGTGAAGTTCTCCGACGAGTTCGATGCCCGCGGCCTCTCCTACGGAAAAATGATGGTCCGCTTCCCCTGGCCAAAGGATGGCAAGGCCGAGTCCATGCCGCTGGACCTGCTGGCCAAAATGATTGAGTTCAACATCGAGGACAAGCGCGGGATGACCAAGTTCTGGCGGTAGGTCGGGGTTGATTACCAGCCCTGGAAGCTGCCAAGCACTTAATGAGCATTCCTTTCCTCAGCGAGATCACGCAGGAATGTGTCTTTGTCGTCGCAGTAAATCTCAATCGAGGAAACCATCATTGGTCCCTTGTAAAGATCTTCTGCCACGACCTGCGAATCGACTTCTAACTTGACGTTCACTTCACTCAAAACAGGCACCCTGAGATTGCCGTGCTCGTCAATTGCTACGTCCCCTCCTTCACCTGCCGTTACGGAGCTCGCATGACGTAAGTGTGACCACGGAATTTCGCAAATAAGCCTTCGCCCATTTCGCAGTACGAGTCCTTGCGGTGTCATTAGATGTGGATGATCCCGAACAGTTACGTAAAATCCAGATAAAAGAACTACGGCATAAACACTAATTACCAGCAATAAATATCGCCAAAACGCATTAGAAATAGCAAAATGCACTATGCTTATTTCTGCAACGCTCAGCGCCAGTATCATAAAAACAACAGTTCGAAGGTTCCTATATGCTGTGAAGGATCTGACTTCACTGTCGACATTTCTCTGAGGCTTAAAAAAGGTGAAAGCAGCTAGCAGCGAACCAACTTCCGAAACGAGTAACGCTAGTATTTTTCGAGGTACGCCAAATTTCTTTGACGTCTCGGACAGCGAAGCAGCCCATGACCTGCCATTTCTGAGATAGTCTTGCCACATACCTCCAAACAGTAAGAGAAAAGCCGCAACCACCACGGCAAGTGGTAACAGGAATACCCAACCCGGCAAACCAGATACCACATTCATAAGAAGGAAAAGAACTGCTTCAAGAATAATTGCGGTAACCAGAATTGCTCTAAATATAATTTTCATGCCTACATTCCGACTATGAATTGACAGGCTTTCCTCGGAAGAAGATTCCTCACCATGCAAGCTCTCTCTTAATATTTCTTACACATTCTTGAGTTGATTTTTCACGATATAAACAGGTACCAAACAATCGTTAAAATATGGCCGTGAGCCAAATTCATGACTGAACACCGCTATACCAATGTCGCAGATGGGGGCCGACCGCCCTCATGCTCATCTCAAAACTATTCAAGTTTTCTTCTACTTTCAATACAAAATGAGTTTTGAGATTTCTACATTTCTTCTCGCGAGCTGGCTGCAATGCTCGCTGGCCCACGCATCCGACGACTTATGGCCACGCTATTCACCTATCGATGCGCTACAGCGTGTCCACAAGTGAATAGCGCATCGACAAGTGAGAGAGCCTGGCCCACAGCGTGCGCATAAGTGCCGAAAAACCATCGATAAGTCAGGAGAATCCATCGACAAGTCCCCGAAACCTGGCCATAAGTGCCGGACAGGGTTAAAGGAGAGTTAAAGGACAAGCCAACAACCTCAGCTCAGCATCTGCCTCTGCTTCAACCCAAGCCCCACCCCAAACCCCAACCCCACAAACAAAAAATCCTCGGAAGCATTTACACTTCCGAGAATCTTCGCTGTGGGCGAAGGGGGACTTGAACCCCCACGTCCGTAAAGGACACTGGCACCTGAAGCCAGCGCGTCTGCCATTCCGCCACTCGCCCGTGGGAACGAATAGAACTATAACACCCCGCGCTAATACACCACCAAATCCCCAGGCCAGCGCACGTTTTCCATCACTTTTCAGCACTTAGCAATAGCAACTCACCCCACAACCGTCGTCACTATTTGATAAACCTCAGCAGTTCCTAGCCCTTAACTGAAGGTGTAGGGCTCTATACTGTTGCTTAAGTATCGATAATTTTTGTGCACATTTTTTCACGTAACCCGCCGCGGTTTGGCGGGAGAAGGCGAATTTCTTTAGTCAGATGGATTTCCTAGGACGCATCCGCAAGCTCGATAGCTCGCTTCAGCGCGGGCTCGATAACAGCTTTGCGCGCGTGTTCGGCGGCAAGGTTGTCCCGAATGAGTTAGAAGAATGCCTGAAGCAGGAAATTGAAGACTTCCTGATGCAGGACGCCAACGGTCAGTACTTGGCACCCAATGATTTCCGCATTGGCATCAGCGCTGCCGACTACAAGAACCTTTCTGCGTCCGAGCCCAACCTGCCGAATCAGTTGGCTGACCGCATGACACGCTACTGCCGTAACAACGGCTGGGGCTTCACCGGTTCCATTAGCGTCCACCTGCAGGCAGTGGAGTCTCTCCACACCGGCCAGTTGAAGACGGCCAGCACTTTCACCGAGGACACCGTGGGCACCTCGGAGTTCGTCCCATTCGAGGACAGTGCAGATGATGCCAACACTGACGCAGCCCCGTCGCAAAGCGATGATGAACCCCAAGCTGCAGAGACCTCTGCCGCCTACCACCCGCAGCCGGAAGCTGAGCAGTTCCCCACCGCTTCCCGCCCCATCCCCGCGGTCGACCCAGAGGCTGCAACTGAGCTGAGCAGCGCGACCGTGGGCGAAGACCAGTCCCAGGAAAAGACCGTCACCCTGCTGTTGCAGGACGGCTCCTCGCGCGTATTTGAGGTGCGCCATGGTTCGAACATCATCGGCCGCGGCACCGCTTCCGACTTCCGCCTCCCGGATACTGGTGTTTCCCGCCAGCATGCCGAGATCACGTGGGACGGCCAGGACGCTGTGCTCGTCGATTTGCATTCGACCAACGGCACCATTGTCAATGGCGAACCCATTGAGAACTGGCTGCTGGCCGACGGCGACGAAATCTCGTTGGGATATTCTGTTCTCGAAGTTCAGATTCGCTGATTCAGATCCGCTAAGTAGTGAGGTTCACCAGGTTCACATGCCACTGCCCTAGGTTTGCCGACACATTCCTGGAATAATTACGTCCGTGTGTTCGGTTTGCGGACCCACCAGCTCTACATAAGGAGGTTCCTCGGACGTGGAAGCTATCGTTTTTCTGCTTTCGCGCATCGGCGTGCTGGTCGTCCTGTGGTTTTTCATTTGGATGACGCTTCGCACCCTGCGTACAGAAACAACAGGCTCGGCTCCGCTGCGCCCACTTCGGCAGGCCAGCAGTGCTCCGGCCAAGCGTTTCCAGCGCTCGCAGACTCCACATCAGCTCCTTGTCACCTCCGGGCCGCTGGCGGGTTCGCGCATGAACCTAAACAACCAACGCGACATCACTATTGGCCGTTCAGAGTCGAATGCCTTCGTCCTCAACGATGACTTCGCCTCGGGCCAGCACGCTCGCGTCATCAACCGCGACGGCATCTGGTACCTGGAAGACCTGGACTCCCGCAATGGCACATTCCTCAATGGCCAGCGCGTGGAACAGCCGGAACGCCTGGCTTCGGGTATGGAATTTCGTATTGGCCGTACAACTTTGAGGTTGCAACCATGAGTCTTGCTCTGAATTACACGGCCCGCTCTGACCGCGGCCTCATCCGACAGAACAACGAGGACTCCGCCTATGCGGGTTCGCGTCTGCTCGCGCTTGCCGACGGCATGGGTGGCCACGCCGCCGGAGAAATCGCATCTCAGCTGATGATTGCGGCCGTCTCTCGGCTGGACAATGATCAGCCCGGCCCCGATTTGCTCGAGTCCCTGCGCAGCGCCTGCATGGAGGGCAATAACTCCATCGCGGATGAAATTGAGCAGAACCCCTCTACGCAAGGCATGGGCACTACGCTGACTGCTCTGCTTTTCGACGGTACCCGCCTGGGCATGTGCCATGTCGGTGACTCGCGTGGCTATCTGCTGCGCGACGGGGAGCTCATCCGCATTACCCGGGATGACACCTATGTGCAGTCCCTGGTGGATGAGGGCAATCTCACCGAAGAAGAAGCGGCAATTCACCCTCAGCGCTCACTGATTTTGAAGGCTCTCACCGGTCGCCCGGTGGAGCCTACTTTGTCTTATCGCGATGTTCACGAGGGCGATCGCTACCTGCTGTGCTCGGATGGTCTATCCGATCCAGTGTCCGCGGACACCATCAAGGATGTGCTCTCGGAGGGCACTCCGGACGAGGCCGCTACCAAGCTCATTGACTACGCGTTGAAGTCCGGTGGTCCGGATAACATCACCGTGGTGGTTGCCGATGTTGTCGATTCGTCGGCACGCACGCCTTACGAGCCCGCCCTGGCCGGTGCCCTACAGAGTGCGGAGGAGGAACTCCCCCGCCCCAATACGTCAGCGGGACGCGCGGCGGCACTCCGCCCGCGGAAGTCGCAGGAAATTGCAGTGACTTCGGCGCCGGAGAAGAAAGCTTCCAAGGGCAAGTGGCTAGTTATTTCTGTGGTGCTGGTGCTGGTGGCCGGGTTGGTCGGCCTTGGTATTTGGGGCTGGCAGAAGAAGGAGTCGATGTACCATCTCGCGGTGGTCGACGGGCAGGTGCAGCTGATGCACGGCGTGCCCGGCAGTTTGCTGGGCTTCGATCTGCAAGAGCCACATCAGTTCATCTGTTTGACCGATGACAATAAAGTTCAGCTTCCTCCGGCTGGGACGCCGAAGGAGAAGGTCGACTGCCACATCATGACGCCGGAAGATCTCTCACCGGCGGCACGCAATTCGCTGGAAGGTCTGCCGGCTGATTCCTACGACGGTGTCAGCGACCAGATTGGCCGTTTGGCGGAGTCGGCACTGCCGGTATGTCTGTCCGTTTCCGACGATGACAAGAAGGATGAAAAGCTGGGCTCGAAGCCAGGAGTCAACTGTAGGCAGGTGCGAAAATGAGTGAAACTACCACGAAGCGACAGCTTCGGATGAAGGAAATGCTCCTGCTGCTGCTGTCGGCAGGATTGTTGCTTTTGGCACTAATTTCACTGGAACTGGCTCAGGGCAACTCTCTGACCGCAGATGTCTTTTACATCATTGGCGGATTCTTTGTGATCTTTGCAGTGGCGCATATCGCGCTGACCTTTGTGGCGCCCAACGCCGATCAGGTGATGCTGCCGGTTGCAGCAACGCTCAATGCCTTGGGGCTGGTGATGATTCACCGCCTCGACCTGGCCAATGACACCTCGTTGGTGCGCAACCAGATCATGTGGACCGTACTCAGTGTCGCACTGTTTATCGGCGTGATCGTCCTGCTGCGCAACCATCACTCGCTGTCGCAGTACTCGTATCTGCTGGGTCTCGGCGGCTTGATTCTGTTGGCGCTACCGCTGGTGTGGCCGTCGTCGATTAATGCTGATGCCCGCATCTGGATTTCCATCGGCCCGTTTTCCATGCAGCCGGGTGAGTTTGCCAAGGTCATGCTGCTGATCTTCTTTGCTCAGCTGCTGGTGAATAAGCGCTCGCTGTTCAATGTGGCGGGCAAGCGTTTCCTGGGCATTGATTTCCCGCGTGTTCGCGACCTGGGTCCGATTCTGCTGATCTGGGGCATCGCTACCGTCATCATGGCTCTGCAGAATGACTTTGGCCCGGCGCTGGTGCTCTTCGGCACTGTGCTGGCAATGCTCTACGCTGCCACCGGTCGTGGTTCCTGGCTGATCATCGGCATGGTGCTGGTGACCGTCGGCGTTGTCGGTGTCTACATGGTTTCGGACAAGATTCAGGCGCGAGTCACGCATTTCCTGGATCCGTTGGGCTCCTACGACGAGGGCGGCTATCAGCTCTCCCAGGGTCTGTTCGGCATGAGCTGGGGTGGCATCGGTGGCACCGGTCTGGGCCAGGGCTACCCACAGAACATTCCGGTGGCACACTCTGACTTCATCCTCTCGGCCTTTGGTGAAGAGCTAGGTTTTACCGGTCTGAGTGCCATCATCCTGCTGTTCGCGATTCTGATTTCCCGCGGTATTTCGGCGAGCTTGGCGGTACGTGATTCCTTTGGCAAGCTGCTGGCGGCCGGTGTCGCATTCTCGATGGCCATTCAGCTGTTCGTGGTTGCAGCCGGTGTTTCCAAGCTGATGCCGCTGACAGGTCTGACTACTCCGTTCATGTCAGCCGGTGGTTCCTCACTGCTGGCCAGCTACATCATGTTGGCCATCGTGCTGCGCGTCTCTGACGAGGCCAACCGCCCCTGGGGCATTCAAAGCAGCCCTTCGGGCCTCAACGACAATGCCAACGCATCTCAGGAGGTGAACCAGTAGATGAATAAAACCATTCGCCAAATCTTTGTTGTCGTTCTCGGACTCTTCGTTCTTCTACTGGCGAACCTGACCTACATCCAGGGCTTCCAGCAGGATAAGTACGCCCACAATCCGCTGAATAGCCGCCAGTTCCTGGAGGAAAAGTCCAAACCTCGCGGCCAAATCACCACTGACGGCGACATTCTGGCCCACTCGGTCAAGGGCGAGAGCGGCTTCTATGACCGCAGCTACGACACCGACCCGGAGGCATATGCCGCGGTGGTCGGATACCTGTCGGACATCTACGGCTCGGCCGGTATCGAACGCTCTCAGAACGAGATCTTGAACGGCAGCGACCCTTCGCTGTTTACCTCCCGCGCCCTCGACATGGTCACGGGCAAGGAACCCTCTGGGGCCTCCACGGAGCTGACGCTGTTGCCGAACGCTCAGCGGACTGCGTACCAACAACTCGCTGAACGCGGCTACGTCGGCTCCGCCGTCGCCATTCGCCCATCGACGGGTGAAATTCTCGCGATGGCCTCCACACCGTCGTTCAACCCGAATGACATCGCCGCCGGCGACGAGAGTACCTGGCAGTCCCTCAATAACAATGAGGGCGCACCGCTGCTCAACCACGCCACTCAGCGTCCGCTGCCGCCGGGTTCCACTTTCAAGGTGTTGACCACGGTCACGGCACTGGAGCAAGGCGCTTCCCCGGACACCTCGGTCACTGGCGCACCGCAGATTACGCTGCCGGATACCACCACTACGTTGGAGAACTACGGTGGCTCGACCTGTGGTGGGGCTACTACAACTCTCCGCCAGGCTTTCGCGCAGTCCTGTAATACGGCATTCGCTGAGCTCGGTATGCAGTACGGGGCCGATGCGCTCAAGGACGTCGCTAAGCGATTCGGCATCGGTGAGACCCACGATGACGCGGGCCTGCCGATTCAGCCCTCCGCTGTCGGTGATATTCCGGATCAGTCCTCGCTGGGTCAGACCTCCATTGGTCAGCGCGACGTGTCTTTCACGCCGCTGGACAACGCCATCATCGCCGCCACGATTGCCAACGGCGGCGTGCGCATGGAACCCCAGATCATCAAATCGGTGCGCGGTGCCGACCTCTCCGAAATCAAGTCCTTTAAGCCGATTGAAGCCGGCGAGGCGATTTCGCCGGAGGTCGCGGAGACCGTAACTGAGCTGATGCGCGGCTCCGAGTCGCACTCGGGCGGTAACGGTTCGCGTATTGCCTCCAAGACCGGTACCGCGGAACACGGTGCTGTCCGCGGCGAGTACGCACCGCACGTCTGGTACATCGCCTTCGCGCCGGACTCCGATGTCGCCGTGGCTGTCGTCGTGGAAAACGGTGGCGGCCAGGGCCAGGGCGCTACCGGCGCCTCCGTTGCTGCCCCGATTGGCCGTGCACTCATTAACGCGGTCGAACAGGCGGGTCGATAAGCATGGATGCCCACCAAGTTCAAGACATCGTTGGCGAACGATATCACGTCCGCCGTCTGCTCGGCCGTGGCGGCATGTCCACCGTCTGGCTTGCCGACGACGCCACCAGCGGCGAACTGGTTGCAATCAAACTTCTGAACCAGGAGTACTCGGACAACTACGAGTTCCGGCAGCGTTTCCAGAACGAAGCCGCCGCTGCGCGCAGCGTCAACAGCCCAAACGTGGTGAAGATTGTCACCTACGAGGAAGGCGACATCGGCAGCCACGGCGCGTGTTACATCGTCATGGAGTACATCCGTGGCGAATCTCTGTCGCAGGTGCTGCAGCGGCGTCGCACCCTGCCAGAGCACCTGATGCTCGACGTTCTGGAGCAGACTGCACACGGCCTGTCGGCAATTCACGCTGCGAACCTTGTCCACCGCGACATTAAGCCAGGCAACCTCCTGGTGACGCCGGAGGGCACGGTGAAAATTACCGACTTTGGCATTGCCAAAGCCGCTGAAGCGGTGCCTCTGACGCGTACCGGCATGGTCGTCGGTACCGCGCAGTATGTCTCACCGGAGCAGGCGCAGGGCAAACAGGTGAGTCCGGCGACAGACATCTACTCGCTTGGCTGTGTCGCCTACGAAATGGTGGCCGGCGCCCGGCCCTTCCAGGGCGACTCCACCGTCGCGGTTGCCGTGGCACACATCAACGAGGCACCACCTGCGTTGGCGCCGACGGTCAATCCGCATATCCGCGAACTTATCGGCATTATGCTGCGCAAGGATCCGCAGCGTCGCTATGCCGATGGCCGTGAGCTGGCACAGGCTGTTTTGCGAGTGCGCGCGGGGCACCGCCCACCGCAGCCGCGTGGTGTGACCCCAACGGTGCACCGTCAATCCAACGCTGCCAACCCGGCGACCACCGAACTCGGTGCCATGACGCGACCGCCCATGCCGGTGTCGCAGCCACCGCAGCAGCCACAGCGGCCACCGCAGCAACCCGCCCGACAGCGTAAGCCGGCAAAGAAGCGCAGTGGCTGCGGTTGTGGCTGCGGCAGCATTGTGCTGTTGGTGCTGCTAGTGTTGCTGGCCGGTGCTATCGCGGTCGTCTATTCGCTGTCGACTACCGGTTCACTGCCAACCATTCCGAACTTGGAGCAGTACATTCCGAACCAGTCACAGCAGCAAACCACAGAGGAAAACACCGACCCCAACGACGGTTCTGGTTACGGTTGGTCGGGAGACAATTCCGGTAACTGGGGAAATAACGACGGCGGCAACTCTGGGGAAAACTACGGCGGCAACAATGACGGTGCCTCTGACAGCTCCACTGAGCAGGACACCAGCGAGACCGCTCCGGATACGTCCGAACCGACTCAGGATTCGGGCAACGACAATGGCAACGACAATGGCAACGACTCCAGTGGCGGTGGTCTACCCGGTATTCAATTGCCCCTGGGAAATGACTCCGGTAATACCTTGGGGACTCCAGATGCACAGTAATATTCAGGTACAAGATGTTTTGGTGGAAATCCTTCCGAAGGGACTGACGAACAATGTCTGGCAATGACGATCTCCTCTCCGGCCGTTATCGGCTCGGCGAGCTCATTGGCGTTGGCGGCATGTCCGATGTCTACCGCGCTGAAGATACTGTTCTCGGTCGCTCTGTCGCGGTCAAGATGATGAGGGCCGACCTTGCCAGGGATGAGAACTTCCTCGCAAGGTTCCGTCGTGAAGCGAAAAACTCAGCGCTGCTGAATCACCCGTCGATCGTGTCGGTGTACGACACCGGCGAGACGGATAGCCCGATGGGGCGCGTGCCTTTCATTGTCATGGAGCTGATTCAGGGCGAGACCCTGCGTGATCTTGTTCGTCGTGAGGGGCGGCTCGACCCGAAGAAAGCCGCATCGATCATGGCATCGGTGTGTGATGCGCTGACGGCATCCCACCATGCGGGCATTATTCACCGCGACATCAAGCCAGCGAACATCATGCTGACCAACACCGGCAAGGTGAAGGTGATGGACTTCGGCATCGCTCGCGCGCTCGGTGATTCCACCACGATGACGCAGACTGCGGCGGTGCTGGGTACCGCGCAATACCTCTCGCCGGAGCAGGCGCGCGGTAAGACCGCCGACGCCCGTTCCGATATCTACGCTGTCGGCTGCGTACTTTTCGAGGCCGTCACGGGCGCCCCGCCATTCACCGGTGAAACCCCTCTTTCTGTCGCTTACCAGCACGTTCAGGACCAGCCGCCGCGGCCTTCAGGGAAGCTCAACACCGACCCGAACACGGCTCAGGCCCTCGACGCGGTGTTGTTGACCGCGATGGCCAAGGATCCGATGGAGCGCTACGACTCTGCAGAGGACTTCGCCCAGGATTTGCGTCGTCTTGCACGCGGCGAGGATCCGTTGGCGCTGGCGCACCACGGCGCGCATGACGACGACGCGAAGACCACCGAATTCCTTCCGGCAACTCCGTCGGATGCTGAGACCCGGGTGACCCCTGCGCAGCAGGCAACTCCGGCCGCTGTCCCTGCTCCGGCTCCGGCTCCGGAACCGGAGAGAGTGGCTGCCCAGCCGGAAGCCCCTGCTCAGATCGCTAACACTGACGAGCCTGAGAAAAAGAAGGGTGGCGCAGGAAAGACTGTCGCACTGGCGGCTGCTGCGCTGGTCGCTCTCGGCGGTGTCGGCTACGGCGCCTACCAGCTTTTCAACTCGTCCACCGAGGTCGAGACCGTCGCCATTCCGCAGG
Organism: Corynebacterium sp. LK26; assembly: GCF_014335085.1. Taxonomy (NCBI): domain Bacteria; kingdom Bacillati; phylum Actinomycetota; class Actinomycetes; order Mycobacteriales; family Corynebacteriaceae; genus Corynebacterium; species Corynebacterium sp. LK26. Next base: position 26,368 of record NZ_PDHB01000007.1, read on the forward strand.
TCGAGGGCCTAAATGTCAATGAGGCAACGCAGGTTCTCGAGCAGGCTGGTTTCGTGGTCAACCGCGTCGACGAGCCGAACCCAGATGTGCCCCGAGACACGGTGATTGCCACCGAACCGGGTGTCGGATCGGGGTTGCCGCAGGGATCTCGTATCAAGCTGCGCGTATCTTCGGGCCCAGAGTTGACCAATGTGCCGGATGTACGCGACAAACAGGCAGAGGAAGCTCGCCGCCTGCTCGAGGAGGCGGGGCTTGTCGTCAATCCGAAGCTGCAAGAGGAACCGAGTGAGGACGTTCCGCGCGGCAATGTCATCGAGCAGTCTCCAGCTGCCGGTTCTCAGGTGTCGAAGGGAACCCGCGTAACTTTGACTGTCTCCTCCGGTATCGAGACCAAGACTGTTCCGGATGTCACTGGTCAGAGGTTGGATTCCGCCCGCACGACCCTCGAATCCGCTGGTTTCGTTGTCGAGGTGGTGGAGGTTGACTCCACTGAGGAACAGGGAACCGTTGTTGAGGTTCCCCAGAAGGGCACGGAGCTCACCGTCGGAACGACTGTCGAGCTGCACGTTTCGCGCGGCAACCAAATTAAGATGCCACGAGTTGAGGGCCAGACTCGCAGTGATGCGGAGAAGGCACTCACCAATGCCGGCTTCGAGGGAACTATCCGCACCGAGGAAGTCACCACGCTGGATCTGTCCAAGGTCGACCACGTGGAGAAGGCCAACCCGTCAGCCGGCTCCAAGCTCAACAAGGACGGCGAGGTCACCCTGCGCGTCTACCGGCTGGGGGTTGCCCCGGAGAGCTCTTCAGAGGAACGGCCTGCTCCGGAACCTCCCATAAGGCTGCCGGATCTGCTGCCTAACTAGCGGCTAGTGTGCCAGCACGTCTGAGAAGGCGCGCTGGTACACGGCCTGCTGCTCTTCCAACTCCGCCAGGAGTTCCTCGGTGTACTCACCGCCGGCCAGCCGCAGCCAATTGACCAGCATGCGGTGCCCGTACTGGGTGAGTACCGACTCCGGGTGGTACTGCACGCCGTGAATCGGCAGGTCGCGGTGGCGCATCGCCATCAGCATGCCCGAATCGGTGAATGCCGTGGCAATGAGTTCCTCCGGCAACGTCTTCGGATCCACCGTCAACGAGTGGTAGCGCGTGGCAATAAAAGGACTGGGCACATCGGCCAGAACACCCGTGCCGTCATGAGTGACCGGGGAGGTCTTGCCGTGCAACAACTCGTCGGCACGCACAACCTGCGCACCAAAAACCTCACCAATCGCCTGGTGACCCAAGCACACACCCAACACCGGTGTCGGCTCGTCCTGCCTGCTCACCGCGCGAATAATGTCCTCTGTCCACCCCGCATTAGACGGCTCACCGGGACCGGGCGACAGTAGGATTGCATCAAATTGCTTTACGACGTCGTCAACATCGCGGAGACGCGCATCATCATTGCGCCAGACAGTAACCGTTTCGCCGAGCTGGCCTATGTACTGGACCAGATTGAATACGAAGCTGTCATAGTTATCGACGACGAGAATCTGCATAACTGGGAATTCTACTGCCTGCGAACTTCACTGGTAAGTTCGGATGCAAAGTTTACAATTATGCATATACCGCGGGAGTGTAGATACCGCGCTGATCGCAACCTGCTGACCACAACCTAAGGAGTTTAAAGCGCTATGCCTAAGGCAAAGATCGAAAGCACTAATTCACCACAATCCGGTGGCTCCTCCGTCAGCCGTACCCCGGTCAAAATCAACAGCACTCAGACGCCGGTGTGGTACAAGGTGCTGATGTTCGGGTTCATGCTGATTGGTTTGGGCTGGCTGCTGGTCAACTACATCGCGGGTCCGCATATTCCGTTCATGGTGACTTTGAACGCATGGAACTACGTCATCGGCTTTGGTCTTTTCATTGTTGGTCTGCTGATGACTATGGGTTGGCGTTAGTCAGCTCTAATACATCGCACCCCCTCAGGCGCATCCACTTTTGGATGCGCCTTTTTTTCATACCTAAAAACCCAGGTCAATTCACCCCCGTCAATACACCCGTTTCCCACACGTTTTTCGACGAATGAGGATTTCCCTCCTACTGATCGCGCAAAAAAGTTATCCACAGAAACCTGTGTAACAATCATGTAATTTGTGGATAACTGTGGAGAGATTTCGTCCCAAATTTCTCACGGGTTACGTGACAGAAACCGTAAAGCATGACAACTTTGGTTCTATCCCCTGTGTCCACAGTATCCACAGCCTGTGGATAACTCTGTGAACAAGTAACATAGTTGCAAGTCAAGTTGTGCGTAACTCCAATATTCTGCGGAGTTCGACCACTTTCGAACGCTGGTTCGTAAATTACAAGAATGGAATTATCCACACATGTGCACAAGTCTGTGGACAACTGTGAATTGTTGTAATTTGTGAAAATTGGGACCCGTAACGTGCTTCTTGGCCCGTGTTCACCTAGGTGAACAGTGGAGTATTTTGTCCACAGGGCTGTGGACATGTGGAGAATTAACACGATGTGCTACTACCCCCACTACCCCTAAACACAACATTGAAGTTACGGGCCGTCGTAAAGCGAAAATGGGCATGAAAAAACCCGCCCGGAACAACCGGACGGGTTAAAGAGCGTAGAAGCTAGCGGATTACTTCTCGATGTCGATGGAGGTAATCACGACCGGCTCCAGCGGGCGATCCCAGTGATCCGTAGCCACACGAGCGATCTCGTCGACAACCTTCTTCGAGGCGTCATCAGCGACCTCACCGAAGATGGTGTGAGCGCCATTGAGGTGCGGGGTCGGAACAACGGTGATGAAGAACTGGGAACCGTTGGTGCCACGACCGCCGCGCTTGCCGGCGTTTGCCATAGCGAGCAGGTACGGACGATCGAACTGGAGCTCCGGGTGGATCTCATCGTCGAACATGTAGCCCGGGCCGCCGGTGCCGGTGCCCAACGGGTCACCACCCTGAATCATGAATCCAGCGATGATGCGGTGGAAGATGGCCTCATCGTAGAACGGGCCGGACTCGGTGCCAGAGGCGTTCTGACCCTTGTACTCCTTCGTGCCTTCTGCCAGGCCGATGAAGTTGTCGACGGTGTTCGGCGCGTGGTTGCCGAACAGGTCAATCACGATATCGCCATGGTTGGTGTGCACAGTTGCAGTAGCAGTCTTAATAGTCACGTTCCTTAGGATACCGACCTTGGTGGCCAATTGCTCCTACTGGTGAGTTTCTCCGTGGCAGAAACCAGCGAAAATGTTTCTCAAGATAAGGAAAAGAGTTCTTCGTTGACCCCCATGGAGGCCAAATAGTGCCTAAGCTGGAATGTGAGCCTGCTGCAAATATTTCGGCGCTAGGCCTAACTGGGCCCTAGCTCTTGGACTTAGAAGCATCTTGGTCTCAGAGGCACTGGCGCCGCAGCAGTATTAATCATTGATTGAGAATTAAAGGCGATGCCTGTTGGCGACGCACTAATAAAGGAGAGTCATGAACCCCAACGCAATCTCGCTGGCTGTCAAGGGACTGAAGTCCGCTTACGACAGCTACTCGGATTACCGGGACAAGAAGGCTGCAGAGCTCTACGACACGATGCAGGAGGCTAAGAAGGTGGCAGCTGCACAGAACGAGGCAGCAAAGGACGCAGCAACCAATTGGGCGGAAGACGTTAAGGAAAAGGTTTCCGACGCCCGCGATCAGCTCGCTGAGCAGGCCGAAGAACTGACCGGCAAGGTTGAGAAGAAGTCCAAGGAGACCAAGAAGCAGGCTAAGAAGGCTGCGAAGCAGGCCGAGAAGGACGCTAAGCGCAAGGGCAAGAAGACCCGTTGCAAGGCTCGCTGCGAGGCTAAGAAGGCTGAAAAGAAGGCCAAGAAGGCTCGCAAGGACCTCGAGGTGCGTACCCAGAAGGCTATCGACAAGGTAACCGGTAAGGAAGAGCAGCGCGCCAAGAACGGTCGCATCGCAACCGCTTCCCTGGTCTTCGCTGTTGTTGCAGCAATCGTCGGTGTCATCGTTTGGAAGCTGCGCAAGGACGACAAGCTCCCGGTTGACCCAGCTCCGTACCAGCAGAAGGCCCAGGAAGTTAAGCACAAGGTCGAAGAGAAGGCCGCAGAGGTCAAGGAGACCGTTGAAGAGAAGGCTTCTGAGGCTAAGGACAAGGCTGAAGAGGTAAAGGGCAAGGCAGCCGACAAGGCCGACGAGGCCAAGGACAAGGCTGCTGAGGCCAAGGAGACCACTGAGGAGAAGGCCGCAGAGGCTTCCAAGCAGGCTCAAATCAAGGTCGACGAGGTCAAGACCGAGAAGAAGAACGCTGACGACGCTAAGAAGATCTCTTCCAAGCCGTCCAAGCCGGCTCCGAAGCCGGGTCAGGCTCGCAAGAAGTAAATAGGCGGCTAGATAGCCAAAAGCCTTTTCACGCCCGATTGTTCTGTGCAGTTGATGCGCAGGCGGTCGGGCGTTTTTGGTTAAGCAGCAAACCTGACAACTTCAGAAAGACGGGCTGCAAATGTGAAACTGTGCAAGTTTATGACAGTTTCAAGCCATTTTTCACGCCATTTTTGTCATAAACGCAGTCAGTAACTCGGCGTTCTTGCCCCCTCCCCTTCTACATCCCCAAAACGCAAAAATCCCCCGGCCTTACGACCGGGGGATTTTGTTCCTTGTGGAGCTTAGGGGAATCGAACCCCTGACCTCCTGCTTGCAAAGCAGGTGCTCTACCAATTGAGCTAAAGCCCCGTACACCGAGCAATTATACCTTGTTCGGCAGTGGGCCTAGGAGGACTTGAACCTCCGACCCCTTCGTTATCAGCGAAGTGCTCTAACCGCCTGAGCTATAGGCCCCGTGGAACGAGATATAACTTAACCCGTAACCATGACACTTCACAAATCGCCTGGTCAGCGGCCTAAATATTGAGTTAAAAAGCAGTCATTAAGTAGTCATTACGGCTACTCCATAACCAGATCACTGAAAACACCTCTGAACCAACGCGGCCCCGGGGCCACCGAACGGGGGTGACACCGGGGCCAGCGGGAGGCTAGGCAGCCTAGTCGTCGTCGGCAAGCGAAATCTTGAGACCTCCGACGAGACCGCCGCAAGCGTTGTAGATGACCGCGCCGAGGGCCATGAGCCCAATCGACAGCACCCACCACAGCGCTCCTACAGCGGCCGCCAGGCCAAGGACGAGACCCGTGCTGATGGAATCCTCCCCGCCGACCATTTCACTAATCGGAGCGAGCAATCCCATCCCGGAGAGCAAGAGGTAGAGCAGGCCAACCGCGGCAAGCCAGACGAGGAAGCAAATGAAACCAGTGGCCGCCGTAATGCGCATGGCGGACCAGGGGCTCACCTTGTCGACTACCAAGTTAGTTTCGGCCATGCGCTTACTCCTTCTCCGCCTCCGAGTCACCGGACTCGGCAGCACCGGTGCTCTTGGTGGCGCCGGTGCGCTTCGGGACTACGTCCAAGGTTCCGGCCTCAGAGACCTTAGAAGCGGTCTCTTCGCCCTCATCCTCGACGTTGCGGTCGATAGCCAGCAGTTCCACGCCGTCAGCGAGGTTGACCAGGCGCACGCCCTTAGTGGCACGCGAGGTGGCGCGAATCTCGTTGACGTTGGTGCGGATGATGTCGCCGGCGGAGGTGACAGCGAAGATTTCGTCGTCGTTGTCCACCACCAGGGCGCCCATCAGCGGACCACGCTTCGGGTCGTACTTGAGCGTCAGCACGCCCATACCGCCGCGGTTCTGCGGGGTGTACTCGCTGAGCTTGGTCTTCTTGCCGAAGCCGCCGGTCGTTGCGACCAGCAGGTTGTGCTCTTCCTCGACCACGACCATGCTGAGCAGCTTGTCGTCGCCCTTGAAGCGCATGCCCTGGACACCGGCAGTGGCGCGGCCCATCGGGCGCAGCGCGTCGTCGGAGGCGGTGAAGCGGATAGCCTGGCCGCGCTCGGAGACGAGCAGCAGGTCATCGTCAGCAGAGCACAGACGGGCACCGATGAGGGAGTCGCCTTCGCGCAGGTTGATGGCAATCAGGCCAGCGGAACGAGCGGACTCGTAGTCCTCCAAACGGGACTTCTTTACCTTGCCCTCGCTGGTGGCCAGCACCAGGTACGGGCTGTCCTGGTAGCTCTGAATCTGCAGCACCTCGGCGATGCGCTCCTCCGGCTGGAACTCCAGCAGATTGGCGACATGCTGGCCGCGGGCGGCGCGAGTGGCCTCCGGCAGTTCGTAGGCCTTGAGTCGGTAGACGCGACCCTTGTTGGTGAAGAACAGAATCCAGTCGTGCGTGGAGCAGACGAAGAAGTGGCGGACAATGTCGTCCTGCTTCAGGTCCGCACCGCGCACGCCCTTGCCACCACGGCGCTGGGCCTTGTAGGCATCGACCTTGGTGCGCTTGGCGTAGCCCGTGGAAGTAATGGTCACAACCACGTTTTCGCGGGCGATGAGGTCCTCTTCGGTGACGTCGCCCTCAGCGGCCACAATCTGGGTACGACGGTCATCGCCGTACTTCTCCACGACCTCGCCCAGCTCTTCCTTAACGATGGCGCGCTGACGCTCCGGCTTGGCCAGGATGTCCTTCAGGTCGGCGATCTCGAGCTCGATCTCAGCCAACTCGTCAATGATCTTCTGGCGCTCCAGAGCAGCCAGACGACGCAGCTGCATCGCCAAAATGGCGTCAGCCTGAATCTCGTCGATTTCGAGCAGACCCATCAGGCCCGTGCGCGCGGTATCAACCGTGGCAGACCGGCGAATCAGAGCGATGACCTCGTCCAACATATCCAGGGCCTTGACCAGGCCGCGCAGGATATGGGCGCGCTTTTCCTTCTCGTCCAGGCGGAACTGGGTCCGTCGAACAATGACCTCAATCTGGTGGGCGACATACAGCGTCACCATCTGGTCAATGCGCAGCGTACGCGGCACACCGTCGACGATGGCGAGCATGTTCGCACCGAAGCTGGTCTGCAGCTGGGAGTGCTTGTACAGGTTGTTCAGCACCACACGCGGTACGGCGTCGCGCTTGAGCTTGACGACGATACGCATGCCCCACTTCAGGTCAGATTCGTCATCAATCGAGGCAATGCCCTGCAGACGCCCGTCCTTGACCTGATCCGCGATGTTGGCAATCATGCGGTCCGGGTTGACCTGGTACGGCAGCTCAGTGATGACAATCGACTGACGGGTGCCCTCCTGCTCAATCGAGGTCACACCGCGCATGCGAATCGAACCACGGCCGGTGGTGTAGGCCTCCTTGATGCCCTTATCGCCGACAATTTGGGCGGCAGTTGGGAAATCCGGGCCCTTGATGCGCTCCATGACCGCATCCAGCGTGGTCTTTTCATCCGCTTCCGGGTTGTCCAGGCACCAGTTGATGGCATCCGCGACCTCACGGAGGTTGTGCGGTGGGATGTTGGTGGCCATACCGACGGCAATACCGCCGGAGCCGTTCATCAACAGCTGCGGGACACGCGACGGCAGAATAACCGGCTCTGTCGTACGACCGTCGTAGTTCGGCTGGAAATCGACGGTGTTTTCGCGAATATCGCGCACCATTTCCATGGCCAACGGCGTCAGACGGGCCTCGGTGTAACGCATAGCTGCGGGGCCGTCGTCACCGCGGGAGCCGAAGTTACCCTGACCGTCGACAAGCGGATAGCGCATGGACCACGGCTGCGCCATGCGCACCATGGTGTCGTAAATAGCGCGGTCGCCGTGCGGGTGGTAGTTACCCATCGTGTCCGAAACCGGCTTTGCGGACTTCACATAGCCGCGCTCCGGGCGGTAGCCGTTGTCGAACATGGCGTAGAGAATGCGGCGGTGCACCGGCTTGAGACCATCACGGATCTCCGGCAGCGCACGGCCAACAATCACGCTCATGGCGTAGTCGATATAGCTCGACTGCATCTCTTCATTGATGTCGATCGGGCGAACCTGGTGGCCCAATACTCCACTTCCGAAAGATGAGCCGTCGTTGTTGTTATCGTCGCTCAATGACTGCTTCCTTTACTTAAAAGAGGTTCGCATCCATTCTACAGGGCTTTAGAGCCCGCTTTTCGACGCCGTGTGCAACTTTTCGATACCATTGTGGTATCAAATCTGGGGTTTTAGGCCTGATAGCGAGAAACAAACTAGCGCAGTTAAGAAGCGCAGTTAGATAGCAGGGAGCAAATGCGATGGCGATGACCTTGAGACTCACGAAAGAACAGGACACCGCCTTGGCTCTGCTGGCGCACATGGAGGGCGTGTCTAAACACGAGGCCGTCATTCGCGCCATCGAATCCGCCGCCACGAGAGCCCTTCAACAAGGTCAAGCCCGGGAAATTACGGCAAGCGTAATTGATACCGACATGGCGCTGCTGCGAAAGTTGAGCTCCCCAAGGCCCCGCGGAGTACAAGAATGAGCGCGCCTCAGATTCAGCCTCTCAGCGAGGCCGCTATCCTGGCGGCTACCGATGAACTGGTGGCCACAGTGCCGGAATTGGCCGACGCTACACTTGCGAGGCCGTGGACAATCAGCGCTATTGTCGCCGCCAGCTCAGGAGTCATTGCTGGTCACCGTAGCTTTCCCGCGATTTCTGCGGCAGCGCAGGCGGTCGCTTACGCAACGTTTCACGTGAAACCACTAAGTTTTGGCAACACCGCACTGGGCGCACTACTTGCACACATACTCCTCACCACCAACGGCGAAGAGCTGTCATTCGCAGAGACGTGGGATCTGGTCAAAGGCGGCACTTAGCCGGGGACAGGGCCTAGTCACTCTTTCGGGTAAACGGGCTGGTCGGAATGCGATTGCCGGACTCCAGCCGGCCCGTGTAATACGCCGTGGCCTCACCTTCAGCCAGCTCAACCTCGTACCAACCATCACGGACATAATCAGCCGTCCGGTCCTGCCCGCCAACTAGAACACGTCCCGCCGCGTGCTCCAAAGTGACCTCCGGCAACTCTTTCGCCGTCTTGCTGAATACACGCAGGAAGCGGTCCGGGCCGCACACGGTAAGTTCGCGCTCCAGGAGTCCAATTCGCAGCTCTAACGTACCGAGCACCGTGTGATGCTCCACCTTATTGCCACTGTAAACAGCGAAAACAGCCTCACGGGAACCGTCATTGACCAGCACAAGATTGCCGCCTTTGAGGTAGGCGTGCAGCCGGTACGGTGTCGGCAGCGCGGTCGCCTGCTCGGACTCCTGCACAGGATAGTCACCGGCCGGCTCCGCCTCCCAGCGCTTCACAAACTCCGGCGCTGGTCCCGGCTGCTCTGGAAGCTGCATTCCCGTAGACGCCGAGAAGTCCAGTGTGGATACCAAATCACCACATACCCGACGACGCCAATCAGTGATATTTCCGCAGCTCACGCCGGTGACTTGCTCCAGGAAACGGATCACCGAAGTGTGATCGAAGACCTCTGAGGACACCAAACCACCCACCGACCACGGTGAAATGACAGTCATCGGGACGCGGAAACCGAGCCCCTTCGGCTTGCCCAGGTACCACTCCCCCGGCTCATTCTTCGGCGGCAGCGGCGGCACCACATGGTCGAAGTAACCATCAAACTCGTCAAAGTTAATCAGGAAGACGGTCTTGGCCCACACCTCCGGGTTGGAGGCCAACGCATCCAACAGGCGGTAAGTGATATTCGCCGACTGAATCGGCGAGGACGCTCCCGGGTGCTCGCTTTCCGCGGCCGACGGCACAATCCAGGACACCTTTGGCAGCTGTCCGGATTCAACGTCCCGTCGGAAAGCATCAGCGAGCGTGCCCGGCTGGCGACGGTAAAGCGCACGATCGTAGAGATTCCGTTCCGCCTCAGGCAGCTTCTCCACAGCGGCATTCAGGCGGTCGACCATCTCCTGCTGCTCTGCAGTTGGCGGCATCCCATCGCCCAGTTCCAGCAGCTTCTCGTGGAAGCCCGTCATGTCGCGACCAGGCAGCCCGGCCTCACGAATGACCTTGCGGCCAATATTTCGAAACGCGGCGAAGAAATCCAGGTTGTTGTCGGTGTAGTTATCCCACTCATGGTAGACGCGCCATGGCACCCCAGCCGCCGAGAGATCCTCGGCATACGTGCGCCACCTGTACCCCGGGTGCGTCGGCTCGTACGCCGCATTGCCAACCGCTCCAGTCCCCCACGGTTCCTTTCGGGTATCACCCGAAAACAGGTAGTTGCGGTTCGGGCTTGTCGACGTAGGCATCGAGGAAAAGTAACCATCGCAGATAGTGAACGTCTCTGCGAGAGCGAATTGGAACGCGATGTCCTGGCGGTCATAACAGGCCATCGTGCCCTTGCCCTTGGCCTCGATCCAGCCGTTACAGCGGCCGCCGTTTAGTGCAACCTGCCCGTCTTCCCAACCGTGCGGCAAACTTGCAATGTACTCCACCGAGAGATCACCGCGATTAGCGGCGTTGCGAATCAGGTATGGACTGACCCCACTCTGGTTGAAAACGCCCGGCAAAGCGGAATTGTCGTTGTACCCCCGCACACCTCGGAGAGTGCCGAAGTAGTGATCAAAAGAGCGGTTTTCCTGCATCAACACGACAACGTGCTCAACCTGGTCGAGGGAGCCAGCCGGTCGGGGCTGCGCGAGTGCATGGCGCAATGATGGCGGCAGCAGCGTGCTCGCAGCGGTGACAGCACCGACTCCTGCGGCGGTCTGCAGGAAGTGCCGACGGGAAAATTCAGATATATTTTTAGGTGAAGTTGCCATAGGCATCTACGTTAAGAAGCGCAGATTACCAGCTGGAAAATTGCGGTTTAAATTTCCTCAATAAACTGCTCTAGACGGTCAACCACAGCCTGTGGCTCACGCGCCCAGCGATTGTGGCCCAGCCGCTGCTCAATGAACTCGTACTTTGCCGAATTCGGCAGCATCCGTGCCAGCGCCTGTGCGGAAGCCTCCGGGCAGTCACGGTCACCACCACAGTTCAGCAGCAGCGCCGGGGTGGTCACCTTCGGCATCTCAGCGGCGTAGTCGATATCCGCACCGCGCGGTCGCAGAAGACCCGTGCGCGAGAACCGCGCCCACTCCACCACATGGTTACGAGCCTGGCGGCCATAGCCGGCCAAATCAAGCCTGCCCGCTGGCCAATAGCCCAGGATCTGGGACACCACCTGCATAAACGGTGCACCGTAGCGAAGCCGCTTGTACTCGTTGCCAGTAAAACAGTTGTAGTGCGGAGTACCGGAGCCGACCATCACTACGCCGGCCACGTCCGCTTCCGGTCGGGCCAGATACAGCGAGGCAATCTGACCGCCCATGGAATGACACAGCAAGTAGACGGGTAGCTTCTCCCCTGCTGCCAGATGGTCGAATTCCTTCCGAGCACGAGCCACCGCCAAGGGATAATCCACCGACGCTAAATCCTGGTAGCCCCAATTGTGACGGCGGGTGGCCACCGCAGTCTGGTTACCCTGGCCGCGTAACTCCGAGGTCAGGACGCAAAAACCTCGACGCTGTAACTCTTGGGCAATCGGCCGGTAGTAGCGAGCACCCATGCCAAAGCCCGGCCAAATAACGACAATGCCCCGAGGCGAACCTTCGGGAAACCGAAGCGCCATCGGGGTCACGGAGCCATCTGGCAATGTCTCCTGCACAATACGTGGCTCGACTGGCGGTTCCCCGTTGACCATGCTTCCCCGAGTATCTTCCATTTCATAAACATTAATGGCTGAACGGAGGTTTTGTCAGGGGAACCGACAAGCCGATAACCAGACTTGGTATCGGCTTAGACGTCGAGGAAGCGAACGTCCTTCGCATTACGGGTAATGAACGAACGTCGTGAAGCGACGTCATCGCCCATCAGAATGGTGAACAGTTCGTCCGCCTTCTGCGCGTCCTCGAGGGCGACCTTACGCAGCACGCGGTGATCCGGATCCATGGTGGTATCCCACAGCTCAGCGGCGTTCATCTCACCGAGACCCTTGTAACGCTGAACACCATCGTCCTTGTTGATCTTGCGGTTGGCAGCCAGCCCCTCTTCCAGCAGCTGATCGCGCTCAGCATCGGAGTAGGCGTAGCCCGGCTCACCCTTGGCCCACTTGAGCTTGTACAGCGGCGGCTGGGCGAGGTAGACGTGCCCTTCATCAATCAGCGGACGCATCAGACGGAACAGCAGCGTCAGTAGCAGCGTGGCAATGTGCTGACCATCGACATCGGCGTCGGCCATCAGCACAATCTTGTGGTAGCGCAGCTTCTCGATGTCGAACTCGTCGTGAATACCGGTGCCCAGCGCCGTAATAATGGCCTGGACCTCGTTATTCTTCAGCGTCTTATCCAGGCGCGCCTTCTCGACGTTCAAGATCTTACCGCGCAGCGGCAAAATGGCCTGGAACAGCGAGTTTCGGCCTGCCTTTGCAGAACCACCTGCGGAGTCACCCTCCACGATGAACAGCTCGGACTGCTTCGGATCCTTCGAACGGCAGTCCGCCAACTTACCCGGAAGACCGCCAAGATCGGTCGCGGACTTACGACGCACCAGGTCACGGGCCTTACGAGCCGCCTGACGGGCATGTGCCGAAGCAATGGCCTTGTTAACAATGGCCTTGGCCTCAGCCGGATTGGCCTCCAGCCAGTGACCGATGTGTTCATTAGTCATGCGCTGGACGAAGGAACGCACCTCGGTGTTACCGAGCTTCGTCTTCGTCTGGCCCTCGAACTGCGGATCGGCGACCTTCACCGAAATCACGGCAGCGAGACCTTCACGGCAGTCCTCGCCGGAGAGGTTGTTTTCCTTCTCTTTCAACAGGCGGTGCTCACGCGCATAGCGGTTCATCAGCGATGTCAACGCAGAACGGAAGCCCTCTTCGTGCGTGCCACCCTCAATGGTGTTAATGGTGTTGGCGAAGGTGTGCACCGACTCGGAGTAACCCGAGTTCCACTGCATTGCAATCTCGACCTCGTGGCCGTCACCTGCAGCATCGAAGGAAATGATGGTCGGGTGGATGATGTTCTTCGACTTGTTCAGAGTCTCGACATAGTCCCGCAGACCATTCGGGTAGTGGAAGACCTTGCGGCGCTCCTTCGGCTTGGTGGTCTTCTCTGCCTTCTCCTTCTGCTCCTCAACCGCATCCTTGGCGATTTCAGCGGATTCGGTCTCCGCCTGCTCCGCCAGAGCCTCAGCCTCGAGCTCTTCCTCGGAGACACGCTTGTCCACCAACGTGATGGTCAGGCCCTTGTTCAAAAACGCCATCTCACGCAAGCGGCGAGAAATGGTGTCGAACTTGAAATCGGTGGTCTCAAAAATCTCCGGGTCCGGCCAGAAACGCTGTGTGGTGCCCGAACCACGAGTCTTCTTACCTCGGATAATTTCTTCCGGGACGGCCTGGTCGAAGTTCTGGTACCAGGTGTAGCCATCACGGATGACCTCGGTTTCCATACGCGTCGACAGCGCGTTAACCACCGAAATACCCACACCGTGCAGACCACCGGAAACAGCGTAGGACTCGGAGTCAAACTTGCCGCCGGCGTGCAGTTGAGTCATAACCACCTGCACCGTCGGCATGCCCGACGGGTGCATTTCGACAGGAATACCACGGCCGTTATCGCGGACCTGAACGCCGCCGTCTTCCAGCAGAGTGACCTCAACATCGGTGGCGTAACCCGCCATCGCCTCGTCGACGGAGTTGTCTACAACCTCCCACACCAGGTGGTGCAAGCCACGCTCACCAGTCGAGCCAATGTACATACCCGGCCGCTTACGCACGGCCTCGAGGCCCTCGAGGATGGTAATCGATGAGGCGTCATATTGATGTTCGGTAGCAGCCACGGTTCGGCGCGTCTCCTATTCTTGGTTCTCTCCCCGCACAACATTCGTCAGCGCGCGAAAAATAGGCCGGCGGTCAAGCGCTATCGGCGCCAGCCAGAACTACATAGGACTACTAGATAGGTCTGGCTAGTTTGGATGCCGAGAACGTCTCAAGAACCGCCTGCCGGTATTCTCCTGCCCATCTTACCCCAACGTAGTCCCCTACTGTGGATATAGCCGATGCGCTCAAAGGACCAAATTTCGCAGTTTTACGCATACCGACGCCTATTCGTAGACCGTTTACCGACCTTTACCCATAAGTATCACGCGGTCCTCGGCCCTCGATGTGCAATTTGCCCTTGCGCCAATTCGGCGCTTTCGGCCCCAGCACCTTAATTTCCTCAACCACCCCATCGCCGACGCGTTCCGCGATCGACTTCAAAACCTGTCGCTGTGCTAGCCGCAGCTGTGTTGCCCATGCTGTCGATTGGCACTCGACCACCAAAGTGCCGTCCTTGAACTCCTTCACCTGGGAATGTTCCGCGACGACCTTGCCGACCATCGAATCCCACTCCGTCATGATCACACCGTGGGCAATGTGGATCTGCCAGCCGCGATCGACTACTGCCTTATTCAGCACCGCACCAATCGGCGCAGGTCGACGGTCATATTTCCGGTACAGCCGAATCCCCGCCTCCTTCAATAAGCTCGGCGAAATCACCGTACCGGCACGATCTCGCACCACTGCTTGCGCTGCCCGCTGCTTATCGACGTCCGCAACAATCCCCTCCGCGGCCTTCACAGGCACACGGCTATCGAGGCCAGACCACGAGCCCTTCTTCTTCGGTGGCCGCTGGAGATTCGGTAACTTGTGACCGCCCTCCTTAGCGGCATCGCGCATGCGGAAGAAAGCGTCGCTGATCAGGTCCTTTTCTTCTTCCGGTGAGTTATCCGGCTCCATGTTCTCGACCATACCCGTCACTCTTCCGCGACTGGGTTTTCATCCAGCAGTGAGATTCGCCCCTGCTCAGTCTGCGCCACCGTCACCGTGTGATGAGTGACAGAAGAATCCTCGACCAGTGCCTGAGGCAACTCCTCCCCCACCGCCGAGGTGATCAACACCTGCTCAGCCTGCTGCGCGATTTCCATGAGAGCTTCCCGACGATGCCGGTCGAGCTCCGCAAACACGTCGTCAAGCACCAAGATCGGGTCGGGCCCATCGGCACGGAGCAAAAAGTACGCGCCGAGACGCAGCGCGAGTGCAAAAGACCAGGTCTCGCCGTGGCTAGCGAAGCCCTTGGCGGGGTCATTGCCGAGAATGAGGTTGAGATCATCGCGATGCGGACCAACGAGACAGGAACCGCGCTCAATCTCCGCGGTGCGGCGCTCCGCCATCTTCGTCAGCAGCAGTGCCTCGAGCAGCTCCGGTTCGCTGGGCAATGGCCCGCCATCCAGACTGTCGACCTTCGGCGCATAGGCAATCGTGGCTGGGCGCGAGTGCGGGGCAAGCGTGGCATAGGCCTCGCTGACATGCTCGGAAAGCTCGGCGATCAAATCCATGCGCGCAGCCATTAACGCCGCTCCCACCTGCGCCAATTGCGCATCCCAGGTATCCAGCGTGCTCAGGGCGGCCTGCCCCTCCGAGGAAGAATAGCCACGGCGCAGCGTCGAGCCCGCCGACTTCAGCAGCGCATTCTTCTGACGCAAAATCTTGTCATATTGAATGCGGATACCGGCGGACAATGGCCGTCGTAAAGCGAGCAAATCATCGATGTATCGGCGACGGGAAGCGGGCTCGCCCTTGACCAGCGTGAGATCCTCGGGCGAGAAAAAGACCGACTTAACGATCCCCAGCAGCTCCCGCGGAGACTTCAGCCGCGTGCGATTAATCTGCGCCTGATTCGCGCGATGCGGATTGATGAGCAGATGCGCCGTCAGCTCGCGGCCATCATTGACCGCCGTCGCCGAAATGCGTGCCGACGGGGTCCCCGAACGAACCAGCGGAGCATCCGTAGACACTCGATGCGAACCGAGCGTGGAGAGATACCCAACGGCCTCGACGATATTGGTCTTGCCGTAGCCATTTTGCCCGGTAAATACGGTAATTCCAGGCGTGAACTCGACTTCCAACTCCGGCCAGGAGCGGAAGTCCCGCAAGGACAAATACCGAATGTGCATAGCCGCAGACTAGCCCGGCAGGCGTACAGGCATCAGCAGGTAAGTGAAGTCGGTCTCCGGCGTTGGGTAGAAGCCGTCCTCACCGAGCTCCGGGATAGCTTCCGGCTCTGGAATGAGAATCGCGGGACGCGACGGCTGCGTAAAGCCCAGCAGAACGCGGTGGGAGCGAACAGCGCTGAGCCCCTCGAGCAGGTACTGCGGGTTGAAGGCGATCAGAAGTGGTTCCCCATAGAAGTTGCAGGCCACAGTCTCTTCTGCGTGACCAACTTCGTCGCCATGAGCAGAAAGGACAACCTGGCCGTCGGAGAAGTCCATGCGAATCTGCGCACCGTGATCCGCCATCAGAGACACACGACGGATGGCATCCTGCAGCTGGTCAACACGAGCAACAGCCATGGAGGAATGCTGCTTCGGCAGCAGCGGGCGGAACTTCGGGAACTCGGCGTCCAGCAGTCGCGTGGTAGTGCGACGAGGATCGGCGAGGATAGCCAGCAGACCTTCAGAGCCGACCTCACGATCATCGGATCCGTCGCCGAATGCCAAGGTCACTGGCTCGCTGGAAGTGGTATCGAGAGTGCGGGCAGTCTCCGCGAATGTCTTTGCCGGGATGAGCAGCTTGGTCTCCCCCTCAGGGATCTGCTCCCACTCGAAACTGCGAACCGCCAGGCGGAAACGGTCGGTGGCAGCGAGAGTGACCTCGTTACCTTCGGTTTCCATCCGGATGCCGGTCAGCATCGGCAGCGACTCATCCTTGCCGGCAGCGATAGCGACCTGACCAATAGCCTCAGCCAGCAGAGCAGCATCGACAGTACCGGTAGCAGCCGGAGCTTCTGGTAGCTGAGGGTAATCCTCCAAGGTCAGGCTTGGTAGCTCGAAGCGGGAAGAACCACAGCGAACGATGACCTTCGTGCCATCAAAGTGCATCTCTACCTGCTTATTCGGCAACTTAGAGACAATGTCAGAAACCAACTTGCCATTGACGGCGAAGCGACCGGGCTCATCGACCTCTGCACTAATACGAATCTGAGTCGAGACCTCGTAGTCATAGCCAGCGAGCTGCAGACCATTGTCATCCGCGAGAAAAATCATGCCACGCAGAATCGGCTGAGTCGGGCGTGCAGGCAGGTTACGAGCAACCCAGCTCACCGCACCCGCGAGATCGTCCTTAGCCGCGCGAATACGGACTTCGGTCTGCTCCATCGTTCCTCCACCGGTATTGGATGTCTGTTATTAGCCGTCTTTTGTGTTGTCAGCACGCTATGTCAGCGCACATGACTGGAGTTACAAAGATTCCATCGTACAACTCTACTGCAGACTGCCAAAGACCTCACTGGGATTCTTGTAGTCCGTCTAGTGCTTGATCGTAGTTCTTACTCGTTCTTGGCATTTATGAAGTTGTGCGCGAGAGGTTGCTTGCCAGAGGTTGTGCGCAGGCCCCCTTTTATCTAGAAGTTTCTAGAGATTTTTAAAGTCGGGAGTAGTAATAGGGGGTGTGCACATTGTGAAATTACATGATTCCCGCTGGTCTTCACTGATTTCGCGCTGTGGATAACCAGTGCGTCTAACTGTGGATAACTTGGGGTGTCTGTGGATAGTGTTCGGGCTTCATCTTTCATCCACAAAATTTAGGAGTTGTCCACAGCTCTGTGCACGGAAAAACCGCAGTTAATAACAAGAATTCCGCACGCCGAACCCAAGGATTTTAAGCCGTGCCGCGAGCTCGGTCACGAATGCGTGTAGTCAGGTCGTTGACCTGGTCCTTTGAGGGCTTTTTCTCCTGAATTTCCTTAACAATCTTGCGTTCAGCGTGCAAAACCGTCGAATGGTCACGATTTCCGAACTCTCGGCCAATCGACGGCAACGAAAGCTCGGTGAAGGACCTCGTCAGGTACATAGCAATCTGGCGTGCATGAGCGACCGGGCGAGTCTTACCCGGGCCCACCAAATCCGCAACCGTTAAGTCGAAGTACTCAGCCGTGGTGGAGATGATGATCTCCGGGGTAATCTGCACCTCGATTTCGTCGGCACCGAGGATCTCCTGCGCAAACTTCAAGGTCACAGGCTCATGAATCATGGATGCGTGAGCACTAATCTGCAGGAGACGCCCCTCGAGCTCACGAATAGAAGACGAGGTGTTCTCCGCGATGTACTGGAGTACATCATGCGGAACGACCAAATCAGACAGCTGTGCCTTCTTCGACAGAATTGCGATTCGCGTCTCCAAGTCCGGGTATTGCAGATCCGGATTGAGCCCCCACTGGAAGCGGGTACGAAGGCGATCCTCCAGGGTCTTAAGCTCGCGTGGTGGGCGGTCCGACGACAGCACAATTTGGTGATTGGACTGGTGCAGGGCATTGAACGTATGGAAGAACTCTTCCTGTGTACCTTCCTTGCCCTCCAAGAACTGGATGTCATCGATGATGAGCATGTCCAAATCGCGGTAGCGACGCTTGAAGGATTCCTGGGCGTCGTCACGCACGGAATTAATGAAGTCGTTGGTGAACTCTTCCGAGGAAACGTAACGAACCCGCAGGTTAGGGTACAAATGCTTGGCGTAGTGACCAATGCCGTGGAGCAGGTGCGTCTTGCCAAGACCCGAACCGCCGGAGATAAACAGCGGGTTGTAGGTGCGCCCCGGAGACTCTGCAACAGCGACGGCGGCTGCGGCGGCGAATTTGTTCTGCGGACCAATAACGAAGGTCTCGAAGGTGTAGTTCGGGTTGAGGGTGGGCTCCTCGAAAGGCATGCTCATCTCGGTTGGAGTGCCGTGGCTCTCGGAACGGAAAGGACTTGTGACCTGGCGCTGATCAGCAATAGTCATCGGATTCTCGGCAGATGAGTGCGAAAGCCCCTGGGCCATCGAATCTACGGCGTCCATCGATCGGCGTTGTGACTGGGCACTCTGCTGATTATGGACATTCGGCTGGTGCGTCTGCGACACCTGTGGCGTCTGCGTCGATCCCTGGTGCTGCTCGTGGAGATTGAAGTCGTTCGTATCTGCACTGGGGAACGGGTAGTTGCGGCCAGATTGCTGCTGGTGCTGCTGGTTTGGCTGTTGACGCTGAGCCTGCTGCGGACGCGAAGCTGCAGATGGCATCTGCCCCGAGTGCTGTGCAGATGGTTGAGTGGTCTCTGCTGCCTGGCTATCTTCAGCGTCGTCAGCAGGATCGGCAACGGTGATGACCGTTTCCAACTCCTCGCCGGTCAGCGAGGCTAAGACGGCCTCGATAATGCCCTTGAGCTCTTCTTTTACCAGTGCCTGCACCACTGGCGATTGAGTGCTGAGCAGGAAAAAACCTGGAAAGTCACCAGTGTGCGTCACTGACCGCAGCAGTGCCTTGTGTGGCGGGCGTAGTGGTGCAATGCCCAACTCCGGCGCACCTTCTGGTGAAGTCAGGATAGAAACGACCTGCTCCCAGAGTCCACCTGGCAATTCTGGTTGTTCGCTCACTGTGTGAATGTCCTTTTACATGTTTACGTTCATCAAATTTATCGAGGCGACCTGTTTTTGTGGAGTGTTTTTGGCATGGCGAGAGCGCCATATCTGCCCATTTGGGGGCTATTTATTGTAATTCGCCCTGTGGGGTGTTTCTACACAAGGTGCTATACGCCCCGAGCAGGACTTCCACATGTTTGTCCACACCTGTGGATAAACCTTGTCGCTAATTGACTAACAGTTTATCCACAGTTTGCCCACAATGAAAAATAGCCCCCTAGTCTGCGTTTACCTAGGTAAACACGTTATTTCCCCTGCTCGCTGTGATTCATGGTGTGGAAGTTATCCACAGCTGATGGGATAAACGCCCTGTGGATTGCAGTGCATAGGTCAGTATTTCCACAGGTCAACATCGGTACCGTCGGAAAACTTGGAAAATGATTCTCCAGGTAAATCCGGCGTGTTGATTTGAATTTCTCGCTCGATTCGACGTAACCTATCTGGGTGTTTCATATCCATTGAGATATGAGTCCGAGCTTGTGCTTGGACCCGACAGAACGCATGTAGCTTTCAATCTGTCGGTAAGTAATTTTTCCGTGCATCACGGGAATGCGTCAGACGCATCGCTGCCTCGCACTCGAAGCGAGGAGTTTACTGCGGTGTGTTCAGCGTGGACTCGTGGTCGTTTGAGTTTCAAGGAGTGTCAACCGTGTCGAAGCGGACGTTCCAGCCGAATAACCGCCGTCGTGCACGCGTGCACGGCTTCCGTACCCGTATGCGTACCCGTTCCGGTCGCGCCGTTGTGGCAGCACGCCGCAGCAAGGGCCGTGCCCGCCTGTCCGCTTAAGCAAGAGGACACCGATTTCGGTGCTCCCTCAGAGCAATAAGCTGCGTTCTTCGCGTGACTTCACGGTCACCGTACGACGTGGACGCCGAATCGGACGCAAGACCTTGGTCTTGCATATTCGTGACACCGCCGCTTCTGGCGGTGAAGATAAGACCGATACGCAGATTGCCAGGTTTGGTGGTCCGCGTGTCGGTCTTGTCGTATCTAAAGCTGTGGGCAACGCTGTGACTCGTCACGCTGTATCCCGCAAGCTTCGCCATGTTATGGCCGCGGCCGCGCAGAATCTTCCGTCCACCATGGACATTGTCGTTCGCGCGCTGCCTGCATCTGCCACAGCCACCAGCCAGGAGCTGTCCCACGATGTGCAATCGGCACTCGCCACATACGAACGTCGGCGCTAATTCGCTTGACGACGGCCCCCTCGCCCAGGCCCCCGCTGCACGTGTGGCTGAG
Organism: Corynebacterium sp. LK26; assembly: GCF_014335085.1. Taxonomy (NCBI): domain Bacteria; kingdom Bacillati; phylum Actinomycetota; class Actinomycetes; order Mycobacteriales; family Corynebacteriaceae; genus Corynebacterium; species Corynebacterium sp. LK26. The sequence goes on from NZ_PDHB01000007.1 coordinate 47,009, forward strand.
AGGGCGATTCTCTTCTACCGCCGTCGTATCTCTAATCTGAAGCCAACGAGCACATGTCGTTTTGAACCGACCTGCTCCGCATATGGTCTTGAGGCCGTGCGCCGCTTTGGAGCTATTCGTGGCCTGTGGCTGACTCTCCTGCGTATCTTCCGTTGCGCACCCTGGCATCCGGGCGGCTGGGATCCAGTTCCTGTCACATTCCCCGGCCTGGGTTCGTGGTTGAAGCGAATGCACAGGTAACCTCTAGTAATGCTTAGCCTTTGACCGGGCTTTGTAGACGAAGGCGCGAGTGCGCTGTCCCCCTAAAGAACGGAGTGATCTTAGACCGTGCTCAATTTCGTGTATTGGCCGATTTCGGCCATCCTGTGGTTCTGGCATAAGGCCTCAGGTTTCCTATTCGATCCCTCCTCGGGTATCTCATGGGTGCTGGCCATTGTTTTGCTTGTGGTCACCATCCGTATCCTCCTGTTTAAGCCGATGCTGAACCAGCAGCGTTCTGCCATCAAGATGCAGCAACTCGCTCCTGAGATGCAGGCGATCAAGGAGAAGTACAAGAACGATCAGCAGGCGCAGGCTCTTGCTATGCGCCAGCTGCAGAAGGAAATGGGTGTCAACCCGCTCGGCGGCTGTCTGCCGATTCTGGTTCAGATGCCTGTGTTCATTGGTCTTTTCCACGTGCTGCGTTCGTTTAACCGAACGGGTACGTCGGGCAATGCGCTCGGCATGTCGGTGGAGCAGAACTGGAATACGCCTAACTACATCTTCGGTGTAGATGAGGTGCGGTCTTTCCTGCTGGCTCGTGTGCTCAATGCTCCACTGTCCAGTTCGGTTGGTATGGGTGAGGATCAATACGCAGCCTTTACCGTGCCTGGTACGCCTGCGGACTTCACCCGCATGGACATCATGATCGTTGCCATTCCGCTGATCGTTATCGCGGCACTGGCAACGCACTTCAACGCTCGCATGTCTGTTGACCGCACGCGTGCCCGCCAGGAAGCCGGTCTGGTGAAGCGCCAGGAAGGCGTTATGGGGCAGCAGATGGACATGATGAACAAGATGATGCTTTGGTTCTTCCCGATCATGATTCTTGTTACCGGTGCTTTCTGGCACATCGGTCTTCTTGTCTACATGGTGACTAACAACGTCTGGACCTACTTCCAGCAGCGCTACATCTTCGGCAAGCTGGATGAGGAAGAGAAGGAAGCTGTCGCAGCTAAGAAGGCTGCCAAGCGCGAGGCACAGGAGAAGCTCGCTCCGAAGGTTGGCCAGAAGCCAATCAATCCGAAGAAGGGTGGCAAGCGTCAGGCAGCGCAGAATGCGCAGCAGGCGCAGTCCGGTCAGGCCTCTGCAGCGAAAAAGGCTTCTAGCCATCTTCCGGATGGTAATTCGGGGAAGGGACAGCAGGGCCCAGCCTCGAAGCCAGCGCCAGGACAGAAACCCGCAAATCGGAAGAACCGGAAGCGGAAAAAGAAATAGCTGAAGTGGAATCGCCCTTCGTCTACATAAGTTAAATAATCGAAACGCCCCGCAGTTGATGCGGGGCGTTTTTGCTTGCCTTGGTGCTCTATCGAGCAAACAACGTCACTGTTATTACAGGCATGTAATTTTCTCCGGGGCCTGGAGTTTGGCATCCAACTTTGATCAATGTTTCACGTGAAACATCGCTGTTGCACTGTCGTACACTAGGGGTGTTGAAAAGCTCGACGAGTGACGGCACAGCTGCCCCATTGGAAAGGTTAGAGGAACTGTTGAGTAACTCCGCGAAAGACGTCGATAAGCAAGAAGCCTCCGCAGGTTTGGTCGATGCAGATCTGCGTTCGGTGATAGATACCGTGTTTGGAGACAATGCCGATCGGGCATACCGCTACCACTCATGGTTGGCCGAGGAGGCGACAGTCCGAGGTTTGATTGGACCACGTGAAACTCCAAAGCTGTGGGATCGGCACATTATCAATTCTGCGGTAGTTGGAGAAGCGATAGGCAAAGGGCTTGTAGTTGCGGATATTGGTTCGGGGGCTGGCTTGCCCGGCATTCCGCTTGCTCTTGCGCGACCGGATTTGAAGGTGGTTCTTGTGGAACCATTGCTGCGCCGTACAACCTTTTTGAACGAAGTTGTGGAAGATCTTGAGCTGGACAATGTAACGGTAGTTCGCGGGCGTGCTGAGGAGAAAGTGGTTCGCGCTGAGATTGGCCAAGTGGATGTCGTCACCTCCCGCGCTGTTGCCCCTCTTGGGAAGTTGGCGGGATGGTCGCTTCCTTTAGTTAAATCCGGAGGCGCGATGGTTGCACTGAAGGGTGGAACTGCCCAAGAGGAAATCGATCGGGATGCAAAGCTTATTGCTAAGGCGAAGGGAATTAATCCCCGCGTCGTAGAGGTCGGCGGTTCCGTGTTGGGAACTTCGACGTACGCCGTGATTATTCAGAAGAAGTAGGCTGTAAGCCCCGCTCCCCCAACTCCACTGCGGATTCGTTTGTGTTCTGGTTTCGGCATTGAGGCGCGTAGTGCCGTCGGGCTAGAGTGGGATAAGTATCGCGGTATGGCAAAGTCCTAGCGACCAAGGTGGATGTTTCACGTGAAACATTCCACAATCGTCGGCGTCTAACGGTTGTTGGGGCTTGATGATTACGCTTTTGCAGATAGTTACTAAGTTTTTATTCGCACTCCAGTGGCCATGATTGGTGATTGCTGTGCTTGTAAGGGGAATAGTTAATGAGCCGGAAGTCCTGGCAAGACACACCCATCGCTGCGGCAGCTCAACGGGCAGCGCAAGTTAAGGCCCCGAACCGTTTATCGCTTCCACGCCCCGAACGCCCGCGCCGTATTACTATCGCCAACCAGAAGGGTGGCGTGGGCAAGACCACTTCGGCAGTCAACATCGCGTCGGCGCTCGCGCGGCATGGTCTCAAGGTGCTAGTCATCGATAATGACCCGCAGGGAAATGCTTCTACGGCCCTGGGGATTGAGCATGTTTCCGGGACCCCGTCGACGTATGAGCTTCTAATTGGCGAACTACAGATTGACGATGTCATCCAGCGTTCCCCTGAATCTGAGAATCTCTTTTGTGTGCCAGCGACGTTGGACTTGGCGGGCTCCGAGATTGAGCTGGTCTCGCTCCTGAACCGTGAGCGCCGACTTCTCGATGCAGTGTCAGATCAGTACCTGATTGACAACGGCTTTGACTTTCTCATTATTGACTGCCCTCCTTCGCTCGGTCTGTTGACTCTGAATTCGATGACTGCCGCCAACGAGGTTTTGATTCCGATTCAGTGTGAGTTTTACGCCTTGGAGGGTGTGACTCAGCTGATGAATAACGTGCAGATGATTCGTCAGCATCTCAATCCGGAGCTACATATTTCTGCTGTGCTGCTCACTATGTTCGATGGCCGCACCAAGCTTTCGGAAGAAGTTGCCAATGAGGTTCGTAACTACTTCGGTGAGGTTGTGCTACGTAATCTCATCCCTCGATCCGTGAAGGTATCGGAGGCGCCGGGATATTCGCAGACCGTAATTTCCTACGATCCAGGGTCTCGGGGCGCAGTTGCTTATCTTGACGCCGCGAAGGAATTGGCAACGCGTGGCGACTATTCCGCAGTTCCGGGTGGAAGTGCGATTGGGCAAAAACCAGCTTCCTCCCCTACCCCGTCCAATTCCACTGAGACAAATTAAAGCCACTAGGAGTAGTTACCGATGTCGAATCAAAAAAAGGAGAACCGCAAGGGAGGGCTCGGTCGCGGTATCGCCGCGCTGATCCCAACTGCTCCGGCGGCTAACCCCTCGGTAGGTGAGAGTGCCGCGGATATTATCTTCGGTCCCCGCCGTACCCAGGGGACGAAGCAGCCTGGAAGTAGCGGAGTTGCCGACGTACTGGGGGCAGCCGCGACGGGATCCGGCACCTCGTTGACTGAAGGCAAAAACGCCGGAAAATCTGCAAAATCCGGCCAGAGCAAACCTCATACCAATGAGGCGCAGAAACGTCACAGTGACGATAAGGTTATTGGTAAGTCTAGTGATGTTTCACGTGAAACATTGCCCTCGACGACGTCGGGAGCAGCGGACCATGGCAGCGCCGAGGCTACCGATGTTGACGCTTCGGCCGCAAACGAGTTTGGCGCGACCTATCGCGAGATCAACTTGAAGCTGATCACGCCGAACCCGAAGCAGCCACGAGAGGTCTTCGATGAGGAGCCCCTAAATGAGCTCGCTCACTCTATTCGTGAGTTCGGTCTATTGCAGCCGATTATCGTACGACCAATCTCTGAGGATAGTCGTGCGGCCGCACTCGAGGCAGCGCGCAAGGAAGATCCGAACGCGCCGCAACCCGAGTTTGAAATCATCATGGGTGAACGTCGCTGGCGTGCTTCTCAGCGAGCTGGAATTGACACGATTCCCGCCATCGTTCGCGATACTCCAAACCAGGACCTGCTTCGCGATGCCCTACTAGAGAACATCCATCGCGTTCAGTTGAACCCACTCGAAGAGGCCGCTGCGTACCAACAGCTGCTCGATGAGTTTGGTGTTACTCAGGCAGAGCTCGCGGATCGTATCGGTCGCTCGCGGCCCGTTATTACCAACATGATTCGACTCTTGCAGTTGCCGGTGGAGGTACAGCGACGAGTAGCGGTCGGTGTTCTGTCGGCTGGCCACGCACGTGCCTTGCTTGGGGTCAAGGCAGGTAAGGAGGAACAGCAGCGCCTCGCCGAGCGAATTGTTGCTGAAGGACTATCCGTCCGTGCGACCGAAGAAGCAGTGACATTACTCAATGCAGGCGAGCGACCAAAGAAGCAGCACCGCGAGCCCACTCCGCAGCCGGAGGTACTCCACAATTGGGCTGATCGCCTGTCCAATTCTTTTGATACGAAGGTGACTGCCCAGATGGGCAAGCGTAAGGGCAAAATTGTCATCGAATTCGGCAACCTCGAGGACTTTGATCGCATCATGTCACTGATGCATCTCGACGAAGAGTAAACCCGGCTACTGTGACTGAAGTATTCATCGAGAAAATCTCGCTGGCCGACATCGATGGAATCTATCCGGAGACGATGTTAAGCCTGTTTTGGGAACAGGGCATGGAGCATATCCGTACTGCAACTGCCCTACCCCACTTCTCGTCTGAGCCGCGCGAACCTAAATTGGACCCTCGCAGGGCAAAAGAGGATGAAGCTCTCAACGGCGATTTAAAGCATTCGGACAGCCAACCCCCTACTCGGCCTACCGGAGCTAGTGAGAGCCCCTTAAATAGCGTCCTAAGCTCTGATTTAGCCGCCCAGGTGCGCTTGGAGAAGGAAGCATGGCTCAATACCGTCTACCTTTCCTGGGGGCCGTGCGGATATTCGCTACGGCGAAAGCCACCGGCATCACTTATCGATGGGAAGCCTGAGACCGTCGGCACGCTCCTCTTTGCGCCCCCGCGCTTCTGCCCGACGACATTTTCCATGCCTTCCGGGCCAATATCGCCGGATGCGATTGCGCTGACGAGTCTCCATTACAACGCTTTAGAGGTCGATGATGACATGCTCCGCGTTCTCATTGTGACCGCTCTGCACAAGCTCGCGCTGCGCGGGATTTCAGCGGTAGAGGCGTTTGGTTGCAGTGGCACAGCGGATTCTATGTCGGGACCCACGCCGTCATCGCCAACGCCTGACGACGGTACGGAGAACCTAATCGCTGATTTCGAAGCGCAACTTGAAGAAAAGCTAAATCCTAAGCCGTGTATTTCAGATTCGTTGGCGGCGATTAACCATAACGCCGGTGATTTGATTCGTACGCGAACCCTTCTTGACTCCGGGTTTCGGGTGGTCACTCCACATCCGATTCATCCGAAACTCCGTATCGAGTTGGATGCGGAATTGGATTGGGACGAAGAAATCGGCCATGCGTTGGATCTAAGTGCGAAAGAACCCTTTATGCGCTCAAAGCTGTTCAGTCTTTAGCGCCGGGTTTGATTGATCAGCCGTGTTTAGGCTTTTTCCTCTTCAATCAGCTGCGCAAAGCTGTAAGCGCCGGTCATTGGCTGCTGCTCTTCATCGCCCAGGTACAGACGCTTTACAGCGACAACGATAGATTCGGCAATTACGTCACGCTGATCTGGGGAAGAAAGAATTGCGACGTCATCCTCGTTGGTCAGGTAACCAACGGCGACTTCCACCGTGGGCATCCTGGTCAGACGGAGGAGATCCCAGGTACGGGCGTGCGAGCGGCAGTCTACCAGGCTCGTACGGGCAACAATCTCTCGCTGGATAAGGCCAGAGAGCTGTTCGCCCAGAATGGAGTTGGAGCCCTTCATCGAGCCAAAGTAAAAAGTCGCAATACCGCTGGCGCGGTTGTTGTGATAGTGGTCGGCCTGCAGGGAGATGAAGACGTCAGCGCCAAATGCGTTGGCCATCTCAGCGCGATCCTCGATGGACGGATTGTCGGTACGAGGACGAGACAGAATAGTCTCTGCACCTGCCGCGACAAGGCGACCCTCGATGCGAGAGGCCAAATCCCAAAGAATCTCTTCTTCAGAAATCTGACCGTAAGGGCCGTCGACCACAATGCCGGGCTCCCCTGCCCCAAGACCTGGATCAATGACAATGCGCTTTCCAGAGAGCTTCGGCCCCATCGTGCGCAGTATTTCCTTCTCGTGGAAGGCGTTTACAGAGCCACCAGTAACCCTCCTGCCCAAGTAGCTGAGCGCCCGGAGAGTAACGGGACCACAGATACCGTCGGGCTCCAGCCCGTAATTGAGCTGGTATTCACGTACAGAGGCATCGGTCTTCGGGCCAAAGTGGCCGTCTACTCGGGCATCGTGGAAGCCGAGTTCCTGCAAGGTAGCTTGGAGAACGCCTACGTCCTCACCGGTCATTTGTGACAGTGGATCGTAGGACAGTACGCGGGTGCCCAGAGTGTACGAGGCTTCTCGCAGTAGGCGCAGGGTGCTGTCGCGGATGATCCCGTCGGCATAGACACCGCGGGACTGTTGGAACGCCAGGAGAGCGTTGCGCATATCCTCATCAAAGAGGTCATCGTCACCAGACCACTGAGGCGAGTTCTCCTCCGCGGCTGAGCCCTCCCAATTGGGCAGAAGCCCAAGACGAGCCAGGGTAGAACGTACCTCGGCTACACGAGGTGACCTATCGCCCACCTTCAGAAACTCTGGCACGAAAACTCCCTTCCGAACTCCACAATTATGTTTAGGCCGTTGTGGGTCCTCACAACACTTAATCAGTATTACTGGCCAGTGAGCTAAACGAAACTTCAGTTAAGAAATCTCGCGCACTCTCAGAGGATATGGTCAGCAATACCTCTCAAGTTGGCGGCAACCTGGTTCCTTCACGGTATTAAGGAAGACGTAAACCGCCATTTCCAGCAAGATTACCAGGTCGCAGGCGCGAATTGATTGTTACGAGGGCGCGTCGGCTAGCCCGACGGCAGAACCCCAGGACTAACTCTAAATCACAACCACAACTTCAGTCACATCATAATGGGGTGTGTCCAACGAAGGTGGCAATAGCGAAGTGGCGGGTGGGCAGTCGTAACCTCGTATCGGATAAGGAGCAACCCCAAGTTCTTTTAAAGGTGCTTTTCGATGAGCGACGTGATTTCGCCCTTCGGGCGGACTCCGCGAATCTCTTCGACCTTCTTGCCGTCCTTGAATAGGAGCAGGCTTGGGATGGACATGATCTGGAACATGCCAGCCAGTGCACGCTCCTCATCAACGTTGACCTTGGCGATGACGGCCTTGCCATCGAGCTCGGTCGCAACCTCGTCCAAAACGGGAGCAATCTTCTTACACGGGCCACACCACTCTGCCCAGAAATCAACAAGCACCGGCTTATCGGATTCGAGGACATCGGACTTAAAGGTGTTGGCGGTGACGGTTACCGGAGCCATGAAATTCTTCTCCTTAGAATGAGCTCGTTTGAGTTCTTAGTGGTTTTGTTTTGTGGTCTTGATTCTAATTTTTCAACCTAGCTTCTTCAGCCTCGCGTACGGATTTGGCGCTCAAGGCGTCAAAAATTAGGGCTTCCGGTGGTGCGAGTGAAGTACTAAATTGTTAATTAATGGTGTTCTTGAGAACGCTGCAAGTGCTCGATGAGTACGGGGCGTACCGGGCTATAACACGTCCTGCTGCGCCCTGATTGAGCTACAGCTAACAACAATTGGGCTTACCGGCTATCGGATATTCCCCATAGTTGGATATCTGCAATCGTAGGGCTTATCCAACAATTGCGATACCCCAACTATTAGGTGTTTATCCAGCTAGTGCGACTGCCCTGCTGTCAGCTACCGAGCAACAGTTTCCAAGTAGTGCTCAGCATCCAGCGCAGCCTTGCAGCCAGAACCAGCGGCGGTAATTGCCTGCTGGTAATGCGAGTCAACAACATCGCCCGCCGCAAAGACGCCCTTGAGAGAGGTCTGGGTGCTCGGAGCGGCTACCTGAATGTAGCCATTCTCATCGCAATCCAGCTGATTGCGAACCATCTGCGAACGTGGCTCGTGGCCAATTGCTACGAACATGGCAGTCACATCCAGGACGGACTTCTCACCAGTGACGGTGTCTTCCAGCTCGAGACCGGTAACCGAACCCTTGTCCTCACCAAGAACCTGGGACACAACCTTGTTCGTCGCAAAGCGAATCTTGTCATTGTTCTGCGCGCGCTCGACCATGATCTTCGACGCACGGAACTCATCGCGGCGATGGACAATCGTCACCGAGCGGGCGAACTTGGTAAGGAAAGTTGCCTCTTCCATTGCGGAGTCACCGCCGCCGATGACGGCGATATCGTGGTCGCGGAAGAAGAAACCATCACAGGTGGCACAAGCGCTGACACCATGACCAAGCAGCGCCTGCTCACCCGGAGCACCCACATAACGCGGAGCGGCACCGGTTGCCAGGATGACAGCGTGAGCCTTGTGCTCTTCTTCGCCAACCCAGACAGACTTGATATCGCCGGTGAGATCCATGCGATCGACAATCTCCATGCGCAGGTCAGCGCCGAAGCGCTCTGCCTGTGCGCGCATCTGATCCATCAGCTCTGGGCCCATGATGCCCTCGGAGAAACCTGGGTAGTTCTCCACATCGGTAGTCGTCATAAGCAGGCCGCCAAACTCGATGCCCTCGAACACCACAGGCTTCAGGTCGGCACGGGCTGCGTAGGTGGCAGCCGTGTAACCGGCGGGACCGGAACCGACGATGATCAGGTCGTGAACGATATCGCTCATGAAGACTCCTATAATTTTTATCTCTCACATCACATGGCGCACAGTGATGCTCAGTAGTAAGCAAATTTTTCAGCTCCGGGAAAGAAATTACCGGAACCAGCCACCTCAACCAACGTGAGGTTAGCCATCTCTATTCCCCCAGCCTCTCCCCTGCTCCGCAGTTGTTAGGCCACCTGCACTTCTTCCAATTGTCGCCGAAGCGTACGACGCGCCCGCGCCCGCCGAGACTTCAACGTCCCGCTCGGCTGCCCAATACTGCGAGAGGTCTCCTGCAGCGAATATCCAAAGATGTCCAAGTACAGCAGGGCATCCCGTTGATCCGTTGGCAGCTGCTCCAATGCGGCGGCCATAGTCACACGTAGCGGAACATCCGGGCAGGGAATCGGCTGTGAACTCATAAACGTCTCAAAATCCTCCTCCTTATCGCAGAGAGGGATCTCCCCGAAACGACCGCGGTTGTGGTCAATACACGCATTCTTCACGATGCACGTCAGCCACGTCGCCACCGTCGAACGCCCGCGAAAATTCGCCGCCCCCGCAATTGCCCGCGCCAGCCCCTCCTGTACCCCATCCAAGGGATCGAAATCATCCCGACGATAGCGCCGCGCCATCGCTACCAACTGCGGATAATAACGCCGTGCCAACACCGCGAACGCGCGACGATCCCCCGCCAGGTGCGCCTTCAATAATTCACGATCGACCTCGTCCGCAGATGCATGCTTTTGCATACCGACGACGCCACAATCCCCCAGTCGCCGACCCATGCGGGCCTTACGGTGACTGTCCCCAATTCGATTTCTTCCCCCAAAGTTCATGGCTCCTATGCAAACACGAAACCCGCGCTCTCCGCTTGGCAAAACTGCTGTGGAGACCGCGGGCTGTGGATGAATTTCAAAACGTCCCAGTAGCTGTGGATAACTTGGGACAACTTGAACTGTTGCCACCTAAGGCAAGCTCAGAGCGTTATTCCGTACCACGCACCTGAATGTCGCCAATAGCAACTGGCAGCAACGAATCCGGAGATTGCTCAGCCAGATTGCGGTCGCCGACAAGTGGGTTGTCCGCATCGGAATTCTGCGACTCAGCATCTGTATCAGCATCTGTATCAGCGTCAGTGTCTGAGTCGCTGTCGGCTACCGCTTCCGCAGCCGTCGGCAAGCCGGAGATCCAGACAACAAGGTTCTTCCACTCAGTGTCGCGGCTATCGATTTCGATGGTCGTCGTACCTGAGGTGGCAGTAGCGCTTCCGAGAACCGTTGTGTCATCCAAGTTCGTCGAGTCAGCATCTCGTAGGCCGCGAACTTCAATGTGTGCGCCCGGGGTCGCCGCGACCTTAAGCTCTCGAATGGTTGCCGGTTCATCGAGAGTGACCCGAATACCAACGCCAGGTTTGAAGTCCTCTGGACGATTGCCGAACTGGCTGAGGTAAGTCGAAGTTACCCAGAAGCTTTCCTCGTCACTATCGATGGTCAGCTCAGCCATGTCTGGATTGTCTGGACCGGCTGCCGGGTTGTCGCTGTCGGCCTGCCACTCGTTAGCGTCGGCAAGCGAAAGCGTCGTGATCGGAGCCGGGCCGCGTCGTACGGACTCGGAGTTAATCGGTGCGTCTGAGGAACGGTTAACCAGACCAAAGATGCCCGCGGCGACAAGTGCACCGACAATGACTACACCGACAACGACTGCGCCGGTGCTGAATGCGCGGGTGCGATTCTTGGTGTGGTGAGCGTTTGATTGGGCTGCACCGTCGGCATCGACGGATTCGCGCGCACCGGTGTCGGGGTCGATTGCGAGAAACTCCGAAGAGTCGGGGCCGAGCGCTGCAGTGCGCAAATCCTCCGCGAGTGTGCGAGCTGGCGACTCCTTTTGGTTGAAGTTCTCCGGGCGAACCTGCTTCGCGCGGTCGATGGCAGCAGAAATATCGGAGGGGATATTTGGCACGTTGTAGAACAGCTCGTCGATGACAGAAAGCAACGCGTTGTAGTCCGAACGTTGCGAGCTATCGGGCAAAACGACGGGGAAAGCGTCGTAGATGTGGCCGTCGCTGCTGATGCGCAATTGTCCAGGCTTGTTTGTCAGGCCAAGGCAGCGTCCAGATTCGTGGGCGTCGGCGATTGTCTCGGCAAGTGATGCTATTGCGAGTGCCAGGGCATCCGGGTGGGCGGCCTGATCGAACCGCTCAATACCGATACTGCTGGTCCAGTCGGCGACGATGAGCACCTCGGTGCGTGTCTTCGCCACACTATGAATGTGGGACATCCCGGTGCCAGCCAGGTCACGCAGCTCATTGGTCGTCGTGGCAATCTTCTGGGCGGCAACCGATGGCGAAGTGTCGTAGTACGGCAGTGCAATCGTGTCGACGAAGACGAGTGCGACATCTGAGTTGTTGGGATCGCCCATATCCATGGCGCGCCACAGGCGCAGACCTGGGTAGGTCGCGACTTCAGAACGCAGACGGAAACGACCACCTGAGACCATCTCGCCGGGTACATAGCGGGTTGGGCGAGAACCCTGCGTCGGCATCGGCGGCAGCAGCGGCGAAGCGGTGAAGCCCTCGTTTGCCAGACCCGTGGCCTCGCCGATCAGGTTCGACGGGGCAATCGAGAAAGCATCAGCGGCGAAGCCACGTTCGCGCTCCATATCCTCACGGTCGGCGACGGCATTGTCGGCTGCATGAGGCTGCGGAGCAAAGCGGCGTAGACCCGGGATGCGGCCGAGGAAGCCGCCCAGAACGCGGACCTCTTCCAATGGAGCCTGAGCGAGCACCAGGCCGGTACCGATGAGGAAGACCACGCCGGTGACGATGGTCTGCAGCAGCACGCCGAAGGAACCGAAGAAATCGAACAGCACAAGGTCGGTCAATGCGAATGCGCCCCAGGCGACGGCGACACCGACGAGCGACGCCCCCAGTGCCCACAGCACGGTGTGGATGGTCGCCTTACTGTCCAAGTGTCCGAGAGCGCGGCGCAAGAGCAAGAAGCCAATTACCGCGCCGGCGACGAAACCGAAACCGTTGGCGGCACCGAGCAACACGACGACGGTCTCATCTTCAGAAGCCAGACGAGGAGCGAAGAACGACAGAATCACCTTGACGGTGGTAATGCCGAGGATGATGAAAGTCGGGGTCCAGGCCTCTTCACGGGCGTAGAAAACACGCAAGTGCAAAAGCACAATGGCGTATGGAATAAGCGAGAACGCCGAGAAGGACAGCGTCCAACCGAGAATCTCTGCGGTTTCGCGGGGGAACTCCAGATACGCGAAAAGACCGACGGCGATGGGGCGGCCGAATGCGGTGAAGAATGCGACGATCGGCACCAGCGCAATCATGGTCAGGCGCGTACCGATGGACAGATCGCGGACCACTGCCCCATCGTTGCCATCGGCTGCATTGCGGGACAGTCGCGGCATGATGGCGGTCAGCAAGGTAACTCCGATGATGCCGTAGGGCACCTGCAACAGCAGCCAAGCCTGCTGGTAAATCGTCGGCGCTGCCTTGGAGGCAGTCGAGGCAATATTGGTGGTGATGAAGTAACCAGCCTGGGAAATTGCCACGTAGGTAATAATCGCGACACCCATGCCGGTGAACTGTTTGATGCGGTCGTCGATACCCCACAGCGGACGCAAATCAATGCCCGCGCGCTTGAGGTAGGGAATCATGATGGCTGCCTGAATGACGACACCCAGGGTGGTACCAAGACCCAAAAGCAGGATGTGCGGATCGGAGAGTGAACCGTCCGAATCCGGACTCAATTGGCCGGGCAGGAACAGATATAGCAAGAGCGTGGCAATGGCCACGACGTTGTTAGCGACAGGTGCCCACGCACCGGGTTTAAAGATTCCCTTGGTGTTTAGCACCGCCATGAGCAGCGCAAATATGCCGTAGAAGATGATTTGCGGCAATAATAAGAACGCAAAGGACGTTGCCAGCGGAACGTTGACCTTACCGGCCTCGTTAAGGCTCAATCTGGTCAACAGTGGCGCACCTATCACTGCCAGCACCGTCACCACTGCCAGCAGCGTCATAGAGACAGTCAAGAGACGTCTAATGAAGGCGGCACCGTGATCTGGATCCTCCTTCTCCGCGCGCACCAACACCGGCACCACCAGAGAAGTCAGCACCGCGCCGAGGACGATTTCCGTAATCAGGTTCGGCAGTGTGTTGGCGACGTTGAAGGCTGAAGCCACAGCCGGACCCAGCGTCGCGCCGATGAGCAGGTTTCGCAAAAAACCCGTAATGCGCGAAATCAGGGTAGCGATTGCCATCGAGCCCGTGGAGGCGACGATGTCCGAGTTCGACTGTCCCTGATTTGCGTCCGCCGTCGAGCCTGCGGAGGAATCGCTGGAAGCGGTTGCTGTCGCAGTTGCCGCCTTTGCTGGCGATGGTGATGCCGATTCCGTCATCGCGTCAGCGGCGGTATCGGCATTTGCCTTATGGCCGGATACGCGAGTTAGGTCCGGGGCCGCTTCGGCCGGCTGAGATTCAGCCGTTGGCCGCGCCGCCGGAACTGGGGCCGGTGGCGCGGGGCGACGAATGCGGCCTCGAAGTCCAGATTTATGCGCGTCTGAGTCAGTCACATGTCCTATTGTTGCTTAAAAGGGGGTCTATTTCCGAAAGTACTGAGACCGTTTTGCGGCAAAAAACCCACCAACAGTGACGATGACGAGGGTCACGATAGCCAAAACCCCAACCGAAGCGCCCGATTGCACGGAAATACTCACTGATCGAGAAATCGGCGTGCCGCCAGGTGATTCGAGCCACAGCAACAGGTTGTGGGAGTTGTCTCCACTATCCCGTGGCCGGTCTCCCTCTGGAGCATTGGTCGCCGGAGTGGATTCTGCATCATCACCCGACTTCGGAGTGAACTGAACAGTCACCGACCCCTTGGCGGGGATGGCGGCCTCATACTTCTCCTCCAACACCGAATCTCCAGCGCCGACGCGCACGAACGCGGGAACCGGCAGCGGCAGGCCATTACGAGCCAGCACCGCAATCGGCGACAGCTGCGTTGCGCGGGTGTAGACACCGCCGGGAGCTACCAACGTCACCGAATTGCGCAGGCGTCGATTCATAATCAGTGCCTGGTCGCTGAGTTCTTCGCTCCGCCGCTGCACGTCAGTTGACTGCAGCTGATTTCGCCGGCCGAGAGTTGTAAACGAGCGCAGCAAGTCGTGCCGCAGGGGACGGGTGAATTCATACCGCGTCAGTGCGACATTGGGATCGTTGGACATGATTGTGGTCAGGTCCGTGATTTCGCGGGAGGCCAGTTGAGCCTTCTCCACGAGCGTCTCACTCACTGGCGCGGGATCGGCAAGCTCGTCAATTGGAGTAACCGAGCCCGCATCCAGGTCGTGAGCTGAAGTGGTGATGGAGTCCATCAGCGGAGTCAGCTCAGCCAGGTTATCGTCCACGGCTTTCCTGACCGCAGCCATGAAATCTTCAGCGTCGCTAGCGCGTGGATCCCAACCGGACGGCGGTGCTGCCACCACAGCCGCGCGAGGGTCATCCGAATCAGTCAATGATTGGAACAGAGTGCCAATCGCTGTCTGCATCCGTGCAGCTTCGGAGTCGATTCGGAAATCGTAGCGTCCGAGCAGATTCGAATACGCCACAGTCTGGGGAGACCGTCCTGTTGCAGCCAGAGAGGTTGTCAGTGCCCCAGGGAGGGCGAAGGCGCGGCTACCGTCGGCAAGCACGCCACTATGGCCGGGGCGCAGTGTCTGACCATCGGCGGTGACGGCGGTGTTGTCTGCGACTAACACGGTGGTGTCGTGCGCGGCTTCGGGTGGAGTGGGCGACGGTGGCATCGTCTCGCCGGTATCGACGCGGTTTTCGAATGCGCGCTCCGGGGTGGTCCCGTTCAGGGCCGTCGCCGCCGAGTACAGCGGGGCGCTTTCCGACGTCACGTATCCCTCGGCCGGCAAATAGAGGCCCGGCAGTGCCTGAACGTCCAAATGCTTGGCGATAGTCTGCCGACCAGCGGCGAGTGCCTCCATCGAAAGCTCGTGATCCCCCACGCGAGCCACGGCGCTGGCATCGGTGCCGCCCCACGGCAGTGACAGTGTGCAGGTGTCCTGTGTGAGATCGTGCAGCCGATTGAGCCAGGCGGCAGCATTGTCACTGGCGGGCATATGCGTGAGATTGGTGTCATCCGCGTTTCCCCAGGAATCCCGCAGTCGCGGAGAGGACTCCACAGGACTTGGGCGGCTGGTGCCAATCCAGTAGTCGCGGGTCATCCTGGAGATTGCGTCGAGGGTCTCCGGGTCGATGGCGATGCAGGTTGATTCCCGCAACCTCTGCCCATCCGGGCCGGCAAAGCCCTTTTCCAACGAGGTGAGCAAACCGTCGAGGCGGCCACCGCGTTCGAGAGACTCGGCCAAAGAATTGTCGGTGAGGATGAGATTCGGCGACGAGGGTGCGTCACCGGTCTCACCGCCGACCAGTGACACTGGCTGGCTGATGGGCCAAATCAGCGAAAACGGCACTGGGTCGCGGCGGGTGGGCGCATCGGAATTGTCGGTCTCATCGTTGTCGTTCTGATCACCGGCAGGCGGTTCCGGCTCATCACCTTCCGCTTGCGGATCCGTCACCGGAAGCAGTGCGCGTGTTTCCGCCAGCAGGCGGTCGATGTCATCTGCCGGTTGCCCGTTAGCATTGATGAGCAGCGGAAACGTGCCGGCTTCCGTGATGTCGAGTCCTTCTGGGGACGGTGCGGAGATAGGAACACTTAGCGTAACCTCACGCTTCTCCCCCGCTTTCAGCTCGATGGGGGCACTGAAGGTCCCAGCCACATCAAACACCGATTCAGGCTCAGCGAGAATCGTCCGCGCATCTGCAGAGGAAGCCAGTGCGCCGGCCCGCTGTGGGCGCAGCGCAACATTGCTGATATCCGCATCGGAGGTGTTGTGCACCTGCACCTTGATGGTCAGCGTCGAATGTAGAGCCGCGACATGCGGAGTGAAGCTGGTTATCGAAAGCCGAAGGGGGCCCTGTTCACCGACACGATTGGTGCCACTGCCCCACAACTGCTCATCTTGCGCAAAAGCTGGGGGCGCAACGGTCGTCGGCAAGCACAGTATGAGCGCTGCGGAAGCGGCCGTGACTTTACGAACAACATTTCTTGGCAACTGCAACCTGAACATGCGCAATCACCTCGGCGTCTGCCGGCCTGCTCGCTTTTCCGCGCGGGCGAGATCGGGCAGCAGATTGTGCGCGCGCCGGGCCAGTTTGCGTTCGTCAGCGTAGGCCAATCGTTCCACCAAGGTGTCTACAGGAACCCACATGACCTGGGTGACCTCGGGGTCTTCGTCGTTCAGATCGCCATCGACGTAGCGCAGAAGGTGATGGTGCACGGTCTTGTGAATCCGCGTGCCATCGGAGACAAACCAGTAGTCAATCACACCGAGCTCTTCGATGACCTCGCCGCGAATGCCCGTTTCTTCCCACACCTCACGTTCGGCGGTGGAATCGAAAGCTTCGCCGGGTTCGACATGGCCCTTAGGCATCGACCACAGCAGGCGCCCGCGACGATCGTGCCGACCAATCAGCGCGACATAAATCCGTGACAGGTTGACTTTGCTGCCATCGCCGACCGCCTCAGCAAGCCCCGAGACGACCAGTCCGCCCGCCGAAGTCTCAATCGAGGTCTGCATCGGCGCTGCATTTTGCGCGCGCGACGAGTGCGCGCGGCGATTGTTCGTGCGCTTCGTCTGTGCGTGACGACGGCGATTGTTCCTATCCTGACCGTTCTTACGGCCACCGCGGTTGTTCGACTGCTTCGAGGGTCGTGCCGACTTCGGTGATTTGGAAGATTTCTTGGCGCCACCGGAGTTTGGCTTGGCCGATTTGGGGCCATTGGCACCGGAGCCACTACGTTTTGCAGAATTTCCGCTGGTAGTAGCGTTGCTAGTGTTGGTGGACGAGGAAACGCCACCCCTTCTGCGCGGTCGCCGACGACGTCGACGGCTCTTCGCCGCCGAGTTGTCATTGCGTACCACGTTGTTCATTCCACTTAGACTACCGGGTTTATAGGTATAAGCGGGTATTGTGTCGGTCGTGACACAATCGACTCCTTCAACGACAAATGGTGACCAGCCCGGGGGGACTACACCTCACGGCGCTACTCCGGCGGCTGCTGACGCGGACCCACAGGTGCGCAGGACGGCAATGCTGGCAGTGGCGGATCAGGCGATCGCCAAGGAGTCGGAGATCCTCGATTCGCTGGCAGCTGCGTTTAGTGCAGCCGGCCATCGCCTGTACCTCGTGGGCGGTTCTGTGCGCGATGCTCTCTTAGGGCGACTGGGCGTGGATCTCGATTTCACCACCGACGCGCGCCCGGAAGTGACGCGCGCGATCCTCGATGACTGGGCGGACATTGTCTGGGATACCGGCATTGAATTCGGCACACTCTCCGCGGAACGGCATGGCCGTCAGGTGGAGATCACCACATTCCGTGCGGATACGTATGACCAGGTCAGCCGCAATCCGGAGGTCACTTTCGGTGACACTCTGGAGGGCGATCTAATTCGCCGTGACTTCCGCTGTAACGCCATCGCCGTGGAGCTCCACGGTGACGGCACCCGCACCTTCCTCGACCCGCTCGGAGGTTTCGAGGATCTTGTCGCGGGTGTGTTGGATACCCCGGGTGCGCCGGAAGTCAGCTTTGGCGACGACCCCTTGCGGATGCTGCGTGCCTGCCGCTTCGCATCCCAGCTCGGGTTCGACGTGGCACCGCGTGTGCTCAAAGCGCTGAAGGAAATGTCCAGCGAAATTGACCGCATCACGGTCGAGCGCATCTCCACCGAGCTGAACAAGCTCATCCTGGGTGCGGACCCAAGCCGAGGTATCGACCTGATGGTGGAATCGGGGTTGGCCGACCGCGTGCTGCCGGAGATCTCCGACATGCGCATGACGCAGGATGAACACCGCCAGCACAAGGATGTCTACCAACACTCTCTGCAGGTCATGCGGCAAGCTATTGACCAGGAAGAACCCGGTGAACCGGACCTCGTACTGCGCTGGGCGGCACTGCTGCACGACTGCGGCAAACCCGCTACCCGTGCCTACAACGAGCAGGGAAACGTCACCTTTTACCAGCACGAAGTTGTCGGCGCGAAGCTGGTGCGACGCCGCCTTCGGAAACTGAAGTTCCCGAAGAAGACTAACCACGAAATCTCGCAGTTGGTCTACCTGCACATGCGCTTCCACGGCTACGGCGAAGGCAAGTGGACGGACTCGGCGGTGCGACGTTATGTCAACGACGCCGGAGATCTGTTGGAACGACTCAACAAAATCGTGCGGGCCGACTGTACGACGAGAAACCGTCGTAAAGCAGCACGCCTCGCACGAGCCTGCGACAACCTGGAAGCGCGAATCAAGGAGCTCGCTGAGCAGGAGGACCTCGCACGCGTCCGCCCCGATCTGGACGGCAACGAAATCATGGAAATTCTGGACCTGAAGCCTGGCAAGGAAGTCGGACAGGCCTGGAATTACCTGAAAGAGCTGCGATTGGAGTCCGGTCCGCTGGAGCGTGAGGATGCTATCTTGGCGCTGAAGAAATGGTGGTACGAGCAGTCCGGTGAGCAGGCTGAAAGCGAAAGTGAGAGCTAATGGCATCGATTAATCCGGAGAATCTCTATGGCGACCGGCTTTTTACCAGCCTCGAGCGCAACGACCCGGCCGCCGGTATGCTGCTGCTCGCAGCACCCGGCATGCTCTCGCCGGAATTCGCTCGTTCGGTGATTTTCCTCATTGAACACGATGAGCACGGCACCCTTGGTGTCGATCTCACGCAGCGTTCGCAGACGCCTGTGCACAATGTGCTCGAGCCCTGGGCGTCACTGATGACTAAGCCGCCGGTGCTCTACGTCGGGGGTCCGGTCAACCAGACGCAGCCAATCTGCATTGGTGTGGTGCGAAATGGCGCTACCCTCCCAGAGGAGACCGACAGTATTACCGGTGCACCGCTGATGGAACGCATCGCCCATAGGTTTGCGCTGGTCAACCTCGGCGCGGAGCCGGAGGATGTACGCGACCGCATCGATGGCGCGCGTATCTTCGCCGGTTACGCGGGCTGGGATCCGGGGCAGCTGGAAGAAGAGCTCGATCGCGGTGATTGGTACGTCGCCCCTGCCCTGCCCTCTGATGTACTCGCGCCTGCTGCCGCTGACATCTGGGGTGATTGCATGCGCCGTCAGCCCTGGCCGCTGCCGCTGTATGGCACCTACCCCGTAGATGTACGTGACAACTAGATGAGTGAGCACATCAATGCCGAAGGAAACAGTGCCGCAACTAGTGACCGCAGCGACATAGCTGCCGGCATTCGGCAGACACTGCCCGTCGGCATGGGTCTCATTCCGCTGGGGCTCGCATTCGGCCTACTCATCGCACAGACTGGCTTAAGTTGGTGGTGGGCACCCATCTTCTCCTTCGTGGTCTACGCGGGGTCGATGGAATTCCTCGCTGTCGGCCTGGTTATGGCCCATACGGGTCTGCTCGGCTGTGCCGTGACCTCGTTTATGGTCAACTTCCGCCACGTCTTCTACGGGCTGACGTTCCCCCGCGACCGGATACAGTCTCGTCTCGGCCGCGCATACTCCACATACGCGCTTACCGACGAGTCGTATGCCATCGTCTCTGCGGCAAATCCGGCTGAAAAGATGTCGGGCCGCCGCCTGCTGACGATTCAGATTCTCTGCCAGTTGCTGTGGGTGGGCTCCGGTATTGTCGGGGCGCTAACCGGTGCAGCATTGCCCGAAGGAATCCGCGGTGCCGAGTTCGCACTGGTGGCGCTCTTTACGGTGCTGGCCATGGACGCGTTTGAGACCTCCAAGGATTGGTCACTGCCCCTGGCCGCTATCGTCTGCACGTTGGTCGGGTGGCTGATTAACCCGAACCAGATGCTGGTCATCGGGTTGTTGATGTACTTCGGCATGCTGCTGTTGCGCGTGTGGTCACCACGAGTAGATCGGGTGATGCGCATGACGTCGTCAAGCAATCAGCGTGTAACGGAGGGAGAGCGAGCATGACCGCGATGCCCGATTCTGGCTATGTGCTAGCCGCGCTCTTTGCGATGGGCGCAGTGACAGTTGCGTTGCGCGCACTGCCGTTTGCGTTCGTGCGGACCCTGAAGGGCTCTCCCCTGTTCGAATTCCTCGGCACGACCATGCCTGTTGGAGTCATGATGGCGCTGGTGGTTTACACCGTCTTTGGACGGTTGGGGCTCAGCGGTGAGGGTGGCGACCCCGGCGCTGCCTGGGCCGTGCCTGTAGCGCTGGTCGTCACCATCTTCCTGCACTGGTGGCGGCGCAACACCGTGATCTCGATATTCGTAGGCACGGCGCTGTATATGGCCCTCGTGAACCTTGTCGCGTGAGGTGCGCTGCGTAAGCGCTGTGTGAGACGGTGCCAGCGGCTAGCGGTCAGTGGCTAGAACTGCGCCGGTACCTGGCCTGTGAAGTTCGGCAGCCCCGGAATCTGCGGCAGCTGCGGGGATTCCGGCAAGTTCAGTAGTTCGCCGAGATTCGGGCTCTCGGACAGATTCGGGACGCCTGGGATGTTGGGCAGGCTCGGGCTGTCGGGCAGACCAGGCAGCGATGGAGTGCCCACCGTGCCACCGAACGCATTCTGAACATCGCTGGTGTGAGCTTCCTTGGTGCCGTAGGTGTTAGCAGCGACGCTGAAGTCAGGACCAATGGACGCCGAGGCGTGAACGCTCTGGCGGTCATCGGACCAACCCCACTTTGTGCCAATAACACCAGGCAGCGTGGCGGTGCCGTAATCCTGACGGTAGCCATCCGCTGCCACAGGTGACGCGGTGCTCATAGCAACCAGCACCGGGTCGGAAGGGTTCTCGCGCTTCTTGGCCTCCAGGAACTTCACGGTGTCAGCGCTGGAAGTCGTGGAATTGCCCCAGTGGCCCGCACCGTGGGTGTTGCTGAGGCCGTACTCACGCGCCGTGGCGTTAATGGAGTCCGGGTAACGGCCGTAGAGCTCGCTGGCAATGTTGTCATCGGAGTAGCGAATCATCTGTGTGGCCTTCGCCTTGTCCGCTTCGGTGCCGTGCTTGAAGACGTAGTCGGCAATGTAGAGCTTGACAATCGACAGCCCCGGACGAGCTTCATTCTCGTTGGCCGTACCGTAGTGAGCGCCGGTCGGGGTGTGGGTAAAGCTGATCTGGGTGCGCCCCGGAGCATTAATAGTGCCCTGTGGAGTCAGTTTCGGCTGCGGAGCCGCAGCGACGTTCCCGGCTGCCAGCGGAAGGCTGGTGACAGCGATGACACCGGTAAGCCCCAGGCGAATCGCGCGAGATGGTCGCGGAGTAAGACGATGACGAGCGTTCATAACAAAAAAACCAATCTACACGCGCAGGTGGCCGACGCGCTGCCAAGCTGGATCGTAAGCGGTGTCGACAACGTGCTCTCCGTCGGTCCACGTCTGCGCAACAGCTCGCAGACCCGCCTCCGCATCAGATGCCGGGTCAATAAAGAAGTGCAGCAGAGCCATACCGTCGGACTGCTCAGTTGCGACAAAAATACCCTTGTCCTCAGCGATGGCTTCAGCGGCAGCGGTATTGAACTCGGAGAGGGATTCCTTCGACTCGTCCGTCGGCAAGCCCTTGTCGTCAATGTGAGCGAGCATGAGCTGAATCAGCACATGCTGCGTCATAGTCGGGCTCACCAGCTGCGTAATCGGAGCGCGAGTAGCGACGACGAGCGGCTGGCCGTTGGCTTCGGCATCAATGGTGAGCCACTCCGGGCACTCTTCCGCGAGCTGCTCGACGACACCGCCCAGCTCCGGTAGCGGGATAGCATCTTCCGGCTCCTCGCCAGCGAAGGCGAAACCGCGCAGCCACAGGCCGAAGTCCTCCTCTCCCAGAGCCAGCTGCAGCAGTGTGAAACCTAGCTGAGCTACCAAGCGCTCACCGTCCTCCAACTGAGCAATTGCCGGGAACAGCGGGTGGAATAGGCGAACGTCCACTGCCCCATGACCACTGCTAACAGCCACGCGGGCGTCTGCCGGATCGACCTCGGCGGGAGCATCGGCCTCGAGAGCACCCTGTGCAACCAACGTAGCTGCGACATCCCCCAGCGACAGCTTCATCGCCGGATCCGCCTGGCGGAGGTCGGTGAAAGACCACACCGCGCCGTCGTCAGGCGCGGCCTCCAGCCAACGGCGAGCGACCGGGCGCAGCTCCGGATCGCCGGCAGCGCTAACAGTCAGAAGGTGGCGAGAATACGGAGCGCCAGCCTCAAACCCCCAGATGAGCCGGTCATTAATAGCGGCGATGCGGCCGCCGACCTCCTTCTGGACATCAATAATGTCCACATCGGCGGCGTTCGGGGCACCATCGATACCGAGCTGGACACTAAACATCGAGTCGAGCGCATCGGCGCCAAAAGAGTTCCACCACGACCAGAACTCATTGATCGCGGTCTCTTCTGCGGCGCGCTGTTCCGGGGAGAACGGAGCCGGATTCTCGTTAGCCATGCTGAATCTCACACTTTCGTTTGCTCGTTTAAAACCGAACCTTATGTTGTGCGCCCCAGTATATGTGCCAAGCCGGATTCGCCCCTCGGGTCCATGCGCTAGACCGCGTTAAGCGGGTTGTGGCTCCGGCTCAGCTTCTGCTTCCTTGCCCCAGCGAGCGGCGTAGACCGCACAGATCATCAGCTGAATCTGGTGGAAAATCATCAGCGGCAAAATGTAGAGGCTGGCATCGGCACCGAAGATAACGGCAGCCATGGGCAGACCGGTGGCCAGGGACTTCTTCGAACCGCAGAACTGAATCGCAATGCGGTCCTTGCGGTCGAAGCCCATCTTATTTGCGATGAATCCGGACAACCGCAAAACGAATTCCACCAGCACGACCGAAAGCACACACAGGATGACAATGTCCCCTGCCGGCACCTTCGACCAGATGCCCTGCACCATGCCCTCGGAGAAGGCTGCGTAAACGACCATTGCGATGGATAGGCGGTCAACGTTCTTAGTCGTCTTCGCGGCGGCAAACTTCAGGGTCCAACGGCGAGTGAGCTGGCCGATTGCGAATGGCAGCAGCAACTGCAGCGAAATATCCAAGAACACCGACGAATCCACATGAATGCCGCCACCGGTGGCCATCAACAGCATCACCAGCACCGGTGTGACCACAATGCCCAGCAGGTTAGATGCCGAGGCACTGACGATGGCGCCGGCGACATTGCCCTTGGCGATGGACGTGAAGTTCACACTCGACTGCACCGTCGACGGTGCCAGCGTCATGTACAAAATGCCCAGGTAGAGGCCAGGAGAAAGAATCCAATCCAGGGGTTTCATCAGCAGGCCGAGGATTGGGAACAGCACGAATGTGAAAGCCAGAATGGTTATGTGCAGCCGCCAATGCTTAACACCGGCCAACGCATCCTGCGGGCTCAGGCGCGCGCCATAGAGGAAGAACAAGAAGCCAATGGCGATCTTTGTGGCCCAGCTGAAAACCTCAGCGGTAGTGCCGCTTGCAGGAAAAATAATCGCCAGTATCGCTGCAGCAACGATACCGACGATGAGGGGATCTGGACGCCAATTCACAATTCGTTGCCACATGGACAAATAGCTTAGTGGGCAACCAGATGTTGTCTTACTATTTTGCAGAAGCTTTTCTCTGCAATAATTTTTTACTTCTTCTGCTCAGCTGCCTTGCGCAGCGCATCCTTGTCCACAGGCTTGAAAGTGGCATTCGCGGATGAGCCCTTGTCCGTGCACAGTCCTTCCAGGCCACAGGAGCTGCAGCCACCGGAGACACCGCAGTCTGCTGCCGGGTTGTCGGAGCAGCAGGCATCATCAGCCGCAGTGTCGGCGGCATCAGTGGCGGCGGAGTCACAGCCACAGCCGCTGTCACCGTCACCGCACCCACAACCGGAGCCGGACTCGGCGGAGACCTTGGCGTCGTAAAGCGCGATGGTGTGCGAGCCGATAGCCGCACCAATGCCGAGCATGGCGATACCGGCGAGCAGAGCGACGGCGTACCACAGCCACATCCAACCAGAGGCCTCCGGGCGGATGGCGAGGAAGCCGAGCATGGTGGCACCGAGGAAAGCGACAGCGGACACAGCCCACGGCGGGCCGGCAACGCGGTGCGTAATATCCCAGTTTTCCTGGGACTTTCGAGCCTCAGGCGCACGAATTCCGATCCAGTTATTACCCGGTAGCTTCGCCGACCATGCCAAACCAGCGACAACGGCTATGCAAACAGCCAGAACCAGGGTAATTACAGGGATGACAATCATGCTTCCAATTTATATAGGTGGTTGAGCACGTGCCAAACGCACCTATTAGACTGTGAGACCATGACCAACAGCGAAAAGTCCTCGTCCTCGGCAGAAGCCACCGACTACCGCTACTCCCCCGAGCTGGCGACTCAGCTAGAGGGAAAGTGGCAGGCGTATTGGAAAGATAACGGCACCTTCTACGCCCCCAACCCGGTGGGCGATTTGGCAGCTGCCGACGGCTCGACTCCGCCGAAGGACAAGCTTTTCGTCCAGGACATGTTCCCGTACCCGTCCGGTGTCGGTCTGCACGTAGGCCACCCGCTGGGATACATCGCCACCGACGTCTTCGCGCGCTTCCACCGCATGCAGGGCGCAAACGTGCTGCACACCCTGGGCTACGACGCCTTCGGTCTGCCGGCGGAGCAGTTCGCAATCCAGACCGGTACGCACCCGCGCGTGACGACGGAAGCGAATATCGCCAACATGGAGCGCCAGCTGGGCCGCCTGGGGCTTGGCCATGACCGCCGTCGTGTTTTCGCGACCACTGACCAGGACTACTACAAGTGGACGCAGTGGATTTTCCTGCAGATTTACAACGCCTGGTTCGATGAGGATCAAAAGAAGGCCCGTCGCATCGATGAGCTGATTCCGCTGTTGGAGTCGGGCGAGATGGCTACCAAGGACGGTCGCGTCTACGCTGAGCTCAGCGAGACTGAGCAGCGCGAAGCTGTGGATGAGTTCCGTCTGGTTTACCAATCGAATTCGATGGTCAACTGGTGCCCGGGTCTCGGCACTGTGCTGTCCAACGAGGAAGTGACCGCCGAAGGTCGTTCGGAGCGCGGTAACTTCCCGGTGTTCCGCAAGCGGCTGGGCCAGTGGATGATGCGCATCACCGCTTACGCCGACCGCCTGGTCGATGATCTGGAGCTGCTGGACTGGCCGGACAAGGTCAAGTCCATGCAGCGCAACTGGATCGGTCGCTCCCGCGGTGCCGAGGTTGACTTCGCAGCTGAGGTCGGCCCGAAGGTCTCCACCAAGATCAGGGTCTTCACCACTCGCCCGGACACTCTCTTCGGAGCCTCCTACATGGTGCTCGCTCCTGAGCACGAGCTGGTGGATCAGCTGGTTGAAGCCGGTAGTGGTTCCTACGAGGGTGTGGATGAGCGCTGGACCTTCGGCGAGGAAACCCCAGCCGAGGCCGTCGCCGCTTACCGCGCCGCAATTGCCTCCAAGTCCGACTTGGAGCGCCAGGAGAACAAGGAGAAGACCGGCGTCTTCCTGGGCGCTTACGCCACCAACCCGGTCAGCGGCGAACAGGTGCCGGTATTCATTTCCGACTACGTCCTGATTGGCTACGGCACCGGTGCCATCATGGCTGTCCCGGCCCACGATGAGCGCGACTACGAGTTCGCCACTGCCTTCGGTCTGCCAATCCGCGAGGTTGTTGCAGGTGGTGACATTGCAAAGGAGGCGTACGTCGGTAACGGTACGTGCGTGAACTCCGCCAATGACTCCGGCCTGGACATCAATGGCCTGGACAAGGACATCGCCATCGCCACCGTCATTGAGTGGTTGGAGAAGGAAGGTGCTGGCCACGAGAAGATCCAGTACAAGCTGCGCGACTGGCTGTTCGCCCGCCAGCGCTACTGGGGCGAGCCCTTCCCCATCGTCTACGACGAGGACGGTCACGCCCACGCACTGCCCGAGTCCATGCTTCCGGTCGAGCTGCCGGAGGTCGAGGACTACAAGCCGGTCACATTCGACCCGGACGATGCCGACACCGAGCCAAAGGCTCCACTGGACAAGGCCACTGACTGGGTCAACGTCGAGCTCGACCTCGGCGACGGCAAGAAGAAGTACCGCCGTGACACCAACGTCATGCCGAACTGGGCAGGTTCCTCCTGGTACCAGCTGCGCTACATCGACCCGAACAACGCTGAAAAGTTCGTCGACCTGGAAAACGAGCGCTACTGGACCGGCCCCCGCCCGGAGACGCACGGTAAGGACGATCCAGGCGGCGTCGACCTCTACGTCGGCGGCGTCGAGCACGCGGTGCTGCACCTGCTCTACTCCCGCTTCTGGCACAAGGTCCTCTTCGACCTCGGCTACGTGACCTCCAAGGAGCCGTACCGCCGTCTGTTCAACCAGGGCTACATCCAGGCCTACGCCTACACCGATGCCCGTGGTGTCTACCAGCCGGCGGATCAGGTTGTTGAGCGCGATGGTAAGTTCCTCATCCCGGGCGGCGCCGAAGACGGCTCTGACCTGGAAGTTTTCCAGGAGTACGGCAAGATGGGCAAGTCCCTGAAGAACGCCGTCTCCCCCGACGAGGTCTGCGACAACTACGGCGCTGACACCCTGCGCGTCTACGAGATGGCCATGGGTCCGCTGGACACCTCCCGCCCGTGGGCGACGAAGGATCTAGTCGGCTCGCAGCGCTTCCTCCAGCGCGCTTGGCGCCTGGTGGTCAATGAGGACTCCGGTGAGCTCGCCGTCACGGACGCAGCGCTTTCCGACGACGACCTCAAGGCCCTCAACCGCACCGTGGAAGGGGTTACCTCCGATTACGCAGAGCTGCGTGACAACACGGCCGTCGCAAAGCTCATTGAGTACGTCAACTACCTGACTAAGACCTACGGTTCGGCCGGTGCACCGCGCGCCGCCGTGGAGCCGCTGGCCCTCATGCTTGGCCCTGTGGCGCCGCATATTGCGGAGGAACTGTGGAGCCGTCTCGGCCACACCGAGTCCCTGGCACACGGCCCCTGGCCGGCAGTTGACGAGAAGTGGCTGGTCGACGACACCGTTGAGCTGCCAGTTCAGATTAACGGCAAGGTTCGCGCTCGCATTGACGTGGCTACCGATGCTTCCCGCGAGGACATCGAGGCCGCCGCGCGTGCCGACGAAAAGGTTGTCGCAGCTGTGGAAAACGCCGGTGGCAATATCGTGAAGGTCATTGTCGTTCCGGGCAAGATGGTCAACCTGGTTGTGAAGAAGTAACCAGGGAGGCTAATGCGTACAAGAAAGTGTCTGGGTTTATGACAGTTTGAGGCCTAAAATCGACTCAAATTTGTCATAAACCCAGACACTTTCTCGCTTGAGACTTT
The DNA here is from genome assembly GCF_014335085.1 of Corynebacterium sp. LK26. NCBI lineage: Bacteria > Bacillati > Actinomycetota > Actinomycetes > Mycobacteriales > Corynebacteriaceae > Corynebacterium > Corynebacterium sp. LK26. Next base: position 74,558 of record NZ_PDHB01000007.1, read on the forward strand.
CTCGCAAAAGCCTCAAGGGGTGGCTCCGAAGCTGGCCGCCTCTTACCCCTACTTAACGCCCAGAATCAGGACACCGAATGTGGAGAGCATCCACATCAAAGTGAAGGGCATGAGCACCCAGCACATAGCGAGCCACGCGCGCCAGTTGCGGAAGTTTTTCCACTCCACGTAGGTCTGCCAAAAGCCCAAAAGGCAGCCGACCAGGGAGATTACGCCCGGGACAACGGGGAAAAGGATCTCCCAAGTGCGGGAGCAGAGGAAGCTGGACTTACCCGCATCGCAGGTGGGGCCACCGACAATGGCGCCGGCGATGCCAATAATGAGGCCCGCGAGCAGCGTCGTAAGAATCACACCCGCGGTGTAGATGTAGGCGCGCTTGCCGGAATACATCTTGCGCTCAAGCTCGTCGAAGATTTCATCCTCATTGCGCTCTGGTGTACTGCGCTTCGGTGAATTATCCACCATCTGCTCCCCTCGCCTCTAAATGCCGTCTGATGTGCCTGCCATACTAGGCCGGAGTAATCAGCATTGGCACCGGGCTGTGGCGAACGATGTGGTTAGTCGACGAGCCGATGAAAATTCGCCCGAATGGGCCAAGAGTAGACGAACCCAAAACGAGCAAGTCTCCCTTTTTCCATTTGATGGACTGAATGGCCTCTTCCCAACCGTTGCCGGAGGCTACTTCCGCATCAATGGAAAGGTCTGGGTAACGGGTATGCGCGCGGTCCATACCGCGGTCGAGCAGCCCCATAGCCTGCTCGCGCCACTCAATCATCAGGTCAGAGGAGGGGCCGTAGCCGTTCTCCGTCGGGTACATGGTCGCACCACGCGGCGTAAACGAGACCAAACGCAGGGGAACTTCCCAGCGATATGCCAGGTCAGCAGCCTTATTCAATGCGTGGTGCGACTGTGGGGTGTCAATGTAGCAAATGCTGACACGGGTCACACCGTGCTTAGAAAGCTTCGCGCCGGGGATCGCCAATCCCAGCGGGATTGGCGAGTAATGCAGCAGCGCATCCGAGGTTGATCCCGCAGTAAAGCGACTGCGGTTCTTGGCGGTCCAGTCCTTGGTATTGCTTCGGCGGGTGCCAAGCAAAACCACATCGGCTTCGAATTCTTCGGCTTCGTTGCAGATAGTTGTGGATTCGCTGGAGGATTCGATGATCCGTACGGCATCGTCGTCAAGCATGCCCTTGCGCAGGCCAGCGAGCTTTAGCTCATCCTTGATGATTTTTTCAAGAGACTCGGTTTCGTGGGAAACCCAGGAGTCATTGGTGCTCAACCGAGCCAGTGAGGTCAGCGGCCAGCCACGCGACAGTGCGCTGACAACGCGAATCTGCACCTTCGTGGTGCGAGCTAACCAAGCGGCGTAAGCAAGCGTTTCGGTGCCGTACTCGCCTGGACGCCACGCAATCATGATACGAAGCGGGCGGGAAGCCATCGCTAATCCTCCTGTGATTACTCAGAAATATCCAAGTGGTGCTTCTGGGTAATAGCCTACGTGGATAGGCGGGCATATTTAAAACGGCACCGAGGAAGTGTAAAAGCTATGTATCCTGCCTGTGGGCTTAAAGGTGGCAGGGCTAGCTGGAAAAGAGACTAGACGCTTGGGTTTGTCTTTGGGTGCTCCGGGTAGTTTTCGAGGATCTTGGACAGAATCGTCTCAAGACCAGCGCCAAACTCCAGCTCTTCCTGGGTCAGCGTGCTGAACATCTCAGCCATCTGCTGATTGCGCTCTTCAGAAACGCGGTGCAGCTCTTCACGGCCACGGTCGGTCAGTTCAACGCGGACGCCACGGCGGTCTTTGCTGTCGCGGACGCGCTCCACCATGCCGGCGACCTCCAAGTGGTGCACGGCGTTGGAGGCGGTGGGCATGCGGATGGCCTCGGCCTCAGCCAACTGGCTGATACGGCAGGCACCCAGTGCCTCCAGGGTCATCATGATGGACAGCTGCGCGCGGCTGAGCTGGGACTCCGAGGAGCGGCGACTGTAGAGCAGCTCAGCGCGAGTCAGAAGAGGGCGAATGCGCTTAGCGAGCGACAGAGGAGTAACGGCATCAGGATTGCCAATCGAGCCCGAAGATAATGTCATAGCGACGATGTTATATGCGAACAGTGCTAGTTGCCAATACGAAATTTATTTGGGGTGCTATTTATTTTTCTACAACTGGTGATTTCGGCAATGAAATCACCAGGAATCTTCCACCAATCATCTAAAGCCCCAGTACAAAGCATTAAACCTATCTGCGTATAAGGTTTTTTCGGTGCTGGCAGAAACCCCCTAAAGTGTCACTTCTTCTGTACTTAGAACTTTGGGTTGGAGGTAGCCATGCGGCTACTCTCGCGAACCCTTTTGGCTTGTGATATATCTCGCGGATCAACCCTCGCGGGTGTATTGCTGTCAGCTTTACGACGACTGCAGCGCACGCATCCATGGCGGGGACGAGATGGGCGCAGCAGCGAGTAGGGCGAGAAGGCGTGGAAGAGACGCGGGGAGGATAGGGGAGAGAGAAGCACAAAAGCGCCAGCGGCTACCGCATGGGTAACCGGCTGACGCTTTTCAAGGAACATGCTCTCGGAGCTGCTGGCTTATACCTTTGAGTGCTTGTGCCTTTTAGTCTTCGCCCTTGATGAACGCTTCGAGCTGTGCTCGCGCAACATCGTCGGCAAGCTGCTTCGGCGGGGACTTCATCAGGTAGGAAGAAGCGGCGTAGACCGGGCCGCCGATGCCGCGATCCTTGGCGATCTTGGCAGCGCGAACAGCATCGATGATGATGCCAGCGGAGTTCGGGGAGTCCCAGACCTCGAGCTTGTACTCAAGGTTCAGCGGCACCTCGCCGAAGGCCTTGCCCTCGAGTCGGACGTAGGCCCACTTGCGGTCATCCAGCCAGTCCACCCAGTCGGACGGGCCGATGTGGACGTTGCGGTCATCGATCTTGCCGGCCAGTGGACCGGTGAGATTGGAGGTGACGGCCTGGGTCTTGGAGATCTTCTTGGACTCGAGGCGGTCGCGCTCGAGCATGTTCTTGAAGTCCATATTGCCGCCGACGTTGAGCTGCAGGGTGCGCTCGAGGCGAACACCGCGGTCCTCAAATAGCTTGGCCATGACGCGGTGGGTGATGGTTGCGCCGACCTGGCTCTTGATGTCGTCGCCGACGATCGGAACGCCTGCGTCTTCGAACTTCTTGGCCCACTCCGGGTCGGAAGCGATGAAGACCGGCAGGGCATTGACGAAGGCTACACCAGCGTCAATGGCGCACTGTGCGTAGAACTTGTCGGCCTGCTCGGAACCAACTGGCAGGTAGGAGACCAGGACATCGACCTTGGCATCCTGCAGCGCCTGAACAACGTCGACCGGTTCAGCTGGGGATTCGTCGATGGTGTCCGCGTAGTACTTGCCAACGCCGTCCAGGGTCGGGCCCCGCTGAACCTCAACGCCGAGAGTCGGGACATCGGCGATCTTGATGGTGCAGTTCTCGGAGGAAACAATGGCCTCGGAGAGGTCCTTGCCGACCTTCTTGTCGTCAACATCGAAAGCTGCGACGAACTCGACATCGGAGACGTGGTAGTCGCCGAAGACGACGTGCATGAGGCCAGGAATGGTCTCATCGGGCTTTGCATCGCGGTAGAACTCGACACCCTGCACCAGGGAGGAAGCGCAGTTGCCGACGCCGACGATAGCGACGCGAATTGAACTCATTTGGTAATTCTCCTTGAAACTATGTGCTCGGAGGCTTTGACCTCGCGCCGGGAACTCACACCGGGAACTCGCATCAGGACCTAGCATCAGGACCCCGCGCCAGGGCCTTACGCCAGCGGTGCGGCCGTGAGTGGGTGCACGCATTGAGGTAACGAGCGTGACGTTATACCTTTATGCGTTTTTTGCCGATGCCCGAACCGTGAGGGGGCATGTGTTTACCGATAAAGCGGGGGTGAAATCAGCCCGCACGCGCCTGCTAATCTGTCTTCGTGATGACATGGCAGGGCGAGATCGATCACTCCTTGCTCAAGAAGCAGTTATTGGAGCAGTGGCGTGCAGGGGAGATTTCACGGAAATCACTCTGTGATGCCGATGCTCGGCTGGTCGCTGCCGCGCGTTTTCACGGCAGAAAGTCCCAGGAAGAGTGCCCAGTATGTCGCAAATTCGACCTCCGACTCGTATTCTGGGTGTTCGGAGAAAACTTGGGCCGTCGTTCCGGCTCTGCTTGTACTGAAAACGAATTATCCGCAATAGTTAATGAATATGGTTCGTGCACCGTCAAAGAAGTTGAGGTGTGCCCCGACTGCAAGTGGAGTTTCCTGACCCGGACACTTCAGGCAGCTCGAGAAGAGTCAGAAAACTAGGGAGAGCACCCGTGAGCAATGATCGACCCGATAGCCCAGGCGGTCCTAACAGCCCTCACGAGGGCCAGGGTTCTAATTCATCAGGCGAGTGGTGGGATCAGCCGGATGCTGATTCCTTCAATACGCACGCACACTCCGATGACGCATCGCTTGACGACGATTCCAGTGACAGCATTGATGCTGTTTCGGTCGGTGGCAATGACGAGGGTCTGGCTACCGGTTCAGAGATGACGTCGGCAAGCGAGCCGGATCCGGAGAAGGGGCAGTACGCCCCAGATGACCATGAACCAGATGACCATGAAGAGGAAAGCTCGATGGCGCAAGAAGAACAGCCGACTGACAATAAGCGGCGAATTTTAGCGTGGCTCGGTCTAGCCGTGGCGCTGGTCGTGCTGTTGCCGGTAGTTGTGTTCGGTGTTGCTTATGCGACAACGGACGTGCCGGAGCCAGAGGAGTTGGCCAATAGCCAGATTGCGGTGATTTATGACCGCAGTGGTGAAAAGGAAATCACGCGCATCGTCCCCGAGGGCGGTAACCGAAGCAACATCACTATCGACAAGGTGCCGGATGCTGTACGCAATGCAGTGCTGGCAGCTGAGGATCGTGATTTCTATACCAACCCGGGTTTTTCCTTGACTGGTTATGCCCGTGCGGCTCTGGGAGTCGTGACTGGTAATTCCAGTGCCGGTGGCGGCTCGACCATTACGCAGCAGTACGTCAAGAATGCTGTGGTGGGCAATGAGCGCACGCTGACCCGTAAGGCCAAGGAACTGGTCATGTCGGCGAAGATGGCGCGGGAGTGGACTAAGGACGAAATCCTTGAGGCCTACCTCAACACGATTTACTTTGGTCGTAACGCATACGGTATCGCGGCAGCGTCGAAGGCCTACTTCGGTAAGGAAGTCGGTGAGCTGAATGCCGAAGAGGGTGCTGTGCTGGCAGCCTCGATTCAGCGTCCATCTGCACTGGATCCGTGGACTAACCGCCCGGAGGCTGAGCAGCGTTGGAACTACGTCCTCGATGGCCTGGTGGAGATGAACATCGTCTCGCCGCAGGACCGCGCGGGAATGCAGTACCCGGAGACCATCGATCCGGCGTTGGCGCCGAAGCAGGCTCCGGAGCCCGGCCCGGCTGCCATGATTAAGAATCAGGTTCTGGCTGAGTTGGAGCGCGAAGGTATCTCCGAGCAGGAGGTCAACACTGGCGGTCTACGCATTACGACGACCATTGACCCGACGGTGCAGCAGGCTGCCCTGGATGCGATGGAAAACTACGTCGATCAGTCAACGGGTTTGCGTGCCGCCATCGTTTCGGTGGAGCCGAAGACCGGTGCTGTCCGCGCCTACTACGGTGGCGACGATCCGACTGGTTGGGACTACGCAAACAGCGGTCTGCAGACCGGCTCTACTTTCAAGATTTTTGCGCTGGCAGCAGCTCTCGATCAAGGTATTCCACTGACCGCGCAGTACTCTTCGGCACCTGTGCAGTCCGGTAACGTCACTCTGCACAACGACGGCGGTGCCGGCGGTGGCGTGCTTCCGCTTTATGAGTCCCTGAAGCAGTCGCTGAACACCCCGTTTATTCGCCTGCAGCGCGACCTGAAGAATGGTCCGGATGACACCGCCAAAATGGCTCATCGTCTGGGCGTGGCTGAGTCCATCCCGGGTATTGAAAAGACTCTGATGGACGACAACGGTCACTCGCAGGACGGTATCGCCCTGGGTCAGTACCTCTCACGTCCGCTGGATATGGCCGTTGGTCTGGCTACCCTGACTAACGATGGCGTCTATCAGCAGACTCACTTCGTAGAGAAGGTCGAAAACTCCAAGGGCGAGATTGTTTACGAGTCCAACGCTGACAAGGGCGACCGTCGAGTTTCCAAGGCAGTGGCCACCAATATGATATCGGCCATGGAGCCTATTGCCGGTTACAGCAACAAGCCCTTGAGTGGTGGTCGCCCGTCGGCCGCCAAGACCGGTACTACGCAGTTGGGTGACACCGGCCAGAACAAGGATGCGTGGATGATCGGTTCGACACCGCAGCTGTCGACTGCAGTGTGGGTTGGCAACGTCGATGGTTCGGCGCTCTACAACTCCTATGGTGGCATCATGTACGGCTCGCAAACCCCGGGCGATCTGTGGAAGTACACCATGGATAACGCACTGTCTAACGAGGACTTTGAGTACTTCACCAAGCCGGAGCCAATCGGTGGTGTCGCAGGTGCGCCGCAGTACCAGGCGCCGTCGACCTCTGACTCTGGCTATGACCAGGGCTATGCCCCGGAGACCACAGAAGAGGAGTCGGCCGAGGAGTCGACCTCTGAGTCCTCCGAGGAGCAGCCTGCACCGCTTCCGGTTCCGGGTGGCGATGGCGGAGGCGGTGGCGGCGGAATCGCTGACCTACTGCCCATCCCGATTCCGGGAGGCGGTGGTTTCGGCGGTGGCAATGAAGGCGGCGGAGACCCCGGTAACCCTGGAGGTGGACAGTAAGTGGACACGTGGGTGATTTTCACCATCGTCTGCGTCGCGATTGGCTTCCTGATGTTCGGCACGGCCTTTTGGGGCTTCATGCAGAAGTGGAAACCGGCAATCATTTGGGCTCTGTGCCTGGCAGCTTTCCTATTCGCGACAGTCATTCCGGTGATTATTGCGTTGGCACATGCTTCCTCGACATCAATGTAGGACGCAGGCCAGGTAGTCAGTTGCTAGAGCGTTAACTGCCCACCAAGCACGCGACAACTTCACAATTCAAAGAGGCGCACGCAGTAGCTCTGTGTGCGTCTCTTTCTATTCGGCGCCCTGACACCGCTTGCCAGTACTGCTTGCCGATGGCGCCTGCGATTAGGACATATACCTCTGCCTGCGGTACCCTGGCAGGGTTGCTTGACGCAACGATCCTCCTGCTGCATAGCGGTTGGCATGAAAGACAGTGCCAGCGCACCACGCTGTGTAGCCGAAATACAAGAACTAGACCATAGGAGGTGATGAGGTCCGTGCGTCACTACGAAGTAATGATTATTATCGATCCGTCTCAGGATGAGCGCACCGTAGGCCCGTCCCTGGAGAAGTACCTCGACGTTGTCCGCAAGGAGAACGGCAAGGTGGAGAAGGTGGACATCTGGGGTAAGCGCCACCTCGCCTACCCGATCGAGAAGAAGGAAGACGGCATCTACGTTGTCGTCGACCTCACCTGCGAGTCCGCAACCGTGCTGGAACTCGACCGTCGTCTGAATCTGAACGACAGCATCCTGCGCACCAAGGTGCTGCGGGTTGATCGTTAATCTGCGTCATATTTGCGTAGCTAGAGTGCTCGAATGGGGCACACCGGTAATGCGAAAGCCGTAGGATAGCGGGCGAAAGCCCCATCATCAGCTCGACAGAATACAACCGAGGAGAAGAAGCATGGCTCAGGGAGACGTACAAATCACAGTGGTTGGCAACCTGGTTGCTGACCCGGAGCTTAAGTACACCCAGAACGGCACCGCCGTCGCGAACTTCCGCGTCGCGTCGACTCCGCGGGTGTACCGAGATGGCCAGTGGGTTGACGGCGAGGGCATGTTCCTCACCTGCAGCCTGTGGCGTGAGGCAGCGGAGAACGCTGTCGAAAGTCTCTCCAAGGGCATGCGCGTCATCGTCCAGGGTCGTCTGCGCCAGCGCAGTTACGAGACCCGCGAGGGCGAGCGTCGTACCGTCTTTGAGGTTGAGGTCGATGAGGTGGGCCCGTCCCTGAAGTTCGCTCGAGCTCAGGTCACGCGCACTCCACGCAACGGCGGTGGAAACTTTGGCGGCGGCAACCGCAGCCAGGGCGGAAATGCCGGTGGTGGTTTCGGCGGTGGCTTTGGTGGAAACCAGGGCAACCAGGGTGGACAGGGCGATCGCGGTTTTGGTGGCGGAGCTCCTGCGGAAGATCCGTGGAACTCAGCTCCTCCGGCCGGTGGCGGCTTCGGCGGCGATGAGCCTCCGTTCTAAGCTCCTTCCAGCCACGGCACTACGTGACTAGTTTGCAGCAGATTTAGCATCCACAATTCTCATAATCTTTTAAAGACATATCCAGCGAAAGGCAGGGATCATGAAGCTGATCCTCACCGCCGACGTTGACAAGCTCGGTGTCGCAGGCGACATCGTTGAGGTCAAGGCCGGCTACGGACGTAACTACCTGCTTCCTCGCGGACTGGCAATTGTTGCCACCCGCGGCGCAGAAAAGCAGATCGAGGGCATTCGTCGTGCCCAGGAGGCTCGCGCTATCCGCGACCTCGACCATGCACGTGAAGTCAAGCAGAAGATTGATTCGCTCGACAACGTCTCCGTTGCTGTGAAGGCTTCGGAAAATGGCAAGCTGTTCGGTTCTGTCACCAAGGGTGACATCGCCGATGCAGTTCGTAAGGCTTCCGGTCAGGCTATCGACAAGCGCGCAGTCGTGCTTGCTCCGAGCCAGATCAAGTCCCTTGGTAAGCACACCGTTGACATCGCGCTGCACCCGCAGATTACCGCGCATGTTTCCGTACAGGTCGTCGCCGCGTAAGTTCGCGGTTTAGAGTTTTTACTTTGACGGCGGCTGACGAGCACCGCGTTTAAAGACTGCGCGGGCTCTGAGGCCCAATGACAACAGCACACGTGAAGCTCTGATCTTTCCTAGTGAAAGGTCAGGGCTTTTCGTGGTTTAAGGCTGGTTTAAAGCCTTTTACGCAGGTGCTGGAAAGAGCGTCTACGACTTGTCCACAGGCTAACAATGATTTCTGTGGATAAACCTGTGGGTAACTTGCCTGGCTGCCGTGGATAACTCTTCTGGAGTGCACGAGATTTTTATTAATTCATCGTTAATAATCTCCGCATGAGCAGCATCGATGCTAAAGGGGTAACAGAGGATTACATTTGTGCAGGATTAAGGCAAATACGCACTGACCTGCGTAGATAGAATATTTCCGGGTTGAAACTCCGCTACCCCCGTTAACATTCAAGCGGCGGTTTAGGGTTACGGACCGTTCACCTGGACTTTTCTTGATTGTGCACATGTTCTCCCCAGGCTTGTCCACAGGCGCTGTGGATAACTTCGGGGATAAACACCGTAGAAGATTGTTTTCCGGGGCCTTCAAGGGTACTTTTACAGGTCCGTCAATCCGCTCGAACAGGTATAACTGCGGTAGGTAGTCAGGTGTCCAGTGCTGGCGGTCGGAACAGACATATTGAGTGTGACGGTCAGTCAGCAACAGGGTTGAAAAGGCACCTAAGTGGTCCAGAAGGGGAGGAGCTGCTCACGATGAGTCAGCCTGTAGGTGATGGTGGTCATTCCGGAGCAGGGGACGAGGCGTCCTCCTACTCGGTAAATTCCCACGATGATTCCTTCGATGACGTTCCGCTGCCCCCGGAACCGCCGGTAGAGGATGCGCCACCGGAGGAGTATTCCTTCTCTCAGAGCTCGGGCAACGGATCGTCGGCAAGCGGATCTGGGGCGCGGGACTGGGAGCGAGACCGTGGTCGTGGCGCTCGTGCGAGTGCGGTCGCGGGCGCGACTTTTGAGCGCACGCCGCCGCACAATATCGAGGCGGAGCAGAGTGTGCTCGGCGCGATGCTGCTGAACTCAGAGGTCGTTGCGGATGTGTACGAGCAGCTGACGCCGGAGGATTTCTACCGGCCAGCGCACCAGACGATTTACTCGGCGATTTTGCACCTCTACGGTGAGTCCTCGGAAATTGACCCTATTTTGCTGGCAGGTCGTCTGGATCGAACTGGAGACCTGGAGCGTATCGGTGGTCCGCTGTACCTGCACACCTTGGCCTCCCTGGTTCCAACGGCGGCGAATGCGCAGTTCTATGCCCGCATTGTTGCGGAGAAGGCGACAATCCGTCGCCTGGTCGAGGCCGGCACGAAGATCGCCCAGATCGGCTATGCGGGCGCGGAGGACACGGAGCCGGAGCAGCTGGTGGATGAGGCGCAGCAGCTCATCTTCAGCGTTGGACGTGAGAACACGAAGAATGACTACGTTCCCATCGCCGATGTCCTGGATGACACGCTGGAGGAACTGGATCTTATTACCCAAAACGGCGGTCTGGCGCAGGGTGTGCCGACGGGGATTACCAACCTGGACAAGCTGACGAACGGCCTTCACCCAGGTCAGATGGTGATTATTGCGGCTCGTCCGGGTGTGGGTAAGTCCACGCTGGCGATGGACTTCATGCGTTCGGCATCGATTCGCAACGGCATGACCAGCGCAATTTTCTCGTTGGAAATGTCGCGCAACGAAATCATGATGCGCATCATGTCCGCAGAGGCGAAAATCAACATGGCATCTTTGCGCTCCGGTGACCTGGATGAGCGGGACTGGACAAAGCTGGTCGAGGTCGGCGACAAGATTCGTGATGCTCCGCTGTTTATTGATGACTCGCCGAACCTGACCATGATGGAAATTCGCGCGAAGGCACGTCAGCTGAAGCAGAAGCACGATCTGAAGATGATTGTGGTCGACTACCTGCAGCTGATGAGCTCGGGTAAAAAAGTCGAGTCCAGGCAGCAAGAGGTCTCGGAGTTCTCCCGTCAGCTCAAGTTGTTGGCGAAGGAGCTCGAGGTACCGCTGATTGCAATTTCGCAGCTGAATCGTGGTCCGGAAGCTCGCACAGATAAGAAGCCACAGGTCTCGGACCTGCGTGAGTCGGGTTCGCTGGAGCAGGATGCCGATATCGTCATGCTGATTTACCGGCCGGACTCGCAGGAGGCTGACCATGAACGTGCTGGTGAGGCGGATATTATCGTCGCAAAGCACCGTGGTGGACCGACCGGAAGCATTGCCGTGGCCCACCAGCTGCACTACTCCAGGTTCGCCAACCTGGCGGAGGAGCCCAGCGGTTCTCTCTAGGTGCCTGGCCTAGCCACCCAGAATTAGTGCAATCCGGGTGGCTAGGTAAGGTGAGTGACAGTCAATGGGGCGAGTTTTCGTGCGTTGATGGTTTTGAAGGTTTTGAGGGTTACGCGGAGTCGTCGGGAAGCGGGGAAGCACTATGTCACCAACTGCCGCTCCCGTGGCAGCGGAGGCCAAAGCGAAAAGGCAGAAGAGCGCGCCGAAACAGCGCGTCGGCTGGGTGGATGCGGCCAAGGGGCTGTGCATTCTTTTAGTTGTGTTTGGCCATGCCATCACAGAGCTGCAAGCGCACGGTTACTACACGGCGCAGTGGGCGGGGATTAACTTCTTCCTCGGACCAATCCGTATGCCGCTGTTTTTCCTGCTATCTGGGCTGTTCGCCGGCAAGGCACTCAAGGAGTCGTGGCATAAGTTGGCCAATCGCCGAATCTGGGTGATGGTCTATCTCTACGTGATTTGGGTGCCACTGCGTGACTTCGTGCTTTTCCTCATGCCATATACGCACGTGGATGCCGATGGCATAGTGTCTCCGCCGCCGATTACGGACCACAGCGCGTGGGGGCCGCGAATTTACAACACGCTTCACGCGATCATCGAGCCAACTTCCTACCTGTGGTTTCTGTGGGCGCTGGCGCTGTTCGCAATTCTCACACGAGCATTCCGCTGGGTACATCCGGTGATTCAGCTCATCGTTACAGGCCTCATTAGTGCATGGGCGCCTTTTGCCTCGTCCAGCTGGTCGTGGGACTTTGTCAGCAAAATGCTGTTCTTCTACGTGCTGGGCATGTACGGCGCGCCCTGGATCTTCCGGATGGCACAGCGTCGCAGTGGTCTCGCACTACTAGTGACGCTGACGGCGTTCCTGTCGGTGGCGATCTGGGTGCAGGCGACCTACTCGAGCTTTAACGAAGGCAACGTCGGCTTCACCCGTGTGTACCTGTCCACCACTGGCGCACTGGCTGCAATCAATATTATGGCGATGCTGCAGAACACTCGCCTAGTTGTGCCCTTTGAAAAGGTTGGCGGCCGAACGCTGCCTATCTTCCTCATGCACATTCCAATGTTGGTTGTGGTCATGATTATTTGTGACCTCATTCTGCCGAAGGACCCACATTTGGTCATCATGACGCCGCTGGTGACTATCATTGCGGCGATGCTGTGTCTTGGTCTGCACAGGTTGCTGCTTGCCATCGGTGCCGGGTGGCTCTTTGTCCGTCCTGCGTGGGTAGTGCGCATGACTACGCCGGGGCAGCGTGCCCTTCAGCGCAGTCAGAATCCTTCTTCCCTGCCTGAAGGCGAGGCTCCGCGGCAGCCTAAGAGCGAACCTGCTTCCTAATTCAGCTCAACAAGGCGGTAGCGTGGAACCGGGAGCCGATCAGGCGGCAGAAGTGACACAGAGAATAGCCATGAAGAAATGAGAAAGCCATGCGTCTAGCAACGTTGCGATACCAGGGTGCAACCCGCGCCGCTGTTCTCGGCGACGGCGTAGCGGTCCTTTTTGATGACCACTGTCTCGGAGATGTGTTAGCGCGGCCAACGTGGCGTCGTGAAGCGGAAGAACTCTTGGCGGAGGCGGGGAACAACCCTGACAACGTCATGGCGGAGAGCGCGTGGGCGTTCGCACCGCTGATTACGCGGCCGGGCAAAATCGTCTGCGTCGGCTTGAACTATGCCGCGCACATCGACGAGATGGGGCACCAGCGCCCCGAGGTGCCAACGTTATTTGCGAAGTTTGCCGATGCCGTCGCCGGTGCGAAGGATGATATCCGAGTGCCGGAGGCCTGCGCGGAGAAGCTCGATTACGAAGGCGAGCTCGCGGTTATCGTCGGCGAGACCTGCCTGCGGGTGTCGGAGGAGCAGGCACAGGACGCTATCGCTGGGTACGCGATTATGAATGACTTCACCCAGCGCGATTTCCAGTATGCCACCGCGCAGTGGCTACAGGGGAAGACGTTGCAGCGCGCCAGTGCTTTCGGGCCGTGGATGCTCACGGCTGATGCTTTCGATGCGGACTCCGCGCGGGTGCGCACATACGTCGACGGAGAGCTGCGCCAGGATGCACCGATTGCGGACCTTGTTTTCTCCCCGGCAAAGTTGATCGCCTACATCTCACAGTTCGTGCAGCTGAACCCGGGCGATGTCATCTCCACGGGAACGCCGGCGGGTGTTGGCCACGGCATGAGCCCGCAGACCTACCTTCAGGATGGCCAGGAAATGGTCATCACCATCGATGGCCTGGGTAAACAGGCCAACACTGTCCGCATCAACCACTAGCACGCGCCGCTTTACGACGTTCCCGCGAACCCGGCGGGAATGAAACGACCCCCGCGTGCGTTGTGGGAGACTAACGGGTAAAAACCTACGTAAAGAACGTGAAGTTAGAACACGACGTTAAAGAGTAAGAGGAGTTAGACCCATGGCAACTGTTGATATTACGAACGAGACTTTCGCTGAGACTATTCAGAACAACGACATTGTGCTCGTTGATGCCTGGGCATCCTGGTGCGGTCCGTGCCGCCAGTTCGCCCCGATTTATGAGAAGGCTTCGGAGAAGCACTCAGAGGTAGTGTTCGCAAAGCTGGACACCGATGCCAACCAGGAGGTTTCGGCGGCCCTGGGCATTCAGTCGATTCCGACGCTGTTTGTTTTCCGCGAGGGAATCCTGCTGTTCCAGCACTCTGGTGTGCTGCCGGAGGCCGCCCTGAGCGATCTGGTTGGCCAGGCTTCGGAGCTGAACATGGATGATGTCCGTGCGCAAATTGCCGAGCAGGCCGCACAGGATAGCGCTACCGAGTAAACTCTGCGGTTCAGCCCGCATACTGTGCGTTTTCCGACTTGGAGCACTTCCGCGTAAGCCCCCGCGCCTGAACTAGCCCTCAAGCGCGCGGGGGCTTTTTGTATCTAGTCCGCGCGCTGGCCACGAATGAGCCAGCCAATACCAAAGCCAGCGAGTGCTGCTACTAGCGCCCACAGGGCTGGAGCGACTTTGTTTGAGTCCTCCTCAATCGACAGTGGTGCGCTGGTGCGGGCGTGCTTTGTCTCCTTCTCACCTGTTGGCAGAACCTGCCCGTCTGGGAACACGTGCTTGACAGCTTCGGTGAGTTCGTTGGCGGTCAGGTTTTTGCCCAGAACCGCGATAGCGTAACGGTCATCGTCGCCAAGGAATCCGGCAGTGGTGTGCTGCTCTTCGTACCAACCGGACTTGTTGGCAATCGTTTCCTTCGGTAGCGCTGCACGCAGACCGAAGTTCTGGTCTGCATCGCCGTAGGAGTAGCGCGGCAGTGAGTACATCAGCTGACGCATGTATTTGGTCTCCGTGTCGCTCAGCCCGCCTTCTTCGCTCAGCATCCGGTCAAAGTAGGCAACCATGTCGGCTGGCGTACTGGTGGTGGCTCCCCACATAGGTGAGCCGACAGTCTTATCCGAGAGGCCGTAGCGCTGTCGGACATTGTCAACGATGCGTACACCGCCGTAGGAATCCCACAGCTCGTCAGTTGCTTCGTTGTTGGAGTATCGAATCATGTCGTCGCGCAGCATGGCGTCGGGGTTGCCCTCAACCGGCATATCACCCTGGCCAGCGACAATCTCGCCCTTCTTCGGCTGCGTGTAGTTGGAATAGGCCACAACGTCGGCGACGAATACCTTCATCAGGCTGGCGAGGCGAAAAACATCATCACAGTGTGAGTTGCAGATGAACTCACCGGTCTGGCGATCCAGAATGCCCATGCCGAGCATGCCGCCCTTAGCGTCGAACTTCTCAGTCACTTCGTCGAGACGAGTTTGCACGCCAAGGCCCCACTGGGTCTTCGCCCCTGGCACAAGTGGGGGAAACTCCTTCGGCTCACTTTTCACAGTGCTTTCCGACGGCTCCGTCGAGGACGTTTCCGATGTCGGTGAAGAGGTTTTCTCGGTCGACTTCTCAGCCGACTGTTCCGCCGACTTCTCTGCGGTTCGCCCTGTGCTCTTCTCGGGAGCCTTTTCAGTTGGCTTTTCGGTGGTCTTCTTGGTTTTTGCGTCGGAGGGCTTAGCCGGCTCCGTTGACGATGGAGCTGCTACGACTACCTGCGAAAATGCACCGGTATCGGTGGAGTCAGCAGTTGCGGTGACTGTCGCGTTAGCCAGCGGCGCAGTTGCTGACAGAGTAATTACCGCGGCGAGACTCGCGGCCAGTCCGCGGTACGTGCGTTGAGGGCAATGAACCATGTTTAGAGAGTTTACAACTCTGGGGGAGTCTTGCTTGTCGGTAACCAGCTCTTTCCGTTTGCCGAGAGAGAGCGAGCTAGCTCACGTACAATTTTTTAAGAGATGGAATCTTCTCGGTTCCGATTAGTTATTCCGCATATGTTGAGGAAGGTTGGATTTGCATGGCTAATCCATTTGCCAAGGGCTGGAAGTACATGATGTCTTCGTTCGATAAGAAGATCGAGGACAATGCGGATCCTAAGGTTCAGATTGCACAGGCAGCTGAGGCCGAGCGTCAGCGCCATCAGGAGATTCAGCGTCAGGCTGCGGCTATCATCGGCAACCGCAATCAGCTGGAAATGCAGCTGGGGCGGTTGACCTCTGAGCGTGACAAGATTACCGAGAACACCCGGCAGGCACTCGCCAATGCGGATCAAGCTCGTGCCAAGGGCGATGAGGCCACTGCACAGAAGATGGAAAGCACTGCTGAGGTGTTTGCCACCCAGCTGGTGAATGTTGAAAAGGAGCTGGAAAATACTACGCAGCTCCACCAGCAGGCCGTATCTGCTGCTGAGGAGGCACAGCGTCAGGCGCAGCAGTCGCAGGCTCGCTACGAGCAGATTAAGCAGGATATCCGCAAGCTGGAGTCGCAGGCCGATCAGGCCAAGATGCAAGAGACCGCGTCGAAGACTCTCCAGAGCATGCAGGGTATTTCCGAGGATCCGAATGTGCCGGCTTTGGATTCGGTCCGTGAGAAGATTGAAGGCCGCTACGCCAATGCGTTGGGCGCTCAGGAGCTCGCGGAATCCTCACAGGCAGGTCGTATGGCTGAGATCGAGACTTCGACTCGCGATGCCGCTGCTGACATGCGTCTGGCCGAAATTCGTGCCCAGATGAATAATGAAAACGCTGCTCTCGAATCCGGTTCTGCCGCGAAGGATAACGCCGGCGAGCTGGAGGCCGCCGAGTCCGCCGAGTCCGTTGAGGCCGTTGAGGACACCACAACGGACGCAGACGAAGCGAAGTAGCGTTCACCAGTTGCCAACAATCGTCAACAAGAAAGTGTCGGGGTTTATGTCAGTTTGAGCGGGAAAAACCACCCTAAACTGACATAAACCCCGACACTTTCTCGCACCAGCAGCGCCAGCAGCGACAGTAGCGCCAGCAGCGACAGTAGCGCCAGCAGTGCTGAAGCCACCGAAACTGCTGAATCCGTGAGGCGCGCTATTACTCCAATTCGCCGTTCTTCCGCGCGAGCAGCACTCCGCGGATACCGGCGTGGAAACCATCGCGCAGATTGACGCGCTGCGTCTCCGTCAGCGTGTATTCGTGCAGGGTTTCGCACGCAAACTGCAGCAGCGGACGATCAATGTCCGGTGGCAGCCCACCACCAGAGAGCAAGTGGGCACTATCGCGCGCCTGCTCGTTCGCAATATTCTCGTACCACCAGTTCGCGTACTGCTGTCCCACATCGAACGGCGTCTGAAAACCCGCGGATGCCCACACCTCGTTCGGCAGGGGCACGTATCGACTACGCAGCTTCCTCCTTGGCGCCATCATCGAAGGATTCGGCCGCGGGCTTGGTTTCGGCGTACTCGTGTTGGCACCGTCTTCGCTTGTCGACGACTCCGTCGCCGACTCCCCACTGCCGGTTGCAGTCGACGACGCGGAATCGGAGGCAGACGCGCCTGCATGCTCGGCTCCGGTGTTGTTCGCAGTGTCGTTACCAGCCCCACTGCCAGTGTTGACTGTCGCGCCGGGCATGGCCGCTGGAGAAGGCTGTGCTGGCTGCGTTGGCTGCGTTGGTGAGGCAGCCGAAACGCCCGAAGCAGCGGAATCCACCCGTGTAGCTTCCGAACCGCCGGTGCGCTCTACCTCAGCGCGGTGCTCAGCCTGCGCCGGGATTTCCCGGGCACCCATCTTGGCCGCGTGCTCGACCTCGTTGAACTTCGGCGAGTCGGCCTTGGCCGTCGGCGTGGCTGCGGCATTGTCTTCGCTGCGACAGTCGGAGTCGCTGTCAGCCGTGGGGGATGGCACAACGCGCTGGTCCTGCGGAACCTCCGGAGTTCCGGCCTCCGGCGAAGCAGCGTCACCGTCGGCGGCGGAGGGAGTGTTCTCCGTGCCGTCGTCAAGCGAGCCCTCGCCCGGAGGAGTGATGCGCGTATCCGGCACGCAGGTAGCGCCGAGATCTTCGATTGGTTCGGCATCGCCCAGCGGCTTATTCGTGCGGACGACCGGTGGGATTGGGCCTTCGAGGACATTGAGCTGCATGGCGTCGGCGAAGTCCTCGCGGGGATCGAGGATTGTCGTCGAATCGCAGGCATGGCGAAGTGCACCGGACATGGAGTCCCAGCCGAAGCCGTAGAGATGCACGCGCACACCGGCAGCCGAAGCCTCGGCGACGCCGGGCAGCATGTCCGCATCGCCCGAGACCAGCACGATATCGGAAACTTGGTTGCGCAGGCCGGCGACAACCATGTCTGCGACGAGCCGAGTATCGACGGCCTTCTGCGTCCGTCGGTCACCCCATTCAATGAGTTGACCTGCGCGCAGCTGCACACCATCGATCGTGCGCAGTGAGCGCTGGTAACGATGCGGCCCCGACTCCGGGATGCCGTCGTACCAAAGTTGCCGCTGAACTGGCTGGTTCAGCTGCTGGTTAATCATTCGGTCAAGGACACTAACTACTTCTCTAAGGTCGATTTCTAATTGCCCGCGGGCTCCGGTTTCCCACGAGTTGTAAAAGCTCGCCAATAAATATGACGTATCGACGAACACCAATGTGCGTTCAAGCATGGCTCCTAATTCCTGATTCTTTATTAACTAAATAAGCAAACCGGTTACATCGACAAGGATGCCCGAATAATTCATTCTATGCGCTAAACATGTTTAACTTCAGGGACTATTCTTAATAAGCCGCATCACTTTGACCGCTCTTCGCGGGTTGGCAGGAGTGCGAGTCGACGAGAAGGCACCGATCAATTTAGGTATTGACGTGCAAAGAAATCGCCCCGCGAAGAGTACGACCACACAGGAGAAGGGGAGTTACAAACAGGTATGAGACGCTGGTTCGGCCTATTGGTTCTCATTACTGTGTTGGGACAAGCGGTTTTCAACGGCGGTCGCGTGCTGCTTTCTTGGCGAGTCCTCGATTTTGGCGGTTCCGCCGCCACCGTCGGCTGGTTCACTGCCGCATTTTCACTTGTACCTCTTATTATTGCGCTTCCCGCCGGCAAGCTTGTCGACAGTCATCGCGCCACCGAAGTCATGTACTCCGGTCTCGTCGCCACCGTCATCGCGGCAGCAGTAATGGCGCTCTCGCCGAACCTACCTATTCTTCTGCTCGGCTACGTGGCCCTGGGTTTTGCCCACATGACCACGCTCATCGCCGCTCAAGGCATGGTTTCGCACCTGCGTGGCGGCGTCGCCGGGCTCGATAGCCTCTTTGCTTATTTCACGCTCGGAATTTCCGTCGGGCAGTTCCTCGGCATTGTCGGTGCAGGTCTGCTCACTCCCAACCACGACGGCAGCGCCATGACCGCCACCACTTCTGCGCTCTGGGCGATGACGGGAATCGGCGCGGTCGCCCTGGTCATCGGCTGGCCGGTCGCAACTGCTTATCGACGGCACGAAGCGAATGCAGCCGCCGAAGTGCAAGCTGCTAGCTCAACTGAGCAATCCCCGGCGTCGACTGTTAGCGACCGCAGCCGGATGGACAAGAGGCGGCCGGCGCAGGCCGAAGCCAGCGGCGCATCGGTCTTAAGCATCCTGCGTATCGACGGCATGTCCAGCGCCATGGCTGTATCAATTGCGGTCATCGTAGCCATTGACCTGTTGACGGCATATGTGCCGGTGCTGGGACGCGAACTGGGCTTTAGTGTTGCCGAGGTGACGGTAATCCTTGGTGCGCGTAGTGGCCTCGCGATTATTTCCCGAGCCCTCATGCCGACTGTTTTGCACCGAGCTAATCGCAATCGAGTCCTTATCATTGCAGTTTGTGCCGGTGTCCTGCCGCTTTTGGCAATGCCGTGGCTACAGAGTGCGTGGCTGATGGTTGTCGCGGTTGGTATCTGTGGCTTGGCGTGGGGTTTTGTCATGCCCATGTCAATGACGTGGGTGAGCTCCCTGGTGGATGCCGAGGTGCGCGCTCAGGCGCTATCCATCCGACTGATGGGTAACCGCTTGGCGCAGGTCATCCTGCCGCCGGTTGCTGGTTTGGGTGCTACCGCGATGGGTGCAGGCAGCGTGTTTCTGGGTGCGGGTGCGCTGATGGGGGTCGCGTCTGCCACTGCTTGGCGACGACTCGCAGGTGACAAGGCGGCTCTGACTAAGTAATTGGTCAATTGCTGAGTTGCTGAAAAGTAGCGCCCGAGCCGTAGGAAGGCTCAAATCTGGCATACAGAGTTAACTAAAGTGATTCGTTTTCCAGGTTCTACCAGCGGATTCGCTTAAATAGGGGCATGTGTGTAATGTATCG